>JANNWY010000306.1:0-6061 GCA_031409335.1 Chthoniobacteraceae bacterium | reverse complement strand
GGATGAAGTTTTGTTTGGTCACAGACTTATAGACCGCGAATTTGGGGCATGAAGCGCGAATCGCGTCTTCATGCCTCTTTTCTTATCGCCCGCCAGCCCATGCCCCGCCTTGCCTGGCCACCGGTGGGACAGGCTCTAGGTAAGGTACGCCGCGATAGTCTGGCGGGCGGCGTGGAGTTCTTTCGTCTGGCGCGCACTTTGTTGCACCGTCCGCGTCGCGGTAATCGTGACACCGGAGAGGACTAAAACGACCGCCATGGCGACCAGCAATTCGATCAGCGTAAAGCCGCCGCGCCGCGGGTCGCGTGGGGAAAACGACGCGTTCATTTGCGGCGACGGCGCGCGACGAATAACGCGCAGGCGGCTGCAATCAGTGTGATCGAGCCGGGCTCGGGGACGACGGTGACGCTCGTATTATCCAGCGCGGAGGCCGCGCTCCACGCGGTGTCGATCGTGATTTTGGAAAGCGACGCGCTGGTGGCCTCCGTGTCGATTTCGAGCTGATAGAGCGGCTGGCTGCCGGGCAGGATCCATTCGAGCCACCACAGGTTGCGATTGTCAGCGATGTATCCGCTCGCGAGCGAGCCGGGAGCCTCGCCATTGATGGAAAACGAATTCGCAGCGACGCCCGCAGGCGTCCTGCCCGGTCCGAAAACAGAGCCCGCGATTTGCACGAGGATCGTGGTGAAGCCGCCCGTGCCGCCATCGCTCTTCGCGTCCGCGGTGATGTCGAAACTGTCCGCCGGGCCGGAGTAGAGATTTTGCGATGCGCGGACATTGGCGAAGACATCGGTATTTTGCACGATCGAGACGCCGGAGATCGCGAAAGGATTGATGTCGGGCGACGAGTCATCGAGCAGCTTCGGGCCGCCCTCGAAGGCGTCCCAGCCGTAGTAAGTCGTGTTTGCGCCGCCGCGGCTCCAGGCATCGGGCGCGGTGAAGCCGGCGATGTCCGCGGCAAATGCGGGAGTGGCGGCGAGGGCGAAAAAGAGGATGCGTTTCATGGGCGCACTCTGGCGGATGCGCGCGCGGCCCGCTTCCTCGCGCTTGCGCCCGGTGCGCGCGGGATTGCGCGGCGCTCAGGCGCGCGGTTTGCGGCCCGGTATTTTCACCGCCGGATACAGGCCCGGACAGCAGCCCATCTGCTCGACGAACGCCTTGTTGAACGCGCTGAGGCTCGAGTACCCGACCGCGAACGCCGCATCCGTCACGCTCGTTTTCCCCGCGCGCAGCATCTCCGCCGCGCGTTCGATGCGGCGCGTGCGCAGGAATTTCGGAATGCTCATCGCCGTCTCCTCCGAGAAAATGCGGCTCAGGTGAAACGGGCTGCATTCCACATCCTGCGCGAGCATTTCCAGCGACGGCGGATTTTCCAGATCGCGCTCCAGGAGATACCGCGCGCGCTCGACGCGATCACGGTTCGCGCGCTTGTGGCGTTCGCAGAAAAACGCGCCGCTTTCGTCTTCGCGGAAAACGGTGAGCGCGAGAATTTCCAGCACCTTTCCCTGAAACCACGCACCGCGCGCGGCCTGCTGCACGGGTGGCTCCAGCAGCGCCGCGCGCACCGCGAGCAGCGCCGTCGAGAGTGGCCGGATTTCGAGGAAAGGCGGACTCTGCGCGCCTTGTTCGACGAAGTGGCGCAGCGGCGCTTTGAGCAATTCGAGCCGCCCCGCACATTGCGTGCGCAGGAAGTCCGGCATGATTTCGATGGTAAGAAAACGGTGCATCGTCGCCGCGCGGCGCACTGCGCGCGGCGAGCCACTCCGCGTCGTGTAGGCGGCCACCTGCCCCGGCCCGAGATCGCGCTCAGCCGCACCGTCTTGCAGGCGCGCGGCACCGGAATAGTTCAGGCAGATTTCCAGGCAGCCCGGATGAAAACTGCGCGACCAGTCGAGTTCGCGCGCCACATGAAAATCGTGCCACTCAATGCTGACGCCATGCTCGGCGATGCCGCCAAAGAGCGGCCGCCACGTGCCATCCACCCCGCGCCACGCACCGCCTTCCGCGCCATGTGGCGGGACGGGCATGGGGACAGCGGGATCGGTCGGCATTTGAAGCGGGAAGCAGTCTCAGTAAGAGTCCGTTGTGCAAGTCCCGCTGGCGATGCATCACGACTTTTCGCAAGCCCGAACATGTGGACCGCAATCGCGAGCACTTCGGCTGGCGATGCCGCCAAATCTGCAATTGGCAGCGCGCGCGTGACATGGCAATACCGGGCGCACTTCCCTAAATGCATCTTCTCGCGATCGAAATTGGCGGCTCCAAATTGCAGGTCATCGCGGGCGATGAAACCGGGCGCATTCTCGACCGGCGTCGTTTTTTGGTGGAGCGCGCGAAAGGCGGCGAAGGCATCCGCGCACAGATCGCGGGGGCGTTGCCGGAGTTGATCGAGCGCTGGCAGCCGCGCGCGATCGGCGTGGGTTACGGCGGGCCGGTGGATTGGAAAACGGGGCGCATCGTGAAATCGCATCACATCGCCGGGTGGAATGATTTCGCGCTCGCGGCATGGCTCACCTCAATTTCACAACTGCCAACATTCGTGGAAAACGACGCGAATGTCGCGGCGCTTGGCGAGGCGCGGCACGGCGCGGGCATCGGGTTCGATCCGGTCTTTTGGGTGAATATCGGCAGCGGGATCGGCGGTGGACTAGTTGTGAATGGGCGGCTTTACCACGGCGCTGCACCGGGCGAGATCGAGATCGGGCATGTGCGGCTCGATCGCGATGGCACGATCGTCGAGGATCTTTGCTCGGGCTGGAGTATCGACCGGCGCATTCTGCAAGAGATCGCCGCGCGGCCCGAGTCCGCGCTGGCAAAACTCGTCGCCGCAAACCCGCCCGGCTGCGAGGCCCGGCACCTCGGCACCGCGATCACGCAGGGCGATCCCCTCGCCCGCTCAATCCTCGACGACGCGCTCGGGCACCTCGCCTTCGCGCTGTCGCACGTCGTGCAATTGCTCCATCCGCAAGTCATCGTCGTGGGCGGTGGCCTGTCGCTCATTGGCGAGCCGGTCCGCGCGACTTTGGAAAATGCGCTGCCAAAATTCATCATGGACGCTTTTCTCCCCGGCCCCAAAATCCTCATCGCCGCGCTCCGCGAAGACGCCGTCCCCATCGGCGCACTCGCGCTCGCCGCAGCATTCTCTTGCTCTTCCTCTTCCGCTTAATCTTCCTCCTCTGCCTCAGCCGAAAAGAGGAAGATTACGCGGAAGAGGAAGAGGAAGACTCTGAAATCTCAACACATGAAAAACTGGATCACCAACTATCTCGAAGCCCAAAAACGCGCCACCGATTCCATCCCCGCCGACGCGGTGGCCCGCATCATCGAAGTGCTGCGGCGCGCCATTTTGGAGAAGCGCCAAATCTTCTGCATCGGCAACGGCGGCAGCGCCGCGAACTCGTCGCACTTCACCACCGACCTCGGCAAATGCAGCGCCGAAGCGCTCGGACGGGCGATCCGCGTTTCCTCGCTCACCGACAACACCGCGTGGATCACCGCGCTCGGCAATGACTACGCGTATGAAGACATCTTCGCGCGGCAGCTCAAAAACTACGGCCAGCCCGGCGACGTGCTGATCGGTGTCAGCGTCAGCGGCAATTCGCCGAACCTCGTGAAAGCCTTCGAGTGGGCGAATGAAAACGGCCTCACCACCGTCGCCCTCGTCGGCGGAAAACGCGGACGCATGGCCGAACTCGCGAAGCAACTCATCGTCATCGACGAGACGCACTATGGCCGGGTCGAGGACGCGCAAATGCACATCCTGCACATGCTCGCCTACGCCTTTGTGGAGAATCCTGGATTGGGAGCGGCGTGACGACGGCACCGTGAAACGGGCCCGCAAAGCTGAAGGCTCAACGACAAGATCGGTGACACGCGGCAGCCCGCTCTCTTACGCCGTCGCCATGGCCTGCGGCGCAGGTGTCGGAGCCGTTCCTGGCTGCTTCGCATTTGGCGAAGTCTTCACCGTTACCGAAGGCCGCTGAATGTTGCTCGCCGTCAGCCAAGCCGCCAGCTTCTCCGGGTTGCTCGCATACTTATTGTGCATGATCGCATCAAGCTGCTTCAGGATCACCAGCCCTTGGTCGATCAAATCGTCGATGCTCGCGGTCGCCCCCACTTGACCCTGCAAGCCCGTACTCTGCTCGCTGTCTGCGTTTTCAAAATCCACCACCCGCTGCCGCAGCGCCTCGATGAAATCCGCCGGATGCTCCAGCGCAAGAAACTTCGCCTTGAGCGGCACCGCCGCATCCGCGAAAGCCCGCGCCCGCGCCGCGATCACCGTGTCATTCGTCCCGTGTGGCATCCGAAAGTTGTACATGATCTCCGGCGTGCCCTCCGCCGTCGCAATCGCTCCCGCGCTCTTATTGAAGCCCCGCAGCACCGCCATCAGCCCATCCCGCTGCACACTCTTGCTCGTCGTCCCGCCATGAAAATCGCCCGCCCCCGCATCCTGCGCCAGGATCGCCCGGACCAAATTCCCCAGCACCGTATCCTTCGCCGTTGCCGCCTCCCCATCCGCCACCGTCCCGAGCGCGTCGAAAAGCTCCTGCGCCTTCGTCTTCGTCGTCCCCAACGCCGGCTTGAAGTCATTCACATTGTTAATGCCAAAACTGCTGCTGCCTTTGAGGGCGTCGAATCGGGATAGCTCGCGGGAATTCATATTGATTGGTCTCCTTGTTTACGTTGTTTGACCTTTGCGATTAGCAGCCACCGTGCCCGCTTCGGATTGCCGGACGAAAATCCTTCGCATTCTCCGCCCGCTCCGCGCTGCACGCTTGCCCGCGCCCACCGTTTTCCTCAAAATCCCGACTTCCCCATGCACCACGGCTCCGTCACCCCCGAAATCGCTGCCGGCCTCCTCGCCCTCCGCGCCCGCATCGACGCCGCCAAGATCCCCCCGTCCAAGCTCGACGAAACCATCAACGTCGCCGTCTGGAACATCCGCGAATTTGGCAAAGTCCGCCGCACCGAAGCCGCCATCCATTACATCGCCGAAATCCTCGGCCAGTTCGACCTCGTCGCCCTCGTCGAACTGCGCGACAACCTCGGCGACCTCGGTCGCGTCCTCACCTTCCTCGGCGACTCCTGGAAAGTCGTCTATAGCGACTGGATCGCCGACGACGGCGGCAACGCCGAGCGCACCGCCTTCCTCTACGACCGCCGCGCCGTCACCTTCAATGGCCTCGCCGCCGAGCTCGACGTGCCCCGCCTCAAAGACGGCCAGGAATACCTCGCCACCAGCTCCTTCTGGCGCGCCCCCTACATGTGCAGCTTCCGCGCCGGAAATTTCGACTTCCTCGCCATCGCCGCCCACGCCCGCTGGGGCCAGACCAGCGGACGCGAAGCCGAGCTCAAACTCCTCGCCGACTGGATCGATACCCGTTTCGCCAGCAAATTCGTCGAAGACCACGACCTCATCGTCATGGGCGACTTCAATACCCCAAAGCTCACCGACCGACTCTTCGCCGCCCTCGCCAGCCGCGGCCTCAAAGTCCCCAAACCCCTCATCCAGCTCAAAGTCGGCGACCGCATCATCCAGGGATCCAATCTCGGCAACGACGCCCGCTACGACCAAATCCTCCACCTCCCCACCATCCCCGAAAACTTCACCAACCACGGCGGCGCCCTCGATTTCTTCATCGACGACGCCCACATCAAAGAACTCTTCCCCGGCAAAAACTACACCCGCGAAAAGTTCACCTACCAGATGAGCGACCACCTCCCCATCTGGCTGCAAATGAAGACGGATATCGATGGCTTCCGGCTGGAGCAGATCGTGCAGGGGGCGTAGGGAATGGACGAGGGAACATGGAAAATGAAAAATAACTGAACATTCCCAATCATGGCCAAATACCAACGCTTCGAAGACCTCCCCGTCTGGCAGGAAGCCGCGCGGCTCTACAATACCGTGCTGGATTTGCGGGATTGCTCAACAGGTATTGACAACGAGCGGGAGAAGCTGGCAAGCAGAGGGAATGAAATGCCAACATTGTGAAAGTGAGGAAGTGGTCAAGAACGGGAGCAGCCGGCATGGTCGGCAGCGCTGGCTGTGCCGAAGGTG
>JANNWY010000305.1:0-28205 GCA_031409335.1 Chthoniobacteraceae bacterium | reverse complement strand
TTTCGAGTTGCCCGCGTTCCTCGCCACTGAGTCGGATGTGATGCTTTTTCTTTGGCATCACGCCCATTTATACAGAGATAATATTAGTACCAGCTAATTCTTTCACTTTTAACCATCGCGCTACAATTGACAATACACTAGGTCCATGCGATTCTTCTACCAAAGCAGCCCAAGCAGCACAGCATGGGAAAGGAGGGAGAGAGGTCGGCCTTTACCCTTCCAATCTTTTTCCCTCGTTGCGAACTAGACGACTCGGCAACGCCGTATTTGTCAGGGGAGGGACGGCCTTGGAGTCAGAGCGGCGGCGCGTGGTCCCACTGCCTCACACCGCGCATGTTGGATCACTCCTCCCCCGGCGGATCGAGCAGACGTCGGGGGAGGTCGCGCGCTCCGGGCACCACGCGGAACGCGACCAGTTCCTCGCCGGAAATGCGGTAATAGATGAGGTGCCGGTTGAAAGGCTTTTCCACGACATAGGAGCGTAAATCCGCGAGTTGCGGCTCGGGATAGTGGCACAGCGAGCCGAGTCGCGGATGTTGCGCGAGAAACTCCAGCGTCGCTTCCACGGCGTGTGCGTAGTCGAGGGCCAGTGCTTCACCCCGCTGCCGGGCATACCAGCAAGCCTGCTCCGCCACATCGGCCGGGAAGTCGTCGGTATAGACGACGCGCAAGCTCATGCGCTGCGCTCTTCAGCTATCACGCGCCGGGTCAACTTAACGAATTCGCCTTTCCGATACGGGCTCGTAGGCTTGCTCACCGCCGCAAGCAGCGAGGATTTGAGTTCCGCTGCGCTCGGGCTGGACGGGAACGCGGGCGATGTTTCTCCGGAAAGCTCCTCGATCAGATGATTGACCACTTCGTCCGGGGTCGAGTAGCGGCCGGACTTTAACTGCGTCTGGACGATCTCCTCGGTGCGTTTGCTGAGCGTCACGGTCATGGAGGCATTTTCCGCAGCATCACGAGTCAGTCAACACGCCACTTTTCGCCGAGATGTCGGAGACGGAGTGCGCTCGGCACATCCTTATCTGCGGGGGAAGCTGAGCTTCGTGGTGAGGGGCGGGACTGCCTGGAGCCAGTGCGGCGGCGCGCGACCCCGACCACCACACACCGCGCTATGAAATTCGCCCTGTGCTGCCGGGAGCGACTCGACGGTTGCCGATGGCGCTCGGCTCAGGCATCTTCCGCGTATGAGCACGCCTACTGAGATAGAAGCCGCCATTGCCCAATTGCCGCCCGCGCAGTGGGTGGAAGTCCGCCGCTGGATGGATGCGCACGCGCCGCGAGCGACGACGACTGGGTCCGCTCCACCGTTGGCACAGAAGATGCCGGATTTTCTCGCCCGGCAGAAGGCACTTTTCGGCGAACGGGTCTTGCCGGATTCGCAGGCGGGGCTCGATGAATTGCGGGCGGAACGGGTCTGATGCGGATTTTCGACTCGGGTGTTTTGTTGAAGCTTTACCTGAGCGAGCCGAACTCGGCGCAGGCCGTGGCGCTCGTTCGGGAGCGGGGTGGCCTGCCGCCATCACGGCGCTGCACAGGCTGGAAATGAAGGCGGCATTTGGCCAGAAACACGGGCGCGGCGAAATCACCGAGACGGAACGCAAGGCAGTGCTGGCGAGTTTCGAGAACGACCTCGCGGCGGGTATTTTCGCTGCGACCAGTCCGGCTTGGACGGATGTCTTTTCAAGAAGCAGAGAACCTCGCGACCGCCCACGCAGCACCGAACTTATGCCGCTCGCTGGACACGCTCCATGTCGCCCTCGCGCTGGAACTCGGAGCGACGAAATTTTGCACCTTTGACGGGCGGCAGGCCGTGATGGCGAAAGGAGCCGGGTTGGTGGTCGTGCCGTAGGAAATTGCTATCGGCTCTGAAGGGCAGAGCTTCGTTTGAGATGAAGGCGGGCCTGCGAATTCTAGGCAAGCACGGCTTTCACGACTTTGCCATGCACGTCGGTGAGGCGGAACTGGCGGCCTTGGAAACGGTAGGTCAGCCTTTCGTGGTCGATCCCAAGCTGGTTGAGCACGGTGGCTTGGAAGTCGTGGACGTGGACCGGGTCTTTTGTGACGTTGAAGCCGAAGTCGTCGCTCTCGCCGTGGGTGATGCCGGGCTTGATCCCGCCGCCCGCCATCCAGATCGTGAATGCGTAAGGATGATGGTCGCGGCCCCATTTCTTGGTATCGGCAATATCGCCTTGCAAAAATGGCGTCCGCCCAAATTCACCGCCCCAAATTACGAGCGTATCGTCAAGCAGGCCGCGTTGCTTTAGGTCGGTTACCAATGCCGCACTCGGCTGATCGGTATCCGCGCATTGAATTTTGAACTGGGTAGTTAGATTTTGGTGGTGATCCCATCCGGCGTGGAAGCATTGCACAAAACGCACGCCGCGCTCGATGAGGCGGCGAGCCATCAGGCAGTTGTAGGCGAAGGAACCCTGGCGGTTCACATCCGGGCCGTAGCTCGCGAGTGTCTCCGGCGATTCCTGGGAAAAGTCGGTTAGTTCCGGCACGGATGCCTGCATCTTGTAAGCCATCTCGTACTGCGCGATGCGCGTCGCGATTTCAGGGTCGCCGAATTCCGCGTAGTGCTGCTCGTTGAGTTTTCCTAGATCGTCCAGCAAGCCGCGGCGCACTTCGCGCGACATGCCATCCGGGTTTGATAGATATAGGACTGGATCGCCACTGCCGCGAAAACGCACGCCTTGGAATTTCGACGGGAGAAAGCCCGAGCCCCAGTAGAAGTCGTAGAAGATTTGACCACACGTCGCCTCCTTGTCGCGCGAGGTCATTACTACAAACGCGGGTAACTCCTGTGTCTCGCAGCCCAGCCCGTAAGTCGCCCACGCACCCATGCTGGGCCTTCCAGGCTGCTCGCCGCCAGTGAGGAAAAACGAAATCGCGGGCGCGTGATTCACCGCCTCGGTATGCATCGACTTGATGAAACACAAGTCGTCCACGATCCCCGCCGTGTGCGGCAGGTAGTCGCCGACCCATGCGCCGGATTTGCCGTATTGTTTGAAACCCGTGAGCGCAGGCAGGACGAGCTTCTGCTTTTGCCCCTGCGTCATTGTGGAGAAACGCTTGCCACCCAGCACCGACGCCGGGATTTCCTGACCGCGAAACTTCTCCATGCCTGGCTTCCAATCGAAGGTGTCGAGATGCGGCGGCGCGCCGTTTTGCAGAAGATAGATGACGCGCTTCGCCTTTGGCGCGAAATGCGGGAGCCCATTCAGCCCGCCGGTGATTGATCCCGCGAGAAGGTCGCGATCCAGCAGGGAAGACAGCGCGGCAGTGCCGATGCCGACGGCAGTTTTGGAGAAAAACTGGCGGCGGGTGAGAAAAGCGGAGCGTTCGGTTTGCGGAGACATGGTGGTTCAGGACGACAACCCGTGAGCCATCTAAAAATGTGATGGTTCTCGCTTGAGGAATTGTCCGCGGCCAATCGTGCCCACAAACTTCCCACCGCGCACCGCGACTTCGCCCCGGACGGTCACCACACTCGGGCGGCCTTCGATTTCCCAGCCTTCAAAGGCGTTGTAATCGACGGCTTGTGTCTGCGTTTTGACGGAGAGTTTTCCGCGATATTCGGGGTCGTAGATGACGAGGTCGGCGTCGCTGCCGATGGCAATGGTGCCTTTGCGCGGGAAGAGGCCGAAGAGTTTCGCGGTGTTCGTGCTCGCGACGGCGACGAAGGTGTTCAGGTCGAGCCGACCGCGTTTCACGCCGTGGGTGTAGAGCAGGTTCACGCGGTCTTCGAGCGAGGGGATGCCGTTGGGGATTTTCGTGAAGTCATCGCGGCCCATTGGCTTTTGTTTTTCAAAATCGAACGGGGCGTGATCGGTGGCAACGGTGCTGACGAGGCCGCTCGCGAGCGCGTTCCAGAGCACGGCTTGATTGCGCGCATCGCGCAGCGGCGGGGACATCACGAATTTCGAGCCCTCGAAATTCGCGCGCTCCGCGTAAGTTTTATCGAGCAGCAGATATTGGATCAGCGTTTCGACCCACACTTTCACGCCGCGCTGCCGCGCTGCGATGGCGACATCAAGCGCTTCGGCGCAGCTCGTGTGGACGCAGTAAATGTGCGCGCCAGTGAGCTCGGCGAAGGTGCAGAGATGATGCACGCCTTCCGCTTCGACGCGCGGCGGACGGCGCTCGTGATGGCCCTCCGGCCCGGTCACGCCCGCGGCCAGCAGTTCGCGCGAACGTTCGGCGATCAGCGTTTCGTTTTCACAATGCGCGGTGACGATGACGCCGAGTTCCTTCGCGAGTTTCAGCGTGCGGTAAAGCTCCTTGTCATCGACGCCAAACGCGCCTTTGTAAGCGAGGAACACTTTGAACGAACTGATGCCGCGCCGCACGATCTCGCGGAGTTGCGCCTCGGTGTTGTCGTCGAATTTCGTGACGCCCATGTGAAACGAAAAATCGCACGCCGACTTCCCGACCGCCTGCGACATCCAAAGATCGAATCCCGCGAGCGCCTCATCTGCGCGCGACGGGCAGCACATTTCGATGAGCGTCGTCGTGCCCCCGACGAGCGCGGCCTGGCTGCCGGTCGTGTAGGTGTCCTTGGAAAACGTGCCCATGAAAGGCAGGTAAATGTGAACGTGCGGGTCGATGAAACCGGGGAAGACGAGCTTGCCCGTGGCGTCGATGACCTCCGCGCCCGGCGGCGCATCCAAGCCGGTGCCGATGCGTGTGATCGTTTCGCCTTCGCAAAAAATATCGCCGGTGAAGTCGGAATCGGCGGTGACGATGCGTCCGTTTTTGATGAGCAGAGCCATGCGGGAGTTGTCCGCAAAATGCTGGCGAATCACCATCGCAAAAATCGGCGGCACTTTGCCGGAAGACGGGTGGCGGCGGGCGGAGAGTTGGCACAAAATGAGGGCATCTCCGAATTGATGAAATTTTCGCCATCCCCGCCGCTGCCGCGTTTCGCAATCCAGGGGCTTGCGGTGTTGTCCTGCCTTTCGCACGCGATCGCGCAGGAGTCGCTTTTTCCTCCGGGGAAAACGGGCAATGACTCCGGCGCGGAGGGAAACTTTTACGAACTCGGCACGATCTTCCGGCCGACAGTGGACGGAAACGTGACGCATCTCCGCGTGTATGCGCTGGCGGCGGAGACCGGCGCGCACACCGCGCGGCTCTGGCGGAACAGCACGGGCACAGTGATCGGCGGGCCTTACCCGTGGACGTACGGCGGTACGACGGGATGGATCACGCTCGATGTTCCGGATGTTCCGGTGCTCGCGAATGCGGACTACACCGTGGTCGTCACGACCGGTGGCGGCGGGCGCAACTACGCATTTCTCAACGGGGATCTCGCCGTGGCTGGCGGCAACGGCGCGCATCTCACCCATCCGGCAAACGCGGGCGTTTTCACCACTACCAGCGCCGCGCGGCCCGCGACCGCATTTCAAGGCAGCAACTATTTGCGCGACGTGCTCTTCGTGCCCGCGCCGACGGAGCCGCCGACGAATGGCCCGGTGCGCATCAATGAATTCCTCGCGGAGAATCAAGCCGGTCTGCTGGACGAGGACGGTGCCGCGTCGGATTGGCTCGAACTCTACAACCCGACCGCCGCGCCGATCGCCATCGGCGGCTACCAACTCACCGATGGCAGCGCGACGTGGATTTTCCCCGCGACGGTGATCGGCGCGCAGCAGTTCCTCGTCGTTTTCGCTTCGGGAAAAGATCGCGCGACCTTGCCGATGCACACGAATTTCAAACTCGATAACGCGGGCGAATACCTCGCGCTCAAGGATGCGGGCGGTATGGTGATCGGCGAGTTTGCGCCAGCGTTCCCGCGCCAGCGCGCGGACTATTCCCACGGCCAGGATGCGGCGGGAAACACGGGTTACTTTTTCACGCCGACGCCGGGCACCGCAAATGGCCCGTCGTTCAGCGGCTTCGTCGCGGACACGGTTTTCAGCGTGAAGCGCGGCTTTTTCACCGTGCCGGTGCAGGTCGGCATCACCACGGCGACGAGCGGCGCGACGATCCGCTACACGCTCGATGGCAGCGCGCCCAATGAGACGAGCGCGGCTTACGCCGGAGCATTCACGATCAGCACCACGACGACGCTGCGTGCGCGGGCTTTCAAGACCAATTTTCTTCCGACGAACACGGACACGAACACCTACATTTTTCCCGCCGATCTGCTCCTGCAAACGAACGCGAGCACGCTCGCCGGCGGCTGGCCGTCCGGTCCGATCAATGGCCAAATCCTGCGCTACGGCCTCGTGCCAGTGACGCTCCCGCTTTACTCGCAGATACAAAAACTGAACGCGCTGGCGCAGTTGCCGACGCTCAGTCTCGTCACCGATCAGGCGAATCTCACCGGAGCGACGACTGGCATCTATGTGAATGCCACGACCGATGGCATGGAGCGGCCCGCGTCCCTGGAGATGATCAATCCGGACAACACGCCCGCGTTTCAAATCGACGCCGGGCTGCGAATCCGCGGGGGCCAGAGCCGCGGTGCGAATTTTCCGAAGCACTCTTTCAATCTGTTTTTCCGCGGCGAACACGGCGCCTCGAAATTGCAGTTTCCGCTGTTCGGCGCGGATGGTGCGCGGAATTTCGACACGATCTCGCTGCGCTGCGAACATGGCTACGCCTACGCCGATCCGTTCAGCCTCGGTGTGCGGATCGAGTTCACGGCGATGCGCGACGTTTTCTGCCGCGATCTGTGGGGTGCCGCGGGCTATGCGTCCACGCGCTCCCGCTACTATCACCTGCTGCTGAACGGCCAGTATTGGGGCCTTTACCAAACGCAGGAACGCGCGCAGGAGGATTTCGGCGCGACCTATTTCGGCGGCAGCGCGATCGAGTACGACGGGGTCGCCGCGACCGGCCTGCCGCAACTCACGATCGAGGCCACGGCGGGCGATCTCACGGCGTGGACGGACTTGTGGACGAAAGCCCGCGCGGTGAACGCGAACCCGACGAACGCGAACTATTTCGCACTGCTCGGCCGCAACGCCGACGGCACGCCAAACGCCGCGCTGCCCGCGCTGCTCGATCCGCACGAACTCGCCGCCTACATGCTGCTTCACTACTATACGGGGCACGCGGACGAGCCGCTCTCGGTTTCCTTTAACTGGGAAAAGCCGAACAATTTCCGCGCGCTCCGTCGGCGCGGCACGACGGAGCCGTGGCATTTCATCATGCACGACGGTGAGTCGAGCGTGCGCGCGACGGAGTGGTTTGACGATCGCGCAAACGCCGTGAATCTCACGAGCCCAAACCGCGACAACCTCACTTTCAGCAACCCGGAGTGGATTCACGAGGATCTGCTCGCAAACGCCGAATACCGCATCGCGTTCGCGGATGTCGCGCAGCGCCATTTCCATCACGGTGGCGCGTTCACACCCGCGCGCGCGCAGACTCATTGGGACGCGCTCGCCGGCCAGATCGACCAGGCCGTCATCGGTGAATCGCTGCGCTGGGCACAGACGGCAGACGAAAATCAGGCAAACTGGAACGCGAAAGTGGCCAGCGTGCGCGCGCTGTTTTTTCCGACGCGGACGGTGAACGTGATTGCGCAAATGCGATCGTCCGCAAAACGCGGATTCGCGCTTTTTCCGAGCGTGGACGCGCCGCTTTTTTCACAACGCGGCGGCCAGGTCGCGGCGGGTTTTCAAGTCGCGCTCAGCGCCGCGGGAGGCGGGGCGATTTACT
The DNA here is from genome assembly GCA_031409335.1 of Chthoniobacteraceae bacterium. GTDB lineage: Bacteria > Verrucomicrobiota > Verrucomicrobiia > Chthoniobacterales > Chthoniobacteraceae > JANLQB01. The sequence continues at coordinate 20,528 of JANNWY010000305.1, read as the reverse complement.
TCACGCTGGATGGTTCCGACCCGCGCGCGATCGGCGGCGGAATCGCGGGAACGCCATTCTCCGGCGCGATCACGATCAACTCGCAAACACTGGTGCGCGCTCGTTTCCGCAGTGGCACTGGCGAATGGAGCGGGCTCGATGAAGCGTTTTTTTCCACGTTCGCTCCGGCGATCGCGGGCAAGCTCATCCTCAGCAAAGTGCAGTATCATCCGCTCCCGCCGGGCGCGGCCGAGATCGGCGCGGGATTCAATACGGACAACGACTTCGAGTATCTCGAATTCCAAAATGTGAGCACCGAAACGCTCGACCTGCGCGGGGTGAAAGTGAACGCGGGCGTCACGTTCGATTTTGCCGCCGCCAGCATCACCACGCTCGCTCCCGGCGCGCGCGTCTGCCTCGCGGAAAACGCCGCCGCATTTGCGTCGCGCTATGGCGCGGGGCTCCCGCTCGCGGGAATTTTCACCGGCAATCTGAACGACTCGGGCGAGACGGTGCGGGTGATCGACGGCGCGGGCGCGGGCATCGCGCTTTTCACCTACGATGACGCCCCACCGTGGCCGCTCGCGCCGGATGGCGACGGTGCCGCGCTGGTCCTCATTGCCGCGCAGTTCGATCCCGCGATTGGCGCAAACTGGCGCGCGAGTTACAGCACCGGCGGCAAACCCGGCGAACTCGACGTGCTCACGCTTGCCGACTGGCGGACGCAAATTTTTTCCGCCGCCGACCTCGCGGATCCTGCGAAAGAATCCACTGTCTGGGGCGCGGCCGCGGACCCCGATCGCGACGGCATTTTCAACGTGCTGGAATTCGCGCTTGCCAGTTCGCCGCTGGCGTCTGCGAGCCGGCCCGAAATCGTCCCCAGCGTTTTCACCGCCGCTCCCGGCATGCAATTTCTCCGCGCCACGTATCGCGTTCGCGAAGGCACCATCGGACTGGCGATCACGCCGCAGGTTTCCAGCGATCTCATCACCTGGACCGCCGATACGCGCATCCTCAACGGACCCGCGAGCCAGGGCGACGGCACCGCGCTGATCGTCGTTGAGGACAGCACGCCGCTTCCGACCGCGTCCGGCGCGCGGCGGTTTCTGCGGCTTCACGTGCAGTATTGATCCGCAGGCAGGCTGGTCCGTCAGGCACGATTTTGTGATAAGAACTCCGGTCACGCCGGATTGACTCGCTGCCAGAAAATGGGGTTCGCGCATGGCGCTGCCTTGCATTAGAGCCACCGCGTCTCATGAAATTTCGTCCTCACACCGCATCCGCCATCGCCACATTTTGCACCATTGCGATGGGTGCGGGCGGTTGCAAAAAAACGCAGATCCGCGTTTACCTCGCGCCGAGTGAAATCCACGCCGAACCCGTCGCCGCCGCCACGCCGGAGCGCGCGCAAAGCCCGCTGCCGAAGGTAAAACCGCAGCTCGAATACAAGCTGCCGGCGGGCTGGACGGAGGTCCCCGCGAACTCGGTGAATCTTGCCGCGTTCGCGATCAGGGATGGGGCGAAGGAGGCCGGCGTGAACATCACGCCGCTGCCGAATCTCGCGGGCCGCGAAGGGCTCGTGGTGAACATGTGGCGCGAGCAGGCGGGGCTCGCCGCGATCGAGGATGCGGAGCTGGCGAAGACGCTGGAGCCGGTCGAGATCGGCGGGAAAAAGGGACAGATGTTTGAGGTGCTCGGCGCGAAGGAAGGCGGCGCGCCGCTGCGCATCGTCACGGCGTTTTACCACGAAGCGGACGCGAGCTGGTTTTACAAACTAGCTGGCGATGAGGCGCTCGTGTCGGCGCAGAAGCCGGTGTTCGTCGAGTTTTTGAAAAGCGTCCGTGTGAAGGAAGGCGCGGCTCCAGCGGCCGAGGCAGCAAGTGCGCCGCCGGCAGCACCGGAATTCAACTGGACCGTGCCCGTTGGCTGGCAGCCGCTCGCGCCGGGAAACATGCAGGTCGGGAAATTTGCGGTGCCGGAAAAGGACGGCGGGAAGGGCGAGGTATTCGTCAGCATTTTCCCAAACGATACCGGCGGCACGCTCGCGAATGTGAACCGCTGGTGCCAGCAGCTCGGCCTCCCCGCGGTGGATGACGCCGGGCTCGCCACCGTCGCCTCGCCGCTCGATCCCGCGTCGCCGGATGCGGTGCTCATCGAATTGAAAGGTGATGCGCGCGCGCTGCTCGGCGCGATCGTCCCGCGTGGAGGGCGCTGGTGGTTTTACAAACTGATGGGCGATGCGTCTGCCGTGGCCGCGGCGCGCGAATCATTCATCGCCTTCGCAAAACAACCTGCCGAATGAACCTCGAACCTCGAACCTCGAACCTCGAACCTCGAAGGGTGGACTTCGCATCCGTGCGCCTACTTCGAGGTCCGATGTTCGATGTTGGAAGTTCGATGTTCCCTTCCCCATTTTCAAAATGAAGCTGCTCTGGAACATTTTTACCTCGCTTCGCCTCACCGTCACCTGCCTCGCATTCGGCATCGTCCTCGTCTTCCTCGGCACCATCGCGCAAGTCACCGAAGGGCTCTGGGAAGCGCAGGAGCGGTGGTTCAAGAGCTACTTCATCTGGACCGGGCCGGCCGGCGCGGACTGGCAGATCCCGGTGATGCCAGGCGGATACTTCGTCGGCATCGTGCTCGTGCTGAATCTGCTCGCCGCGCACATCAAACGCTTCCAATTCACAAAGAAAAAAATCGGGATCAACCTCACGCACACCGGCATCATCCTGCTGCTGGTCGGCCAGCTCGCGACGGATCTTTTCTCGGATGAAAGCCTGGTGAGTTTCCGCGAAGGCGAGACGCGCTCATTCACGGAAAGCCACCGCGACAACGAACTGGTCTTCGTCACGAACTCCTCAAAAGATGCGGACGAAGTCGTGTCCATCCCGGAGGAAATGGTGGTGGCGAAAGGCGAGATCAAACACGAGAAGCTGCCGTTCACGGTGCGGGTGAAGGATTACCACGCGAACAGCGAGGTGCTCTCGCATGACGCGATTTTGAAGGCATACGGCCAGCTCACCGGCGCGCTCGCGACGGTCGAAGGCCAGTTTGCCAGCGCCGACGGGCTCGCACCGCAGGCGGAGCGCGCGCTCGAGAGCGAAGGCCGCGTGACGGTATGGCGCGAGGCGTTTGCCGCGATCGGGGAAAACGACACGCGCGATATCGTGGCCGCGGCGAAACGGATCGCGACGCAGCCCGAGCGGGAAGCGCGGTTGCGCGATGAGCTGAAGAAGCGCTTTCAAGGCGAGATGCTCACGCGCTTCAACGCACAGGGCGGGGCGATGCGATACGCCGCGGAGAGGATCGCGCGGAAGGAAACGATCAGCGCGGAGACGCTGCCCGCCGCGGCGGGGAACGGCGCGGGCAAACGCGCGCTTATCGTGCCGCTCGCCGAGACGCGGGAGATGGACAAACGCAATCTGCCGGCGGCTACGATCGAGCTGCTGCAGGGCGGCAAAGGCCTCGGCACATGGCTCGTCTCGCCGTGGCTGAATGACGAGGAATTGGAAATCGCGGGCGGGCACTGGCACACCGCGCTGCGCTGGGAGCGCACGTATCTGCCGTATTCCATGAAGCTGCTGAAAACCACTCACGAGGTTTATCCCGGCACCGAGATTCCAAAAAACTTCCAGAGCCGCGTGCAGATCGAAAATCTCGCGAAGGGCGAGAAGCGCGAGGTGGACATCTACATGAACAGTCCGCTGCGCTACGAAGGTCTGACCTATTACCAATATCAAATGGGTCGCGACGAACGCGCCGCGGTCGGAAACAGCACCCTTCAAGTCGTAAAAAATCCCTCCTGGCTAACGCCATATGTCGGCTGCGCGGTCGTATCGCTCGGGATGCTCTGGCAATTCATGTATCACCTCATCGGTTTCACGAAGAAACGGAGGACGGCGTGAGGCGCGGATGTCCGGGTAGCACGTTCGTCTCGAACGTTGGCGAAGGCGTCCCGCCTTCGCGGACTTCCCTCACGCATCGCTCCGGGGCTCGTTCACGTTTTCAATGCCGACGCGGCAGGGAAGTTCATCTTGGCGGGACGCCAAGACCAACGCTCGGGACGAGCGTGCTACCCGGATTCCACCGCTACGCTTCCCTGACATCCTTATGAAAAAGTGGCTTCCCATCATTCTCACCCTCGTCTTCGCCGCGTGGATCGCCGGTTCGATCCGTCTGCCAAAGGACAAGGACGGCGCCTTTGCTGTCCAGACCTTCGGGCAATTGCCGGTCGTCTCCGGCGGGCGCGTGCAGCCGATTGATTCGCTCGCGCGCAATTCATTGCTCCAGCTTCGCGAAAAACAGGCCGCGAACATCGAGCCGTGGAAGGACAACTCCGATCGCCCGAAAATCCTCTCCGGCACCGAGTGGCTGCTCGCGATGACGATGACGCCGACCATCGCCGATGCGTGGCCGGTGATCCGCATCGACCACCCCGATCTCAAAGGCCTGCTCGCGCTGCCGATGGACGCGGATCGCGACAAGCAGACCGACGGCAAACATTTCTCGTGGAATCAGATCAAAGGAAAGCTCGAGGATTTGCAGCGCGAGGCGCGGCGCGCGAATGCGATCAACAGCCAGAAGCGCAATCCATTCGACCAGGCGATCGTGCGGCTGTGGGGAAATGTCGGCCTTTACATGCGCCTGCAAAACACCGTGCAGCCACAGAATGCCGGCGACTGGTCCGCGGAATACAGCGCGTATCTTTCCCACGTGGACAAAGGGGTCGCTGCCGCCCGCGCGCAGCAGGCGGGCAAGGAATTCGACAAGGAGGCGCTCGATACGCTGATGGTGGATTTGCAGAAGTTCGACGCGATGGCTCAGCTCGAGCCCGCGCTCATCATCCCGCCCGTGAAAGCCGGCGGCACGCGCGACGACTGGCAGCGCGCGGGCACTGCGCTCATGGGAATCGCGCGTGGCGAAACGCCGCCGTATTCGCTGCAAAGCTACGCGAAAATGAGCGGTGCTTACCAGCGCGGCGATGTCGCGGGATTCAACAGCGCCGCGCGCGACTACCGCGCGACCCTCGCCGGGAAGTTCTCGGAGGAATTGAAAAAGTCGGCAAGCGAGCGGCGCTTCAATCAGTTCGAACCATTCTACAAGTCGATGGTCGTCTATATCGCGGCGTTGCTCTGCGCGCTCATTTTCTGGGTGCGCCCGAAGGCATGGGAGCCGGTGCGCCGTTGTGCCGTCTGGCTCGTTGCGCTCGGGCTTATCGTCCACACCGCCGGCCTCATCTACCGCATGGTTTTGGAAGGTCGTCCGCCGGTCACCAATCTGTATTCATCCGCGATCTTCATCGGCTGGGGCGCGTGCATTCTCGGGCTCGTGCTGGAGCGGTTTTGGCGGAATGGCGTGGGCGTCGTGGTGTCTTCGGTCGTTGGCTTCATCACGCTTATCATCGCGCACCATCTTTCCCTCACTGGCGACACCATGGAGATGATGCGCGCCGTGCTCGACACGAATTTCTGGCTCGCGACGCATGTCGTCGTCGTGACCCTTGGCTACTCCAGCACCTACGTCGCCGGGTTCCTCGCGATCATCTACATCGTGCGCGGACTTTTCACCTCGGGCCTCGATCAGGCGACCGCGAAATCGCTCGTGAAAATGGCCTATGGCATCGTCTGCTTCGCCACGCTCTTCAGTTTCGTCGGCACCGTACTGGGCGGCATCTGGGCGGATCAATCGTGGGGCCGTTTCTGGGGCTGGGATCCGAAGGAAAACGGCGCGCTCATCATCGTGATGTGGAATGCGCTGATGCTGCACGCGCGCTGGGGCGGGATGGTGCGCGAGCGCGGCTTTATGAATATGGCGATTGTCGGAAATATCGTCACGAGCTGGAGCTGGTTTGGCGTGAACATGCTTGGCATCGGGCTGCACAGCTACGGCTTCATGGACGCCGCGTTTTACTGGCTCATGCTTTTCGTCGTGGCAAATCTCGCGCTCATCGGGCTCGGTTCATTGCCGGTGCGGATGTGGCGGAGCTTTCGAAACGACGCCGCGCCAGTCCCCGCGTAACTAGCGAGTCAGTGGTTGGCTCACCGCGTTCATTGCGTCGATCCGCATACCCTCGACCTTCTGCACCTCACCTCCCGGCCAGGTGATCGAAACCTCGTCCACACGATCGTTTTCCCCGAGCCCAATCGTGACGGGTAGCTCCGATTGCGAAAGGTAACCTCGCGTCGGCATGACGTGACGCATCAGCGTCCGGCCACCGACACGGATTTTGATCCACGCGCCGATGCCATCGCGATTCGCGCGGGAGCCTGCGAGCTTGATTCGCAGCCAGTGATGGCGGAGCTGCTGGTCGTTTCGCAGAAGCATTGGCGCCCCGCCGACCTGGGTGAGCAGCAGGTCGGAATCGCCGTCGCCGTCGATGTCCGCATAGGCGGAGCCGCGTCCGGCGATGGGTGCAAAGAGCGCCCGCGCGGAATCATCCGCCGGCACCGCGACAAAGCCTCCGCTCGCCCGGACTCCGCGCGCATTCCAGAAAAGCTGCGCCGCTTGTCGGTATTGCTGCTCCGGCTGGACTTTGTTGATTTGCTCATCCAGGTGTCCGTTGGTGGTGAGAAGGTCGAGCCATCCGTCCAAGTCGTAGTCGAAGAAGAATACGCCGAAAGTAAGCAGATGCCGGCTCGCGGCCCCGATGCCTTGCGCGATGGCTTCGTCGGCAAAGGTAAGGGAGTTTTTCTTTGATACATAGAACGCGGTCATCTCATTTGCGAAGTTACCGATGGAGACCGCCAGGCTGTCGTCGCCTTGAAAACGGGCGGCGTCGATCCCCATCGCGCCGCGCACCTTGCCATAGTTATCAAAGGCGGTGCCCGACACTTCACCGATCTCCTTGAAGGTGCCGTCGCGCTCGTTGTGAAAGACGAAGTTCTGCACCGTGTCATTCGCCACGATCACATCGATCCAGCCATCACTATCGAGGTCGATGGGTGCGAGCCCGAGTGACTTGGCCAGCGGCTGGCCGGTTGCCTTGTTTTTGATCTGAATCCCGGCGGCGACGGAGATGTCGGTAAAGTGGCCGTTGCCATCATTCCGGTATAGGTATGGGTAGGTGCCGGTGAAACTCATGGGTGGTCCGTAAGCCCGGCCGATGCCTGGCAGCTTGTAGTCCACGGCCAGGTCGGTGTCCCTGGACCAGCGCACATAGTTACAGACGAAAAGGTCCAGATCGCCGTCGTTGTCGATGTCGAGCCATGATGCGCTAGTCGTCCAATCATCCTTGGTGCCACCTACTCCCGCCTGGGTCGTTACATCGAGAAATCTGGTTCCGCCTTCGTTGTGAAACAGACGACTGCCTCCCACGCCGGTCACAAAGATGTCCGGGAAGCCATCGTTGTCGAAATCCCCGATCGCGCTGCCCATGCCATAGGCATCGAGATCCAGCCCGGCGGATGCGGTCGCGTCAGTAAAGCGTCCCTTGCCGTCATTGCTGAACAACGCGAGTGCGACGGCCTGGCTGGCGTCTTTGGCATCCCAAGGCCAGTCGGTCGAGTTCACGAACAGAATGTCCTGATCGCCATCGTTGTCGAAGTCGAGGAATGCACAGCCGCCACCCATCGTTTCAGGCAGGAACTTTCCGCCACGCGCTCCATTGCGGTGCAGAAAAGTGATGCCTGCACTGGCAGTAACATCCGTGAATGCCACTCGCGGCATTCCCGCCGGGAGATTCGCATTCGCACTTTTCCCGGCATCGCCGGGAAGCGACGGCGTCCCTTTCACGAGGAGAAACGCCGTCGCGGAGACGATGAGCAGCAGCGCGGCGATCGACCAGCGGAGCGCCCGGCTGATGGCAGCGTCTTCACCGGCCGCGGCGCTTTCACGTTTTTTCCCGAAATCTTCAGGCGGTCTATTCACAAGTTTGGTTCCCGTGTATTCAATGGACTCAACGACCGCCCAAGTCACGGCCTTGCACGATGAAAGCAAAGCCAAAAGGCGGCGCTACAAAATGCGATGACTGCACTGGCACAACAGAAGCGACTCCTGAAATGGGTGATGGGCGCGTTGCTGTGGACGTTGATCGGGCTTTCGTTTGCGAGTCAGTTGTATGTGTCGAGCATGAAGACCGGGCAGCCGATGTCGTGGGCCGCGGCGATCGGGTGGTCACTCGGAGATTGGTATGTGTGGGGGCTGCTTTCGATCCCCGTGCTGTATCTCGCGCGGCGGTTTCATCTGGAAGGTCCGCGCTGGGGCAGCAGCCTCGCCATCCATCTGTGCGGCAGCGCGGTTGCAGCCCTGATCTACGTTTTTGCGCGTGCCTTGATCGGACAATGGCAGAGCCGGAGCCTGGGAGGCGCGGTGCCGTTTGTGGAAGCGTTCAGCCAGCTTCTCGTGAAGACCTTTTTCTTCAATGTGCTAATCTACTGGGGCATCGTCTGCGCGGGTCATGCGCTGGATTATTACCGGCAGTTTCGCGAGCGGGAATTGCGCGCGGTCGAGCTGGAGAAAAGCCTGGCCGAAGCGCGCTTGAAGTCGCTCCAGATGCAACTGAACCCGCACTTCCTTTTCAACACACTGCACGCCATCTCCGCGCTGATGCACAAGGACGTGGACGCTGCCGATCGCATGGTGGCGCAACTGAGCGACCTCCTGCGCCGCGCGCTCGACAGCGGCGACGAGCAGGAAGTCTCCGTGCGGCGGGAGATCGACTTTTTGCAACGCTACGTCGCAATCGAGCAGACGCGCTTTGGCAAACGCCTGACCGTCGAAATGAACATCGCGCCCGACACGCAGACGGCGCTGGTGCCAAATCTCCTGCTCCAGCCGCTCGTCGAGAACGCGATCAAGCACGGCATCGAGAAGCAGGCCAGGCCAGGAACGATCGAAATCACCTCAAGCCGCGTGGACGGCGAACTCATCCTCGAAGTTTCCGACAACGGGAAAGGCTTGCCCGAGCAATGGAATGAGAACATCGGTTTATCGAACACGCGCTCCCGATTGAGCCAGCTCTACGGATCGAACCACCGGTTTGAGATGCGCAATCGAGATTCCGGCGGCGTCGCCATCCGCATCGCGATCCCATTTCGCACCGAACCCTGAGATGAAGCTATGAAGATACGAACCATCATCGTCGAAGATGAACCGCTCGCCCGCGAGCGGCTGCGCAACCTGCTCGAAACGGACGACGAGATCGAGGTCTGCGCCGAATGCGGCGACGGGCGCAGTGCCGTGGAGAAAATCACCGAACTCGAGCCGGACCTGCTTTTTCTCGACATCCAGATGCCCGAGCTGGATGGCTTCGGAGTGCTGGCGGAACTCGCGCTGCCCGTGCTGCCCGCCGTCGTGTTCGTCACCGCTTACGATCAATTCGCGCTGAAGGCGTTCGAGGTTCACGCGGTCGATTATTTGCTGAAGCCATTCGATCGCGAACGCTTCCGCGCCGCGCTCCAGCGCGCCAAGGATCGCATCGGCTCCAAATCGGGAGCGCCCGCCGAAGAAGGCTTGCGCGCGCTGCTCGCCAACCTGCGGCCCGAGACGAAAGCAGTCCAAAAACTCGCGATCAAATCCGCGGGCCGCGTCACGTTTGTGAAAGTGGAAGACATCGACTGGGTCGAAGCCGCGGATAACTACGTGAACGTCCACGCCGGCGCTGCGTCGCATCTTTTGCGCGAAACGATGACCTCGCTGGCGTCCCGTCTGCCGTCCGAGACATTCGTCCGCATCAACCGCTCCTGCATCGTGAACCTCGAGCGCGTGAAAGAACTCCAGCCGATGTTTCACGGCGAATACACCGTCATCCTCAATGACGGAACCAAGCTCAATCTGAGCCGCAACTACCGCAGCAGTCTCTCGCGCCTGATGGGCGATGCGCCATGAACCGTGCAGCGAAAAATGCGACAAAGGCTGCCCTCGCTCCTCGTTTTTACCCAGAACCGGAGCGCAAGAAACGACCGCTGCGCGATGCCTCCGCGATTGTGTCAGAACCCGCATCCATCCATGATCCATCCATGACCCCGGCTTCCATCACCGACAAAACGCTCGCCGTCATCATGGGCGGCGGCGCTGGCTCGCGGCTTTTTCCGCTGACCAAAGAACGCTCGAAACCCGCGGTGCCGCTCGGGGGAAAATATCGCATCGTCGATATCCCGATCTCGAATTGCATCAACTCGGGACTGCGCCGCATTTACGTGCTCACGCAGTTCAATTCCGTGTCACTCCACCGGCACATCAACACGAGCTACAAATTCGACACGTTCACGCGTTCCTTCGTGGAAATCCTCGCCGCGCAGCAGACGCCGACGGATACGAACTGGTATCAGGGCACCGCCGACGCCGTGCGACAAAACCTCCGCGATTTCCTCCAGTATCCCTACGAATACTTCGTCATCCTCAGCGGCGATCAGCTTTACCGGATGGACTACGGCGAACTGCTCGCGCAGCACATCAAGACCAAGGCCGATGTGACGCTCGCGACCATCCCGGTCTCGCGCACGGAAGCGCAATCGTTCGGAATCATGCACACGGATGCGGCGCGAAAGATCATCGAGTTTGTCGAGAAACCAAACGATCCGGCGGTGCTCGACAAACTGCGCATTCCACCCGCGCTGCTCGCCGAACTCGGGCAGGCTGCGGACGGGGATTTGTATCAGGCGTCGATGGGTATCTATATTTTTAATCGACAGACATTGATCGAAGCGTTGAGCAACGAAGCGCAGATCGACTTCGGGAAAAATGTCATCCCCGGGCTCATCCACAAACGCACCGTGATGGCGTACATTTTCCAAGGCTACTGGGAGGACATCGGCACGATCCGCTCGTTCTTCGACGCCAATCTGATGCTCACGGACCCGATCCCGCGCTTCAATTTTTTCGACACCGTGACGCCGATCTACACCCACGCGCGCTACCTGCCCGCCAGCAAGATCAACGGCGCGACGATCAAACGCGCGATCATTTCCGATGGCTGCGTCCTCTCCGACGCGCACATCGAGCGCGCCGTCGTCGGCGTGCGCAGCTTTGTGGATGCCGGCACCACGATCCGCAATAGCGTCATCATGGGCTCCGACTATTACGAATCCGCGGTGACCCGACGCGCGGGAATCCCCGATGTGGGCATCGGCAAGAACTGCGTCATCGACCACGCGATCATCGACAAAAACGCGCGCATCGGTCACGGCTGCGTCATCACGCCCGAGGGAAAACCGGCGGAATATGACGGGCCGAATTTCTACGTGCGCGACGGGATCGTGGTCGTGCCGAAAGGCGGGATCATTCCCGACGGGACGTGGATTTAGAGGAACGTGCGCAGCGCATCCGCGAGCGCTTCCATCGGCAGACCGATGACGTTTGTGAATGAACCTTCGACGCGCTCGATGAGTTCCCCGCGGTCATCCTGCGCGGCGTAGGCACCGGCTTTGTCGAGCGGGCCGATGCGGGCGTGGTAGGTGCGGATTTGGGCGGCGCTGAGTTTGCGAAAATGGACGCGCGTGACTTCGGCGAAGGTGTGCTCTTTTCCGCTCGCGGCTTGCGCGATGCAGACGCCGGAGAACACTTCGTGGCTGCGTCCGTTCAATTCGCTCACCATCGCGAACGCCTCGTCCATGTCGCGCGGTTTGCCGAAGATGCGGCCGTCGAAGGCGACGAGCGTATCCACGCCGAGGACGATTTCATCCGGGTGCGCGCGCGCGACGGCGTGCGCTTTGGAGCGCGCGTTCCAGAGCACGACTTCGCGCGGGGTGAAATGCGCGGGCGCGATCTCCTCCACGTCGGCGGGCACGACCGTGAAATCGTAGCCGTGCTCCGCGAGCAATTGACGACGGCGCGGTGACGCGGACGCGAGGATGAGGCAAGGCATCGGCTACTTCGCGGCGGGCGCGTCGAACGCGGGCGTCGGCAGCTCTTTGTAGTCGGCGGGAATCTCAAACTGCTTCGTGTCCACGACTTCTTCTTTCACCGAAACGATCGTGCTCGTGACGGTCTTCTCCTTCATCTTCATCTCCGTTTTCACGACCATGCCGGGAAACTCCGAGTTCGCAGGAAGCATGCTTTTATTCATCGCGCCGAGTCCTCCCGCCCGCGCCTTGTCCATCGCCGACTGGATCGCGGCGGCGTTTGGAAAATCCTTCGCCACCCAGTATTTCACCGACAGCGATCCGTTCGACCACGTGAAGATTTCCGCCGCCCACTGGTCCACGTTTTCCTTCTTTCCCGTCGCGACGGGCTTTGACGGCGTGGCGGCTGCAGACTTTTGCATCCGCTCCATCAGCGCCTTTCCCTGTTCCGCGGAGACTTTCATGAACCCCTTCTGCGCGTGCATCAGCGTGATGCTGTCGCCGCTCACGCCGTCGATGATGTAGCTGATCTGCGGTGAAAGCTCCGCGCGCGCTTTGGTCTCCTTGATCTTCACGACGATGCTCCCGGACTGCTGCCCAAGACCGTCCACCTTTTGCTCGATGACAAAATCCGCCCGCGTGGCGGTGAGCGAAAGGACGAGCGCGACGGCGAAGAGAAGTGGTTTCATCAGGCTCGGAAGGTGCGCGTGGTGCCGGGAAAGTCCAAGGCGGTTTCAGAACGCATTCCATTTGGAATTTCACAGTTTTCTCCCATCCTCCGCGAATGCCCTACCACATCGACCTGCACTGCCATTCGTGGTTTTCCGGCGATGGCGTGAGCAGCCCCGAGGCGCTCATCGCGACCGCGCGCAGGAAGGGTCTGCACGGTTTTGCGCTCACCGATCACGACACGGGCGACGGCTGTCGCTACCTGCGCGATCAAGGCCTGATGCTGGAAAGCGGGCAGCCGGTCGATGGGCTGCTCATCATTCCCGGCGTCGAAGTTTCCACCGCGGAAGGTCATCTGCTCTGCCTCGGCGTCATGCTTCCTTATTTGAAAGGCGCGCCCGCGCTGGAAGTCTGCCAGCTTGTCCACGAGCTGGGCGGGATTGCGATTCCCGCGCATCCTTACGATCGCTTCCGCGCGGGTATCCGCGAGTCGGTGCTGGAGACTTTGGAAATCGACGCGCTCGAAGTTTTCAACGCGGCGACGACGATGAAACGCTACAACGAGTTGGCGTTTGAATACGCGACCGCAAAGAAATTGCCGATGACCGCGGGCAGCGACGCGCATCACGAGGCGGCGATCGGCACGTCTTACACGACGCTTTCCACCGCGGACTTTTCGGTGAAGGGAATCCTGCGACAAATCACCGCGGCTACGGAACTGACCCGGCGTTACCTTTCGCGAAAAGACAAGCTGCGGAAGACGATGAACAACTGGATGCGCCTGCGCCGGAAGCGCGTGCATGGTTCCGCGGACATCGGGAAGTGATCGCGCGGAGTCACGGCGCTGCGAGCCAGCCGCGGCGGCGATATTCCCACCAGCCGATCTGCTCGTGCATCCACGCGGCCATTTGCTCGAATCCGACGTAGCCGGGAATCGCTGACCGGATCAGCGCGCCGGGGCGACGCGGGCGCGCTTGGAAATTGCACGGTGCTGCCGTGACCTCGACGCCGAGCGCGCCAAAGGTCGCGACGGCGCGCGGCAGATGATTCGCGGAAGTGACGAGCAGCACGCGCCGCCAGCCGCGCTGCTGCAAGATCGCGCGCGTGCGCACGGCTTCATCGTGTGTGTCGGCGCAGTGACCGAGGCTGATGATTTCGGGCACGGGCACGCGCCTTTCGATGAGCGCCTGTTTCAGCAGTTCGGCTTCGATTTGCATCACGCCATTTCTCTCCGCGCCCGCGCCGCCGCAGATGAGCACTGGCGATTTTCCAAGGCGGATGAGTTCCAGCGCGGCGACGATTCGGTCCGCGGCTTTGGTGAGATGCAGGCCGGCGACTTCGTTCGGAGCCGGATCGAGACAGCCGCCAAGCATCACGACCGCATCGGCCTGCGGGAGCGTGTCCAGCTTCACGCTGAGGTAAGGACGCTCGAGCGACTCCAGCAGCACATCGGGCAGATGCGTCGCGCCGATGAGGAAAATGAAAGCCGCAATCCCGGCGGCCATCGTCGCGAACCCGCGCTGACGTTTCCGCCAAAGCAAAACGGCGAGTACGATGAGCGCGAGCCAGACGAGGCCGATCGGCTCGACGAGCGGGATGAGGGCGCGGGCGGCGGAGTTCAACTCAGGATGCCCACCACGGTCGCCGTCATGTAGCAGGCGAGCAGGCCGCCGAGCATCGCGCGGAGGCCGAGCGCGGCGAGTTCACCACGGCGCTCTGGTGCGAGCGCGCCGATGCCGCCGATCTGGATGGCGATGCTCGCGAAATTTGCGAAGCCGCACAGCGCGTAGGTCGCGAGGGTGAAGCTGCGGTCACCGATCGCGTGCGTCTTTTGCAAATCAGTCAGACTGAGATAGCCGACAAATTCATTGAGCACGATGCGCGTGCCGAGCACTTCGCCGACCTTCTGGCAATCGGCCCATGGCACGCCGATGAGCCAGGCGCACGGCGCATTCACCCAGCCGAAAATGGTTTCCAGCTTCACCGGCTGCGCGATGCCGAACCAGCCTTGCGCGCCCGCGAGCATCCCATTCGCGAGTGCGACGATCGCGACGAAGGCGATGAGCATCGCCATGACGTTGAGCGAAAGCGCCATGCCTTCACCCGCGCCGATGCAGATGGCGTCGATGCCGTTGCGCGAGACTTTTTCGAGCTTCGCGTTTGCGCCCGCGGCGGTCTCGCTCTTCTCGGTTTCGGGCAGCATGATTTTCGCGATGAGCAATGCCGCCGGCGCGCTCATGACGCTCGCGGTGATGAGATGCCCGGCCATGTCCGCGCGGCCCGCGGCGATTCCAAAAGCGACGTACGCGGCGAGCACTCCGCCCGCGATGCTGGCCATGCCAGGTACCATGATCGCGAAAAGTTCGCTGCGCGTGACGCCCTTGAGATACGGCTTGATGACGAGCGGCGCCTCGGTCTGCCCCATGAAAATATTCGCCGCCGCCGCGAGGCTTTCGCTCCCGCTCGTGCGCATGAGCCGCTGCATCACCCACGCGATGACTTTCACCACGCGCTGCAAAATGCCGTAGTGGTAAAGCAACGAGGAAAGCGCGGAGACGAGGATGATCGTGGCCATCACCGTGACGAAAAAAATGAAGCCGTTGCTCGCGCCGAATTTTTCCTTGAGCAGCGCCTGATCACCGAGCGGTCCGAAGACAAAGAGTGCGCCTTTGTCGGCGTAGGCGAGCAATTGGGAAACGGCGTCGTTCGCGAACTTGAAAAAGGCCGCGCCCGGCCCGGTCTTGAGGATGGCAAACGCGAGCACGAACTGAAGTGCGACGCCGCTGAGGACGGTGCGCACGGGAAAATGGCGGCGATTGAGCGAAACCGCCCACGCGATGCCGATAAAGCAAAGAAGACCGAGCAAGCTGGTGAGTCGAAGCATGTCGGGCGCGGACGCTACGGGGTCCGCACGGGTTTGTCGCGCAGGTTTGCGCGGGCGCTTGTCGTCATCGAGTCAGGCGTGCTACTTTCCAAGACATGAGCACGCTCACCGAGATCGAAGAAGCTGTGGAAACACTCCCGCGTCGCGAGCAGCGGAAGCTACTGCAATTCCTCACCACGCGATTGGAGCCTCCCGTCAAAAAAATTCGTGGCACATCGGCGCATGATCTAATGAAGGACGGCTGCGGGATCGTGAACTCTGGCGTGGGTGACCTCGCGACGAACAAGAAGCACATGAAGGGATTTGGCCGATGGCGGGAGAAATCCTGATGGATACCGGTCCTCTCGTTGCCTATCTCGACGAAGGGGATGGCGCGCACGAATGGGCAGTGCGGATGTTTAAGCAAGTCGAGCCACCTTTTCTCATTTGCGAAGCAGTTCTCGCCGAAGCCTGCCACCTCGTTAGCGGACTCGTGGATGCACATGCGAAGATTGGAGACTATTTGCACCTTTCCACTTGCGGAGAACCACGAGCGCGTCTTCGCCCTCATGGCGCGCTACCGCAATGTGCCGATGGCGCTGGCAGATGCCTGTCTCGTCTGCATGGCGGAAGACCATCGCGGTAGTCGGGTGTTCACGCTCGACTCGGACTTCTCCATTTACCGCCTCGCTGGCCGAAAGGCCGTTCCGGTGCTCGCTCCGAATTAAAACCGTCGCTTCAACTGCGCGAACTCTGCCGCGAGTTCGCCGCGGTCGAGGTCGCGTTTGCTTTCGGGCAGGTAGCGTTTGTCCGAACACGACAAGATGGCGGCGAGTTCTTGCAGGCGCAGGAGTTCGGCGTCGAGCGGGTCGATGAAGGAGTTCACGGCTTCTTCCAAATCGGCGAGTTGCAGGTCGGCGTCGCGCTCGGCGAGGACGGCGCGCTCTTTCGTGCGCATCACGATTGCCTCGACATCGCTGCCGGTGAGCGGGCGGGTGCCGAGTTGGTCGCGCGCGAAATTTAGCAGCGGCTCGGGGAGCGTGATCTTTTTCGTCTTCGCCACCACGTCGAACATGCGCATCACGTCGTCCGGCGTTTGCGCGGGGAAGAGCGGTAGCGCGAGGCCGAAGCGGCCCTGGCGTTTCATGTCAATGGCGAGCAGGTCGGGGCGCGAAGTCATCGCCACCCACAGCTCGCGCCCGCGCAGGCTGGAGTCGCCGAGATGCGCGGCGAAAGCGGCGAAGACGCGCGAGGACACGCCGCTGTCGCCGCCTTCGCTGCGATTGCCGAACACGGCGTCCGCTTCATCCACGACGACGATGACCGGCCCGAGCGCGCGCACCGTGGCGAGGATGCGCGCCTGCTGCCGCTCGGTGTCGCCGACCCATTTGCTGCGGAACTCGCCGAGTTCCATCACGGGCAATCCGCACTCGCTCGCGAAGCAGTCGATGAGAAAACTTTTTCCCACACCGACGCGGCCTGGCACGAGGATGCCGCGTTCGAGCACATCGTTCTTCGCATTGCGGATGAGCCACGCGAGTTCGCGCAGCTTTTTCTTCGCCGCCTCATGCGTGGCCACGAGATCGAGCGAGACGCCGGGCTTCGGGTCTTTGAAGCGCACGAGGCCCTGACAGTACTCCTCGATGAGCCGCTTTTTCCCGGCGGTCACATGCTCATGCGTCACGCGCCGCCCGTTGTTCACCGCTTCCGCGAGGAGCTGGCGCACGCGCAGCAGATTCAGCCCCGACGTGCGCGCGACGAGCATCGCTTCATCGAGATCGCTCTGCGCGGGATCGAGCTCGTGTTTGATGAAAGCCGCGCGGTCTTCCACATCGGGAAGGTCGATGCGGATTTGGCCGACGTGCGGATTGCGCAGCAGGTCGGCGTGCAGTTCCTGCGCGGATTCCGTCACCAAAATCACGCCCACGTCCAGCCGCCGAATATCCTGCGACGACGCCCACTTCAGCAGCGTCACCAGCGCCATCCGTTCCTCGACGCTGCCGCCGCCTTCCCCTGCGGGGATGATCTTCTCCGGGTAGTCGATGATGAACGTGACGCCGTGCGCATCCTTCACGCCCGCCTCCGCCGAGCGCATGAAAAACCGGCGCAGCAGCGGCGCGAGTTTGGTGAATTCGCGCGGCGGCCCGGTCTGCGAAAAGTTCGTGCCTTCGACGCGATCGAAGATGGCCAGCCACTCAAAAAACTCATGCTGCATCTCCGGTGACCCGAAGCTCAACCCGTCGCCGATGTCGTAAAAAAGCAGCCACTCGCGCTCGGTGAAAAGCCGGCGCGTCAGGAAAGTCTTCAGCGGCGCGTAACCCGACTTCGCACCGTCTGGTACGGGGAAAACATCGTGGATATTCCCATGCAGCACGAACACGGACGACACGCCCGCGTTCCAGCGGCGGGCGAATTCAAGAGCCCAAGCGCGGAGCGGCGGGCGGGATGGGGAAACGGGATCGCTCATGTGTTAGCTGGTGAACTGCGAATCAGCCGCCATCGTGCGTCCGCCGTCAAGGCTCGTTGCCGTTGGGTCGCGACCCGTCGCTTGCGGGAACATCGCGAAAGTGACACGGTGCCCGCCATGAGTAGGACCAATCCATTCCCCGGCATGAATCCATTCATGGAGCAGACGTGGCCGGACGTGCATTTAGTGTTGATCGCCTACATCCGCGATGCGCTCGGCATGGAGTTGCCCGACGACCTGCTCGCGAAGGCTGAGGTGCAAGTCGATGTGTTCACGATGCCGAACGGTTCAGGCCGCGCGACGCGCCCGGACATCGCCATCCTCGAGGACACCGACCATTGGAAACGCGGCCTGCCGCCCGTCTGGACGCCGCCCTCCGGCGAAAATGCGCTCGTCGCTACCGAGCCGGAATTGCTCACCGTCGAGGAGCCGCCCGACCGCTGGATCGGCGTCCGCACCGCCTCCGGCGAACTCATCACCGTCATCGAACTGCTCAGCCCCGCGAACAAAACCACGCACCGCGAAGCCTATCGCACGAAGCGCGCGAACTACGTCGCCTCGGGCGTGAACGTCGTCGAGATCGACCTGCTGCGCGGCGGGCGGCACACGATCGACTTGGATGAAACCGAGCACCGCAGCCGCTACGCGCCGCTCGGCGAGCATTACCTCGTTTGCGCCAGCCGCGGCATCATTCCCGATCGCCGCGAAATCTATCCCTGCAAACTGCGCGAGCGCCTGCCCGTCATCCGCATCCCGCTTCGCTTCACCGATCCCGACGTCCCGCTCGACCTCCAGGCGCTGGTCGATCGCTGCTACACCACGGGCCGCTACTGGATGCTCGACTACGCGCGTCCGTTCGACCCGCCATTCGGCGAAGAGGACGCCGCATGGGTGGCCGCGCGAACAAAGGAAGTCGGCCTGCGCTGACCGCGACGGTCCGAAAAGGGATGCAGCGCGCTTGTCAGGTTTCCCCGCCTCCCGCATTCTCCGCCGCCATGCCTGCGGCAAAACCCTCGTCATTGGTGGACACGCGCGTCGTCTATTGCGGCGACAATCTCGACCAGCTCAAAAAGCTGCCGGACGGCTGCGTCGATCTCATCTACATCGACCCGCCCTTCAACTCGAACCGCAACTACGAAGTCTTCTGGGGCGAGACGAAGGAAAAGCGCGCCTTCGAGGACCGGCACGAGAGCACCAAGGCCTACATCGACTACATGCGCCCGCGTTGCGTCGAACTCGCCCGCGTCCTCAAGAAGACCGGCTCCTTCTACTACCACTGCGACTGGCACGCCTCGCATTACGTGAAGGTCATGCTCGACCAGATTTTCGGGGAGGTGAATTTTAGGAACGAGATCATCTGGCGCCGCAATGCAGCCAAGGGACTTTCCTACACGGGTTTCTCGAACAACCACGACTCGATCTTCTACTACGGTGGCGGTGACGAAGTGACGTTCCACCCGCCGATGATTCCTTACGACGAGGAGAATCTGGACGAGAAGACGGACGAGAAATACTCGCAGCGCGATCCAGACGGGCGGCGCTATCAGCTCACCAGTCTGCTGAACCCCTCGAACAATAGACCTAATCTGACTTACGAGTTTCTCGGCGTCACTCGCGTGTGGCGGTGGACAAGGGAACGTATGCAAGCAGCGTACGACAATGGATTGGTTGTGCAGACAAAGCCCGGCGCTGTTCCTCGTGAGAAGCGCTACCTTGATAAACAAGAAGGCCGTCCGATTGACAGCGTGTGGGTTGACATTCCTCCGCTAAACTCACAAGCCGCCGAACGCCTCGGCTACCCAACGCAAAAGCCCCTCGCGCTTCTCGACCGCATCATCAGCGCCAGCAGCAACGAGAACGACATCGTCCTCGACGCCTTCTGCGGGTGCGGCACCGCGCTCGTCGCCGCGCAGAAGCTCAAGCGCCAGTGGATCGGCATCGACATCTCGCCCACCGCCTGCCGCGTGATGGCAAAGCGCCTGCGCGATGTCTGCGGCCTGAAGGAGAGCGAACCGCTCTGGAAGATCGGGCGCGGCTTCGTCGTCCGCGATCTGCCGTGGACGGTGGCGAAGCTGCGCGACCTGCCGCACTTCGAGTTTGAGAACTGGGCGGTGATCGCCCTCGGCGGCATCCCGAACAAAACCCAAGTCGGCGACATGGGCATCGACGGGCGCATCTTCCCCGTCTCCGCGCTTGAGAATCGCCGCAAGAACAAGGCGGACGAACTGCAACTCGAAGAGAAGTTTTACCCCATCCAGGTGAAGCAAAAGGACAAGACGGGCCGTCCCGACATCGACGCCTTCGAGGCGATGATGGCGCGCGAGGAGTGCGCCAAGGGGTTCTTCGTTTCCTTCGACTACTCCTCGGACGCCATGACGGAGATCAGCCGCTACTTCAAACAGACCGGGCGCGTCATCGTGCCCCTGACGGTGGGCGAGATCCTCGACGAGCAGTTCGGACACAAGCTGGCGTGACCCAGCCGGAACGCGGTGATTGAACTCGTTCCCAAGTTCCACTTGGGAATGCCGTGTTCCCCGAAGCTGTGCTTCGACCGGCTCCGAGCGGATACACATCGAAGCAAAGCTTCGGGGAATTCTTCACTCCCAAGTGAAACTTGGGAGCGAGGTGCGTAAAGTGCGCGAGGTGCGCGAGGTGCGCGAGGTGCGCGAGGTGCGCGAGGTGCGCGAGGTGCGCGAGGTGCGCGAGGTGCGCGAGGTGCGCGAGGTGCGCGAGGTGCGCGAGGTGCGCGAGGTGCGCGAGGTGCGCGAGG
>JANNWY010000304.1:0-102055 GCA_031409335.1 Chthoniobacteraceae bacterium | reverse complement strand
CACCTTCGGCACAGCCAGCGCTGCCGACCATGCCGGCTGCTCCCGTTCTTGACCACTTCCTCACTTTCACAATGTTGGCATTTCATTCCCTCTGCTTGCCAGCTTCTCCCGCTCGTTGTCAATACCTGTTGAGCAATCCCTCTTTTTCGATGGTGCCGGTACCGCTCGCGGTGACGAGGACGATGTCGTTCGCGCCGGTGAGCGTGAGCGTTTGCCCGGAGAGCGCGACGCTGCTGATCGCGAGATCGCCCGCCGCCGCGTTGAAGCTCTCGCTCGCGCTGAGCGTGATCGCGGCGGTGATCGTCTGCGTTTGCGTGTCGTTGTTCACGATGCCGCTGGTGCCGATAGTCACGCCTTGCGGGCCGGTGATGGTGAACGCGCCCGCCGCGTTGTTGAAAGTGATCGAGTGGACATTCCACGGCGCGTCCACGCTCGGCGCGAGGCGCACGTTTCCGGTGAAGATGAGATCGGCCGTCGCGTTGTTCAGCGGTTGCACGTCGAGCGTCCAGTTGTTGTCGGTGATCCAGTTGTTATTCGCGCCGCCGCCATCCCAAGTGCGGCTGATGAAGACGGGATCGAGCGCGACCTGGATTTCTCCGGCGGTGTAAAGCGCCGCCTGGCTCCAGAGCAGGCCGGGGTTGAGCGCGGGCAGGTTCACCTCGGTGAAAGTGCCGGTGCGCGTGCCGAAATCGAAAAGATTGAAAACGTCGCCTGCCTGCGGCTGGAAACCATTCCCGAGCGAGACATCGAGGGTTCCGCCGAAGGTGATCTGGGTAGTCGTGATCAGGTTGTCGAATTCGGTCGGTATCCTGCCTTCGATACCCATCTGCAGACTGCCCGTGGAGGTTTGCTGAAACTGCTCGACGACAAGCTGCCCTGGGGAGAGCCTTGGAGCGATCAATCCTTCGTTCACCAGTTTGCCTCCTGCGACGCTGAAATTGATGGTGCCGCTTCCGCGCATGATGCCCGCGGGACTGTTGGTGAGCGCCGGTCCGTTGACATCGAGCACCACGGCGCCGCCCAGGCTTTGGTCGAGGATGAGTTCTCCCGTGTTCGTAAGCGATCCGTTGGAAGTGAAAGTGCGTGTCCCGACAAGCGCTCCCGCCAGAGTTACCGTGGTATTCTCCCCGATCGTGCCGTTGACCGAGCCGCCGTTGTGACGGAAGGCGGCGGTTCCGGTCGCGCTGCCGTTCAGGTTGAGTGAGGAGTTCGATAAGTTGAGCGCCTGCCCGGTGATATTCCCGCTGTTGAAGCTCACCGAGGAATTCGTGATGGTGGCTCCGAGGGTTGCCGCTGCGTGCATCATCTACCACCGCCAAGCTAGCCCGTGCGACGGCGGAACAGGGCGGCAACTCCGAGCAAGAGCAAGCTGGATACGCCGGGTTCGGGGACGACATTGAAATCGGTGCTCGCGCCGCTTCCGTGCGGAGTCAACCAGCCTCCCATTTCAGAGCTTTGAAGCCCGGCGTCCGCGAAATCATTCCGGACCGGGGCGGGCGTTGCGCTTTCACCGAGGATGACGGTGCCCCCATCGTCGATGTCCAGCGCGCTCTGCACCAACATGTCGCCGCGCACGATCATCGTGCCACCGGCGTTGATATTCAGGTCGCCGGTGGCGTTCACGGTCGTCAGGCCGGTGCCGGTGGTGAAGACGCCGCCATTCTCGATCGTCACCGTGGCGACGCTGTTGCTTGCGGCGCCGATCGTTGCCGTGTCGCTGAGCGTGAGTGCGGAGCCCGCGCCGGTGACGAGCAACGTGCCGGTGTTCGTGACTGCGGTGCTAGCGATCTCCAGGTCAATTGCGCTGACGCTCGCGCCGCTCTGGATGTTCAGCGTTCCCTCCGTCCCGCCAAAAACGGAAACATCGATTTCGATCGAATCGAACGCGCCCGTGCTGCCATTGCTGAACGTCAGGATTCCCGCGTTCGCGTTTTGACCCAATCGCAAAGCATCGGCCTGAAAGCTCGACCCGGCACCATTGATCGTCGCCGTGCCGCTTCCCGCCAGCGAGGCGAGGATCGCGGTGCCAGCGGAAAGGCTGCCTCCGCCGAGAATGTTCACAATGCTTCCGCCGCCGATCGTCAGGTCCGTGCTGGTGGAAAATGTCGAGCCCGCCTCGCTCACGTTGACGGTCGTGGCACTAGGCGTTTCGTAGGCTCCGAGGAAGATTGCGTCGCCACCACCGCGCACGCCGAACGTGTGACCCGGCGCAAAATTGAACACGCCCGCCGCGTCGCGCATGAGCCGGCCGCCTTCGAGCGCGAGGTTTCCGTTCACATTCATCGTCCCGCCGCTGATGGCGATCGTGCCGGTGGCGTTCACCGTGGCAAGGCCCGTGCCGCCAGTGAAGGTGCCGCTGTTTCGCACTTCCAGCCGGCCCGTGCTGAGTGTTTCAGCGCCGATCGTCGCGGTGGCTGCGCCGGTGAGCGTGAGTTGGGAGTTGACGCCGTCCACGGTGACCGTGCCGGTATTGGCTCTCCGTTCCTCCGCGACCGTGAGAAGCGTCCCGGTGACCGCCGCGCCGCTGAGAACATTCAGGGTTCCGCCTCCCTCCGTGCTGAATGAATCGTCTACGCGGATTTCAGTGAACGAGCCGGTGCTGCCGATGCGGAAAGTGGCGGATCCGACCCCGCCGGTCCCCAGATCAAGTATTCTTCCGGTCAGACTCGATCCGGCGTCGGACACCATGATCGTGCCATTTCCCGAGGTCCCCACATTCACATTTTCACCAACGCTCACGTCCGACCCAAACTGGACGCTGAGCGTGCTGCCGCCAGCGACGGTGAGAAAGCTCGTGGTGGATAGCGTGCTCCCCGAACCCACGAGGAGGATCGTCGATGCCGTGGTGTTGGAAAAACCGCCGGTAATGACAACCTCACCGCCGTTTCGGAGGTCGAGCGTGGTGCCTGCATCCAGCGTCAGGACGCCGCCAGAATCGCGCGTGAGCTGACCGCCATCGATCGTGAGATTGCCGTTGGAATTGAACGTTCCGTCGTCAATCGTGATCAGGCCGGTGGCCTTCACCGTCGTGAGACCCGTGCCGCTCTCGAAGGTTCCGCCGTCAACGATGGCCAGCGTCCCGCTGCTGCCGCTGGCCGCGCCGATCACCGAAGGCACCGCGCCCGTCAGGCTCAGCATCGAGCCGGCACCAGTGGTCGTGACCGTGGCGGTCCCGAGGTTCGCCGCATCGTCCGCGAGCAGCAGCCCGCTCCCCGACACGACCGCACCGCTTTCGATGTTTAGCGCCGCGGCATCGTCCGCGTCCTCCGCGCTCACAGAAATCTGGCTGAAGGCACCGCTGCTTCCGTTGCTGAAAGTTGCCATCGCCGTCGTATTGAAAAGGCGTTCAGCAGAAAGCGTGAGATTCCCGCCGCTCACACTCGATCCGATGTCGCTCACGATCATGGAAGAGATGCCTGAAGTGGGATCAAGCTCAATGGCGCCAGTCCCCGTCGAGATGCTCCCGCCTGCCGAGACTGTGATCGAGTCTCCACGAAACGTCAGCGTCGAAGTCGTCGAAAACGTGGAACCGACACCGGTCACGGTGAGGTTCGAACCCAGTCCACCCTCAAAGGCCCCCGAGATGACGGCGTCGCCGCCATTCTGCACCTTCAGCAGTGCGTCGGGTTTGATCTGAAGACCGGCCTGACTCGCACGCGTGAGCTTCGCACCATCGAGCGTCAGTTCTTCATTGATTACCAGCAGCCCGGTTGGATTGATCGCAATCGTCGAGGTTGAGCCGAAAACATCCGCCACGCCGTCCGAGCCCATCGCCAGCGTTCCCGCGTTGATGTTCACGTCGAACGGCGTTGGTATGATCGGCGACCACGTCATCGTTCCTGCGCCTTGTTTCACGAGTGTATTGGCGCTGGTGCCGACCACCTGGCCGAAGTTGGTTTCGAAAAGTCCTGCCACCGTCAGCGTGCCCGCCGGCAGAGTGACGGTGCCAGTGAAAGTCAGCCCGCCGCTCGCCGCCCCGATCGAAGAAGTCGCCACGCCGCTGAAATCGACCGCATTGGTGATCACCTGGAGCTGGGCGTCGTTGTTCAAGATGCCGTCGTCGCCAATGTCGAGCCGCGCGCCGATGAGTTGAAAAAAACCAGCCGTGTTGTCGAATGTGATGCCGTCCGCGCTGAACGCGGCAGCGAAGTTCGGGATGAGCCGGACCGCTCCGGCGAAGACCAGATCGGTATTTACCAGATCGCTCACCGGCGCGGAATTATCCGCCCAGTTGAGCCCGGTTGAGACGTTGTCGTCCGCGCCGCCGCCGTCCCAAGTCTCGGTGACAGCCATCGCGGCGAGAGGAGTCATCAGCATCGACACGACGCCGAGGGTGAGAATGCGAGAAGTTTTCATATCATTGTCAAAAGGCAGATTCTCCGAGCGACCTTCCGCGATTCTCGAAAGAAAATGCTTCCACCACCGCGCTCAACTCGGCGGGAAAGCTCGCGAATGCGCAACAACTACTCCCGGACCGGCCTCGCTGGATCAAGTAACGAATTGTTCCAGTTGGATGGCAGCGGGACGCGCTCCAAGCATCGAGCTGGCGGTGCAATACTGACCCCGCGCATCGCAGGCGTCACACCCGCGCCGAACGCCGCCGCCCAATCCACCAGGCCAAGCCAACGGCGAGCAGGCTGAGCGCGCCGGGCTCGGGGACGGGCAGCGCGGATGGGCCGGAAAATTCCCCGCCGTCGCCAAACTCGGGTGCGGGTGCGGGCGTGATTTCCCTCCAGGTCGCGCACCACAGCGCGCGCGTTGGCATTGGCATATTTATGGGCCAGAGAACGGGCCAGATGCGGCGTGGCCGTCCCGCCGACCATGCGCGCGCGGGTCTCCAACGGGCAAAGCGTCACGCATCCGCCACTCTGTTGATAGAGATGGCGTTCGAACAGGACCTCGCCCCAGGGCGTCTCGTAAAATTTGGCGACCTTGCCCTTGGAAGTCCACTTGCGGCCCGTGGCCAGGAGGGGCTCACCATGGGCACCGAATCCACCAAGCAGGTGCCGGGCACCGACGCGTCCGACTGCATTGAGCGCCTCCATGAGGCGTTGCTCCTGCGCGAGCATGCTCAATTCATCCGAGGCCGGCGGCAGCGTGATCGAGATAGTTAAAGTACCGTCCGCGTTGGGTTGGACATTCGGTTCCATGCATTGCTTGTGCATGGGGTAAGTACAAAAGTACGGCTAATTTTTTATACTTATCTATAGCTATTACATCGGGTGGGTGCGGCAGGGCCGAGCGATTGGAGCACTCCGGCGACGCAGATGGTGATCTGACTTTGCGACGGGAAGTTGCCCTTTTGTGAAAAGGCGCGTCGGCTTTCTCCGGCGCGCTTTTTGTTTTGCGGGATGGGATGGGCGGAAGGTGTGATTGTATGTGGTGCAAGCTGCCGGAAGTGAATCGTCCTCGTCCTCCTACTCGTCCTCGATGGGAGCGCGAATTTTCGAGTAGGAGTAGGAGGACGAGGACGAGGACGAATTGCTGCACCATGCACCACGTTGAATCACACCCCTTGTGGGAAGCGTGAGTGAGTCGGTGGCGTTGTTGCGGGAGGCTGTGCTGTCGCTCGGAACGATACTGGCGGGGCTTACAGCTTCGCTTCCAGCTTCACCATCGTCGCGATGAATTCCTCGGGCGTTTCGGTGGAGAAGATCTGCTGCTCGGAGCGGGGATCTTTGGTGATGCGGGCGATGAGGCCGATGATGCGGAGATAGTCCGTGGCCATCTCGGGCGGGACGGCGATGCAGAAGATGTAGCGCACGGGCTGGTCCACGCCGGCGATGGTGAGCCCGCGGTCGAAGCGGCCGACGCTGATGACCATCGCAGTGACGGCTGGGGTGCGGGCGTGGGGGAAGCAGACGCAGAAATCGGCGCCCTGCTCCATGACGCATGGTGCGGAGGCGTTTACTTTTCGAACCAGCTCTTCGCCATCGAGCACCTGCACGCTGTCATCCAAAAGGCTCGCGATTTCCCGAATGGCTGCGTCGCGACTGCGCGCTTTGGGGTGGAGGGCGATGTGCTCGGGCTGGAGTAGGTCGGCGAAGGTGGTCATACGGCGGTGCCACTCCACTTTAGCTTTTGGCGGAGGACTTCAAAGAAGGACATGCCGGGGAGCATGGCGAGGGCGAGCCGGTGGGCGGCTTTGCGGATTCGGATGGAATCGCCGGGGCCGATGCGTTCGGAATTTTGGCCGTCGAGGGTGAGGAAGATGTCGGTGACGGTGTGGTTGTGGCTAATTTCGACGAATGACTGATCGCTGACCATGACGGGGCGCAGGGTGAGGACGTGGGGGCAGATGGGCGTGACGACAAATACGCCGCTGTCGGGGGTGAGGACGGGGCCGCCGGCGCTGAGGGAGTAGGCAGTGGAGCCAGTGGGTGTGGCGACGATGAGGCCGTCGGCGTTGTATTCGGTGAGAAACTCGCCGTCGATGTGGACATCGAGGCGGATGAGGCGGGAGAGTTCGCCACGGCTGATGACGGCGTCATTGAGGGCGTGTCGGGCGGGTTCGCATTTGCCATCGCGGCAGACTTCGACGGAGAGGAGGGTGCGTTCACTGAGGATGAAGTTGCGATTGATGATCGCGTCCACGGCATCGATCCAGCGGCCAGCGCTGACGGTGGTGAGAAAGCCGAGCGAGCCGAGATTGATGCCGAACATGGGCGGCGTGCTCTGTTCGAGTTCATGCACGGCCTGGAGAATGGTGCCGTCGCCGCCGAGAACGACGAGCAGATCGCATTCGCGGGAGAGCGCGCCGGATGTGCTGGCGGTGTCCGCGCCGATGAGTTCGGCGGTGCGCGCGTCGAGCATCGGCTCGATGCCGTGGCGATGGAAGGCGAGCTGGATGTCGCGGGCGAGTTCGGCGGCACCGGGCTTCGAGTCGTTGGCGATCAGGCCGAGGCGGAATTGAGACATGCGAGAAACTCTTTGTTGCCTTCGCCGCCGAGGATCGGCGACTCGATGAAACCTCGCCAAGCGAGGCGCGGCTGGGTGTTCACAAAAGCGCGGATCTTTTCCACCGCGCGCTGGTGGAGAGTGGGATCGCGCACGACGCCGCCGCTGCCGACGTCCTCGCGGCGGAGTTCAAACTGTGGCTTGATCAGCGGCACGATCACGCCTGACGGACTTAGCAACTCGAAGGCGGGCGGCAAGATCAAAGTCAGCGAGATGAAGGAGACGTCGATGACGCAGAGGTCGATGGGATCGGGGATGTCGTCGCGGGTGAGATGGCGGGCGTTGAGCTTTTCGCGGACGATGACGCGCGGGTCGCTGCGGATTTTCCAGTCGAGCTGCGAGTGGCCGACATCAATGGCCCACACTTTCGCGGCGCCGTGCTGGAGAAGGCAGTCGGTGAAGCCGCCGGTGCTGGCGCCGATGTCGAGGCAGCACATGCCGGTGGGGGCAATGGCGAAGGCAGCGAGGGCGGCTTCGAGCTTGAAGCCGCCGCGGCCGACGTAGCGTGGCGGGGGTTTTAGGGAAATGATCGCGTCATCGGCGACTTTCGTTCCTGGCTTGTCCACGCGGGATTCGCCGACGGTGACTTCGCCGGCCATGATGGCGCGCTGGGCCTTCTCGCGGCTGGCGCAAAGTCCGCGCGAGACGAGGAGCAGATCGAGCCGTGATTTCATGGGTGGTGTGGCGAGAATTCGAGTTGCGGAATGGCGGGAGTGCGCGCATTTGAACACGCTTCAAACCGCTCACTGCAATCCCGATTCGATAAATTCCAAATGCCTGAAGACCTGCGTGAAGAGATCAAGGAAATGATGGTCGAAAATCTGATGCTGAAAGTGCCGAAGGAGGAGATCGCGGACGATCTTCCGCTGTTTGGCGCGAACGGGCTGGGGCTGGATTCGATTGATGCGCTGGAGATCGTGGTGTCGCTGGAGAAGAAGTATGGGGTGACGGTGCCGAATTCCGAGACGGCACGCGCGGCGCTGGCGACGGTGAGTTCGATCCACGACTACGTGGTGGCAAACCGGCAAGCGGAGTAGTCAATCACCCGCGATTTTTTGGTCGCGGGCGGCGGATTTTTTCGAGGGATGCAAGAATTCACACAATAGGAATTGCCAAGAGAGAACGAGAGTGCAACCATATCACCGTCTTTCATCGTTGACGGTGAAAGTCCTACAACCCCGGACGCATTTTTCTCACGCTTGCGATCAATGCGGCTGGAAAAACCCCTGACTTCCATGAATCCATTGCGCTCGATCCTTGCGCGCGTCTCGACTTTCGTCGCGGCGCTCACATTCTCACTGGCTCCGTCGTCCACCCATGCGGCGCTCGATGTCAGTCCTGCCGATGGCATCCCGGATATTTGGGCGCTGCGTTACGGAGCGGGCGCACTTTCGCCCACTGCCGACACGGATGGCGATGGCCAGAAGAATAGCGCGGAAGCTGCCGCGGGCACGAATCCCACGCAGCCGGGGTCGGTGATCAAGATCACCAGCGTGACGGTGGATATCTATGGAGTGCATGTGGCTTTCCCGACCGAGCAGGGAAAACGGTATCAACTTCAGACGGCGGTATCGCTCGTGAGCCCGACGTGGACGGACCTCGGTTTGCCGCTCTCGCCCAACGAAACGGGCAGCTTGACGGCGACGAATAGCGCGGGTAGCGCGACCTCACTTTTCTACCGGGTGCGGGTGCAGGACATCGACAGCGATGGCGATGGGGTGAGCGATTGGGAGGAGATCCAGGTTGGCTTTGATCCGTTCAATTCGCACTCGAACGGCCTCGGCAGCACCAACGACCTCGCGACGATCACCGCAGGGCTGACGCAGACGAGCGTGGTGAGCGTCGGCAGCATCGACAACTCGGCGACCGAGCCAGCGAATGGCGGTGCCGCGACGGATACAGGGGCGTTCGTGATTTCGCGCTCGGGTGGCTTTAAGGCGATGACGGTCTTTTACAATACCACCGGCAGTGCAGCGACGGCGGGGAGCGACTACACGGCCCTGAGCGGGAGCGTGGCGATGGGGCTGGGCGTGCAGTCGGTGACGGTGACGGTGGTGCCGCTCGAAGATGCGGCGGCGGAGTCGCCCGAGGCGGTGGTGATGAATTTGATGGCAAACGCGGCTTACACGATCGGTGGGCCGAGTCAGGCGGGGCTGCTCATCGAGGATCGCAGCGGACCGACGGGAAATGGCGTGTTTGCGCGGTATTGGAATAACACTTCGGTGACCAACCCGACGTTCTCGGGCTCGCCGGTGCTTTCGCGGACCGAAGCGCAGGTCGATAATTCGTGGCCCGATCCGACGACGCCTGGCGCGGGGGTGAATTCGGATTATTTCGTGGCGCGCTACACGGCGAATGTGATGCCGGAGTTTTCGCAGGTTTATACGTTCGAGGCGCTCTACGACCGTGGTGTCCGGCTGACGGTAAATGGGCAGCAAATCTTCAGCCAATTTAGCAGCTCGGCGACCGCAGACACGACCTCTCCCGGACTCCGGGGCACGATTGATCTGCAAGCGGGCAAGCTCTATCCGCTGGTTTTCGAATACATGGCGCGCTCCGGCCCGGCGAGCGTCCAACTGCGGTGGTCGAGCGCGAATCAAGCCGATCAGGTCATTCCGCAAAACCGGCTATTCGCCGCGGCGGCACCGATCATCCTCGGTTCGCTCGATCTTTTGCTGCTGAAAGACGGGCCGGCGGCGAACTACCAGATCACCGCCAGCGGCGAGCCGACCGGCTACTCCGCTGCGAATTTGCCGCCTAGCTGGGCGATCGACACGACCACTGGCGTCATCAGCGGCCCGGCGAATACGGCAGGCGTGTGGGACGTGACGATCAACGCGACGAATGCGAACGGGACTGGCTCTGCTTTGCTCCACGTCACCGTGCTGGCGACGGGCGGCGGAATCACGCGCGATGTGTGGAGTCCGGTGGTGGGCAGTTTGGTCAGCGACATTCCGCTGACGACCGCGCCGACGAGCACGGGCACGATCACTTTGCTGGAAACGCCGGCGAACGCGGGCGTGCCGGACAATTACGGCGCGCGCATCCGCGGCTACATTACTGCGCCAGTCTCGGGCGTGTATAAATTTTACCTTACTGCCTCGAACGCGGCGGAGCTTTACATCAGCGACGACGATGAGCCGGTGAATGCCTTTAAGCGCGCCGAAGTCACGACCGCGACCACCTTCCGCGACTGGACGAGCGTGAACGCGGGCAAGTCTCCCCTGCTCCAGCTCTACGCAGGGCGGCAGTATTATTTGGAAGTGCGGCACAAGGCGGGCGTCGGCAGCGATCACGTGAGCGTGGGCTGGATGCAGCCAGGCCAGGGTGGGATCAATCCTGGCGCGTTTGTGCCAGTCTCGGGGACGAACGTAGTGCTGCCTGGTTTCGTGCTTTCGCCCTACGTGCCGCCGACGGCGACCATCGGCGAGAGTGCGCTCTACGTCACGACGATGAGCGCGCAGGGCGCGGCGATCACGAACGGCTACGGCTCGGCCACACTGACGCTCAGCGCGGATGAGAGCACCGCGACGCTGAAATACAACTACGCGAACCTGACCACGGGCGTGACCAACCAGCACATCCACGCGGACGGCTATCCGCTGACGAGTAACATCATCTTCGACATCGATGCGGCGTCGCCGAATCAGGATGGCAGTTACTCCTGGGACATCGTGGCCACCGGCACGATTTCGTACGCCAATATCATCACCGCCATCAAATCCGGCGCGGCCTACATCAATATCCACACGGCCTCCTACCCGAGCGGTGAAATCCGCGGCAACTTCCGCCTCGCCGCGGCGTCGCAGACCTTCACGCCACCGGCTCCGCAGACGTGGACCGATCCGGAGAGCGCGGGGAATCCGGACAGCCGTCTCAATCGCAACGGCGCGGCACGTTTCCTCGTGCAGGCGACCTTCGGCGTGAGCGGCGCGGACACCGCGCCCGCGAATGCCAACCCCGACGACATTGATAAAGTGCAGTCGCTCGGCTTCGAAGGCTGGATCGACGATCAGATCAACAACGGCGGCACGACGAATCTTTATCCGTACGTCTTTGCCAATCGGAACCAGACCAACCCCGGAGGCCCGACTTACACCGGTGCCCTGCTCTTCAATTCGTGGTGGAAAAACTCGGTGCAAGCGCCCGATCAACTCCGCCAGCGCCTCGCTTTCGCGCTCAGCGAAATCCTCGTCACTTCCGAGGCCGGCCCCCTCGACGACCGCGCCGACGCGCTCTCGGACTACTATGACATGCTGCTGGCAAATGCCTTCAGCAACTTCAAGACGCTGCTCGTGGACACCACGCTGCATCCGGCGATGGGCCGCTATCTGGATATGCTGAACAACGACAAGCCGGACCTTGCCACCGGGCGCATTCCCAATGAAAACTATGCGCGCGAGATCAAGCAGCTTTTCTCGATCGGCCTGAACCGGATGCACCCCGACGGCTCGCTCGTCCTCAACTCGAAAGGCGAACTCGTCCCGACCTACGACCAGGATGCGATCATCGGCTTCGCACACGTCTTCACTGGCTGGGGCTTTAACTCGGCGACGGTGAATCCATATCCGACGACGTTCGGCGGCAGCAGCTACCTGCTACCGATGACGCCGCGACCCGCGCGCCATTTCACGGGTCAAAAACGCACGCTGAACAACGTGGTGCTGCCCGGCCTCGCGGTGATGACCACTGGTCTGGCGCTCGATCCTTACGCGGCGCACTCGTCCACGGAGATCAACGCCGTCGCCTACCAGGCGCTGCCTGCGGCGGAACTCGACGTCGCGCACGAGCAGCTCTTCCGGCATCTGAATTGCGCGCCGTTCATCTGCCGCCAGCTCATCCAGCGTTTCGTCTCCGGCACACCGAGCCGCGGCTATCTCTATCGCGTGGTGCAGAAGTTTGAAAACAACGGCAGCGGCGTGCGCGGCGACATGAAGGCCGTATTGAAAGCCATCCTGCTCGATTACGAGGCGCGCAGCAGCGTCGCGGCGGTCGCGCAGGGCTTTGGAAAACAGCGTGAGCCGATCGTCCGCGTCACCGGCGTGGCGCGCGCCTTGCCATCGCCAGCGAATATCTCCGGCAGCTACACGCAGGTCGGGAGCCGGATCGATGTCATCACCGGTGCGAACCACCTTTACGGGAGCGGCCAGTCGGTCTTCCTCGATTTCGCCGCCTCCACTGCGGGCGACGTCGGCCAGCCAGCGGACGCGAACTACGACACGCGCTCGACGCCTGCCGTCACGCCCACCACGTTCACCGTGCGGGTGAAATCCTTCGAGGGCGACATCGAATACACGCAGGCCAACGGCATCACCACCTTCCGCGATGTGGACAGCGCCACGAACGATTTCGTGTTCGCCGCGGGCGACAGTGTTCACATCGAATACGTCACCGGCACGCCCGTCGTCCCGGTTGGTGGCATCGATACCGTCGAGTATCGGTCGGGCGATGAATACACGGTCATCTTCGCCAACCCAACGACGAAACGCGGCACGTACTCGCGCCCCATCAGCAGCACAACAATGACTGTGAACATCACTGCCCACGGCTACACGGCTGGCAGCACAATCCATCTCGAAGCAGTGAGCGGCACGCCGCTCCCGGCCATTTCGACCTACACGATCGACACCGTGCCGAACTTGAACAGCTTCACCGTCACCACATCGGACGCGCCAACCGCCGCGCGCAACGGCACCATCTTTGCCACGCCGCCGGGCGACCTCGTCGCCAGCACCGCAGGCGATGCGAACCTCATCCGCGCCGCCGAGTTTGCCAATCGCAGCGGCCCGATGGAGGTGACCTACAGCGACTGGGGCATGGACACGACCAACACGGATCTGAACCAGACACCGATGCAGTCCCCAACCGTCTTCAACTTCTTCCTGCCCGACTATCAATTCCCCGGTTTGTTGGCCAATGCCGGGCTGATTACGCCGGAGTTTGAGCTGACCTCGGAGACGAGCGTCATCCGGCAGGCGAACACGCTTTACAGCGCCCTCTTCAACGATGCCTTCGGCACCATCGGCCTCAGCAGCTTCAAGGGCGGCGGCCGCGACATTGTGCTCGATCTGCGCCCGTGGCTCGGCAACGGCCCCGGCGGCCTGCCGTGGACGCACACGAGTAACTTGGACGCCCTCATCGACGAGCTGAACACGCGCCTGATGGCCGGCAAGCTCTCCTCCACTGGCACAAACATCTACGGCAATCCGCGCGTCATCGTGAACGCCAAGCAGGCGATCAAGGACTACGTGCAAACGCTCGCGCCGCAGCCGCAGCCCGTCGTCAGCTTCACCAGCGGGAGCAACCCGTGCGAAATCCGCGTGACCAACCACGGCTTCAGCGTGGGCGACACGGTCACGATCAGCGGTGTCACCGGCGGCAACTTCACCGCAATCGGGGGTGGGCCGTCTTCGATCAACAGCACATTCCAAGTCATCGCCCTCTCCCCCGGCAGCGTGAATCGTTTCACCATTGGGATCAATTGCGTCAACACCACCGGCATCAATGTGACCAACGCGACCATCCTGTCGGCGCTCAATCCCACCGCCGCGCGCGACCGATTGCGCTCCGTCTTGCATCTGCTCATCACCTCGCCGGACTTCACCATCCAGAAATAAACCGCCATGAATCCACAGGACTTCCCCAACCTCCGCACGCGCCGCGACTTTTTCCGCCAGGCCGCCTGCGCCGCCGTCGGCACGCTCAGCATCGCCGCCACCCTGCGCGATCTGCGCTTCATCAATGCCGCCGTCGCGCAAAACGTGCTGACCGACTACAAGGCTCTCGTCTGCGTCTTCCTCAGCGGCGGGAATGACAGCAACAACCTCATCATCCCGATCAACGACTACGCGAACTACGCCTCCGTCCGGCAAAACCTCGCACTCCCGCAGGCCTCGCTGCTGCCGCTCACCTCGCTGAATTCCGACGGCAACAGCTACGGCCTGCATCCGACTTTGCCGGAACTGAGCACCCTTTTCCACGAGGGCAAACTCGCCACCATCTTCAACACCGGCCCGCTCGTCCATCCCATGACGCGCGCCCAATACTCCGCCGGCAGCGTGCCGAAACCGCCGCAGCTTTTTTCCCACAGCGATCAAGTCACCCACTGGCAGACCTCGCTGCCCGACCAGCCGCCGAAGAGCGGCTGGGGCGGACGCCTCGCCGACCTCCTGCACCCGTTGCAATGGGAACTCCTCAACGGCATCCCCACCGCAAACTCCGCCAAGATCGCGCTTTGCACTTCGCTCGCCGGCTCGAATACCTATGAAGTCGGCAACACCTTCGCGCAATACCACGTCTCCACCGGCGGTGCCGTCACTTTGACCGGTGCCACTGGCACGCGCTTGCAAGCCATGCAGGACATACTCGCCGTGGCCGACTCGAACTTGCAGCGCAATGCCTTTGCTGGCGTCACCAAAAACGCCATCGCCACCGGCGACCTCCTGAACAGCGCCATCGCCCACACCAATCCCGCCGCGGCGCTGCCCATCACCCCGATCATCTGGAGCACGCCCTTTCCGAATACCGGCCTCGGCAACCAGCTCAAAATGATCGCCCGCATCATCGAAGCCGGCCCGCGCCCATCCTCAGGCTTCCCGGCCAGCGTCGGCCCCGGCCTCGACATGAAGCGGCAGATTTTCTTCTGCTCCGTTGGTGGCTACGATACCCACACCACGCAGGTGCAAAACAACGGCGCGACCGAAGCCGACCGCGTTCTCGGCTCGCACACGAATCTGCTCAACGAAGTCAGCGAAGCCCTCTTCGCCTTCCAGCGCGCGATGGAGCAAATCGGCTCTTCGCAAAAAGTCACCACCTTCACCGCGAGCGATTTCGGGCGCACCTTCCGCACGAACGGCCAGGGCAGCGACCACGCCTGGGGCAGCCACCACATCG
Organism: Chthoniobacteraceae bacterium; assembly: GCA_031409335.1. Classification (GTDB taxonomy): domain Bacteria; phylum Verrucomicrobiota; class Verrucomicrobiia; order Chthoniobacterales; family Chthoniobacteraceae; genus JANLQB01. The sequence goes on along the minus strand of JANNWY010000304.1, from coordinate 87,205 downwards.
TCATGGGTGGAGCCGTCCGCGGCCAGCGCACCTTCGGAGCCTACCCGGTGCTCAACGTCACCGGCCCCGATGCCGTGCCGACCTCCAGCGAAGGCCGCTGGATTCCAAAGATCGCCGTCGATGAATACAGCGCCACGCTCGCCAAATGGTTCGGCGTCAGCCCCGGCAACATGAGCACCGTCTTTCCGAACATCGGCAACTTCGCCGTGCCCGATCTCGGGTTCATGCTCTGACTTTTTCGACGAACGGCGCGCGCCGTACTTTCCCATGAAAACCCGCTGGATTCTCGCCATCGTCGTAATCCTTCTCGCGCTCTTTGCACTGCGTCCGCGGCAACCGCGCACCGAGGAGGCCACCGCTCCCGAAAGCGCATCCCGCCCACCGTCTGCCTTGTCGGGCACCACGTCGGCGGCTCCATCCACTGCGCCAACCGCAAACCCAGCGACTCCCGGCAGCGCGCCGACCACGCGGCCAGCGCCCACCGACGGCGATGTTTCGCCGCCTGCCGAAACCCCCGTACCATTGATCGGAGAAACGCCCGAAGCTGTCCGCGAAGCGATGGACAACGTGCAATTCGCACTGCGCGACTATCGAACCGTCCTCGGCGAAAACCCGATCGGCTCCAACGCCGAAATCACGCGCGCCCTCACTGGTGCCAACCTCAAGCAAGTGAAAATCCCCATTCCTGTGGGATCCAGTCTGAGTGCTGATGGGGAAATGTGCGACCGCTGGAGCACGCCCTATTTCTTTCACCAACTTTCGGGTAAGGAGATGGAAATTCACTCCGCCGGCCCCGACCGGCAGATGCACACCAAGGACGACCTTGTCGTGAAGTAGCTTCTTAATCTTCCTCTGTGACGCAAGGAGGAAGACTAAGAGGAAGAGGAAGGGGAAGAAAGCAGGTTGTGGTTGTTCCTGTTTGGATGGGAGAATGCAGGCTGGGGCAAAAACGCTGCCTCCACCCTCGGTTTCGTGCGGACAGTTTTTCACAATGCATTTTCCCGACGATTTGTATTGCCTACAAACCTGCCGCATGACAATGTCATATTAGTTCCCTAAGTTTTGTAAGTGCTTGTCCTACACCAATTGGACTTTGGCTCACCGTCACCGGCCTGTTATCCGACCACAAACACTGCATCCCATGAATCTCCCGCGCCACCTTATCACTCCCTGCTTCCTCGCAGCACTCGCCCTGTCGGCGGTGCTCCCAAGTTCCCTAAACGGCGCTCCGCCGCTTGATCTCAATACAGACCAAATTCCCGATATCTGGGCGATGCGTTTCAATTCCGGCATCGTTTCGCCCACTGCGGATACCGACGGTGACGGTCTCACGAATGGCGCGGAAGCGCTTGCGGGGACCAACCCGATGGATTCACTCTCGATCATCAAAATCATCAGCGTCTCAGCCGATGCGGCAGGAGTGCATCTCGCATTCCCAACGGAGCTGGGAAAACGCTATCAGGTCCAAACGGCGGCATCCCTTGTGAATCCAACTTGGGCGAATCTCGGCGCACCACTCGCCCCGTATGAGACTGGTCCTTTGACAGCCAGTAACAACGCCCTCAATGCCACCGCTCTTTTTTACCGAGTCGCAGTCCAGGATATCGACAGCGACGGAGATGGAGTGAACGATTGGGAAGAACTGCAAGTTGGATTTGACCCTTACAATTCCCACTCGGGTGGTCTCGACGGACAAAACGACCTTGCGGCCATCACACAAAGATTGCAGACGGGCAGCGCGATTTCGATCTCCGCAGCCACCCAACTCGTGGTTGAGCCGCCCACCAGCGGCGTCAGCACGGGCACAGCTTCCTTCCTTGTGTCCAGGACCGGAGGCTTTGACGCGCTCGCCGTAGCCTATTCCATCGCCGGAACCGCAGTGCCGGGAAGCGACTACGTGGCACTGAGTGGCTCCGTTTCAATGCCATTCGGGGTAAGTTCCGCAACGATAGTCGTCACTCCCCTGGCAGACACTGCCGTCGAATCGCCAGAGGCTGTGATCCTGATGATCTCGCCGAGCGCGGCCTACACCGTTGCTTCGCCAAATGTAGCGGCAGTGATCGTCGATGACTATGTCCAGGCGACCGGCACGGGACTCAGTGCTCAGTTTTACAACGAAGGTACTGCCAACGGCAACACGCTTTCCTCGTCGAACGCACCCACCTTCAGCAATCGTGTAGTCACCCGCACGGATGCCACTGTGGACTTTGATTACTTGGTTACGGCATGGCCGGGCGCCCCGGTGACTGCGACACAATTCGCAAGTCGCTGGACTGGCGAGGTGCTGCCGGAGTTCTCGCAGATTTATACGTTCTATTCCGACGTGAATGCTGCGGGGCGCCTTTGGGTCAACGGCCAACTCCTCACGAACAATTGGCCACGCGCGGGCTTTACGACGGCCGCTGGTGAAATCAGCGGGACCATCGAACTGCAAGCCGGAGTGCGATACGCGGTCGTGTTTGAACACTATGAGATAGGCGGCAACAACGCCAAGGCCAAGCTCTCATGGGCAAGTGCGAATCAGGCAAAGCAGGTTATTCCGCAGCTACGCCTCTTCCCCAATCCCGCGCCGCGAATCGCCGAGCCGCTGGACTTGCTGCTCATCAAGGGTAGCGGGAATTTCACCTATCAAATCAACGCGAGTGGTTCGCCAACTGGCTATTCCGCGGCAGGGTTGCCGTCAGGATGGTCGCTCAATACAACGAGTGGCGCACTCACGGTTTCGACGGCGGAGGCGGGTGTATTCCAAATCCCGCTCTCGGCGACGAACGCGAATGGCTCGGGATCGGCAATCCTCGATGTGACCGTGATCGCAACCGATGGTGCAATCACCCGCGATGTCTGGACCGGGATTCCGGGAAATGCAGTCAGCGCCATTCCCCTTGCCACGACACCTGCCAGCTCTTCATCGCTTTCATCCCTCGAGGGTCCGCAGAATTCCGGTGATGACTATGGAGCCCGTATCCGCGGTTACGTGACCGCGCCGATTTCCGGCACTTACAAATTTTGGCTTACGGCGGATGAGGCGGCGGAACTTTGGATCAGCGACGACGATGAACCGGTCAATGCCTTCAAGCGCGCCGAATTGACGGGACCAGTTGGCTATCGCAACTGGGCGGCGGGAGCAGTTTCGCCGATGCTGCTGCTGGAAGGTGGAAAACGATACTTTATCGAAATCCGGCACAAGGAAGGAACCGGAGGTGACCACGTTTCAGTCGGCTGGCTGAAGCCCGGTGATGCGGGGCCGCTGGCGACGGAAGTCGTCCCTGGATTCACGCTGTCACAATATACTGCGCCGACGGTCACACCTGGCGAAAGTGCGCTCTACACGACGAACATGAGCGCGCAGGGCACCGCAATATCCAGCGGATACGGCAGTGGCACTCTGCAATTGAGCGCGGATGAGACGGTGGCCACGCTTCGGTTCACCTACGCCAATCTCACCACCAATCTAACTGCCTCGGGTCGGCACATCCATGCCGCGAACCGTGGTGGCAACATCATCTTCGATATCGACACGGCGACGCCCAATGCGGACGGGAGCTACACTTGGAATATCGCCGCGGTCGGAGCAATCTCCGTCCAGGATATCCTCGATGAGATTCACGGGGGAACCGCCTACATCAATATCCATACGGCAACTTATCCCGCCGGTGAGATACGGGGATTCTTTGCGCTGCAATCCGCGTCGCAGACGTTCACGCCGCCGGCGGCACCGCCGAACTTGACCGACGATCATACCAACCGGAATGCCGCTTCCCGCTTCCTGATTCAATCCACCTTCGGTCCGACCCAGAACGATCTGAATGTGACCAATCCGAATTCGGTTCTGAATCTCGGCTACACCAGTTGGATCGATTACCAGGCCAGCCTGCCGGTGACCCGTCTTTTCCCGGTCATCTTTGCGCATCGCAACCAGACCGATCCGGGAAACAATACCTACTCCGGCACGCAGCTCTTCAACGGATGGTGGCGCAACGCGGTGACTGCGCCGGATCAGCTTCGCCAGCGTGTCGCGTTTGCATTGAGCGAAATCCTCGTGACTTCCGAAGATGGCGTGCTCGACGAGCGCGGTGATGCCGTCAGCAGTTACTACGATACGCTGCTCGACAACTCGTTTGGCAACTTCCGCAATATGCTGGAAGCCGTGACGCTTCATCCCGCGATGGGTCGCTATCTGGACATGCTGAGGAATGACAAGCCCAACAAGAGCACAGGCCGGATTCCCAATGAGAACTATGCGCGGGAAATCAAGCAGCTCTTCTCGGTCGGGCTGAATCGGATGCATCCGGATGGGTCGCTGGTTCTCAATTCAAAAGGAGAGTTGGTCCCGACCTACGACCAGAATGCGATCATTGGCTTCGCCCACGTTTTCACTGGCTGGGACTATGGATACACCGGCGGTTACCGGACTGCGTTTGGGGCCGGGGTGAATTGGATTGATCCGATGCGCGAAGTGCCCGCGCGGCATTTTACCGGGCAGAAGCGTTTGCTGAACAACGTTGTCATCCCAGGCTTGCCCACCTTCAACAGCCAACCGCTCGATCCCTATGCGGATCACGCGAGCAATACGAGCCTGCTGGCCGATCCCGCTTTCCAAGGTCTCGCGCAAGCGGAACTCGACGCCTCGCACGAGGCGCTCTTCAATCATCCGAACTGCGGGCCGTTTATCTGCCGCCAACTGGTCCAGCGACTGGTGACCTCGACGCCGAGCCGGGGATATGTGTATCGCGTCGTGTCAGCATTTAACAACAACGGCAGCGGCACCCGCGGCGACATGCTGGCTGTCGTGAAGGCGATCCTGCTCGACTATGAGGCTCGTTCCTCGACGGTGCTGGCCCAGCAGGGATTTGGAAAACAGCGCGAACCGGTTGCGCGCGTCGCGGCGATTGGACGTGGTTTCATGCCAGTCCCGATTAGCGGCACCTATAGCCAGTCAGGCAGCCTGGTCACGATCACGACTGCGTCCAATCATCTGTATTCGGCAGGCAGCACCGTTCCGCTGGAGTTTCAGCCCGGCACGGTCGGCGACGCTGGTTCTCCTCCCAATGGGACTTACACGATCGTCGCGCCGGTGGACGCCACACATTTTTCGGTCAGGACGAAATCGTTCGAGTCGGCTACCTACCAGCAGGGTGGCGCGATTACGCGACTGATCGCCCTTCCCGCGGACACAAATGGTTTTTTTCCGATCGTGGGTGAATCCATCCACGTTGAATTCCTGACCGGCACACCGGCACCGCCCGTGAGCGGATCGGATGCCATCGAGTTTCGCTCCAGCGATAACTTGCAGGTCATCTTTGCCGCGCCTACGGCCAAGCGGGGAACCTACTCGCAAACTGTGGCCAGCCTGAACACGCTGACCATTACTTCGACCGCCCACGGCTTTGCCGCTGGCAGCAGCATTCATGTTGATTTCGTCAGCGGTAGCGCGGCGGTGGCTGCCTCGGGGATTTATACCGTGGTTACGGCGACGGCAAACACCTTTGCCATCACGATGACCGACGCCGTGGCACGCACTGGCACGGCGATAGCCATTCCGGCGGCGGACGTGCTTCCTGCAAATTCGGGCAACGCGAGCGTTACTCGCCTCGGGGATTTCGCGAATCGCAGCGGTGTGTGTTCGGTCGCGTACGGCGATTGGAACATGGACGGAACCGACAACGATCTCAATCAGACGCCGTTGCAATCGCCAACGGTGTTTAACTTCTTCCTGCCTGACTACCAATTCCCCGGCATCCTTGCGAATGCCGGACTCATCACGCCGGAGTTTCAGCTTACCTCGGAAACCAGCGTGATTCGGCAGGCGAACTTCATCAACAATGGCATCTTCAATGACGCCCTTTCGCAACCGGGTCTTGCCAGCTTCCGGAGCGGAGGCCGCGACATCATGGTCGATCTGCGCCCGTGGATGGGTATCGGACCGGGTGGCTTGCCGTGGGTTCATAACAATAACCTTGCGGCTCTCATCGATGAGTTGAGCACTCAATTGATGGGTGGGCAGTTTTCCACCGCGGCGAAGGCCGAAGTCAGAAACCAGGCGTTAAGCCTCGCTTACACCACTCCCACGACCACCCAGTTGCGCGACCGCATTCGCTCGGTGGTTCACCTCATCGTCACCTCGCCAGACTTTACCATCCAAAAATAACCACTATGGACCGCCAAGACTATCCGCACCTCCAAACCCGCCGCGACTTCGTCCGACAGGCCGCGTGCGCCGCTGTCGGCACGCTCTCCGTCGCAGCCACCATTCGCGACCTTCACTTCATCAACACTGCGGTCGCGCAAACCTCGCTCACAGACTACAAGGCGCTTGTCTGTATCTTTCTGTCAGGTGGCAATGATTCCAACAATCTGATCATCCCGGTCGGGACGGACTACGCGAGCTATGCCTCCGTGCGGCAAAACCTCGCCCTGCCGGAGGCAGCCGTGCTGCCGATCGCTCCGGTGAACCCGGATGGGCACACCTACGGACTGCATCCCAAGCTAGCAAAGCTTCAGACACTCTTTGGGGAAAACAAGGCGGCGTTCCTATTCAACGTGGGACCGCTTTCCTATCCGATGACACGCGCCCAGTACACGAGTGGTGCGGTGCCAAAGCCACCACAGCTTTTTTCCCATAGCGATCAGGTGACGCATTGGCAGACATCGCTCCCCGACCAGCCGCCGAGGACTGGCTGGGGCGGTCGGATTGCGGATATTCTTCACCCGCTGCAATACGATTTGATTGGCGGCATCCCGACGGCGAATGCGTCCAAGATCGCGCTCTGCACATCGCTGGCGGGTGCCAATACTTACGAGGTTGGCAATACATTCGCGCAGTATCATGTTTCGACCAGCGGAGCTGTGACCATCAGCGGTGTCAGTGGCACCCAATTGCAAAGGATGAAGAACATTCTGGCATTGCCCGATGCCAACCTGCAACGCACAGCCTTTGCGGACGTCACGGAAAACGCCCTTGCCACGGGCGACCTTCTCAATGCGTCGATCGCAGCGACCGCGGCGGCGAACTACTGGACGGTCCCCTTCCCGACGACTTCGCTCGGCAATCAGCTCAAGATGGTTGCCCGGCTGATCCAGGCGCGATCCCCGCTGAATATGAAGCGGCAAATCTTCTTCACTTCGGTAGGTGGCTACGACACGCACACTTCCCAGGTGGGTAATACCGCCGCACCCACGGATCCGACCGTGGGCTCGCACGCGAACTTGCTCACTGAGCTAAGCGACGCCGTATTCGCCTTCCAGCGCGCGATGGAGCAGATCAGTGCGAGCGACAAGGTGACTTCATTCACGATGAGTGATTTTGGTCGCACCTTCAAAACCAATGGACAGGGTAGCGATCACGCTTGGGGCAGCCATCATTTCGTCGTCGGCGGCGCGGTGAATGGCAAACGCACGGTGGGCACCTTCCCTGTGCTGAATGTAACCGGACCGGACGCAGTTCCCTCTTCAGGAGAAGGTCGCTGGATTCCGAAAACCTCGGTGGATGAATACAGCGCCACGCTGGCCAAATGGTTTGGCGTTTCGCCAAGCAACCTCGGGGTGGTTTTCCCGAATCTCGGTCGCTTCGCAACGCCGGATCTCGGCTTCATGCTCTGACCGGCAGCCTGCGCGAACAAAACCATGCCCATGGCGTTCGCGAGTTTCGCCCAGTTCGTGAAGAGTCATGGCGCGTGCAATTCGCCCTCGACTTCGCGGTGCCCCGCTTTTCACTCTGCCGACCAATATGAGATTCGCAAATCAAGTCGCCATCGTCACCGGAGCGGGCCGCGGGCTCGGGCATGCCATCGCCCTGCGCCTCGCGGCGGAGGGAGCGCGAGTGGCCGTGGTGAGCCGCACGGAACAGAATGCGTTTCGGACGATGGAAGAGATCAACGCGAAGTATTTCGGCGTCGCCAAGGCTTACGCGGTGGACGTGGCGAATGGCGCGGCGGTGAAGGAGATCGGGGCGCAGATCCTCGGCGATTTCACGCGGGTCGATATCTTGGTGAACAATGCCGGGCTGACTCGCGATGGGTTGGTGATGCGCATGTCGGAGGAGGATTGGGATGCGGTGCTGGATACGAATTTGAAGGGAGCATTCCACTTCATCCAGGCCGTGCTGCGGCCGATGGTGAAGCAGCGCTCGGGGCGAATCGTGAATATCGCGAGCGTCGCGGGGCTGATGGGAAACGCGGGGCAGGCAAACTATGCGGCGAGCAAGGCGGGCCTGATCGGGATGACAAAATCCATCGCCCGGGAAGTGGCGAGCCGGGGAATCACTTGCAACGCCGTGGCACCGGGTTTCATCGACACGGATATGACGGCGGTCTTGTCGCAGGATTTGAAGGACGGTGTCGCGAAGCTGATTCCGCTCGGCACTTTCGGCGAGGCGGCGGATATCGCCGCAGCGGTGGCATTTCTGGCAAGCGGCGAGGCGAAATACATCACCGGCCAAACCCTCACGGTCGATGGCGGGATGGTGATGTAACACCCTCGCGGCATCTGGCGTCCGGTTTCGAGCGCAGGATACCCATCCTTACTGACTGATATGCAACTATACTTCTTGCGCCATGCGGACGCTGCGACGCTCGCGGAGACGGATGACGAGCGTCCGATTTCGGCGAAAGGTGTCGAGCAGGCGAAAAAGGTGGCGCGCTTTTGCGAAGCGCGTGGCGTGACCGGAATCCGAATCCTGACGAGCCCACTTTTGCGAGCACGCCAGACGGCGGAAATTGTGGCCAAACATTTGGGAGCGAAAATGCAGGAAGTTCCCTGGCTCGCGTGCGGAATGCGACCGCAGGAGGCGCTTGATCGGCTGCGTGAAATCCCGCGCAAGGAGGCGGTGATGCTGGTGGGACATGAGCCGGATTTCAGCGGGCTCGTTTCGCATCTGCTCGCCGTTCCGGACGCAGAGCATATTGAAATCCGGAAGGCTTCCCTGACGCTGCTCAACGTGGACGCGCTGGAACCGGGCGGGGCGCGGCTGGACTTCTTGGTGCCGTGTCGCTTGATGTAACTTTATGGTCTCTGCCAATATTCTCCCAACCCGATTTTTTGCCGCGGAAGCCGCGGCGTGGATAGCGTCCGAAGCGCGTGCGACGATCGCCGAGCGCGGTCTTTTTCGCGTCGCGCTGGCGGGCGGAGAAACCCCGCGCCCGGTGCATGAGGCGCTGGCGCGCAGCAGCTCGGGAGTCGATTGGTCGCGGGTGCAGATCACTTTTGCCGATGAACGCTGTGTGCCGCCAGACGACGCGGATAGCAACTTCGCGATGGCCAAGACATCGCTGCTGGATCGGATCGCATTGCCGCCAGGGAATGTGTTCCGGATGCGGGGCGAGATCGCGCCAGAGGATGCCGCGCGCGAATACGAGGAAAAGCTGGCGGCGGTCGCAGCTCGCTTGGGGGAAACGCGCTACGTGCATGATCTGATCCTGCTGGGCATGGGTGCCGACGGCCACACAGCCTCGCTGTTTCCCGGCTCGCCTCACCTCGCGGAAACGGAGCGCAACGTGATCACAGTCGTCGGACCAAAACCGCCGCCGCAGCGCATCACCATGACTTTGCCCCTGCTCAACGCCGCACGAAAGGTGTGTTTTCTGGTCAAAGGCGCGGAAAAACTGGCGCTGGTCGAAAAGATCGTCGCGGGCGACGAAAATTATCCCGCGGGGCGCGTGCGGACGAAATCGGTGACGTGGATCGTGGGGTAGTTCACAGGCGTTTGAGGAATTTGCGGAGATCGTCGATGCCCGGACTGCGCGCGTTTCTTACGTAGAAACCGGACGTGGCGACGCCGATCTGAAGGCTGGCGGCGAGGTCGAAATCGAGCAATCGACCGATGCAAAAGCCCGCATTGAAATGATCACCCGCGCCCGTGGTGATCTTCGGGCTGGCCACGAATGGACCAACGACGTGCGTCGAGCCGGCGGCATCCGCGCCGGCGGCGAATTGCGTCGGATGAATCACCACCGAATCGATGCCAAGCGCTTTGCGGATGATCGACGCGTGATGGGTCACCGTGCCATACGTTTCCTCGGGAGCCTTGAAGCCGAGGACTTCGCCGACTTGCCGACTCTCGTGAAAATTCAAACCGAGCACGACGCGGAAATGCTTTTCAAATTTTGCGATCTGTTTCAGCGCCGCCGCGATGTCCGTCGGCGCGCGTTTGGCGGGATCGGCGAGGTCGATGAACAGGAGCCGCCGCGGCCCCGTCAAGCACGGCGCAATCTTCGCGGCAATCTGTTTCCAGATGGCCGTCATGTGCGCGAGCATCGTCCAGTTGACGAGGGCGATCAGCGCGGATTGCTGGAAGATGCGGGCGAGTTCGCGCTCCGGGAGGTGCGCGAGCAGGTTTGCCCAGTTCACGTCCTTGAGGCTCTCGTGCTTGCCAAACATGAGCTTGCCGTCCTCGAATTCCACCGCGTCCGTGTAGCCGGGTTCCGCGATTGAAACGACGCGGGCGCGCTTCGCGAAATCGCTGAAGATCGGATGCAGATTCGGCGCCCCCAGATTCCCGATGTAAGTGACCTGCGCGCCGAAACTGCCGAGGGCATTTGCCATGATCGGACCGTTGCCGCCGAGTTTCACCATCTGCGTCACCATCTCGAGATTCGCGCTCTGGCCGGCGGCTGCGCTGATCCGCGCGGCAAAGTCCTTCATCGCTCCCATGCGCACGTATTTGCCCGCCGACTCCCGGGTTTTCACGACGTGAAGGATCGTATCGACAAAGCCATCGAGCCCTACCAGCACCTTTGCGCGCCGCAGCTTCGAATCTGCCGTGGAGAGTTGGCCGACGATCTGTTGGGGAAAGTTGCCAGTTTTAGACATGGCGCGAACGTTACAGGTTTTCACTGCGACTGCACGCGGAGGCGGAAGACGGCGCGGATTTCGGAGCTGGCGGGCGTGGCGGCGCGGACACGGACGGTGCGGGTGCCGTCGAGGTTCACGACTTTTGTGAGCGGGACGAGCAGCGATTGGTTGCCGGGGTCGGCGTTCCACTGCGCGAGGTCGGGGGAAAGCTGCTGCGTGATCGTGGCGTCGTCGGCACCGAGGCGTTCACGCCAGGTGAAAGTGGCGTAGCCGCTTTCGAGGGTGACGGCGGGGATTTGCGCGAGGGCGTAGTCGAGCAGCGTCGGGTAGCTGCCGATCGAGAGCGCGTCGCCCGCGCCGGGTGAGCCGCCGGGGGAAACGCTGACGCGCCATGAACTCGCGAGCGCGGGATCTGCGAGCGTGCCGGGGCGCAGCAGGGTGAGCGAGCGGCCGGTGCCGTCGGCTTCCGCGGGCCACGGGCTTTCGTCGAGGTAGCTGAAATCGAGGATCGTCACATTGCCGCGATCCAAGAGCAGGAGATGGTCGCCGCCGTTATTCAGCGAGCCAGTGTACACGCCTGCGATCGGGAGCGCGCCGTAGCGCTGCGCGAAGGCGGCGGCATTTTTCACGAGCAAGAGCCGCGCGCCGGGAGCGAGCGTGCCGCCGGTAAAGGTGAAGGTGATGCCGTCGGTGAAGGCAGCGTCGGTGAGATCGACGGGGTTCGCGCCGACGTTCAGCAGCTCGATGAACTCGAATTCATCCGAGTCGGTGAAGCCCGCGAGCACTTCGGCGGGAGTCGGGTCGGCGGGGTGATACATGATTTCCGCGACGACGAGATTTCCCGCGGCGGCGGGGACGGTCGGGCCGGTGTTGGTGATCGTGATCGTGTCCGTGCCGATGAGCGCGCCCGCGTAGTTTAGCGCTTCGAGCGTGATCAGATTCGCGCCCGCGCCGAGCGGGACGACGACGCGCCACGAGTTGCCGCCGAGCCATGTGAGATCGAGCGGCTCGACTGCGCCGGCTTTGCGGATGCGATGCACGTCGATCCACGCGGAGCCTTGCAGTGTCGCGGTTGGCGCATTCACGGAAAAATTCGCGCCGCCACTCGTGGTGATTGCAAACGCGCTCGCGGGCCAGTCGGTGTTGAGTTGCGCGAGCACGAATGCGCGCCGGGCGCTCACCCAGCTTTTGAAGTTCGCGTTGTAGTTCTTTCCCGTGACGGCGTTGTAGTGGTCGATCCACGGATCGAGATACGTGTTGTTAAAGCTCGTGTGGCAAAGGTTGTGAAGATGCCCGGCGATGCGCCGCTTCACGCGCGCATCGGCGATCAGGTCTTTCACGCGATGCGCGTTGCCGCCGTAGATGCCAAAGTTCGTCGCGAAATAAAACGCATGGTCCATATCCCACGGCAGCAGCATCAGGCGGCCATTGTCGGGTCGCGCGAGGAATTGGATATTGTGCGGGAGACTCTGATTGTAAGTGTCCGCGAGGCCGGTGAGCGCATTCAGCGCGAGGGTCCGCGTCCAGCTTTCCAAATCGAGCGCGGCATCGCTCGCGGCGTAGAGATTCGCATTCGATCCGCTGAACGCCGCACACGCCGCGATGATGCTGGAGAAGTCATCGCGCGCCGCGTGATTTTGCACGAGGTAGTTGAAGCGATAGGCATCCTTCGCCGTGCCCTGGCTGAGAATATCGACGGCTTTGAAAGTCGAGTATGGGTTCTTCAAACTCTCCACATTTCCGTCCACCGTCATCGTCGGATGGTAGATGATTTCCTGTTTGAAAAGTGAGCCGTTGCCGCCGTTGGGGATGAATTCATCGAGCGCGGAATTGCTGTAGCGGCGGAGGCGGAGCTGGCACGCGCGGCTCTCGTAGAAGGGCGTGGCGACGAACGCGATGTCGTCGATCTCCGATGGGATGCCGCCTGCGCGTTCGGCGACTCTTTGGAAAAGCATCTCGTTAATACTCGCGCCGAGTGTCGTCTCGATCCAGCCGGTGCCATCGCCGCGCGGCATGTTGAAGGCGCCGTCGAGCACCATGTCCGTCTCGGTTCCGCGGAAGGGTTGCTCGGGATCGAAGTCGAGATTCCAGCCGGTGCGATTTCCCTGCCGTCCGTACGGCGAGCTGCGCAGCCGCACGCGCACGCCGTAGAAAACTTCGCGGTCGTTCGCGATGAGCGTCGCACCGAAGCGCGCATTGCTGACGGCGTGAATCGGCGCGTGCATAAACACGGCGTCGGCGGCGGTCATGATGAGGCGAATCTTGTTCGCGAGAGGCTGCGCGGACACGCCGCCGTCGCCGACTTTGTAAAGTGCGCGCGAGGTCGCGCCGCCGCTGGGGAAGGTCGCGGTCGCGCCGAGTGCGTCCGCGCCTTGCACGTAAAACTGCACCACGCCGCCGGTCATCGGCTGGCCGGGAATGCTTGCGCTGAAGCGGCCCGCGCCGTCGTTGGTCATCGCCACGGATAAAAACGCGCCGCCATTCACCGAGTAGAAAAGCGTCTGCGCGCCGAGGCCGTCGGGATCGAAGGGACGCGCGAAAACCGTGACCGGCTGACCGAGCGCGGGGACGAGCGGCGCGTGGATGAAGTCGGTGAAGGTCGGGCCGGCGTTGGCGATGCGGCGCGAGTTCACCGCACCGGGAGTTCCGGCGATGGCGGGTTGCGGGAGGATGGTGGTGCGCGCGGCGCAGTCGAGGTAAAGGCGCGTGTTGAGTTGCGGCGAGCCAGCGATCCATTTTGCGCGGAAGGAAATCGCGTAGTTCTTCAACGGGTCGATCACGCGGTTGCCGACGAGCGTGGTCGAGCAGTTGTTGTAGGTGTGCTCGATGCCGTCGGTCGCGACGACGCGGAGCACTTTGCCGGGGCCGTTCGGGTCTTGGATGACGACGCTGTTTTTGTGGGTGCCGAGGCAGCGCCATTTTAGTGGCGGCTGATTCAGCGTGTCGGTCTCGAAGCTGCCGTTCTGAATCACTTGCACGTTCGCGCCCGCTGGATCTTCGCGCACCGAGATGTCGTCGATCAGCACCTCGCCGCCATCGAGCAGGCCGATGAGAAACTCGTGCCAGTCGCTCGGATTGTTCGAGCCGGGCGGCTCCGCACCGAGCGCGGTGTAGCTGTAATTTTGCCACGCCATCTTCGCGCTCTCATCGCTCGCGGCCCACGCTTCCGGCTTCGTGTTGTCGGCGTCGGGGTCGATGAGTTCGAGCGACCCGCCGCCCGCGTCGGCGTACGCGGCCCAGCGTCCGCGCGAGCGGTAGCGCACGCGATCGACGAGCGCATCCGCGCCGTCGCGGAGTTCGATGGCGTTGCCGTTGTTCGAGAGCGAGCCGGAGAATTGCGCCTGATTCACCACGAGGAATCCGCCCGCCGCGATCGTGGTGTTCGCGGGAAAGGTGTAGCTGAAACCGTCGCCGAGTTTCCACCCGCTCACCTCCACGAGCGCGCCGCTGCGGTTGTGCAGTTCGATCCACTCAGCGGGATTTTCCGCGTGCGCGACCGCGTTGAACGGATCGGCGTAGGTCGGTCGCGCGTGGTAGAAAATTTCGTTGATGACCACGCTCCCTGCGACATGCGCGGCGGGTGTGGTGAGCACAGGCGTCGTGGAAAAATTCGCGCCGCCCGGCGTGCCGCCGACTTGCGTGCTCGCGACCCAACTCGATGCCGCGTCGCTTGCAAAATGCGCCGCGCGTTTCGCCAAAGTCGGCCCCGTCCCATCCGGTGCGGCAGGCCAGTTTCCAGTCACGCCGTAGCTCATGTCGTCGATGAGCCAGCCCTGCCGCGTGCGCAGCCGCACCGTGTCGCCCGCGCCATCGAGATTCCCCGTGAACGCTCCGAGCGCGCCCGCCGGATTCCCCGCGATGCTGGATACGACCAGGAAAGCGCCCGGATCGAGGAACGCGCCATCCGCGAATGTAAACGCGACTCCGCCGGTGATTTCCCAGCCGCTCAAGTCGATCCGCACCGCGCATTGATTCACGATTTCGATCCACTCCGGCGCGCCGACGGCGAGAGGGTTGTAGTGGATTTCGTTAAACGTCACGAGCCCGCCCGCGCTGCCCGGCGCGCCGGGCGACGGGAGTGCGAGCGGTGGCGTGACGGCTGCGCCGAAGGCGGCGAGCGACACACTATCCACGAGCGCCGTCGAGTCCGCGCCGTTGCCGGCGTTCTCGATTTTCAAAAGCGCCGTCTCGCTGCTCGTCGTGAAATCAAACGTGAGTGTGTGGAAGGGTTGCGCGACTCCGACCGGCGCGATGATCGCGTTGAAAGCGGTGAGCCCGTCGATGCTCACGCGCAGCCGCGCATCGTCGCCCGCGCTGCGCGAATTGTAGCGCAGCGTCAGCCGGTACGTCTGCCCCGGCACGAGCCCCGCGACGCTTTGCTGTACGCCGATGGATTGCGCGGCGTTCGTGTTTTGCAGGAACAACCCATTGTTCCCATCGGGGACCACGCCGTTGTCGAGAAACGTCCCGGCGGCTGCATTGATGCCGCTTTGCCCACCGGTGCCGATCACGGACCAGCCCCCGACATTCGCGTAAGCTCCCGGCACCACGCCGCTCGCCTCGAAGCTCGGATTCGCGATGACTACTTCGCTCGTCCCGCGCTTGATGACGGCCACCGCATCGAACACCGCCGACGCATCGCCAGCGGCTGCCGCCTGCGAATTGATCGAGAGCAGCGCGGAAGTCGCAGTGGCCGTCCACGCAAAATTCGCGAGATAGTAAGCGGCCGCGCCGCCGACCGGCGAAAGCTGCGTGAGCGGCAGCAGCGACGCACCGCCGAGCGTCACACTCACCTTCGGCTGATCACCGCAGCAGTTGCGCGCATTCATCCACACCTGCACCCAGTAGCGCTGCCCGACGGTGAAGCCGTTCAGCGTCTGCGTGAGTGAGCCCGGCCCCTGGATGAACGCGACGCGCGTGCCGTCGGGATACGCGCCATTGTCCGCGAAAGGCGTGCCCGCGCCGAGGTCGCTGCCATTGATCCCGCCGCCGCCCGTCCAGCCGGTGATCGCGGCGGGATTGCTGCCGCCGCGGTACCCGGGAAACGTCGGAAAGCTATCCGCCTGGAAACTGGGATTGGTGACGAGGATCGAGTCCGCGGCAAATGCGTGGACGGCAAATAAACGCGCGAAGAACAGAATCGCGAAAGACCGCGTCCGCTCACCCGCCCAGCGGAATCCCGATCGTGGCGGCGCGCGCACCTAAGCGCCTTGCCGCCGTCGGCGCAGCAGCGCGAGGCCGCCGAGGGCGAGCAATGCGGCGCTGCCCGGCTCGGGGACGGCGATTACCCGGACGTTGTCCAAAAGCAGCGTGCTGTCCGGCGCGAGGCCGAGATTTGCGAGTGAGAGCGTGGTCGTCGTCCCGGAGGCGACAAAGTCGTAATCCAGATGGTAGTAGGGATTGACACCGCCGACCTCGGGGACGGTGCCGGTGAAAGCGGTGAGCCCGTCGATTTGAATCAGCGCGGTGGGGTCATCGCCACTACGCGAATTGTAGTCCAACGAGAGCCGATAGGTCTGCCCCGCGGTCAGGCCCGCGAGTGCCTGCGAAATGCTCATGTCCTGTTGCAGCCCGACCACATTGCCGCCGTCCGGCACCGCGCCGTTGTCAGCGAAGGGATTGCCCGATCCATTGGAGCCGTTGATGGCGATTTGCCCGTTACCACTGCGGGACCATCCGGCAGTGAAATTGGGCGCGCTGATGTAGCCGGGGAAGCCAAAGCTGTTGCCGCTGGCCTCGAAGCTCGGATTGGCGATGACGATGTCCAGCGCGGTGCGCCGGATGACCGAGATGCCGTCGATCAGCAAGGTGGCATCGCCTCCGGCGAACGGCGCACTGCTGATTGCCAGATCGCCTGAAGCGGAGGTGGCGACCCATGGGATATTGACGAAGTAATATGGGTTTGCCCCACCGACAGGCGGCAGCGTCGTTGGGGGGAGGATGGTCGTGCCGGCAAGGGAGAGAGCGGCTCTCGGGATATCGCCACCGCCGCGTGCATTGGCAAAGCCCTGCACCCAATAAAGATCGCCGACGGAAAAACCGCTGAGGTTTTGAGTCAACGAGGCGACACCTTGCAAGAAGCCGACTTGATTGTTGTCAGGGATCAAGCCGTTGTCTGCAAACGGCATCCCGCCATTGTTCACACCCACTCCACCCACCGGCGTCCAGCCATCCGGCGTGCCGTAGCCAACACCGCCGGGAAGACTCGCCTGAAAGCTGGGGTTGAGAACGGTGATGCTATCCCCGGCAAAGGCGCGGGCGGCAATGAGGGATGCGGTGATTGAGATGAGGACGTGTTTGTTCATTGGAGGAGGGAACTGGTTTTGGGGTGGAATTGGATCGACGATCCACAAAGGGAGATACCTGCGGCGTGGCGTTTCGTCAATCGGGAAGCCGGGTCACGCATGGAGAAATGCTCTCTCCAAAACTTGCCGCAGACAGCCAAGGGTCCATAGTGCTGTCCACCGGTTCATTTCACCCGGAAATCCCCGCCATGAAAACTCCCGCGACAAAATCCATCCCCAGTGCGCTCCCAGCCATCGCGTCCAGCCGGAAGTTCCGGGCCTGCCGCTTCCGCGCTGCGGCATTTGCCGGGCTCGGCGCGCTTGGCGCTTTTGCACAGACCGTTTCCGCGCAGGTCTTCACAAATATGTGGTCGCCGAATTCCGGCAATTCGTGGAACACGATCGCTAACTGGTCGCAAGGAGTTATCCCCGATACCGTCGGCAGCAGCGCTTCGTTCAGCGTGCAGCCGGGGCCGACGACGGTGACGCTCGATGTGGCGACAACGACGGGACACATCCAACTCCTCGGCACCGACTACAGCATCTCGGGTGGGAATGTGCTGACGCTCGAAACGAATGTCGGCGCCTCGGTGATCCAGACCACGGGCGGCACGCATACCATCGCGACGCCTGTCTTTCTAAACAGCGACATGGCGAAGATGGGCGCGGGAACCGTGACGATGGGTGGCATCATCTCCGGCACGAAAGGCATCACCGTCGCGGAAGGCGCGCTGGTCGTGGGCGGCTACAACAATTACGACGGCGCGACGACGATCAGCGGAGGCGTGCTGCGGCTTGCGTCCGGCAGCGTCGTGAATGTCGCGAACAATAGCTTCGAGACACACGATCCGCTGGCGAATGGCACTTTCCAATACGCACCGACCGGTGCCACCTGGACCTTTGTCGGCGGCACCGGCATCGCGACCAATAGCAGCCCGTGGTTTAATACATCGGCTCCCGATGGCACGCGTGGCGCATTCATCCAGGGCGATAGCAATTCAATCTCACAAACCGTGAATGTGGGTAGCGACGGGATCTACACGATTTCTTTTGCGGGCGAGGCTAGAGGTGGCGCATTTGGCACCAATGGCATCGTGGTCCAGATCGATTGCAATACGGTGGGCACTTTCGATCCCGCGGTTTTCAGCGGTGCCGCCTGGCAGCCTTTTTCCGCGAGCGCGGCGCTGACGGCGGGGAATCACACGATCGCATTCCTCGGCAATAATGTGATCGGCGGTGATCGCTCGACCGTCATCGACAACGTGCGGATGTCGGGCCTCGGCGGGCAGCTACCCGCGAACACCGCGCTCAGCATCACGAGTTCGGGTGCATCGTTTGACCTAAACGGCGTCTCGCAAGCCATAGGCTCGCTCGCCGGTGTCGCGGGCTCGACCGTCACGCTGGGTAGTGGAACGCTGACGACGGGCGGCGATAACACTGCGACGACCTTCGCGGGAGCCATCAGTGGCAGCGGCGGACTCGCGAAGCAGGGCAATGCGATCCTCACGCTCACTGGTAACAACACTTACACCGGCACTACCACCATCGCCGGCCCGGCCACGCTCCCGCCCGGCGGCGCGCTGCAAGTCGGCAATGGCGGCACGACTGGCTCGCTCGGGACGGGCCGCATCGTCAACAACGGCAACCTTGCCTTCAATCGCAGCGACAACATTTCCGAAGATCGCGCCATCAGCGGCAGCGGCAATCTCATCCAAGTTGGGAGTGGCGTGCTCACGCTCACCAGCCCGCAGGCTTATACCGGTGCCACCGTGGTCGCGAGCGGCACGCTGCGGATGGGTGTCGGGACTTCCGTCGCGGTGCAGAACTCGAGCTTTGAAGCCCCCGCCATCGGCATCGGCAACTTCGTTTACTTCGATGCGATGACTCCGGCGCAGAAGGCGGACTATGTCTGGACAGGCGCAGTCCTCCAGGCCAACGGCAGCGCCTGGGGTTATGCGCCGGTTCCCGGGGGCACCCAGGGCGCGAGTCTTCAGCAGGAACAGATGCTCAGCCAGACGATCAACTTTCCCGCAGCGGGCACTTACGCGCTCTCCTGGCGCGGCGCATCGCGCAGCGGTCAGGTGAATCCCGCCGTCGTGCGAGTCGATGGCGCGGACGCTTTCCAATGGCAGACGAGCAACACTGCGTGGACCTCCTTCGCCACGCAAATCACCGTTGCCTCCGCTGGCGATCACACCATCACTTTCGCCGGGCTGAACACCGGCGGTGGCGATAAAAGCGTGGGCATCGACCAGGTCGCCATCACCAGCGGCACCGGCGTGCTGCCCCGCACCAGCAATCTCATCATCGTGAACGGCGGCACTCTCGACCTCAACGGAACCACCCAGGAAATCGGCGAAGTCGGGAACAACGGGCCGACCAATGGCATCGTCGGCAATATCGTTGGCGGTACGTTGAACATCCTTGGCAACAACATGTATTTTCAAAGCGGAACGCTCAGCGCCAACATCACCTCGACCGCCGGGTCCGAAGGACGACTCTGGATCGGCGGTGACGCCGCAGCCACCGTGCTGCTCGGCGGTAATAACACCGTCCGCTATTCCGACACAAACTCGACCATCATCGGATTCCCATTCACCACCGGCAATGCGGGCCTCGTCAAATTGACCACCGCCACCGCGCTTGGCCCGGTCTCGCAAAATGCCCAACTCTTCACCGGCACCCTCGATTTCAACGGCCAGACTGCCGTGACCACCGGGACCCTCCTGCTCGCCAGCGGTGCGAATTCCAAGTTCATCAACGGCAATACCAGCGCCGCATCGAGCTACGCCAATCCCATTGCCGTGAACGGCGCGGACACCAATATCGGCGGCCCCGGCAATCTCACCCTCGACGGTGCGATCACCGGCTCCGGTGGCGTGACGAAAATCGGTGCCGGCACGCTGAATCTGAACGGTGCGCTGACTTACCTCGACGCCACGAACATCACCGATGGCACCCTCAACGTGAACAGTCCGATCGGCGCAGGAAGCAGCACCGTCAACGCCCTTGGCGGAACGACCTCCTTTCGCGTGAGCCAGACCCTTGGCGCGCTCGACATCAGCAGCGGAGCCGTCGTCACACTGGGTCCCCCACCCGGCCCCGCGCCCGGTTTCAGCGACGATGTCATGCTTGCGTCCGAGGCGATCCAGCCAGTGCCGGAACCAAGTGCCGCGATCCTGCTGCTCCTCGGCGCGCTTGCCGCGATGGGTCGATCCCGGCGCCCGTCCGGGAAGCATTAGCCCGCAGTTTTCACAGCCCTCCGCTCTTCCTCTTCCGTTTAATCTTGTGAGGTGCGGGCGGGCGTGATTTTGGGGACCGCGATTTTGCCGATTTCCGCGATCCACCGAGCGAGTGATTCGCGATCGCTGTTTTGCATGGCCTCGCGGCGACGCTGGCGCGCGGGACTGACGAGGTAGGTTTTGAGGCGCTCGCCGCGCAGTCTTCTTCCCCGCACCCCCGTCAACCCAACGAGCCGCGCAGAATTTGCCGTCGCAAATCTACAAGGCGGGCACTTTGCGATTGCGTGAATCCCGCGCCCGAACGAACCTCGCAGCCTGACGTCGAGACACATTAAACGTTTCCGTGTTGCTCTGCGTTTCAATGTTTTTCACGACGAAACCCGTCCTCAAAAGCAAGTTTGCGAAAGTCGATTCACTGTAAGTCACTCGAAATGAACTTATCGGGGCTGTAGCTCAATGGTCAGAGCAGGCGACTCATAATCGCTTGGTTGCGGGTTCGAATCCCGCCGGCCCCACCCCGGTTCGACTTGGGCGTTTCAATCAGGAAATCGCCTTTTTGCGTCGCAAACTTCGGCAAACAAGCGTGTAAGCATCTGTCCTACACACCTCGGTGCTTTTGGCCGTCACTGCTTGTAGGAAGTATTTGCATTTTTTTTGGAAAATTTGCTTGCCAGATTGGCACAGAAACCCTTTCATCGTTGCCATGACGCGCCGAATCCTCCTTACGTTCATCACCGCAACCTCATTCGTTTCTGTTTCCTCGTCAGCATTTGCTGCCGCAGTGGCTCAGATTAACGGCTCATCAATCAATGCCAAGGTCGCCTCCACCGGAAAAGCGGTTGGACAACACGACATGAACCGTTTGTTGACCGCGACGCACATTGACCTGTCGGCTGCGAGTGTGACCCTCGCGATTCAAGATGGCGGAAGATTTTTGACGCTCACTGGTCTTGACACAATTGCTCCAGTCGCGCAGGCGATGCCAGTCGCGCAGTATCAGTATGCTGGCCTTGATGATCCAGCGATCGCGCTAACCACCTCGGTTACCAGTGCGAATTCGGACTCGGCATCAGCACCTGCGGCTTCCGAGAAGGTGGGTTCGGCAAGTTCGTTCGCGGCGGTTCCAGAACCTTCTTCGATTGCGCTCCTCGCGATGGCGTCCGTCGTTTTTCTGCGCCGCCGCAGGGCTTGATTCTCACCGCGGTTCGCTTTCGTGCGAGCGGAGATTGACGCCCGGATGGCTGGCGTGATTCGCATCATTTTTGCTGCCGCTGTTTATCCGGCACTCTTCCCTGCTTTGGCTCAAGCGGACTTGACGCTGGAGCAAAGCGTCGAGGGAGGTCCGCAAAGTGGGCAAATCGTGATGCGCGTCAAAGGCGATCGGTTTCGCCTCGATCTCCCAGGCGGACCGACCGGTCCCGTCAGCACCATCATGGATGTGAAGACAGGCGAGACGATCACGCTTTTTCACCAGCGGAAAGTCTCCATTCATCGCGTCGGCGAGAATTTGAAACGATCCCCGGAACCTCCCGCCGCAGCCCTGAAAGCCGATCATCCCAAGCCTGCTGCCACGGGCGTGATGGAGCGCGTGGGAGCCTATGACACCGAGATTTACGCCCTGTCCGATGCGGAATCGAAAGAAACACTCTGGGTCGCGAAATCCTTCCCATATTTCCATGCCATCACCGAAGACTTACGGCGGGTGAGCAAGGCTTCGACGGGCGGCATCAATCGCGCGGGCACGCTCGACCTCACGACGCTTCCGGGAATGGTGGTGAAACGGGAAAAGCAGCGGGGCGGACAGAAAATGACGATTACACTCACAGCTGCCACACAGGGTCCGCTGGAGGATTCCGTGTTTGAAATTCCTGCTGGCTACAAACCTGTCGCGCCACCGCCATCTCCATCTCGAAACTGATCGTCCTGATGGAATCTCGCTTCGCAGTTGTCACTTTTTTTGCCGCACTGACAATCGCCCGCGCCGACCTCGTGGTGCTGCAAAAGTTCGAGAGTGAAAATGAGAAAGGAACCGTCGCAACCCTCCAACTGAAAGGCAGCAAATTACGCGTGGATGTCCCGAGTCGGGCGGGACTGCTCAGCGCTATCGTGGACATGGATAATGGCGATTCGCTGACGCTGATGCATGGGCAAAAGTGGGTCCTGAAACGGAGCGGAGCCATGACAAAAGTAACTATCGAAGTTTTAAGAAACAAGGGTGGCAGGACCATTGCCGGGGATGCCAGCAAGACCGTGGCGGTCGGAAGAAAGGAAAAGGTCGGGGAGTTCACTGCGGATGTCTTCACATGGAAAGGTGGCAATGGCTTGCAGACGATTTGGGTGACGCAGGACCTGCCTGACTACCCACGCGTTAAGGAACAATTCGACCGTCTGTGGAAATCGGCCAGCGCGGACCTTCCGAAAGGCATCATTCCGGACATCGCGACGCTGCCAGGTATCGTGGTGAAAACCGAAGTGGCGACGAACGGGAAGAAATACACCGCCACCGTCCTGTCAGTGAAGGAAGAGGATATCGACCCTGCGCGCTTTGAAGCGCCGCCGGACTATCGCGATCCGGCGAAGGGCGGAGCCGCTGCCGACCCGCCATCACAAAACTAGGCGCCAGCGCTCTCCCGGACCGGCGACTCCACAGGCCGCTCGACCCGCCTGCGCACCAGCAGGCTGGAATGATCATACGCCGGCTTTTCCCGCGGGCGTTCACCATTTCCCGAAAGCCACGAGGTCGCGTGCCTGGCATAGTCGCGCCGGAACGACTTCAAGTTTTCCAGCGCGATGAACTCCATCTCCTCCACAAGCACATCGTAGGGCCCGGGCCGCGAAAAAATCTTCGCAAGGATCGGCACCAGATCGAGCGTGAAGAGCGTTCCGAAGATTACGAGGAACGGGAACAGCCCCGCGATCCAGCGGAATCCGTATTCGCGCTGCTCGACCGGGTCGGCATCCGGCGCGATCAGAAAAATCACTTTATACAGCCCGATCGTTTCCTCCATCGGATCGAGCACGCCGGTCATCTTTCGCTCGTAAAGCGCGATGCGTGGGAGGTAGCGCGCCTCATGCAGCTTCCGCGCATTCACCCGATCCTCATCAAGGCGGGCGATGTCGCCGTTCAGCCGATCCAGCCTCTCGCTGCGGATACGCTCCTTTTCCTTCGCTTCATCGACATAGGCATCGCGCCGTGCCGCGATCCCATCCAGATAGCTATTGCGATCCACGAGACGCTGCGCCGCCATTGTTTTGTCGAACGTCCGCAACCCATCCATCTGAGCCGCGGCCGCCGCCTGCAAGCTGCGGATTTCCTTCATCGTCGCTCCGTCCCGCACCTGCAGATCTTTTAAGCGCGGCCCGTCTCCAGCCTTCTTCGCTTCGGGATAAAACTCATTCGGCTGCCCGAGCGCTTCCCGCGCCGTCGCCTCCACGAGTCGGCGGTGAAGATCGTGCCTTTCTGAAAGCGAAGCCTCCGTGGCAGCCAGCGTCTCTTTCGCCGCCTCGATCTGCGAAATCATCGTCCGTGTCGCCCCACTCGCAGGCGCCACAAACTCCGGCTCCGACGCTTTCTTCTTTTCCTCCTCCACTTTTGCATCCGCATAGACTTGCGGATTTGTGATCGCATCCTGCAACGCCGGGAGCTGCGCCGCCAGCCCATCGCGCTGCGCCCGATACTCCGTCTCCGACTCCTTTCGCACGCGGTTTTCCTCCTCCCGCAGCGTCCCCATCAGTTGCTGATACTCCGTCTGATAACGGTGCTGAATCGCCGGTCGGAATTGATCCAGACAAAACGGAAACGCGATCGCCACACTCACCACCCCCGCCAGGATGAATCGGAAAACCACCTGCATGAACCGCCGGTGCCACGCCTGAAATGGCCGGTAAGTCGCCAGCAAAATACGATCCGTATTCAAGATGACAAACGCCCACGCCAGCGCGATCCCCACGCACTGCAACCACGGCGGATCGGCAAACCGGCTCTTCGCATAAAAGAGCATTCCGAGAAATGCCATCATCGTCGGGATCAACACCGTCGAACCCAGCACCGCCACCCGTTCGCGCTCCGTCGCATGGCATTCGCGCAGCGATTCCCAACGCGCCCCGGCCAGCCAGTAAAGCGGCAGCATCCACCGATCCGAACCCGTCGGTTTCTCGGTCGGCGTCGTGGAAAAATCAGGATCAAGCGTGTGTGGTCGCATTGTCGGAAACGGCAAATTTTGCGGACGATAAGCGCGCCCCGCCACGGTACCAAATGCTTTCGCGAAGCATCGCCCCGGCCCCGCGCGTGAATCGACTCAAGCGCGCGGCGCCTCCTATCAATCCGTGATTTCCGCGCCCGAGGTCGGGGCGTGTTTGCAGACTTGCCACTTCAGGCAACCCGACGGGCTGAGACAGGCCAGCCCGGAGCAACGCCCTTGGCTGGCAAAATATTCCCGACTATTGCCGCGTTCAGATCGACTCCAGTTTCCGGCTACAGGCGCGGATTGGCACTGACGCTACTTGCACTTCAGTCGTTTGCTCCGACCGAAATGCCCCGCCAACTCCCGCTCGATTGCAGTTTTAGATCCGCGGTTCGCTTCGCCGCACCATCCCTTCGACCCACGGCCAGCCGGCGAGTTTAACTCGCGTGGCGCATTTTGATTACCCCGGGAAAGACCCGTTGAGGGCGGGCTCTGCGGGCAGAAGCCTTTGGCCGTTGTTGGAGCTGCGCCTGCACCTTACTTATTCGCACTCGCTACGGAGGTTTTTGGGTTTTTGCGCGCTGAGTTGATCGAAATGCAGACGCGCCACCTGCCACATGTAACTCGGCTCACCGCCGCGGCGATCCTTCCAGCCGCCTGCAACGGCTTCGCGCAATAGCTCCAGCGCCTTTTCACAATGGCCGAGGATTTCCTCGTTCAGGCCTGCGTAGTAGTTCGCGAAAAACATCACCGACCCGTTCGCCGTCAGTTCCTTCGTTTTCAGCTCGGCGAAAAGAGCAGCCGTCTTTCCGCTCGCGAACATCGCGTAAAGCGCGGGAAACGGCTCGCGGTCGAAGCGGGTGTATTCGAGCATGGTTTTCCGCGCAGGTTCGAGGCCGAGCACTTTTGCATCGCCGAGAAATTTCCAAATCCCGTTTTCGCGATCACCGCCGTCGTGGTCGTGATATTTCACAAACTGCTTTGCCGATTTCGCAAATGCATCGGTGAAATAATAGGCAATACCGAGCCGCCAATGCGGCGCATCCTCCGTCGAATCGAGCGCGATCATTTTCTCGAAATCCACGACGGCCTCCGCGAAGTGGCCGAGGAAAAGATGGGCGTCGCCGCGCTGCGAATACAGCCGCACGGACTCCGGCGCGGCTTTGATCGCGTCGTCGAGTTTCGTGATTTGCGCAGTAAAACCCGCGAGCATTTGCGCGCGGTCTTCGGCGGGAATGGGAGGCTCGGCAGCGAGCGTGATGACGGGGATGAGGAATGGCAGCAGGAAACGAATCACAGCCGGAAGCTAACGGGGAAATGACCAATGACCCAGCGATTTGCGCGACAATTGGTCATTGCGTCATTGGTCATTGGTCATTTCCTTTCATACTCCGCTCATGCGCATTCACGTGCTCGAACACGATCCGTTGGAAAATCCCGGCCTCGTTGCGGATTGGGCGGCGGCGCGCGGGCATCGGCTGATGAGCGCGCTGCTCGATCGCGGCGGCGCGCTGCCGCCGCTCGGCGAGGTCGATCTGCTCGTCATCATGGGCGGGCCGATGAATATTCATCAGCACCGCGATCATCCGTGGCTCGTGGCGGAGAAGGCGTTCATTGCCGACGCGATCGCGGCGGGGAAGCCGGTGCTCGGGATTTGCCTTGGCGCGCAATTGCTGGCGGATGCGCTCGGCGGGAAAGTGTTTCAGCATTCGGAAAAAGAGATCGGCTGGTTCCCGATTCGGATGCTCGATCGCGCGGAGCCGTTCGTGGATTTCCCGGAGACGCTCACCGCGATGCACTGGCACGGCGACACGTTCACGCTGCCAAACGGCGCGCGGCATGTTGCGCGGAGCGAGGCGTGCGCGAATCAGGCGTTCGTCTTCGGCGATCGTGTCGTCGCGCTGCAATTTCACATCGAAATGCAGGCGCTGAGTGAGTCCGATCTGAAGGCAGTGGGCAGCGCCGCGGTCGCGCCGGGACGCTGGGTGCAATCGCGCGAGCAATTGATGGCGACGCCTGCTGATTTGCCGGTGGCGAAGGCAGCGCTGTTCGCGTTACTGGACAAACTGGAAGCCATATCACGCAGCTAAAAGCCGAAGGCTCTGGACTGCGGTGATTCCTTCACCGCTTTGAGGAAACGGGTCGCCTTGCGGTTTGGCACCGTGCCACGAAAAAGCGGTGAAGGAATCACCGCAGTCCCGGGCCTTCGGCTTAATTTTTCGGATGCTGGTCGCTAGTCGAGAAACGCCTGCTTCGGATTCGAGCGCAGGTGTTTCACGATCGCATCCATGAACTGCGCGCCGAACTCATCGAGTTTCTTCGCGCCGACGCCGCTCAGATTGGAAAACTCACGCTCGTTCGTCGGATAATCGCGCGCCATTTCGCGCAGCGTCACGTCGCCGAAAATCACATACGCGGGCACGTTGCGCGAGTCGGCGATTTCGCGGCGGAGCTGGCGCAGCGTCTCGAAGAGCATTTCGTCGCACGCGATTTCGCCCGTGCGTTTGCGACGCCGCCCGCTTTCGTCGCGGTCCGGCTTGCCGATGGCGCGCGGTGGCGGGCGCGTGAGCGTGATCTTGCCGCGCTCCTTGAGAAAACGCCGGCCGTCCTCGGTCATCTCGATCGTTGGAAATTCCCCGTCCGCCTGCCGCAGCATTCCGAGCCGCACCAGCTCGCGCCCAAACGCCAGCCACTCGCTGCGCGTGTGCTCCTTCCCGATGCCATACGTGCTGAGTTGGTCATGCTTCCATTTGCGGATGCGCTCGCTCTCTGCACCCGTCAGCACTTCGACGTGATGATTCAGCCCAAACGTCGCGCTCCTTGTGTACGACGCCTCGCGCGTGCGCCACACGTTCGAGAGCAGCTTCTGCGCGGCCACCGTGCCGTCGAAGGTGTCGCGCGGCGTCAGGCAGTTGTCGCACGCGCCGCAGTTTGGCTCGGGAAAAGTCTCGCCGAAATACGAAAGCAAATCGGCCCGGCGGCAGCCCGCGCATTCCGCGTAGTGGACCATCCGCTGAAGCTGCGCGCGGGCCACGCGCCGCTCTTCGGGATCGGTTTTCTCGTCGATGAAACTGATCTGCTTCGCGACATCGCCGAGCCCGAACAGCAGCAGGCATTCGCCGGGCAAACCGTCGCGTCCGGCGCGTCCGGTTTCCTGATAGTAGCCTTCGATGTTCTTTGGCAAATCGTGGTGAATGACGAAGCGCACGTTCGGTTTGTTGATGCCCATCCCGAACGCGATCGTCGCGCAAATCACGCGCGCTTCATCGCGCAGAAACATCTCCTGATTTTCCGCGCGCACTTTGTCGGAAAGCCCGGCGTGATATGGCCGCGCCGCGACACCATCCTCCGCGAGTCGCTCCGCCACAGACTCCGCGGCCTTCCGGCTGAAGCAATAGACGATGCCGCACTCGCCCTTCCGCGCGCGGATGAAGCGCAGCGTCTGCGCATATGCGCCTTCCTTCGGCACGACGCGGTACGTGAGATTTGGCCGGTTGAAACTCGCGACGTAGCACCGCGCATCCGCGAGGCGCAGTTGCGCGACGATATCCGCTCGCACGCGATCCGTCGCCGTGGCGGTGAGCGCCATGAAGGGCACGCCCGGCAGGTGCTGCCGCAGTGCAGCGATCTGGCGGTACTCGGGGCGAAAATCGTGGCCCCACTCCGAAATGCAGTGCGCCTCGTCGATCGCCACCTGCGCCACATTCCACTCGCGCAACCTTTCAAGAAAAGTCGGCGCCATCAACCGCTCGGGCGCGACGTAGAGCAGCCGATACTTCCCGTTGTAAAGCCCGCTGAGTCGTTCTTTCGACGCCTTCTCGCCGAGCGTGCTATTCAGAAAAGTCGCTGGAATGCCCGCCGTCTCCAGCGCATCGACCTGATCTTTCATCAGCGCGATCAACGGCGAAACGACGAGCGTCAATCCCTCGCGGATCAAGGCTGGAAGCTGAAAGCACAGCGACTTTCCGCCGCCGGTCGGCAGCAGCGCGAAGACATCGCGGCCCGCGAGCGCATCGGTAATGATCTCCTCCTGCAGCGGGCGGAAGGAGTCGTAGCCAAAGGCGTTCTTGAGAGTGGCGAGGAGAGGCATTTTGGAAAATCCGAAATCCGAATATCGAAATTCGAAACAAATTCAAAACATCGGAAATCGGAAAACGGCTGGCGAGCGCGTTATCCACTTTCCGAGTTTCAGATCACTCGGATTCTGTTTCGGATTCGCGCCTCACCGGACCGGCGGCGGCACGAGCACCCACTGCATTCCCGCCGCTTTCGCCGCGGCGATCCCCGTCGCAGTGTCTTCGAAAACGAGGCACCTTCCCGGCGGCACGCCGAGTCGTAGCGCGGCTTCGAGAAATGGATCGGGAGCGGGTTTGCCACGCTGGTAGTCTTCGGAGCACACGATCGCTTGGAAAAGGTCCACGATCCCCAGCGCGCGCAGCGTATTGATGACGATGCGCCGGTGCCCGCCCGAGGCCACGGCCATCGGTATCCTGCCATGGATCGCTTTCGCGATCGCCACCACCGGCTCGATCTCGGCGATCTCCGGGCTCAGTTTGAGAAAGATCGACTCCTTGTGCTCCACTGTCGCATCGACCGGCAGCGCGAGGCCGTGGCGCTCGTTCAGAATCTCCACGATGCGCGCGGTCGGCACGCCGCCGAGTTCGTAAAACATCGCTTCCGAAAAATTCTCCGCGTGTTCCCCGAGCGCCTCCTGCCACGCGCGGTAGTGCGTCGGCATGGTATCCGCCAGCGTCCCGTCGCAGTCGAAGATATAGGCTGCGAATTCGCCCGGAGGCAGTTCGAGGGGAAACCCGATTTGGGCTTGTTTGTCTAACACGACGCGGAAAGTGGCGGCAAAACGCAGGGCTGCCAAGCGATTATCGCTGACTCGACTCGCTGCCTGCGTTTCACCATCTTCGCCCCACATGAAAACGCTTTTCCTCCCCGTGCTCGCCGTCCTTTTTGGAATGCTGCCGCGTCCTGCCAGCGCGCAGCTCACCCTCGCCCGCGAAGGCCACTGGCTCATCGTCCGCGGCCCGCAAATCCCCGGCGGCGAACTCCGCACCAACTACCTCGAAGCCTACTGTCGCGCCGGCTCCACCGATGCGGACTGGGGCACGCACACCGTCATCCCGCACAAGTCCGAGCTCATTTCCGTCAGCGACGACAAAAGGATCATGCGCCTCCGCGACACCCTTGCCGACGGCGTCATTGTCGAGCACACGATCACCGCCGGCACCGACGAGGTGGATTTCCAACTCACCGCGCGCAATCCCACCAATAAAACCTCCGAAGCCCACTGGGCCCAACCGTGTGTTCGCGTCAGCGCGTTCACCGGCTTTGATGAAAAGACGGCGGGCAACGCCACCGACTACCTTGGGAGATGCTTTGTCTTTCTCGACGGAAAACTCACGCGCATGCCGACCGCCGAGTGGGCCAAAAAAGCGCGCTACACTCCCGGCCAGGTCTGGTGCCCGAAAGACGTGCCGCGCACCGACGTCAACCCGCGTCCGCTCAGCGCACTGATTCCTAGTCACGGTCTGATCGGCTGCTTCAGTGCGGATGAAAAACTGCTCTTTGCCAGCGCTTGGCAGCCCTACCAGGAACTCTTCCAAGGCGTCGCCCGCTGCGTTCACTCCGACTTCCGCATCGGCGGTCTCGCCGCTGGCGAAGAGAAACAGATTCGCGGCAAAATGTATCTCCTTCCTGCCGACCCCAACGCGCTCCTCGCCCGATACGCAAAGGATTTTCCCGAGCATCGGCAGTAGGCGTCGGATGGGGCAGCCTGCCGCCCCAGCACCGCCGTCCATTCGGGAAGAACAAACCGGGAAAAACAAACAGCCCGCCGACTTTCATCGGCGGGCTGTGTAAATCTTCGGACTATCGGATGAACCCGGGCTACTGTGAGTTGAACCGGAACTTGGCCTTGGCGCGCTTCGCATTCGCTTTCGCTTTGCGTTTCGTGCGCTGTGTCGGCGTCTCAAAGGCGCGGAGGCGGCGGACTTCGTCCATGATCCCCTCGGTTTCGAGCTTCGACTTGAGGCGCTTGAGCGCGCGGTCGATCGGTTCTCCTTTGCGGACAATAACTTCAGGCATTTTGTGTTTTCCCTGTCTTTCTAGTTAGAGGTTGATGAAAAAATTGGTGAGCGGAGGCGGATGCTAGGGGCGCTCAGGGTTCTCGTCAATGGCTGGTTTTAACGTTTTTTCGGTTCCCGGGGTTTTCGGCGTTTTTCCGGGTGAAATCTCAGCTTCGATCCGGGCGGCGAGCCGGTTTTTGAGGATCTCGCTGCCCTTTCCGGTCACTCGGGAAAGGCAGGCGCGGGCATTTTCCGCATCGCCGCGCTTCAGATGCACGCGGGCGAGATTCAGAAGCGCGAAATCCTTCTCCGGCACGATGTTAAGGTATTTCGTCCAAACCATGCGCGCAGTCTCCCAATCGGGATTTGGGACGATGTAAAAGGTCTCGGCATAACCCCGTGCAAACTCGGGATTCTTCGGGGCAAGGCGATGCGCCTCGGCAAAGTGCTTCAGCGCCAGCCGGAAGCATTCCTCCTCCGTCCGGCCCAGATCATGGCGGAAGAGGCAGGCGACGTTCGCGGCGCTGAAATGGGTGAGCGCATCCTCCGGCACCACATCGGTCGCGCGAAGGTAGTATCCCAGCCCCGCGCGCGGTTCACCCATCGCCACGCAGGCCGCTGCCAGGTGATTCAACACCGCCGCATTTTTCGGCTCAATGCGCTCCCCTGCCTGCCACTCGCGCATGGCACCTTGGTGGTCATTTCTTTCCCATAAAAAGCCACCGTGCGCGTCGCGAATGGAAGCACTCTCCGGAAATCTGGCCACCAGCGCGACGAAGTCCACACCCAGCGTTTTCCAATCCTCCGCACCCGCGCCCTGCGCCGTGAGCGCCACCTGCCGCAAGTTCAAATCCTGAAGCGCCGTGGCAATCGCATCCGCCTCCCCGACCGGCACGGACAAACTCGTCGCAGCAGCGCAAAAAAGCGCGCACGCGACAAGCGACTGTTGACGGTTTCGGACAACGCGCATAGTTTCAAATCGCCCCTCCCGAGGGGTATTTTTGATCACTCCACTCTGTTCCGAATCAATTGCAATGGCGGAATTCCCATCGCCGCCGGTTCCCCCGAAATCGACCAAATGTTGAAACGCGATTTTGCAGAAGCACTGGACTCCATCCGCTCCCAAGACCCGCGCTACGCACGCGACGCCTACTTTTTCCTTCGTGATGGCTTGGATTACACCCTGAAGCTGCGCAAGAAGGCCAAGGATGGCGCGGGGCACGTCTCTGGACCGCAATTGCTCGATGGCCTGCGCCAGTTCGCGCTGAAAGAATTCGGCCCGATGGTGCCGACGGTGTTCGCCTACTGGGGCGTCGCCCGGTGCGAAGATTTCGGGGAAATGGTGTTTAATCTCATCGAGGCCGGCATTTTCGGAAAGACGGACCAAGACTCGCTCGACGATTTCAAAGGCAGCTACACGTTCCACGAGGCATTCATCGCTCCGTACGTTCCGGCGAAACCAGCAATCCATTCGCGCCTCGCTTCCAGCCAGCCCGCAAAGGGATTGAGTTGATTCTCGGCTGTTGCGCTACGCGAAAACCTCCACAGTATCGCGCGGATCGAGTCGCAAACCCGGCTACACCAATTTGAACCGCGCGAGGTCCTGCGAATCGACGACGCCGATGGGACGCACGTTTTCGTCGAGCACCACGAGATCATCGATGCGATGGCGTTCCAGGATGTGGAGCACCTCCACCGCGAGTTTGTCGCCACGGATCGTGATGGGCTGCCGCGTCATGAATTCGCCCACGCATTTCTCCAGCAAATCCGCGTGCGTCTGGAAGTGCCGCCCGAAATCTCCGTGCGTGAAAATGCCTTCAAGCTTTCCAGCCCCATCGACGATCACCGATGCTCCGGCGCGCGCCTTTGCCATCGCGTGCAAAACTTCGCGCACGCGTTGAGTCCCGCTCACGAGCGCCATCTGCTCCGGGCCGCGCATGATTTGGTGAACTTTCAGCAGCAGCGTGCGCCCGAGTCTTCCGCCGGGATGAAAGCGCGCGAAATCGTCTTTTGTAAATCCGCGAGCCTCCAGCAGCACCATCGCCAGCGCGTCGCCGAGCACGAGCATTACGGTCGTGGAAGAAGTCGGCGCGAGATTGAGCGGACACGCCTCCTGCTCAACGCTCACATCGAGATGCACGTGACTTTGCTGCGCGAGGAAGGACTTCGGATTCCCCGTCATCGAAATGATCTTCACATCGAAACGCGCGAGCGCCGGGATGATGTTCACGAGTTCATCCGTCTCGCCGCTATAGCTGAGAGCGAGCACCACATCGCCATCCGCCACCACGCCGAGATCGCCGTGGAGCGCGTTCAGCGAATTCAGCACGACCGCCGGAGATCCTGTGCTGGTCAGCGTTGCCGCGATCTTGTCCCCGACGTGTCCCGATTTCCCGACGCCGCACAGCACGATCTTCCCGCGATTCTCGACGCACGGAAGCATCACCCCGACTGCGTCCGAAAACGATTGGTCGAGCCGGGAGTGAAGACGCTGCACTTCACTCATTTCGAGAGCGATCACGCGCCGGGCTTTTTCGAGATAATCCATGAGCGGATGATGTTAGGGACGCCGGACTCGCTCGGCAAGACGGTCGCAATTTTCGCGCAAGACACGCCAAGCAGCGTGCTGGCACTTTGTGTGGCGGCGTTTATCTTCGCGGCCAAATTATGTCAGTGCAGTACAAAGATTACTACGCAACGCTCGGCGTCCCGAAGACCGCCACGCACGATGAAATCCGCAAGGCTTTCCGCAAGCTGGCGCGGATTCATCATCCCGATGTGGCGAAGGACAAGAAGGGTGCGGAGACGAAATTTAAGGAGATCAACGAGGCATACGAAGTCCTCGGCGATGAGGACAAGCGGCAGAAATACGACACGCTCGGCGCGGATTGGGAGCGTGGTGGCGCGCGACAGCAATACACGCGCGGCGGATTCGGCGATGGAGGAGTGAGTTTTGGCGGGACGGGTTTCAGCGACTTTTTTGAACAGTTTTTCGGCGCGAGCCGGGGACGTGGAGCGGCGTCCGGCTTTGGCGGTTTTCCGCAGCAGGAAATGCGCGGTGAGGACATCGAAGCGGACCTGCTGGTGACGATCGAAGAAGCGTTGCACGGCGCGAAAAAGAAAATCTCGTTTCGCCGCAGCGGGAGTGCGGGTGCGGAAAGCTACGAGGTGCGAATTCCCAAAGGCGTGCGTGACGGTCAGAAGATTCGCCTCGCGGGTCAGGGAGTATCCGCGGGCCGCGGGCCGGCGGGTGATTTGTATCTGCGGGTGAAATTCGCGCAGCATCCGGATTTTCGCGTGGAAGGCAGCGACTTGATTCACGAACTCGAACTCCCCGCTTGGCAGGCTGTGCTCGGCGCGGAAGTCGCGGTGCCGACTCCCGAGGGTTCAGTGCGGGTGAAAATTCCCGCGGGATCGCAGCCCGGCAAAAAGCTGCGGCTCAAAGGACGCGGCTTGCCGTCGGGCAAGGAAACGCGTGGGGATTTTTACGTGACGCTCGCGGTCACGCTGCCGAAATCCGTCTCAGATGATGAGCGGAAACTCTGGGAGAAGCTCGCGGATTTCCCGGAATCGTAATGTGGTGAACGCCAAAGGCTCTGGACGACCGTGATTCCTTCACAGCTTTTCGGCGGCACCGGTCCCCTCCAGAGCTGTGAAGGAATCACAGCAGTCCAGGGCCTTCGGCGTTCGCTTCTGGCGCTGCCGGTTTATCCATCAGCGCGAGGATCCGCTGTTTTTTCTCGCCGTAGTCGAGCGCGTGGAAAATGCGGATTTCATCCACGCGCCGCGCACCGTTCAGCGCATCGAGGAAAAGCGTGTAGCTCTTTGCCAACTCGGTCGTTTCCATGTAACGCCCGCGCAGACACGGATCGGAATACGCGCGGGAATCGTGGCTGGTAAGTAGATGGAAGCGCAGCCAGCGGCGATCGGTGCGCGAGACCTTCTGCGTTTTCCGAAAGAAGCTCACGAACAGCAGCAGCACGAGATAGGTATCGACCTGCGACTGAAGCTCCAGATTTCGCACGAAATCCTCGCAGTGAATCTCTCTCGCGCCGCGTTGAAAACTGAGCGCCGCGTGCAGGGCGTGGTTGATCTCCTCCACGAACGCGATGAGGTGCCGGATGTTTGCGTCGCTGATGCCCTTTCGCGGATCGTGCCGCTCCAACTGTTCGATGAGCCAGCGCGAATAGTAGATGCCGACAAAAAGCTGATCGTCCGCACGGCGGAGGAAAGTGCGGGCGAGTTCGCTGAGTTCGCGCGCCGATGCGCCGGCGAGTCGGCTGAGCTGGGCGCAGCGCTGCCCGTCGATCAGGCAGTCTTCGAGATTGATCCCGACCTGCGCGTAGGTGCGCTCGAAGAGTTTTTGGATTTCGCTGAAAAGAGTCGCGCTCATCGGCTCACAGCAGATCGACGGCCTGCGCGTGCGAGGCGTCGAGGTGAATCAACGAATCCGAAAGGCGGTTCAGCGCGAGGCGCACATCGTGAAAACTCTCCGCGAGTTGCTCATACACGCCCGTGAGCGACGCGGTGCGGGCGACCCGATGGCTCGCGGCGGCCTTGTAGTTTGCGCTCCCGACATTCTCGTAATAGCCGACATCCGGCGCGCCGCGCCCGGCCCGGCTCTGCACGGTGGTCGGAAAAATCCCGGCGATGAAGAGCGCGTAGTTGCCGACGTGCGCGCGGATCAGAAACGATTGCGTCGGGGTGGCCGTTTGCAACGCGATGAGCATGTCGCTCACATACTGGATCGGCGTCGCGCGACCATCGGCGGGCGATTTCATCCGCGCCGTCTGAGAAAAGGTTTCGAGCAGCGAAGCCACGTAATCGCTCACCGTGCGATCGTTCAGCCCTGTCTCTTTCAAGACATGCCTGATCAAAATGTAAAAGTAGAGTTGTGGCGAAATGCTCAGCGGCGCGCCGTCTTCCATCATCGTCTGGAAGAGTCGCGGATGGTCGAGAATCGAGTCCCGCGCCTCCGCGTCCGTGAGCAATTCCACGAGTGATACCGAGTCTCGTTCGGAGGCGGCGAGGGCTTTGACTACGAAGTCAAAATCAGCCGCTGTGAATCGGTCCCGACAGTTCGCTTTTATCATCGGAGCTTCAGGGGAAGCAGTGGTTATGCCAGTGATGTTCGCGCAATTTTCCCGGTCTGCAAATCGCCCCCGGAAAAAACCGCTCGACCGCTGCGCCGCGTGCCACGAAGTCTCTCGGGCAATGCTACGCCGGATTTCACTCATCGTTGCCGTGCTGCTCGTCGCGGGGCTCATCGCGTCGTTTTGGTACGCGGGCAACAAAGGCTTCACGCAAAAGTGGAGGAAGTTCGTCGTGCAGGAGTTTCACAAGCGCGGCGTCGAGCTTTCGCTCAGCAAACTGACGCTCGAACCGTTCCGCGGCATCGTCGCGAAGCAGGTCCGCATCTATGACAGCCGCGATCGGAAACGCGTCATCGCCGTGGTGGACGAAGTGCGGCTTGTGATCAACTACGCGAACCTTTTCCAAGGCCGCACTTTTATTGACGCGCTGGATTTGCGCGATGCGAACCTCGACGTACCGCTCGATTCGTCGAAGCGGAATGGACCGAAAATTGAGATTCGTCGTCTCAGCGGGCTGCTGCTTTTGCCGCCGGATCAAGTGTATCTCAGCCGCCTCGAAGCCGAGCTTTACGGGATCCGAATCAATGCATCCGGGACGGTGATCAATCCGCAGAAGTTTCCGCGCTTCAGCACCAACAAGAAGCGGGTGGAAGAACGTGCGCAACTCGCCGCCGACATGATCGCGCAGTTGAAGAAGCTGAAATATAAAGGTGCGCCGCCGCAGATTGTCGTGCGGTTTCTGGGGGATTTGGCGAAACCGGAGGAGTTGTTCATCGAGGGAACGCTGTGGGCGGAAACAGTGGAGCGCGAGAATTTCAGCGCCGCCAATCTTTACGTGAATGCTGGTTTCCGCGACGGCATGTTGCGGCTCCGGCAACTTTCGGCCAGCGACGCGGGCGGCGCGATTCGGGCGAGTGGCAGCTATGATGTCGCAACCGATTCTGCCTCGCTGCAACTCCGCTCCGCGATCGACGTGCAGGCGCTGGCGCGCAGTTTTGCCCGCGTGCCCGAACTCGACGAGGTCGTGTTTTACATGCCGCCGGAGATCGATCTCACTTTCCGCGGAAGTCTCGCTGAAAGCCGGTCGCTCCAGACGATCGGGCACGTGAACCTGAAGAAATTTGCCTACAAATCCGTGATCTTCGACGGCTTCGATGCGGACATGTCCTGGGATGGCACGCGCTGGACTGCGATCGATGTGAAACTCGCCCACCGCACCGGCGCGATCACCGGTGATGTGCTCCACGCGGAAGGCGCAAATCGAAGCAGCCTGAAAAGCACGATTCAGCGAAAAGTGCTCGCGCCGCTCTTTGCCGGGAAAACCGCGGAATGGATGCCGCGCATCGAATTTATCGACGCCGCAAACGCCAGCGCACGGCAGCCGGAGAACGTCGTGAACGCGGCGCGCTAGCTGACAAACTCCAGCTCCACCGGTGCCGGAATCAGTCCCGCGGTGTGCGCCATGCCGAGGAATTCCCGGATCGCCGCGCGTCCCCGGTCGCCGTAGTCGAGCGTGAGTTCGTTCACGTACATCCCGATGAATTTGTCCGCGAGCGCCGTGTCCAGTCCGCGCGCGAGCGGCATCGAATGCGCCACTCCCGCCGCGCGATGTTTCAGGCCGTATTCGATGCTCTCGCGCAGGATCGCGTTGATCTCCGAACGATCCGCTGGCGCGATGTCTTTGCGGATCACGTTCCCACCGAGCGGCAGCGGCAGGCTAGTCTTGATCTTCCACCACACGCCGAGGTCGAGGATGCACACGAGATTCTCGTCCGCGTAAGTGAGCTGCCCTTCGTGAATGATGAGCCCCACATCCGCGCGCCCGCTTTTCACCGCCGCGAAAATTTCATCGAACGGAACGACGACCGTATTTTCGTACACGCCGAGCGCGAGCTGCATCGCCAGATACGCGCTCGTCATCTTTCCGGGGATGGCGATGCGTTTTGTCCGCAGCCAGTCGCGAACTTCGCCGAGACGCGGATTTTCGCTGAGGCCATCGCGATTCGTTGCCACAAACATCGGCCCGTAACCATCGCCCATGCTCGCCCCGCACGGCAGCAGCGCGTATTGATCCAGCACATGCGCGTAGGCGTGAATGCTGATCGCCGAGATGTGCAGCTCGCCACGCGTCGCGCGTTCGTTCAGCGTCTGGATGTCCTGCAGGATGTGCTCGAACTGCCAGCCACGCGTGTCGATCTTGTGCTCGGCGAGCGCGTAAAACATGAAGGCATCATCGGGATCGGGTGAGTGGCCGAGAGTCAGGAGTTTCGACATGAGGGCCGCACGCTGCCGTGTTTGCGAGCTGCTCGCAACCGCGAGTTTTCAGCGCCGCCACGCCATGCCGCACCAATGCCCAAGCCACACCGCCGCGAGCGAGAGCACCACCGAGAGCACCACATTCGCCGCCGCCGTTGCCCACCGGCCTTCATGCGCCAGCTCCAGCGTTTGCAGGCTGAACGAGGAAAACGTGGTGTATCCGCCGAGCACTCCGACCATGAAGAGTTGCCGCGAGAAAGGCATCGGCCCGAGCGCTGCGAGGAGGCCGATCGTAAACGACCCTGAAACATTCACAAACACCGTCCCAAGATGCACCGCGCCGAGCTTGTCCCCCATCACTGCCGAGAGCCAGAATCGCAGGACTCCGCCCAGCGCACTGCCGATCGCGACGAGAAGATAGGAATGCATCGCGCTGAGAAAAGCGTGCGCCGTGTTTCTGAGCGAGCGGCTTTCGCGAAATTTTGAAACCAACCCCTGTTCTCTCTCAAAGAATTTCTGACTACAACTAGACTTCCGTCCCAAACCCCGCTGGCCGATTTTCCGGAACTAAAAAACCAACTCGTTTCAGGCCTCGGTGCCTTGGACGGCGCTCTTCGCCACTTTTGTGATGTGGCGCAACGCGAAAAACGCGGCAACAATCCCCGTAGCCAGGAGCAGATATTCGCCAGGATGACGCGGACGTTCCGCGCCTGACGCCACGGCAATCCCGGAGTAGGCAGTGTGGCCTAGATAGACTAGGAAGAGATTCGCTGGAACAATGGCGACGATTGAAGCGAGCAGATACGGCCAGAAGCGAATCGCCGTTAGTCCGTAGGCGTAGTTCGCGAGGCCGAACGGCATGGGAACAAACCGAAGCAGCATCACGATCTTCCAGCCTTCCCGTCCGATCGCCGCGTCGATCAGTCGGAATTTGTCATTCTGCGCCAGTCTCCTGGCGATAAACCCGCGCGCGAGGTATCTGGAAATCAAAAAATTCACTGCCGCACCGAGCGCGGTTCCGATCGTAATGACAACCCAACCGCGACCCAGCCCAAAGCTGAATCCCGCAGCGACGGCGACTGGCGACATCGGCGCGATGAGCATTTGCACAAGCACAATGACGCAGGCAAACAACAGGACGCCTTCCCAGCCCCGCTGGCTGAAATAGTGCTGCGAAGAGTTAAGCCACTCGATGAGCGAAGACATGAGGCGTGCTGTTTTTCACAATTTTCGGTGTTTGCAACTGAGGAACGGAGAGTTGACCGCCAGACCCCGCCAATGATGAATCTACAAAAGAAAAGCCCGCTTCGACCAAGATCGAAGCGGGCTCTCGCGGGGGGATGAACTGGGAGGACTAACTGGGGGGGACTTAGCAATCAGACTTCAAGCGTCGCACTCCTGTGGCGCGACGACCGAGACAGGTGCCCAAAACAGCGATGCCGAACAAGATCGAGCCGGGCTCGGGTATTGCCGCGAAGGTTCCGACTGGAAACGCCGTCGCAGAGCCGCTGATTGCGGACGGCACCATGCCAAAAACGGTTGAATTGGTTCTGACGATTATGAACGAACTCGATTCGCCAAAATTGACATTATTTACATCCCCGGTGAACGGGAGGGGTGGTTGGATCGGGAAGTCGAACCCGACACTCCCGATCGTGCCGACGCTGTGATCGCCCGTTGCAGCAGCCTGCAGACCGGCACCCTGAGTCAATCCTGCAACCGCCGGGAACATACTGGTATTAAGGCCCGTGAGCGTATTGGTTTGACCGATCATCAGTCCGCTAGCTAGTTGCGGATTCTGTGCCGGATCAAATCCAGCCAAGGTCTTGAAGCGAAACATATCCGAATCGCCAAATGGATCAGGTCCGACCGACGTGTTCACGAGTTGATAATAGAAGTCCAGCAAACCGCTGCCGCGATCAACGACGAACGAGTTCAAGATGCCCGACGCAAACGGAGTGGGCAGCGCGTTGTCAACGAAGGAGACGGTCTTAAAAGCAACGACCTTCCCGGCCGCACCCAGCATCGGCGCGCCAAGCGCCACACCGGGCGTTTCGGGCGTTGGAATCGGAAGAGCAGTGAACGCCGCCTGAGTCGTTGAAAGAGACGCAAAAGAGAGTGCGCCCAAGAGAGCGCCGATCCTTGCTGTTGCTGCGATGGGATTTTGATTAGTCACGCGTTTGGATTCAGTTTGATGCTTTGGATTGCCCGATGTCTTAAAGAGTTGATTACTAGGGAGTTGATCCGGCTGTAGAGTTTTTCAGTTAAGCAGCAGATGGATTTTTCCTTTGTGATTTGTGGCTGAGAGTAGGGTTCGGAGTGAATCTTGGCAACGGATAAGAAGAGAGAATGAGCCATTTTTTTTGTCGGCCTATGTCCTACACGATTTCCAGATTGTATCGCGATAGAAAGCATCCATCGGTGTTAATTCTTGTTGGTCAACCGCTTATCGCCCAAACAAGCGTCCGGGCGAAGCGGGCAACGCGGACGGCAATGTTGCCCGCGATCGTTCGAGACTTCAGAGTGGGGGAGCCCGTGTGAGAAAGAATTCACGAAATCAATCGCGCATCCCTCACGCTTCGCGCCGCTTTTATGGCTCGGACAAATTTTGCCGCCCGCTCGCTCAGGGCGGGCCAGTCCCGATTTTGCAGGATTTCCCTCGATACGAGACTGGTGCCCGCTCCCAGCGCGACACATCCCGCCTCGATAAATGCGGCAGCATTTTCAGGGGTCACGCCGCCAGTCGGAATGATCCGCAGCATCGGCAGCGGTGCGCGGATGCCCATAATATAGTCAGGGCCAAGCTGCTCGGCGGGAAACAGCTTCACGAAGTCCGCTCCCGCATCATGCGCCACTAGACACTCGGTCGGGGTGAATGCGCCGCTCAGGACGGGTTTTCCGTAGCGATGACTCGCTCGAATGATTTCGGGCTTCGTCACGGGAGTGACGATAAATTGCGCGCCGGCGAGAATTGCGGAAACGCACGTGTCCTCACTGAGCACCGTGCCAACCCCGATGAGCATACTGTCGCCAAACCTCGCGCGCGCATCGCGGACGACTTCGAGCGCACCGGGCGTCGTCATCGTCACCTCCATCGCCGTGACGCCGCCATCGAGCAGTGCTTGAGCCGCGTCGAGCAACTGGTCGGCTGAATCCGCACGAATGATCGCGATGATCCCGGGTTCGAGCAGCCGTTCTGTGATGTTGGAAATGATCATCTCGTGCGATCCGACAGGCTATTTCTGATTGAACATTTTCGCACCCATCTCGATCCCCATTTTCTGCATATCGAGTTGCTGTTGTTGAATCTTCTCAAACTGCACCATCTTGTCAGGCGCGAGCACATTGCGCGCACGGATGTTCACCCGGCGGTTCGCGTCCTCCTGCGCGGCAAGCAGCTTGCTGACTTTTTCCTCCGATTGCATCGCCTCGATTGCCGCACCGAAATCCTTCGTCCCAGGATCGAGCGGTGAAGGCGGTTGCTTCATTCGCTCTTCCTTCATGATATTGAGAAGGCCCTGCGATTCATTTTCATCCAGCGGCATACCGTTCGCAGTGAATGCCTGCTGGTACTGCTGAATCATCATCCGGTCTCCCGCCGTCCTTTCGTAGTCCTTCAATTTCGCCATCCCGTCCTTCCCCAAAATACTTTCGAGGTGAGCGTCGTAATCTTCATCCGCTGCCGCGACTTCCCTGCCGTCATCCTTGGCAGCACCATTTTCCGAATCACCCCCAAACATTTTCATCCCTTTCGTCGTGAGGGCCATCTGCCGGTCGCCGAGCAGTTCCATCACTTGATTCGCCTGATCCGGAGTGAGTCCGAGTTCCTTGGCGAGATCCGCATACATCATCTTCACGCCCATCGACTGCATCCCTTTCATCATCTTTTTCATGTTCGGGTCGGTGAACATTTTCTTCATCATTCCACCGAGATCGAGCTTTGCGGATTTCCCAGTCGGCGCCTCTGCGGAAGCTTCATCTTTCACGACTGGCTCGCCGCGCGCGATGTCCTTCCGGGCCGCCTCCATCTCGGCGATCACTTGCGTTCGGTCTTCGACTTTTTTCTGAAGATTCGCCATATCCTCTTTCGCGCTCGCGGCCAGAGCAGCCGCCTCCGTCTGCATCCGGGCGATCTGCCGATTCAGCTCATCGTTTTTCTGCCATTGGGAAAAACTGATCGCTCCGAGAATCAGAATGATGATCGAACACGCGATGAACTGAGTCGTTTTCATGGAGATCCGCTAACAGAATTATTCCTGGCCGACAAGGACCGTCACGTCGCGCGATTGGCTGCCCGACAAGGATTTGAACCTTGACTAGGCGAGTCAAAGTCGCCTGTGCTACCGTTACACCATCGGGCAAGAAAGGAGCGCAGAAATAAGCGCCGGTCGGACCGAATGCAAGCGTCCCCTGCGGCGAAAACTCAGCGCATCGCGAGCCGGTTCATCCCCGTCATCTCCGCGGGCTGCGGCACGCCGAGCAAATGCAAAAGTGTCGGCGCGACATCCGCGAGAATCCCCGCCGAAATGCTCCGCGCCTCCGCGTCCGCGCCAGCGTAAAGAAAGCGGACGAGATTCGTGGTGTGCGCGGTATTCGGCGAACCGTCCGCGTTGCGCATCTGTTCGCAATTTCCGTGATCCGCCGTGATCAGCAGGCTCCCGCCCAGCGAAAGCGCCTTCTCCACCACTGCCTTCACACACCCGTCGATCGTCTCCACGGCCTTGATCCCCGCCGCGACCACGCCCGTGTGCCCGACCATGTCGGGATTCGCGAAATTCAAGATCACCAAATCGTAATCCGGCAGCGCCGCCACCACGCGCGCCGTCACTTCCGGCGCACTCATCTCGGGCTTGAAATCATACGTCGGCACGTCCTTCGGCGACGGCACGATGATGCGATCCTCCCCCGCAAACGGCTCCTCGACGCCGCCGTTGAAGAAGAACGTCACGTGCGGATACTTCTCCGTCTCCGCGATCCGCAATTGTTTCAGCCCCGCCGCGCTCACCACTTCGCCGAGAATGTTCTTCAGCGACTGCGGACCGAACACCACCGGCACGCCGTACGTCGCGTCGTATTCCGTCAAAGTCACGTAGTGGACCTGCGGACGCACCTCGCGCTCGAAGCCATCGAAATCCTTTTCCAAAAACGCCTGCGAAATCTGCCGCGCGCGATCCGCGCGGAAGTTAAACCACAACACCACATCGCCATCGCGGATGCGCTGCTCATTTGCGTGCGAAAAAATCAGCGGCTGGAGAAACTCATCGCCCCGCGGTTCCTTCCCATACGCCGTGCGCACTGCCGCGCTCGGGCAGTCCGCGGAAAACGGTCCGCGCCCCAGCACGATCGCATCCCACGCCAGCTTGTTTCTCTCCCAGCGCCGGTCGCGATCCATCGCGAAATACCGCCCGATCACCGTCGCAATCTTCGCCCCGCTCGGCGCGAGCCCGGCCTGCACCGTCGCCAGAAAATCCGCCCCGCCCGTTGGCGAAGTATCGCGCCCGTCCGTGATCGCATGAACGAGAATATCCCCCACCCCGGCGTCGCTCGCCGCCGTCGCCAGCGCCACCAGATGATCCTGATATGAATGCACACCGCCATCCGAAACCAGCCCGATCAAATGCAGCCGCCGCCCTTTCGCTTTTGCGAATGCCTCCACCAGCACCGGGTTCGTCGCCAGTTCACCGTCGCGGATCGCTTTGTTAATCCGCGTCAAATCCTGATAAACAATCCGTCCCGCGCCCAGATTCAGGTGGCCCACCTCGCTATTCCCCATTTGCCCATCCGGCAGCCCGACATCCATCCCGCTCGCACTCAGCGTCGCGTGCGGATACGCCGCGTAAAGATGATCGTGAAACGGCGTCTTCGCGAGCTGCGTTGCGTCGCCATTTTCGACCGCCTGCGCGCGCCCGCCGGGATTGATTCCCCAGCCGTCTCGGATGATTAAAACTACCGGTTTTTTCAGCATGGCCGCGCATCAAGCACCAGCCTCGGCTGGCATTCCAGCTTTCCTTTTTTCCGGAACAAAAAACGTCGGCGAACGCTACCTGTAAACCGAGCCGCCGAGCGTCTGGATGATGCTGGGAATGTTGGGCACAGGCTGGCCGAGATTCACCGCGCCGCGACTGCCCCAAACAATGCCATAGGGTCTGCGACCATGCGGCATTTGCATGGAGTTGCCGACGGGGAAAGCGCCGAAGTTGGAGGCCTGAA
Source organism: Chthoniobacteraceae bacterium (assembly GCA_031409335.1). Taxonomy (GTDB): domain Bacteria; phylum Verrucomicrobiota; class Verrucomicrobiia; order Chthoniobacterales; family Chthoniobacteraceae; genus JANLQB01. Next base: position 43,071 of record JANNWY010000304.1, on the reverse strand, counting down.
AATTCGCAAAAGAGGCGAACTGCACGTAGCCAGTGGTCTCGCGGGAATTGTGGCAGACGCGGCAGCCTGGCTTGAAAACATCGGTATAAACGCTCGCGTTGCCCGCCCAAGAAAGGCCGGGCGCGGTGGGGACGTAGTTCGGGTTGAAGGCGGTCAGATTCGCGAGCGGGTTGGGGTTGCCATACCAGCCGGCGATGAGATCAGCCGTGGCAGCGGTCGGGGCGGTCAGCAGGACGCCTTTGTTCATGCGACCGAGTTCGGGTTTCTGAAGGCCAAACTTGGGATGGTAGGTAAAGGATTCCAAATCGAAGGGCAGGAAGCGCGCGCCGATGTTTGGAGTGCGGTTTGGGTCGCTCCCGTTGTAAAAATTTCCGCCGTGGCAGGTCACGCATAGGTTCGGCACACCTTTGAGGCCCGCGCCGTCGAGGTCGGCTTCCTTGAGCAGCAGGCCATTGCTGCCATAGACATAAAAGCGCGTGTATCTCGTGGCGGTCTGCGCGCCAGTGTCGGTGCGTTTTGTAAAGTCCATGCAGACCGTGGCGATGGCTCCCCGCCCGCAGATGGCATCCTCGATGGTTGGGTAGTTAGTGACTTGATAGGCGGTGTCAAAGCCTCCGTCGATCGACGATAGCTTGATGCGCATACTCTGCGCACGGGCAAAGCCGAGGTCGCCAAGGTTATAGTAATATGCCGTGGCGTAGTCATCCACACTCACACCAGTCAGCGGCCCGCCGAAGCGCACGGGAAAGCCATTGAGCGCACGCCATTGCGCAAGCGTGGCCGGAGCATTGATGCGCGTGTAGTAATCATTGGCATCGGCTGCGGAATTGACGCCGCCGCGGCTGAAGAAGTGAGTCGCACTGCTTAACGCGCTGGTGCTGGTCGGCGTGACGCTGGTGAGCTGCGGCACCGAGTCATTGAGCGAAACCGCCGCCGCATAGGTGGCGATGGCTGGCAGCGCGGGGATCGGCGGGTTTGGCTGGAAGTTCTTCGAGACCACCGTCGTCTTTAGCATGGGGGAAAGGAAGTAGCCGGGCGACGCTAGGTTTGGGTAGCGCAGGCCGGGTGCCTGTCGGAGATCGAGCACTTTTATTTCCGTGACCGTTTGCGACGGGACGAACAAACGCCCGATATTCACCTGATGAAAGCTCTGCGCCGTGACGCCAAAGATCGACTTGCCGACCCGCACTTCGAACGGGTAGCCCAGCGTGCGATCGGGCTCGATGAACATCTCGACGAGCGGCCAGTCGAGGCCGATGAGGAAAAGGCCCTTGGTGCCCAGCGTGACGGTGTAGGCTCCGCCGCCGGTCTTGATGGCATCGGTGCCGGGAGCATAGCCCCAGCGTTCAAAGTAACCAGTGGACTCGACCTGATGGTAGCCAGGCACCGTGAGATTGGGGAAAGAAAGCGGGGCTTTCATCGTGAGCGTGCAGGCCGCGGTGGGCTTCAGCGGGACTCCGAGGTGATCCGTGATTTCGAACCAGAAGCCGCCGAGGGCTTGGATGCCATTGCGCAGTCCCGGCCCGCGCACTTCCGCCCCCGGCGGCAGCGGATGCCGCACCGTGGGATCGAAGGTAGCCATCGTAACAATAATGTCGCCATACCAGTTCTGATTCAGCGGATCGATCACTTCGCCCCACGGAATGGTGACGATACCACCGAATGGGTGCGAGAAGACTCGCGGGCCGCTGGGATGCTGCGATTGGTAGTCGCTGATCGCAGCGGTGACGGAGTAGGTGCCTTCATTCGGCAGGCGCTGCTCGAAGGGCCACAGGAAACGCATGTAACCCGGCTTGTCCACGCGGACGAGATAGGGCGGCACGCTGGTCGGATCGATGGGTAGTTCAAAGTAACCGCCGGAGGTGTTATTGATCGTCGTCGTGACGCCCGGCGAGAGCGGGCCAGCGTGCTTCACAGTGATGGTCGCGGGATGCGTGCCGACCACGATATCCGGCCCGTACGGGCTCCACTCCGCCGCGAGTCCAGACCAGCAGCCCATGCCTTCGACATCGATCTGCCAGCCTTTCGGCGGGCCGACGTGCGCAAAGCCGGACGCAACGACCCGGATGAGCACCAGCCCGCCATCCTGCGGATCGGCGAGGCCGAGTCCGGTTGGGCCAGGCGGTTGGTGGAAAATGAACGTCGCCGAACTACCCGTCGCGAGCTGTTTCTGCCCGTTAAATTCCGCGACCCAGCGCGGCTCCAGCAGCAGCCCGCCAGGATTCTCAAACTCACCCACCACCGTCACCGGCACGCCGCGCGCGATCGTCTGCACTTCGACGCCATTTTGGAAAATGCTCATCCTTTTCAACGAGGGAAGAATCTCGGGAAACAGGAGCGCGATCGCCGCCTGCTCCAGCGGCGGTGCCGCGATCGGGACGACGAGCGGCTGCAAACCGGGATAGTCCGCCGCGAGCGTGATCGGATAATCCGCGGAAGTCAGGTCCGTGATCGCCCACGCGCCTGTGCGGTCGGGACGCACCACGCGTTCCCCGCCCGACGCGAGCACCGCGCGCATTTGCGCTTCGATGTGAATGCCGAATTCCTCAATGTCATTCCGCGCCGGATTGCCATCGGAAAGCGCCAGCATGCCGACCAGCGTCGAGCCCGGCGGAGGCGGTTGCGGCCCGCTTGGGATGATGAGCGGCATCACCGCCGCGCCACTTTCCCCGACCACGACAGGCGTCGAGAGAAAACCCGCCTGCCCCTGAAACACGTAACCGAGCAGGTAGTCGCCGATGGGAAGATTCGAGAACCGGAAATGCCCGTCCTTGTCCGCCGTCGCGCTCACTGGCTGCGCGCCGGGGTTGCCGAGAGCCACGGCATTGATCGTCGCGCCTTCCGCCAGCACGTCGAAAGTCCCGCCGGTCGCGAGCGCGAACGACTGCACCGCCGTCCCCGCCAGCACGCCCTTTGGCCCGAAGCTGCCGCTCACCGCCGGAGCCAGCGCGCCCTGCCCCGCCGCATTCACCGCTGCGATGGTAATGTAATAAGTCTGTCCCGGCGTCAGCCCGGTGATTTCGAGCGCGTTCGCCGCGGGCACCGTGAGTTGGAGAATGCTATTGCCAGGCCCCACCGTCGCATCCGTGCCGACATACACCACGTAGCCCGCCGCATCGCTCGTCGAGTCCCATTCGAGTTGAAAATGATCGCCCACCGGCACCAGCCGCACATTCGGCGGAGCCACGGGAAGGCTCGGCGGATGCAGCGTGAAAAACGCCTTCGGGATGACCGCCTGAAACTCAGCCTGCCACACATCGGAGCCCATCGGCTGCACGCCCGCGAGCGGCATCCACACCGTGGGATTTCCCAGCGCATCCGTCCACACCAGCCGCGTCGTCCCCGCCGCCGCCTGCCACTGGATGAGCAGCCTGCGGCCCGGTTTCATTTCGAGGGAAAGCCGGGGCGCGTCCTGCGCGAATGCGCCCGGCGTGAAAAGTGCGAACGCGATGAAAAGGCGGAGGAATGTTTTCATGGGAATTTGGCGGGTAAAGTTTTGCCGGTTGTATTTTGGGGGCGACCGCTGGTTCTTGCCTCGTTCTTTACTGCGCTTTTCCCGGCTTGCTGACGAGCTTTTTGATCGCGCACATCGGGAAACTTGCGCCCGCGCCCGGAGACTGTTCTGGTGTGGCAGTTCCGTCCGATGACCACCATCGCCACTTTCAACAAACCCGAAGACGCCCACCTGCTGCGGATGCGCATCGAAGCGGGTGGCATCCCGGCATTTATCCAGGATGAAAATTTGGTGCAAATCGACTGGCTGCTCGCCAACGCAATCGGCGGAGTGCGCGTGCAAGTCGCCGATGAAGACGTGGCCGCCACGCGCGCCTTGCTCGCGGAGCAGGATGCGGAAAGCGAGGCACGATGAGCGATGGATTTTACAACGACTACACGGGCGCGATTTTCGGCGGGATCGCCGACACGTTCAAAAAGACGGTGCTGCTCTTTTCGGTCCCCATTTTTGGACATTTCGTCGGCGTCAATTGTTACGAGGCACCTGGTCTCCTGACAAACCTGTGGGCTGGCGGGATTGCCGGCCTTTCGAGTTTCAGCTTTTGGAGTTCCGGCGTGGATCTCGCCATGGTGCCTTTTACGTGGGTCGGCACGGTCATGCTTAGCCTCACCCACATCGAAACTTTTCTTTATCCGTTGGTCCTGCTCTACGCGTGGTTAAAAATCTGGGTTGCCGAGGATTGGTGGCGGGGATTTTCGATCATCCTCGTCGCCCAACCTTTGGATAGCTGGTACCTATCGTGCGTGCTGGACAACGGCATGAGCCGCGGAGCCTTCGCAGCCAGCGGTGTCTTCATTGGCACTTATGAGATCGCCGTCATCGCCGCGCTCGTCTGGTTCGCGCGGCAGCGCGAACCCATCGAATGAAATTTGCCACCTGGCTCATTGCCCTCGTCCTCATCGTCTGCGTCTTCTCCACCCATCGCGGCGTGCGCCGGAGCAAGAGCGAAGCAGAGCGGTTTTTCTCCATGCGCGTAGCGATCTTTGCCTGGATCGCGGGATTCGCCTTTCTCATCGCGCTGATTTTTCTCCCGAACAAACAGCGCATCCTGCTGATGCTCCCGATTTTCGTCTTCGCGATGTCGGTCACCCGGCTATGGCGCACCGGACGCGCGCGACTCCGGCGCGAGGAGGAGGAACGCGGCAGCCTCGATCGCATGAAGCGCGTGAATTGAAGCGGGAATTTTTGCAAAATCCGCGCATCTCGTTCATACATGATACTCATGAAATTCCGTCCCGCCCTTCTCCTCGCGAGCTTCGCCTTCGCCGCCGTCGCCTACCTCGCGCTCGCCGACGAAAAGAAAATCGCCCCGTCCATCACCGCCAAACCTCAAGACCTCTCTAAAATGTCCAAGGAAGACCTCCGCAAACAACTCACGCCACTGCAATACCACGTCGCCTGCGAATCCGGCACCGAGCCCCCGTTCCGAAACGAGTATTGGAACAACCAAGCCGCCGGCATCTACGTCGATGTCATCAGCGGCGAACCGCTCTTCGCCTCGATCCACAAGTTCGACTCCGGCACTGGCTGGCCGAGCTTCTGGCAACCCATCAAAAAGGAAGTGGTGAAGGAAAAAGTGGATGCCTCGATCGGCGCAACGCGCACTGAAATTCGCAGTGCAAAAAGCGACGCCCATCTCGGCCACGTCTTCGACGACGGCCCAAAACCGACCGGCCTCCGCTACTGCATGAACTCCGCATCCATGCGCTTCATCGCCAAGGAAAAGCTGCAGGAACTTGGCTACGGCGAATACCTGCCGCTCTTCGACAAGGCAGCGAAGAAGTAAGCCGCATCATCACGGGCACGACAGCCCCGTGTTCCTACTTGTAGCTGCGGACGCTGGGCTTCACGTCTTCAAAGACCAGCGGCTCGATGTGGCGGGCGGGCTTGCTTCCTTCGCCGGTGAATTCCCAGGCGGCGACATGTTGGAATTGTGCGTCGTCTCGCTTGGCTTCGCCGTCGGGATATTGAAATTCCTCGCGGAAATGGCCGCCGCAGCTTTCACGGCGTTCGTAGGCGTCGAGGCAAAGGAGTTCGCCAAACTCGAGGAAGTCGGCGACGCGCCCGGCTTTTTCGAGGGCGGTGTTCAGCGATTCATTTTCGCCGGGGACGTTGACGTTTTTCCAGAACTCCTCGCGGAGCGGCGGAATCTGCGCGAGCGCGCGCTGGAGGCTTTTTTCGCTGCGCGCCATGCCGCAGTAGTCCCAGATGATGCGGCCGAGTTCGCGGTGGAAATGATCGACGCTGCGTTTGCCTTTGATCCCGAGGAAACGCTGGGTGCGCTCGCGGACGGCGGTCTCGGTTTGCTGGAACTCAGGACGGTCGGCGGCGGGGCGCTTGCCCAGCTCGTTCACGAGGTAATTTCCGATCGTCGCGGGCAGCACGAAGTAACCATCGGCGAGGCCTTGCATGAGCGCGCTCGCGCCGAGCCGGTTCGCGCCGTGGTCGGAGAAGTTAGCTTCCCCTAACACAAATAGGCCGGGCATGTTCGACATCAAGTTGTAGTCCACCCACAGGCCACCCATCGTGTAATGCACGGCGGGGTAAATGCGCATCGGCGTCTTGTAGGCATTCTCGCTCGTGATCTGGTGGTAGATGTCGAAAAGATTGCCGTAGCGCTCGCGGACGATGGGTTCGCCGAGACGATTGATCGCCTCCGCGAAGTCGAGATACACGCCGAGTCCGCCAGGGCCGACGCCGCGTCCGTCGTCGCACGCTTCCTTGGCGGAACGCGATGAGATGTCGCGCGGCGCGAGGTTGCCAAAGCTCGGATATTTGCGTTCCAGAAAGTAGTCGCGCTCGGCCTCGGGGATTTGGTCCGGCGTGCGGTTGTCGCCTTTCTTATTGGGAACCCAGACGCGTCCGTCGTTGCGGAGCGATTCGGACATGAGCGTGAGCTTCGACTGGTAGTCGCCGCTGACGGGGATGCACGTCGGATGGATTTGCGTGTAGCAGGGATTGGCGAAGGCGGCACCGCGTTTGTAGGCGCGGTAGGCGGCGGTGACGTTGCACCCTTTCGCGTTGGTCGATAGGTAAAAGACATTCCCGTAACCGCCCGTCGCAAGCACCACCGCGTCGCCCGCGTGCGAGCTGATTTGGCCCGTCACCATGTCGCGGACGACGATGCCTTTTGCGTGTCCGTCCACGACGACGACATCGAGCATTTCCGTGCGCGGGAACATCTGCACGCCGCCGGATGCGATCTCTTTGTTCAGCGAGGAGTATGCGCCGAGGAGGAGCTGCTGGCCGGTCTGGCCGCGCGCGTAAAAGGTGCGCGAGACTTGCGCGCCGCCGAAAGAGCGATTCGCAAGCAGGCCACCGTACTCGCGGGCGAACGGGACGCCTTGCGCGACGCATTGGTCGATGATGTTGACGCTGACTTCCGCGAGGCGATGCACGTTCGCTTCGCGCGAGCGGAAGTCGCCACCCTTGAGCGTGTCGTAGAAAAGCCGATGCACGGAGTCGCCGTCATTCTGGTAGTTTTTCGCCGCATTGATGCCGCCCTGCGCAGCGATCGAGTGGGCGCGGCGCGGCGAGTCCTGGTAGCAAAAGCACTTCACCCGGTAGCCAAGCTCGCTCAGCGTCGCCGCCGCGCTGGCCCCGGCAAGGCCGCTGCCGACGACGATGATTTCGTATTTCCGCTTGTTGGCCGGGTTGATGAGCTTCGACGCGAATTTGTGCGTCTCCCACTTTTTGTCGAGCGGGCCGGACGGGATTTTGGAATCAAGGACGATGCTCATTTCGCGGCCTCCTGAGTGACGGCAGCGACTGCCGGTTTTTCCGCTGCACTTCGTTCTTCGACATATTTTTTACCAAGGCCGCCGAACAAAACCGCCGACGGAATACTGATGAAGCCCAGCGCGAGCGCGAGTGACAGGACGCGCCCGCCATTGGTGAGGAATGCCGCGGCGCGTTTCGTGCGCAGGCCCATCGTCTGCGGGATGCTGCCGATGCCGTGGCTGAGATGCGCGCACAGCAGGATCATTCCGAGAATGTAAAATCCTGACATCAGCGGATCGCTGAAGCCCACGATCATCATGCGATATACGTCCGCGCGGCCCGCTTCATCCGTCCACTGGCGATACTGCGGGTAGATCGTCTGCGCGGTGAAATGCAGCAGATGCACGACGATAAAACAGAGGATGTAGCTGCCGCTCCACACCATGGTGCGCGTCGAGATGCGGGCCTGCACGCGATTGCGCTTCTCGTATTTCTGCGGACGCGCGGCGCGATTTTCGATCGCGAGTTTGATGGTGAAAATGACATGGAGCACGACTGCGACGATGAGCGCCAGGCGCACCACCCAGATGACTTCGCCGATGCTGTGCAGGAACGCCGCGTATTTATTGATGTGCTCCGGCGGCAGGAAGACCTGAAGATTTCCCACGAGATGACCCATTAGGAAGCCAAGCATGGCCAAACCAGTGAGGGCGACGATCCATTTTCGACCGATGGATGAAGAGACGAACGAGGCGAGCGGATTCAATAGAGTTGGTTTCTGATTCAGGCGTCGGGAAAATCGTGAGGATCGAGACCGAGCGCGACAATGGAGCACGAGACGATCGCGCGAAGATGGAGGTCGGCGGCGGCTTCGATCAATTCATCGCTCTCGGAGCCGGGATTCAGCCAGATCTCCTTCGGCTTTTTTGCCGCGATGGCGGGCAAAAGTTTCAGACCGGTGGCAGGCGGCACGTAGAGACTCACGAAGTCGATGGGCTCAGGAATTGCATCCAGATTTGGATACGCCTTCAGGCCTTCGATGGTTGCCTCGTTGGGGTTCACGGGAAAGACTTTGAAGTCGTTTTCCACGTAAGCCCGCACCGCTTTGTTTCCATATTTGCGTCGATCGAGCGACGCGCCAATGACTGCGACAGAGAACTCAGGCATGTGAACGTATTGCAGACACCTAAATGCCCCGCGCCCCGTCTGCAAAGCCCGAAATGCAAATCCGCAGGCAAACCGCCCGCCTGCGCTCAGTTCCCCTTTGGCGGACCTTCGTCACCGGCCAGCATTTCCTGCCACGAACGCAGGATTTGCCACGAACGCGCGTCCGCCTCATTCCAGTCCCGCTCCGGCGCCGAGGTGACGGTTACGATTTGATCCTGTTCGCTGACGTTCACGAACGTGACCTCCTGAATGTAAGCGCGGGCGTCCATCGCGAAGCGGAGTTTGATGCGAAAGCTCTTCCAGCCATTGATCGGAATCGGGTTCGCAATCTCCCCGGCGGTTTCGGCTTTTCGACCGCGCGCGGGCAGGAGCGACCGCGCGGCCTCGCGATACTGCACGAGTTTCGTTTCGTCAAAAGCGTCCGCTGGCTTGAACCGCGACGGCATGACGATGAAGTCGATGTCGGGCAGTTTTGGAAATCGGAAACTCGCGCCGCCGAATTTCGAATCGACCTCCGTCTCCTGGTCGATGCTCAACATCAGCTTTTTGGCGCCGTCCGCAAAGTAGAGTTGTCGTTTCGCCACACCGTCGATCGAGGTGTCGATCCAGCGTGGCGTGAGGTCCAGCGCGCCAGCTTGGAAAAGCGGAAGCGCAATGGCAGCGATGAGCAGGTTGAGGCGTTTCATTGTGAAAATGCGGTTAGTATTTTGCCCAGGTCCCCCGCGTCCATGAAGCGGCGTCGAGGGTTCCTGGAGGCGGCGAGCTGCGGTAGTTCGTGTCGAAGTTCCAGCACCGGATCGGCGGGCGATAGACCACTCCAGTGTCCCAACGGCCCGTGAAAGTCTTGCTCTGATAAAGCTGCACCATTGAGCCAAAGTAATTGCAGTATTGATTGCTCCAGTTCTCAAGAAAGCGCGGGAAGTTATTCCCACCGCCGGAGTAGCCATACTGGCTGCCACTCGGCGGTTGATAGCCCGAAGGCATAAATCCCGACACGATCGCGGTGTTGTAGGTCGTGTTACTGGCGGCGCGGGTACTCACCGAACTCGCTGAATTTGCATCGTTCCAGCTATTGGAAAGTAGCATGACGGCATCCCCGATGACGGCCGCAGGCTTGCGGTCGTAACCGGTCACGGACGGTTTGTCCGTATTGCCGGCATTGCCACCGCTGTTGGTGGGTACGGCATTGGGATCGGTGGTAGTTCCGGTGTTGTAATCCCCCTGAATGTAAACCGCGTTCTCGCTGGCAATGGTCAGGCCATTGGTGGGGAGCACCCCGCCATTCTTCAGGCGAATGGACTTTGGCTCCATATCCCCCGCGACGAGCGGCGTCGTGTCATTGATATAGATGACATTATTAAACCCCGCGATACCTGTGCCCATGGCTGTGCGAAGAACCGAGACATCCAGTGTGGCGACATCGACATTCCGTCCTTCGCGCGCGTCGTAAATCGTCGTGCGCGCATTCACCGCGCCGGCGATTCCCGTAGTCTGCGCGGGCAGCAGGCTGGCACCGTTTTGAGCGGTCACGGTGACGCTTGCGCCGTTGATGTTGATGCGGATGCCAGCCTTGTTGTAAAGGCGGCGCTTTGAGATCTCCGCGGGATCGCTGAAGCTGCCGTTCGGCGGTTCGATGATTTCCCGAAACCCATCGTTGTTCGGATTTGCGTCAACGGTGTTGATGACCGAGGTGGGTTCGCTTCCGAGGGGTTCAAACCGTGGCACCTGATGGAGCTGATTCGCGATGCCATTCTCAAACACCGGCGTGGCCGCGTCATCCGCGACGTAACCGCTCCACAAATTCGCGAACGGCGGCGCTGTCGTCGTCGAGTATCCGGTGACATAGGAAACCTCGTCCTGGAAAGTAAGCGTCGCGTTGGCTCCCTGGCTGAGGTAGGCCATCGCATTGGAATGCACCAGCCCGCTCACGATCATTGTCGCGGGACGATAGAATTCCAAGTCGTTTTCAAAGAAGAACATGGCCTGGAAGAGCGGCACTTCCGAGTATTGAAACTGACGCTTAACTCCCACCGACGAACCATTCGTCACACCCGTTTGCGTCACTTTCGCCCTGGCACTGTAGCTGAAACTATTGCCGCGCCAGCCGGGATAAGTCGGCAAATCAACGGTCACTCGCGTCGGAGTCGCCACTGGCGCACCATACTCATCAAGGGCTTCTACTTTCAGCGGGCCATCGTTAGCCACGCTGGCATAGGTAAAACCGGTGAAGGTCGGCGCGGCCAAATTCGCGTTTGCATCCGTCGTGCTGATGGCGCGGTTTTGTGAGTTGATCCGCCGTTTCCAGATCGAAAACGCGTGATCAACCGCGCCCTCCGCGGCGGCCTGCGCCGAGACAAAATCCCGGCTGCGATCCGTCAGGAGCGCGGTGTGATTCGTCACGTTCGCCGCGACGACCACCAATCCCGATACGACGACAATCAGGATGAGTGAAACGATCAGGATATTTCCTTTGCAGTTCTTTGTGTGCATGACTTATGGCAGTATTTTTGGGCGGATGAGGGCTTCCGTCCGGTTGTAGGTGTTGAAATCGTTTTGCTGCTGGCCGCGGATTCCCTGGTCCGTCCCGCTCGAGCGGACGCGGAGGGAAAAGCTGACATACAATTTTCCGTCATACGTGATCAGCGTGAATGGCGTGGCATCCGCCGCCGCCGAGCCGACTTGATCGGTCACAAGGGTGTACTTGGTGGGATCGTTGAGGTTCGTCGTGGTGTCGAAGGTATGGTAGTAGCGAAGTTCGGACCTGCCATTCGACGTCATCACGAGGAAAGCCACGTTCCGGACAAGCCTCGCCGAGACCACGGTTGCGGTGATCGGAGTTACTGTGGTGCCGAGCGCAGCCGTGAGGTTCACAGTGAAAGGCTGGCGCGATTGCGCGTCCACTGTACCGGCGATGACACTCTGAATGCGCGGCCGCAGGGTCGGAGCCGTGGTCGCGATGCGGATCGTGTCGCCGACACTCGGCGCCGGGGGCGTCGCCACGGCGTGATTCGATCTCGTCAGCGTGAGCGTGGTCGAAGCGGAAGGGATGCTGCCACCGGTCAGACTTACCACATAGGGAGAACCCACCGATCGGTCGAATTTGATACCCGCGGCCGCGCCGAACGCGACGACGTTTCCCGAGGTATCGATCAACTCCGGCATCGTGTCCGCCTGCTGGACGACCTGCTCGACGCGGTCGAGCGAACTCCGCATGGTGTTGCTCGTGAGATTGAGGGAAAGGTTCTTCGCCGAGAGAATCATCCCCGCATTCATCAACGCAAAAACGGAGGCCGCCATGATCGAGGAGATCGCGGCTCCAACGAGTATTTCTACAAGAGTAAATGCTTGCCGTTTCATAGTTAGTCGCTTCCCCGCAAGGTCGTCATCGCATAGCTGTAGGGACGGCCACGGACGGTGTAATCGATGCGAAACGTAATCCGGCGAATGTCGGCGCTGTCCGAATTCGCCTGTGCTGTCACGATTCGCGTGAGAGTGCCTTTCAAAGTTCCCCCGGTCCCTGTTTTCGGCGTAAAGAGGGTCACCAGATTGTCCCCTCCCGCATCGTCATCGTGGACCACGCCGGCGGCTGATGTGACCGCTAGAATTGTGGGTTGCTGCGAAGCGCTGAACGAGACTGCCAATGCCGTGTCGATATTCCGCTGCACCACGGCCCGCGCGTTGTTTAGGGTGCGCATCGCGGCAGCCTTGTTGTTGAGTTGGACGAGTGCCATCATCGCCGCCGCGCCAGAAATCGCGATCACACCCATTGCAATCACGGTTTGGACGATCGTAAATCCCGCCGTTCTCGACTTTGCGAACTTGAGACGGAACGGTGCGAGGCGGGCATCAGAATTCCCAATCCCAATGGGCAAGTGTGGTTCAATCGCGAGGTTCATTATGACACCTATCAAAAAAGCAGAAGATATGCCTGCCGCTTCACTCATTGCGATTCCTTCAATTGCAGCCGTCCTATCGCTCCTCGCCGCCGCGACGATGCACGATTCATTCCAGTTGTAAGGAGGGATTCCTCTCCCTAGCATCCGCGCGCCATGAAGAAATTTCCTCTACTCATCCTCGGCGTCACAGCCGTGCTGCTTTCCGCCTGCGACAAGAAAAACACCAATACCATTCTCGTCGGCGAGTTTGCCTCGCTGACCGGCAAGGAGGCCACTTTCGGTATCTCCTCCCACGAGGGCACGCAACTGGCGATCGAGCAACTCAATGCCGCTGGTGGAGTGCTTGGAAAACAAATCACTTTAGTGACCGAGGACAACCAATCCAAGCCCGGCGAATCGGCGAACGCGGTGAACAAACTGATCGCGAAGGACGGCGCGGTGGCGATCCTCGGCGAAGTGGCGTCGAGTCGCTCGTTGGAAGCCGCGCCGATTTGCCAGAAAGACAGCGTGCCGATGATCTCGCCGTCTTCCACGAATCCGAAGGTGACGGAAACCGGCGACTACATTTTCCGCGTGTGTTTCATTGACCCTTTCCAAGGCACGGTAATGGCGAATTTCGCAAAAAAGACGCTGAAGGCACAGAAGATCGCGATCTTTACCGATGTGAAGAGCGACTACTCGAAGGGTCTCGCGAAGTTCTTCAAGGAAGCCTTTACCGGAGCTGGCGGGCAGATCGTGGCGGAGTTGGATTTCAATGGTGGCGACAAGGATTTCAAAGGCCAGCTCACTTCGATCAAGGCCGCGAATCCCGACGGCGTCTTCGTGCCGGGCTACTATACCGACGCGGCGCTGATTTGTATTCAGGCCAAGGAAGTCGGTCTGACGGTGCCAATCTTTGGCGGCGATGGATGGGAGAGCGAGAAGTTGACCGAGATCGGCAAGGAAGCGGTGGAGGGCACCTACTTCAGCACCCATTATTCGCCCGATGCTGGCGGGCCAAAGGGCGCGGCATTCGTGGCGGCTTACAAAGCGCGTTTCAGTGGAAAGCTGCCGGATGCCATGGCCGCGCTGGGCTACGACAGCGCCATGATCCTCGCCAGCGCGATCAAACAGGCAGGCGGCACCGAAGGCGCGAAGATCCGGGACGCCCTCGCCGGGACGAAGGACTACGATGCGGTGACTGGAAAAATCACGATCAACGGCAAGCGCGACGCGGAGAAGTCGGCGGTGATCTTGCAGGTGAAAGGCGGGAAGTTCGCCTACGTGGAAACGATCGCGCCGTAGGCATTTCTCTGGATGAAGCCACTCGTGTATTTGGATACCAGCATCTTCAGCTTCTACTTCGACGAAAGACCTTCGCCTTACATCGTGGCGCGGCGTGGGTGGACTCGGGCGATGTTTGAAGAGCGTCGCGAGGAGTTTTCGATGGTCGTCAGCGAAGCCGTATTGATGGAACTGGCGCAGGGAAACCTGCCGCACCGATTTGCCGCGCGCGACCTCGCGGAAACGCTGCCGATTTTCCGAATCACCGATCAAGAGAAGATGCTGGCGAAGGCGTATGTGGAAAATTTTGCCATGCCGCGCGATCCACTGGGCGATGCGCTTCACTTGGCCGTGGCGACCTGCCGGGGCTGCGATTCGCTGGTGACGTGGAACTGCACGCATCTCGCCAATCCCAATAAGAAAGGTCACATCGACCGTCTGAACCGCAGTTTGGGCTGGACCGTTCCGCTCTTGCTCACGCCGCTGGAACTCTTAGGTATAGGACCAGAATGAAAGACGAAGCTCTCGACGAACTCCGCGAAATGCGCCGCCTCGCCTCGGCGCGTTTCGATCACGATCTGGATCGCTACGTCGTTCATCTCCAGGAAATGGAGCATCGGCATCCGGGGCAAATCCAGCGAGCCGAGGATCTCTGGCAGGAACGGCAGGCGGCACCCGAGTCCATGATCTTGCGCGAAGAACCGGGGAAGTAAGGGGCGCGTGACGGAATTCTTCCAGCAAGTCGTCAACGGCCTCGCGCTCGGCAGCATCTACGCGCTGATCGCGCTCGGCTACACGATGGTCTATGGCGTGTTGCGGTTCATCAATTTCGCGCACTCGGACGTGCTCATGCTCGGCGCGTTTGCCGCGTTTTATCTCGCGCCCGTGCTCGCGCCGACGCTCGGTGCGGCGTCCATCCCGCTGGCGATCACGGTCATCATCCTTGCCGCGGCGATCTGCGCGTGCATCGGGATGCTCATTGAATTCCTCGCGTATCGCCCGCTGCGGGCGCGGCCCCGTTTGACGGTGCTCATCACTGCCATCGGCGTCTCGCTCTTCATCGAGTTCGCCGGGCAGCACGAAAAGGTTTTCGGCGCAGCGACCAAGTCCTTTCCAACGCTCCTGCCAAAGGCCGACGTGGGTTTTGGCGGACTGCATGTTTCCAGCAACGACCTCGTCGTCCTCGTGCTCACCGCGCTGCTGTTATTCGCGATGTGGTTCATCGTGCAGAAAACAAAACTCGGCATGGCCATGCGCGCCGTTTCTTTCAATGAACAAGCCGCCTCGCTCATGGGCGTGAATGTGAACCGAATCATCTCGTTCACCTTCGGCCTCGGCTCCGCGCTCGCCGCAGTCGCGGGGATTTTCTACGCCATGCGCGCGCCGGGCATCGAGCCGCTCATGGGCATCCAGCCTGGCCTGCGCGCCTTCATCGCCGCCGTGCTCGGCGGCATCGGGAATCTGCCGGGCGCGGCACTCGGCGGATTACTGCTCGGCGTGCTGGAGACGGTCTTCGGCGGGATGCCGGGCGTGTCGAATTATCGCGACGCCATCGCCTTTGCGATCCTCATCCTCATCCTGCTCTTCCGCCCCGCCGGGCTGCTCGGGAAAGCGCAAATCGAGAAAGTGTAGATGCGCCAGCTTGCCAAAGACCCGCGCGTTTTTCTCCTGCTCGCCATCGCGGCCGCAGTCGGCGTGTCGCTCGCCGCGGGCAGCTTCAATCGCTACTACATGGGCATCGCGATCGATGTCGGGATCAACATCATCCTCGCCGTCTCGCTCAATCTCCTCAACGGCCACACCGGCCAGTTCAGCCTCGGTCACGCCGGCTTCATGGCCGTGGGCGGTTATTTCGCTGCGAAAATCACGCTGCTCTATGGCAGCGCGCTTTTCTTCCCCGCGCTGCTCATCGGCGGCCTCGTCGCCGCGCTGGCCGGCCTCGCCGTCGGCGGGCCTTCGCTGCGATTGCGCGGAGATTACCTCGCCATCGTCACGCTTGGTTTTGGGGAAATTATCCGCGTCATTTTCCAGACCAGCGAATTCTTCGGCGCCGCGACCGGCCTCACCGGCATCTCGAAACTCACCACCTTTGGCTGGTCCTGGGGCCTCGCCGCGGTGACGGTCTATGTCGTCGCCTGCCTCGTGAATTCCACCTACGGGCGCGGCTTCATCGCCGTCCACGACGACGAAATCGCCGCCAGCGCGATGGGCATCAATCCCGTGCGTTACAAAGTCACCGCGTTCGTCATCGGCGCATTTTTCGCGGGCATCGCCGGCGGACTTTACGCGCATCAGAAAGCGGTCATCTCGCCGTCCGGCTTCGACTTCATGAAGAGTATCGAGATCGTCGTCATGGTCATCCTCGGCGGCATGGGCCGCACCGTCGGCGTGATCCTCGCCGCGATCATCCTCACCATCCTGCCCGAACTCCTGCGACCCATCGCCGAGTATCGGATGATTCTCTATTCGCTGCTCATCATCGGCCTCATGCTCACGCGGCCGCAGGGTCTGTTCACCTTTTCACGGAAAAAATGAGCGCGCTCCTCGACTGCGAGAAAGTGACGATCAAATTCGGCGGCCTCACCGCCGTCAGCGAACTCGACCTGCGCATCGGCGAGCAGGAACTCGTCGGCCTCATCGGCCCGAACGGCGCGGGCAAAACCACCGCCTTCAATCTCATCACCGGCGTCTATCAGCCCACCGCCGGCAGCATCGCGTTCCGCGGCCAGCCCACCGCCGGGGTGAAGCCGCACACGCTCTCGCGCCGCGGCATCTCGCGCACGTTCCAAAACATCCGTCTCTTCGCGCAGATGAGCGTCCTCGACAACGTGCGCACCGCCATGCAGGGCAACCGCGCCCAGCGCATCCGCGACGCGCTGATTCGCGGCAAGCATTTTCACCAAGTCGAAGCCCGCGTGCAGCACGAGGCGATGGAGCTTTTGAAAATCTTCAGCCTCGACCGCTTCGCCGACACCAACGGAAAATCGCTCCCGTACGGCGACCAGCGCCGCCTCGAAATCGTCCGCGCTTTGGCCACCGGCCCAAAACTCCTCCTCCTCGACGAACCCGCCGCCGGCATGAACCCCACTGAAAAACAGGAGCTGATGGACCTCATCCGTTTCGTGCAGGACAAATTCAAAATCGCCGTCCTCCTCGTCGAGCACGACATGAAAGTCGTCATGGGCATCTGCCAGCGCATCCACGTCCTCGACTACGGCAAAAGCATCGCCGAGGGCACCCCCGCAGAGATCCGCGCGAATCCCAAAGTCATCGCCGCCTACCTCGGAAAGGAAGACCACTGACCGATCCCGCTGGCACTACTGCCGATGGGCCGCCCAGGCCGCGCGCAGTTCGTCGCGGGTCAGCGGCACGAGGCCGCCGCTGGGTTCGATGCGGTGGGTGGAAAGGACGCGGGCGAGCGTTTCCATCTCCGCCAGTGGGCGCGTGCCGGCGCTGAAATCCCACACGTTCACGCTGCCGCGGCTGTCGCTGCTCGCGACCCGCGAAGCGGAACTCCAGATGGTGCGCACCACCTCGTCATCATCCATCGGTCCGCCGCGCGGACTCGTCGGCTTCCGTGGTGGCGGACCGCGGTGGCGCAGCAGCGACACGGCATCGCCGGTGGCAGTTTCCCATGTGCGAAATTCGCGGTTCGAGCGACTCCACACCAGCAACCCATCCGGCGAAAACCCCATGTCGCTGATCCGGTCGTCGTGCTGGACTGGCGCGAGCGTGCGGTGGCCATCGCTCGTGCGCCAGAGCCAGAGCCGCTGGTCGCGCGTGGCAGTGGCGAGCAGATCGCCTGCGGCGGAAAATGTGGCTTGTTTTACCGCCGCGGCGTGTTCCAGCCGCGGGAGGATTTCGCCGCCGGTCGCGGCATCGAGCACGCGCAGACTGCCGGACATCGTATCCGGCCACGACCACCAGACGGCGAGCCGCTTTCCCGTCGCGTCGAAGGTCGCACCGGGATCGCGCCATTTGCCGCCTTCGACGAGCGGGCTGCCGATCGGCTGGCCCGTCGCGGCATCCCAAATCTGCACGGCTTCCTTTGTGAGTGTGACGAGCCGCGCGCCGTCGCCACCGAGCACGCAGCGCGATGTGCCTTCCGTCGCGAGGGTGTGCCGCACCGTGCCGGTCGCGGGATCGCAGAGCAGCGTTTCCTTTTCCAAAAGGATGGCCGCACTCCGCCCGTCGGCGCTCAGCGCGACATCGCGGATCGCACCCGCGCACGGGATGCGCGGCCCGGCCGGCTGGCCGCTCTCCGCATTCCAAAAACGCGCGCCGTGGGTGCCGCCGACGAAAACGAACCGGCCCTCGGCAGTGGCGGAAGCGCAGGTGGCCGCGTCGTCGAGCACGTGCGCTTCGCCCACGGGCAGGCCGGTGTTTGCATCGCGGGCAGTGAGGCGCGCATCTTCGCCGACCGTGCGCAGGACGGCTCCCGCGGCATCCCACCAGGTGGCGACCGCGGGCACCGTCCCATCCCCGCTCCACACGACCCCGCCCTGGGCTGGCAGCTTCCACAAACGCGCCGCCGGTTCGCCGCTGGAAAAAAGGAGAGTCGCACCGTCGCCATCAAGCGTGGCGCGGGCCGGGCGTCCGTCCGCCCACAGCCGTGGCGTGAGCGGCAGCATGGTTTCGGCATCCCAGAGCTGCGCCGCGCCGTTTTCGCCTGCGAGTGCGAAGATATTCCGCCAGGCGGCGAACTCCGCGGTGACCGTGCGCGCGCCAAAGGAAGCGTCGACAATCAACCGGTCGGTCGCGCCATCGCGCAGGGTCGAGCCGCCGACCTTGCGCGTGAGCACGACCCAGCGCGTGCCATCGAGCCAGCCGTGCTTGATGCTGCCGCTGGCCTTGGTCTCGCCGCGCGCGGTGATCGCGCCGGTGGTGAGATCGAAGACCGCGATGGCGCCACGATGTTTCACGCGCAATCCGGCGAAGCGCCCGGCGGAATCGAAATTACCAAAGTCCGGCTCGCCGCCGAATTCCACTGGCGGCACCACGAGCGCGCCCGTGGCGACATCCCACAGCAGGAGGCTGTGTTTGTCCGCCGCGAGGATGCGGGTGCCATCGGGCGAGGTCACGGCCCACTCGATCGTCTCCGGGTGTGAAAACGTGCCGTCCACCGCGCCGAGCAGCGTCGAGAGACAGGTCACGATCCCGGTGTCGCGTCGCAATACCGCCAGCCGCAACCGCGATCCGCCGAGCACGGCGCGGACGTGCCCTTCGCCCGGAAGCGTGGTGATCCGGGTGCCGGTTGCGGTGTCCCAGACGGTGATCTCGTCGTCGCGTGTGCAAATGACGACGCGGCTTCCCCATGAATCCGTCCACACGCGGCGGACTTCGGCGGTGTGCTGGATCGGTGGCGAGACCGCCTCGCCAGTGGTGGCATCCCACACGCGGGTTTCGGCCCCGGAATTGATGACGACGCGGCCGCTTTCCTCCGCAAACTGGCAGTCACCATCCAGCGCGGGAAGCCATAGCTGGGCGAGCCGCGGCGACTGGCGCACGGTGGTTTCAAAACGAATTCGCGACACGTGCTCGCGCGCCGGATCGCCGAGGCCGAGCCGCAGCGCTTCGACGTAGTGCAGCAGTCCGCGCAATGCATCGCCATGCTCCGCGAGCCGCAGGCCGATGCGGATGTGCTCGTGCGCGAGACGTTCGCGGGTGGCGCGCTCGGCGGCCTCCGCGCGCCGCCACTGGTTCGTGATGCCCAGCACTCCCGCGATCAAGAGCACGGCGGCAAGCGCGGTGATCATCGCAAGCAGCGGATTGCGCCGTGCCCAGAGCGCGGTGCTTTCGAGCGGCGAGACCGGTCGGGCGAAAATCGGACGCCCGGCGAGCCAGCGCCGCAAATCCTCCGCCAGCGCATTCGCGCTCGCGTAACGCCGCGTGGGATCCTTCGCGAGCGCCTTCATCGCGATCACCGCGAGATCGCGCGGCGGCGGATCAGGCAGCGGCGCGACGCCGTGGCCCGCGATGGCAGGCTGCGATGATGAAGCGGTGGCGCTGCGCGCGTGGTTCCTCGTGCGCAATGGCGCGGGTGCCGTGTCGGTGATGGCGCGGAGGGTTGCGGGAATCGAGTCGCCATCGAACGGCCGTCGTTGCGCGAGCAATTCGTAGAGGATCACGCCCAGGCTCCACACGTCGCTCAAGGTCGTCGCCGCGCGGGAATCGCGGGCGGCGATTTCCGGCGCGATGTAATACGGCGTGCCGAGCACCGCGGTCGTGAGGGTGAGATTGGAGTCGGTGCCGTGGAGGAGTTTCGCGAGGCCGAAATCGCTCACAAAGGCCTGGCCGCTTTCGTCGAAAAGAATGTTCCCCGGTTTCAAATCGCGGTGCAGCACCGCGCGGGCGTGCGCGTGCTGCACGGCATCCGCGATGTTCGCGATCAAGTCCGCGATCTCGCGCCATTTTCCCGCGTAGCCGGGGAGCCGGTCCGCGAGCGTGCCACCCGCCGCAAATTTCATCGTGAAATAGGGAACCCCATCCTGTTCGCCAAATGTGAATACCGGCAGAATCCCCGGATGTCCCAGATCGGCCATCGCCCTGACTTCCTGGCGAAATCGCGCGAGTGCCGCCGGGGACTCCAGTTCCGCGCCACGCACGGTTTTCAACGCGACCACCCGCTCCGGCTTGGCCTGCCGCGCGCGATACACCACGCTCATCCCGGTGCGGGCGATCTCCTCGATCAATTCAAACTCGCCGATTTGCCCGAGCGTTCCATTTTCCCTCGGCGGAGCGAATGCCTCCGCCAGCAAACACACCGGACAACGACCCAGCAACTGTGACTCGTCCAATGGGCCACCGCAGTTGTTGCAGGTGTTCGGCGCGGAATTCATCGCGGATGCGGTGGAAGAGGAAGAGCAGGAAAAAGAGCCATGCGAATCACGCCCCGGGCGATGTGAGCACGCGATGCAGATACGCGAGTTCGTCGTCAATCTCGTGCGCCGCGCTCACCGTGAGAGCGACAGCGGCGCGGAGATTTGCGCGAAAAAGCGCCCGGACGTGATGCACCGCGGCCCGAAACGCCGCGAGCGTAAGCCCAGCCTGCGCGGCCGCCTCCTCGTATGTCGGCGGTGTCCCCGCGCCCGGCAGAAACTGGGAAATCACCTGCCACTCGATATCACGACCTGCCTCCAAATAAGGCCGCGCGATTCCGGCCAGGGTCGTTTTCATGAGCCCCAACACCCACGCCCGGTCGAACTCACGGCAATCCTCGGTGGTCGCACTTGGCGGTTCAAAACCATTTTCCGCCATCTCATCGAAACTCGCGGTGATTTCTCCACCGCCTCGCCGCAGCGCGTTATCCCGATCCCGCATGTGCCCGGCCACATGCGTCAGCGTCCCGAGCAGGAAAGTGCGAAACCGACCCTTCACCCGATCCGCCCGCTTCCAGGCGCGCGACTGGATCAGCTCCAGAAAAAATTCCTGCGCGACATCCTCCACCACATCGTCCGAGTAGCCGTGTTGTTTGAGGTACACGATGACCGGCAATCGGTACCTTTCGCATAGCCGCGCGACAGCCGCCTGCGCGTCGGCGTTGCCGTTCAGGCTGGCGATGGCCAGCAAACTCCAGTGGGTCGATGGGAAGGACACACGGAGGTTTTAGCACCGGCGCGCGGAATGTGGAGTGCGCGCTTTGAGAAAATGGCGGCGTGCGCGCAATCTCTATTGCCCGCCCGCAACGCCGAGGGCACGGACGAGAAAGGCCCATTCGTCGGCGTGTTCGTCGATTACTTTGGAGATCGGTTTTCCCGCGCCGTGGCCGGCTTTTGTCTCGATGCGGATGAGGACGGGCGGGCCGTCGGGTGCCTGGGTGGCTTGCAGTTGCGCGGCGAATTTGAAGCTATGCGCGGGGACGACGCGGTCATCGTGATCGGCAGTCGTGACCATCGTCGCGGGGTAACGCGTGCCGGCTTTCAAACGATGCAGCGGCGAGTAAGCGACGAGGCTTTTGAATTCGTCGGCGTTTTCGCTCGATCCATAGTCGCTGGTCCACGCCCAGCCGATGGTGAACTTGTGAAACCGCAGCATATCCATCACCCCCACGCCGGGAAGCGCCGCGCCGAACAGCTCGGGGCGCTGCGTCATGCACGCGCCGACGAGCAGCCCGCCGTTACTGTGGCCGTGGATGGCGAGTTTCGCGGGCGACGTGTAGTTGTTCGCGATGAGCCATTCGGCGGCGGCGATGAAATCGTCGAACACGTTTTGCTTGCGCGCCTTGATTCCGGCGAGGTGCCACGCGGTGCCATACTCGCCGCCACCGCGCAGATTCGGCACGGCATAGACGCCACCCATTTCCATCCAGACGAGCGATGGGATTTCAAAAACGGGCGTGAGTGAAATGTCGAATCCGCCGTAGCCGTAAAGCAGCGTCGGGTTTGTCCCGTCCAGTTTCAGGCCGCGTTTGTGGGTGATGAACATCGGCACACGCGTGCCGTCTTTACTGCGGAAAAAGATCTGCTTCGTTTCATACGAAGCGGGATCGAAGGCGACCTTTGGCTGGCGGAATACGGTGCTCTTTCCCGTGGTGAGATCGAGCCGGTAAATCGTGTTCGGCGTCGTGTATCCGGTGAACGCGTAGAACGTCTCGGTCTCGGCGCGTTTGCCGCCAAAGCCTGACGCAGAGCCGATTCCCGGCAGCTCGATCTCGCGCACGAGCTTCGCGCGCGGAGTTTTTCCATCCCACGCAAAGACGCGCACCCGGCTGCGCGCATCGTGCAGATATTCGCAGATGAATTGGTCGTTCACGAAGCTCACGTCCTTCAGCGAGTCCTCGCTTTGCGGGATGACTTCGCGCCAGTTCGGACGCGCGGGTTTCGCCACGTCGATCGCGATGAGACGACCGAGCGGAGCGTCGAGATCGGTGCGGAAGTAGAACACGCCCGCGTCATTCCCGACGAACGTGTAGTCTGCGTCGAAGCCATCAAGCAGCGGGACGATGGGCGCGCCGGGCTTTGCGAGGTCACGAAAATAGACGCGATTTTTCGGATCGGTCCCCTCGGTGATCGTGATGATGAGCCAGCGCCCGTCCTCGGTCACTTCGCCGTGAAAGCCCCAATCCTTGCGATCGCGCCGCTCGTAAATCAGCGCGTCCTCGCTCTGCGGCGCGCCGAGTTTGTGAAAATAGAGCTTCTGAAATTCGTTCAGCCCGGTGAGCGACTCACCCTCCTTCGGCGCATCGAAGCGGCTGTAGTAAAACCCGCTCCCATCCTTCGCCCACGAGGCGCCGGAAAATTTCACCCACTCCAGCCGGTCCTCGCGATCCTTCCCCGTCGCCACTTCGCGCACGCGCCATTCCTCCCAATCCGACCCCGCCTTCGCGATGCCATAAGCCATCCACTTTCCATCATCGCTCACGACATAGCCATCGAGCGCCACGGTGCCATCCGCCGAAAGCGTATTCGGATCGAGCAACACGCGTGGCTCCGCATCCAGGACATCGGCGACATAAAGCACGCTCTGATTTTGCAGCCCGCCGTTGCGCCGGAAAAAGTAACGCCCACCTTCCTTGTAAGGCACCGTGAAGCGTTCGTAATTCCAAAGCTCCGTGAGCCGCGCCCGGATTTTTTCGCGCTCCGGGATCTGTGCGAGAAAGCCAAACGTGACTTTGTTTTGCGCCTCGACCCACGCTTTCGTCTCCGTGGAATTATCATCCTCCAGCCAGCGATACGGATCGGCGATGCGCTGGCCGTGATAGGTCTCCACGACCTCACCTTTTTTGGTTTCGGGATATTTCAAAGGATCAGCGTGAAGCAATGAACTCATCGCGAGAACGACCACTGTGGCAGCGATGCGGGAAGGCATCACGCGAACGCCTCGCGCAGCATCGCGATGCTCTTTGAAACGGCGGTATCCGGGTCTTCCTTGCCTTCCATCTCGAGCGCGACGTATCCGGTGTAGCCGACGTCGCGGAGGATTTTCGCGATGCGTTTGTAGTCGAGGTCGAGCGTGTACCACTCGCCGCCGCCGGGATAAGTCTTCGCCTGCACGAAAACCGTTTTGGGCGCGACTTCGACCAGCTTGTCGTACGGGTCTTCGAGAAAATTTCCCGTGTCCATCAGTCCGCCCAGCCACGGCGAGTCGATCGCATTCAAGATGCGGAGCTGG
Source organism: Chthoniobacteraceae bacterium (assembly GCA_031409335.1). Taxonomy (GTDB): domain Bacteria; phylum Verrucomicrobiota; class Verrucomicrobiia; order Chthoniobacterales; family Chthoniobacteraceae; genus JANLQB01. The sequence continues at coordinate 19,401 of JANNWY010000304.1, read as the reverse complement.
CCCGCGGGCTGGCTCGTGAGGCCCCAGTGATTTTCCAGCGCGAGAATCACGCCGCGCTGCGCCGCCAGCTCCAGGCATTTTTGGATGGATTCGATGCACCATTTGAAAGCGTCGTCCTCGGTGAATTCCTTCGGCACCGGTTCGATGCCGCGCGCCTTCATCAGCGCGTCGAAATCCTTGATCGTCTTGTAACGTCCGCTGTTCAGCCGGATGCACGGGACGCCCATCGCGTACGCGAGTTCGATGCACTTTTCCGTGTGCGAAATCCACTTTTGGCGCTCGGCGGGATTCGGCGACACGAAGTCCTGGTGGATCGACAGGCAGATCAAATCCACGCCCGCGCGGAATGCGTGACGTTTCAACTTCGTGCAGTAGGCGTGCGACGCCGCGTCGAGTTTGCCAAACTCATCGAGATCCATTTGCCGGTGGAGAATGTCCACGCCCTCCGCTCCGACTCGCGCCGTCTTGTCGATGACGGTTTCGATGGAGACTTTTTCCGTTTTGAAATGCCAGTAGGAATACGACGAGATACCGAGCTTGATCTTCGATGGCGACAGGGTCGGCGCGGGGGGCGCAGCGGCGGCTCGCAATGAGACGGCAGCGGTGGCGGGAAGCGAGAGGGCGAGGAAACCGCGACGGGAAATCATGCCGTGATGATGCGAAGTCGGCAGGCGCGATACAAGTACCGCGGGAATAAATTGAGCGTCGCGAGGTGGGTTCCCGTTCCTCGCTTTTCCGCCCAGCCACACAAAGCAGTCCTTGAGTATGTCGAAGCATTGGGCGTTGGATGCTCCGCAATGCTGCTCCTGTTCCGCGTCTTCTTTGCGCTGCTCGTGCTGCTCGCCGCCGCTCGCGCACAGGTTGGTTTGGTCGCCGCGTTTCCGTGCAATGAAGGCACGGGCACGACGATCACGGACCTCACCGCGACGCAGCATGTCGGCACGCTGAGCGGTGCGGGATGGACGGCGCAGGGGAAATATGGGAGCGCGCTGGTTTTCGATGGCGTGAATGATTGGGTGACGATCCCGGATGCGAACGCGCTCGATCTCACGACGGGGGCGACGGTGATGGCGTGGGTTTATCCGACGGCGCTCGGTGGGTATCGCACGGTGGTGATGAAAGAGACGCCGGGTGGCGCGGCTTACTATTTGTACTCGGGGCCGGGCAATTTGGCGATGGGCGGCGGCGGATTTAATGGCGGCGGGTATCGCGAGACGAGCGGCGGGGCGGTGCTGCCGCTGAATACGTGGACGCATCTCGCGACGACTTACGACGGGGCAAATGTCCGCGTGTATCGCAATGGCGCGCTCGTCGCCACGCTCGCGGGCACGGGTCCGTACGACCAGTCGGCGAGCCCGCTGCGGCTTGGGGGAAATGCGACGTGGGACGAGTGGTGGCAGGGGCGCATCGACGAGGTGCGCGTGTACAATCGCGCGCTGTCCGCGGCAGAAATCGCAATCGACCGCGATACGCCGCTGAACGCCGGGCCGACCGCACCGCTGATCGCTTCGGTCGCGCCGCCGCAGGGCGCGGCAGTGCGTTCGCTCGCGCAGATCGACGTGGCTTTCAGCGAACCCGTGACCGGCGTGGACGCGGCGGATTTGCTCGTGGGCGCTGTGCCAGCGAGCGGCGTTTCTTCGCTCGGTGGAAATGCGTGGCGTTTTACTTTTCCGGCGCAGCCGACGGGCGCGGTGAGCGTCGCGTTTGCCGCTTCGCATGGGATCGTCGATTTGGAAAATCCGCCCGTCGCATTTGCGGGTGGAGCGTGGAGTTACACGATCGATCCAAATGCGCCGCTCGAACCGGTGCGCATCAATGAAGTCGTCGCGGCGAATGTCGGCGGCGGGCTGACGGATCAGGACGGCGATTTGGAGGATTGGGTGGAGCTGCTGAACACGGGAACGACTGCGGTGAACCTCGCGGGCTGGGCGCTCACCGACGATGCGGCAGTGCCGGGAAAATGGATTTTTCCCGCGCGCACACTCGCGCCCGGCGAGTTCCTCATCGTGTTTCTTTCGGAAAAAATCGCGCGCCCGCGAGCGGCGAGTTGCATGCGAATTTTTCGCTGAAGCCGACCGGCGGACGGCTCCGGCTCTACAATGGCGGCGTCCCGCGCGAACTCGTCTCCGCGTTCGATCCCCTGCCCGCGAGCCAGCCGGGATTGAGCTACGGCTTGAACGCGAGCGCGCAGCCGCGCTTCTTCGCGATCCCGACGCCGGGCGCTCCGAATGGCGGCGTCGAGTTCACCGGCATCGCCGCCGCGCCGGTGCCGAGCGTCGCGGCGGGATATTTCAGCGCGCCGTTTTCGCTCGCGCTCGCGAGCGCCACGCCGGGCGCGACCATCCGCTACACGCTCGACGGCACTCCGCCGATCACGACGAGCATCGCGTACGTCGCTCCGTTCACGATCAGCGCGACCACCGTTTTGCGCGCGACCGCGTTCGCCCCAAATCTCGCGCCGAGCGACATCACGACGCGCACGTTCCTCTTCCTGGCCGACGTGCTCACGCAATCCCCGACCGGCGCGACGCCGCCCGGCTGGCCGGCGACTTGGGGATCGAATCGCGTGGACTATGGCATGGACCCGGACGTGATCGGCCCCGGCGCACCGTATCAAACGCGCGCGATTGGCGCGTTGCAGGCGATCCCCGCGCTCAGCATCGTGATGAAACTCCCGGACCTCTTCGACGCGAACAACGGCATCTACGCGAACGCCGGCCAGAACGGCGATGCGTGGGAGCGGCCCGCTTCGCTGGAACTCCTGAATCCAAGCGGCGCGCCGGGCTTTCAGGAAAACGGCGGTCTGCGGATGCGCGGAAACTTTTCCCGCGATCCGAACAATCCCAAACACTCGTTCCGCATGTTTTTCCGCGAGCGGTATGGCGCGGGGAAACTCGACTTTCCGCTCTACGGCGCGAGCGGCACGGACAAGCAGGATGTCGTCGATCTGCGCACGTCCCAGGATTTTTCGTGGGCGTATCTTGGCAGCAGCGAGGCCACGTTCGTCACCGATCCGTATGCGCGCGATCTCATGCAGGCGGCGGGTCAGCCGACGACGCGCGGGAGTTTCTACCACCTCTTCATCAACGGCCAGTATTGGGGCCTCTACAATACGGAGGAGCGCGTGAACCAGAGCTACGCCGCAGCCTATTTCGGCGGGGCCGATACGGACTACGACGTAATGAAAGTCGATGCCTTTAACACGGTCGCCGCCGACGGAACTGGCGACGCGTGGGCACAGCTCTTCACGCTCACCGAGGCTGGCGTGGCCAGCGATGCCGCGCTCCAGGCGCTGCTCGGAAACCATCCCGACGGCACACGCAATCCCGCGCTGCCCATCCATCTCGATGCCGCGAATCTTTGCGACTACATCCTGATGAATTTCATCCTTGATAACGAGGACGGGCCGGTCTGCTACAGTTGCAACGAGCCAAACAATTTCTTCGCCGTGCGTCCGCGCGATGGCCGCGCGGGCTGGCGATTCCTCTCGCACGATGCGGAGTATTCGATGTTCGGCGTGAACAACGACGTGACCGGCCCGCCGGCTTCCATCGGCACCGCGCTCACGAAAGCGAATCCGCTGCGGATGTGGGAAAAGTGCATGGCGAACGCGGAGTTCCGCGTGCTCTTCGCGGATCGCGTGCAGAAGCATTGCTTCGGCGCGGGCGCGTACACCGCGGCGAGTCAGCTCGCCATCTGGAATGCACGCGCGGCGGAGATCGACCAGGCGGTGATCGGCGAGTCGGCGCGCTGGGGCGACGCCGCGAGTGGCACGCCGCTCACGCGCGATGCGCACTGGCTGCCGCGCATCAATTTTTTCCGCACCTCGTGGTTCCCCGCGCGGACGGATATCGTGCTCTCACAACTTCGTGCGCGCGGATATTTCCCCGCGCTCGCCGCGCCCGATGTCTCGCCGCTGCCGGGCGCGGTCGCGACGGGCACCGTGGTTTCGCTCACGCAAAATCCAGTCGTCGGGATGATCTACTACACACTGAATGGCGTGGATCCGCGCGGCTTCGGCGGGGTGTTGAATCCGGCGGCGCAAGTGTGGTCGGGACCGCTCACGCTGCTGAACGGCGTGCGGCTGCGTGCGCGCGTGCGGGATGGCGCGAACTGGAGTCCGCTTGTCGAGGCGGACTATTTTCTAACGCAGGATTTCACGCGGCTCGCGGTGGGCGAAATCCTGTTCGACGCGCCCGGTAGCGGCGCGACGGACGGTGCGGAGTTTGAATTCATCGAACTCACGAACACCGGAAGCAAACCGCTCGACCTCGGCGGAGTCGGCTTCACCGAAGGAATCGCGGGCACCTTCGCCACCGGCACCACGCTTGCGCCCGGCGCGTATCTCGTCGCCGCGCGCAATCCCGCCGCGTTCAGCACGCGTTATCCCGGTGTGCCGGTCGCGCTCACTTTTTCCGGGAAACTCGACAACAACGGCGAAAAGCTGACGCTCACCGCACCGGGCGGCGGCATCGTCTGGTCGCTTACTTACAACAACGCGCCGCCTTGGCCCGCGACCGCGGCGGGGCTCGGCTTCTCGATCGTGAATCTCGCGCCCGCGACTTTTCCCGCGCCCGATGAAGCACGGCGCTGGCGCGCGAGCGCGACGCTTTACGGCTCGCCCGGCGCGGCGGATCCCGCGCCCACGACGCCGCAAATCGTGATTGGCGAAATCCAGCCTGGCGCGTCGGGTTTCATCGAACTGCACAATCCGACCGGCGCGGCGGTGAATGTCGGCGGCTGGTTTTTGAGCGACACCATTCTCAATCCGACGCGCGCCCTCATCGCCGCGAATGTCTTCATCCCCGCGAATGGCGCGGTCCATTTCACCGCGGCGTCGCTCGGCTTTGCGCTGAGCGAGGCGGGCGGATCGGTGTTCCTTTTCGCCGCGAATGGCGCGCTCACCGGTTGGTCTCATTCGTGGACTTTCGGGCCGACGGATGGCGGGATGAGTCTCGGTCGCGTGGTGGATTCGGCGGGCGAAGAACACCTCGTGCCGCTCACTGCCGCGACGCCTGGCGCGGTCGTGGCAGTGCCGCAAATCGGTCCCGTGGTGCTCAATGAAATCTGGTATCACCCGCCCGTAGGTTACGCGGAGATGATTGAGTTGCGAAACATCACCGGCACCGCGGCGAACATCGGCGGATGGCGGCTGGAAGGGTTCGGCTACACGTTCCCCGGCGGCACGCAGATTCCCGCAAATGGCTTCCTGCTCGTCGTCGCGGACGACCCCGCCGCATTTCGCGCGCGCCACGCCGTGCCTGCGGCGGTGCCCATTCTCGGACCGTCGCCGGCTTTCTCGACGATGGCGGCGAACGCCTTTCGCTCGAACGCCCGAGCACCGCGACGATCGGCGCGTTCGTGGCGCTGGAAAGCGTGCGCTTCAACGACAAGTCGCCGTGGCCGGTCAGCGCCGACGGCAGCGGCCCCGCGCTCCAGCGCATCAGCGGAACCGCGCTCGCGCTGGAGCCGGTGAACTGGCAGGGACTCGGCCTCACGCCAGGCCGCGCGAACACCGCGAACCAGCCCCCGCTCGTCGCGATCACCTCGCCCGCGCATCTCACAACTTTTGTTCCGCCGGGCGCGTTCACCATCACCTCCAACGCCTCGGATGCCGACGGACAAATCGTGCGCGTGGAATTTTACGATTGCTCCGTGAAACTTGGCGAAGACACGGCCGCGCCGTACGCACTCGCAGTAACAAACATGAGCGCGGGAGACCACCTGCTCACGGCGCGCATCATCGACGACGCCTTCTCCAGCACCACGTCCATTCCCATCCTCATCACCGGACTCGGCACCGTGCCCGTCATCCTCAGCCCGTGGGGCGCGACGTGGCGCTACCGCGACAACAACGTCGCGCCGCCCGCAACTTGGACGCAGCTTTTCTACGACGACTCGGCATGGTCCAGCGGTCCCGGCGAACTCGGCTACGGCGACGGCGACGAGGCCCGGATCGTCGAGGACAATCCCACACCCGGCTACAATTCCGGCGACACGAATCGCTACATCACGACGTGGTTCCGCCGCACTTTCACCGTCGCGAACGCCGCGCAAATCACCGCGCTCGCGGCGCGGATGATTCGCGATGACGGCGTCGCCGTTTACCTCAACGGCGTGGAAATCTGGCGCGACAATCTCATCGCAAACGCAGGCCCCGGCACTCCCGCGACGAACAGCATCAGCGGCGCATCCGAAGCCGTGCAAATCACCAAAGTTCTGAACGCGGCCAATCTCGTCGAAGGCGTGAACGTGCTCGCCGTCGAAATCCACCAGCAGGCGGCGGACAGCAGCGACATCAGCTTCAATTTCGAGCTCACCGCCGAGCGCCCTGGCACCGCGCCCGATCCCGACACCGACGGCGATGGAATGCGCGACACGTGGGAAATCGCGAACGGCTTTTCCTATTGGGACGCCACCGACGCCGCGCAAGACGCCGACGCCGACGCCGATGGCACCGCGAACCGCGTCGAATACCTGCTCGCCCTCGACCCGCGCAACGGCGCGCAATCCTTCCGCGCCGCCGCGACAAAGGCACCCGGCGGCATCACGCTCACCTGGCCCAGCGCGCCGGGCCGCACATTCACCATCCAGCGCGCACCGACACTCCATCCTGCCGCTTGGCAAAACATCGCAACCGTGCCTGCACCAGCCGGAGCGATTGCGACATTCACCGATACATCCGGCGGGACAGATTCGTTTTACCGCGTGGTGCTGACTTTCTGATCCGCAGCGGAGTTGAAGGGTAACGCGGATGCCATTTGCGCGAGCTTGCAGGCATCGCGCGCGACCGCTTAGTCTCTCTTCGCCATGTCCACCGAAACTGCTCCCGCTTCTCCCTACTCGAACAAGAACCCCTTCCCCGCGCGTCACAAAACCAACGTGAAGCTGACGGGCGATGCTTCGGAGAAAGACACGCGCCATCACGAAATCTCGCTCGCCGGTTCAGGGCTGAATTACATCGCGGGCGACGCGCTCGGCCTGGTCGTCACGAATTGTCCCGCGCTCGCCGATGAACTCGTGGCCGCGCTCGGCGCAAAAGGCGACGAACCGGTGACCGGGCGCGACGGCACGCCGAAGCCGCTGCGTGACGCGCTCTTCAGCGATTACGCGATCACATTTGCCGACAAGAAATTCATCGAAGCCTGCGTGACGAAAGGCGCGAGCGATCTCGCACCGCTGCTCACGCCGGAGAAGGCGGATGATTTGAAGAAATTCCTGACCGGGAAAAATGAATGCAACGACTACGTGGACATGCTGCGGAGTTTCCCGCAAGTGCGCTTCGAGCCGGAGGAATTTGTGAAGCTGCTGCGCAAGCTGCCGCCGCGCCTTTACTCGATCGCCTCCAGCCTGAATGCGCATCCCGAGGAAGTGCATCTCACGGTCGCGACGGTGAAATATGCGATCCGCGGGCGCGCGCGAAAAGGCGTGGCGTCCACGTTTTTGGCGGAACGCTGGGAGGGCGATACAACCGCGGGCGTTTTCATCCAATCGCAGCAGAAACATTTCTTTCTGCCGCCGGATAAAGCGAAACCCATCATCATGGTCGGGCCGGGCACCGGAGTCGCGCCGTTCCGCGCGTTTGTGGAAGAACGGCTCGTCAGTGGCGCGACGGGGAAGAACTGGCTGTTCTTCGGCGAACAGCGCGAGGCGCAGGATTTTTTCTATCGCGATCAATTTACGAAATGGGTGAACGACGGCGCGCTGCGGCTCGATCTCGCGTTTTCCCGCGATCAGGAGCGGAAGATCTACGTGCAGCATCGCATGGAAGAACGCGGCGCGGACATCTGGGCATGGCTTCAGGAAGGCGCGGACTTTTTCGTCTGTGGCGACAAAACCCGGATGGCAACGGATGTCGATTCCGCACTGCTCAAGATCGCCGAAGTCCACGGCGGCAAAACGCCCGAGCAGGCAAAGGAATACTTCGACTCGCTGAAGAAAGAGAAGCGCTACAAGCGGGACGTGTATTAAAGAGTGAACGCGCGGCAGTGCTTTCCGGGTAGCACGCTCGTCCCGAGCGTTGGCGAAGGCGTCCTGCCTTCTTGGACTTTCAAAACGCGTTGCCTGTAAATCTTACGCTCCATCTCGAAAGAACGGTCTAGGAAGTTCGTTTCGGCGAGACGCAAAAACCAACGCTCGGGACGAGCGTGCTACCCGGATTGCCAGCCGCCGAAAATCTTTCCCCGCAATGAGAGGAAAGCTCGGCTTTTTACGCATGTATGGGTATGAGCAGAGACCTCACGCCCATGAACCCGCCCCCACCAAGCGAGGAGCGAATCTTCCAAGCCGCCGCTGCCCTCCCGGCGCACGAACGCGGCACCTATCTCGACTCCGCGTGCGGAGACCGGCTCGATTTGCGCGCCCGCCTTGAGCGCCTCCTCGCCTCGCGCGAAGCCCCCGGCTTCATGGACGCCCCGCCGCTCGACCCCGACATCGAGCGTGAACTCGCCCGCCTCAAGCCAGAGGAAGCCGGCGAACGCATCGGCCTGTACAAGCTGCTCCAGCAAATCGGCGAGGGCGGGTTTGGCGTCGTGTGGATGGCGGAGCAGGAGCAACCGGTGCGGCGGCGGGTGGCTTTGAAGATCATCAAGATGGGGATGGATACGAAGGAAGTCATCGCGCGTTTTGAGCAGGAGCGGCAGGCGCTGGCGATGATGGAGCATCCGAACATCGCGAAGGTTTTCGACGCGGGCGCGACGCAGTATGGGCGTCCGTTTTTTGTGATGGAATTGGTGCGCGGGGTGAAGATCACGGACTACTGCGATCAGCAGGAATTGGCGACGGCGGAGCGGCTCGCGCTCTTCATCCACGTCTGCCAGGCGGTGCAGCACGCGCATCAAAAGGGGATCATCCACCGCGACCTCAAACCGTCGAACATCCTCGTCACGCTGCACGACGGCGTGCCCGTGCCGAAGGTCATCGACTTCGGCGTCGCCAAGGCCACGCAGGCGCGGCTCACCGAGCGCACGCTCTTCACGCAATTCCAGCAAATGGTCGGCACCCCGCTCTACATGTCGCCCGAGCAGGCCGAGATGAGCGGCCTCGATATCGACACGCGCAGCGACATCTATTCGCTCGGCGTGCTCCTTTACGAACTGCTCACCGGCCGCACGCCCTTCGACGCGGAGACCATGCAGCGCGCAGGCCTCGATGAAATCCGCCGCATCATCCGCGAGCAGGAGCCGGTGAAGCCTTCGACCGCCCTGCAAACCCTCGCCGCCGACGCCCGCACCGATGTCGCCCGGCACCGCCAGTCCGATGGCGCAAAACTAACCGGCCTCCTGCGCGGTGATCTCGACTGGATCGTGATGAAGGCGCTGGAGAAAGATCGCGTGCGCCGCTACGACAGCGCGACCGCGCTGGCGGAAGACCTGCGCCGCCACCTCACCTTCGAGCCGGTGCTGGCCCGCCCGCCGAGCCGCCTCTATCGCTTCCGCCGGATGGTGAAGCGCAACAAACTCGCCTTCGCCGCCGGCACCTTGATTCCCCTCACGCTGCTCGTCGGCTTCGTGGTTTCGTCATTACTCTATTTGGTCGCGGAGTCGCGTTTGAAGACCAGCAACAAGACTGCCGCTTTTCTAATACAAATGCTCCGTGACATCGGGTCGTCAGCGGCGCAGGGCCGTGACCCGACGATGCTGCAGGAGATTCTCGAGAAATCCGCCGCGCGCCTCGACAAGGATCTCAAGGGGGAGCCCGAGGTCGCAAGCGTGCTCCGCAACAACATTGCCAGCGTTTACGTAGAGTTTCGGGACTACGCGGCGGCGGAATCGCTTTACCGGCAAGCGCTGGCGATGGAGAGGAAGTCGAGGGGTGCGGAGCATCGCGAAGTGGCCATCTCGCTCCACAACTTGGCGGTCGTCCTCGATGCGCAGGGCAATCATGCGGAGGCCGAAGCGATGCACCGTGAAGCGCTGGCGATGAACAGGAAGTTGCTGGGGACCGAACATCGCGCGGTGGCCACCACGCTCAATAGCCTGGCAAACACCCTCGATTCACAGGGCAGGCTGGAGGAGGCCGAAGCGTTGCACCGGGAGGCGTTGGCGATGCGAAAGAGTTTGCTGGGGCCGGAACATCCCGAGGTGGCCGCCTCGCTCGCCGACCTGGCGGGCGTCCTCTCTGGCCAGAGCAGGCACTCGGAAGCCGAAACGATGCACCGGGAGGCGCTGGCGATGAGGAAAATGCATCTGGGACTGGACCATCGCGACGTTGCCTCATCTCGGGCCGGGCTGGCTGCCGTGCTCGCTGCCCAAGGCAAGCACGCCGCGGCCGAAGCGATTGGCCGGGACGCGCTCGCGATGCAACGGAAGTTGCTGGGTGCGGAACATCCCGATGTCGCCGTCTCGCTCCATAACCTGACGCTGGCTCTCGAGGCCCAGGGCAAGCATGCGGAAGCGGAATCGCGGAACCGGGAGCTGCTGGAAGTGCGCAGGATGCTGCTGGGTGCGGAACATTCCGAAGTGGCCCACTCGCTCAGCAGCCTGGCCTCCGTGCTCTATGCCCAGCGCAAGGATGCCGAAGCGGAAACTATGTACCGTCAGGCGCTGGCGATGCGGCGCAAACTGCTGGGTGCGGAACATCGCGATGTGGCCGGCTCGCTCGGCGACCTCGCCAATGTGCTCGCTACCCAAGGCAAGGACGCAGAGGCGGAACCGATCTACCGTGAGGCACTGGCGATGCAAAGAAAGGTGCTGGGTGCGGAACACTCCGACGTCGCCCAGTCGCTCTGCGGCCTGGCCTCCGTGCTCCGAGCCCCAGGCCAGCTCGCCGAGGCCGAAACGATGGCCGGTGAGGCGCTGGCCATGCGCAGGAAGTTACTCGGTGCGGAACATCCCCGGGTGGCCAGCGTGCTCTACAATCTGGGCTGCGATCTCAGGGACCAGGACAAGTTCGCCAAGGCCGAAGCGGCCCACCGCGAGGCACTGGCGATGCAAAGGAAATTGTTGGGCGGGGAACATTCCGACACAGCGCCATCGCTTATCAATCTCGCAGACGCGCTCTCGGCGCAGAAGAAATTCGCCGAAGCGCGACCGCTGGCCGAGGAGGCGGTTGCCTTGTGCCGGAGCCATCCCGACTGGGATGCGAAGACCCGCCGCTCCGCCTTCACTGTGCTCGACGAAATCCTCGTGGCCGTCGGAGACCAGGCCGCGCACGAGGCCTTGCAGCGCGAGATCGCGGCGCTGCCCGCAGCAAAGTGAGGCCCGCATGAGCGACGTCACCCACCTGCTCGCCGCGATCCAGCGGGGCAAACGCTTCAGCCCACCGCGCAGGCGCATGAAGCCTGGCTGCGGTTGGGCGAAGGCGCGCGCTTCGAGAACCGCGCCCACTTGGGTAATGCGCGGCTTGGCAGGAGCGGCGCGCGCGGCTACGGTCCTCGTGTGAGACTGCTCCTCGAAAATCTCCCGCCGAGTCTCGTGCCCCAGCGCGAAACGCTGGCGCGCTGTCTGGTGGCGATGAATGGCGCGCTGCCGCTACAGGCCGTGTATCTCTTCGGCTCGCACGCCCGCGGCGACGCACGGCCCGACAGCGACGTGGACCTTTGCCTTGTAGCGGAAGGCGCGGAGCGGCAGCTCAAGGCATCCGCAAAATTCAGCAACGCGATTTGGGACGTCGTTCCCCGCCCGGCTTTCACACTGATCCCCATCACTCCCAGCCGTCTTGCCGAAAAGCGCGCCATCGGGGATTTCTTTTTTGCCACCGTTCTCAACGAAGGAGTGCTTCTTGCCGCGCAAGACTGACTCGAAGAATCCGGCGGACTGGCTTTGGATCTGCAACCTGGACCTCGAAGCCCTTCGCAATCTCGCAGAGCGCGAACTCGGATTTGCTTTGTGCCGCGGCAAGCTCGCCGAGGTCTTGGAGAAGATACTCAAAGCCGAGTTGATTCGGAGCGGATGGCATCTCGAAAAAACACACGACCTGCGGAAACTTGCCAGCGAGCTGCAGCTTCGGGATTCCGACCTGCTTGCGCAGATTCGGCCAATGGTCGCGGATTTGGCGGAGGATTATTTTCTGAGCCGCTACCCCGGCTTTGATTTCGACGACCCCGACTGGCCCGCGCTGCGCGCGCAAATCGAGGAAGTCACCGCACTTCACGCCGCAGTGGCGGGGCGAGTGGGGATCCCATGAATTCCGAGGCCACGCACCTCGTTGCCGACGAACTGCTGCCGCGCGTGTATGCCGAGTTGCAGTCGCTGGCCTGCGGGAAGATGGCCCGCGAGCAGCCCGGCCAGACGCTGCAGCCCACCGCGCTGGTGCATGAAGCCTGGCTGCGGCTGGGCGCAGACGCGCGCTTCGAGAACCGCGCCCACTTTTTCGCCGCCGCCGCCGAGGCCATGCGCCGCATCCTCATCGAGCGCGCGCGGCGCAAACTCGCTGCGCGCCGCGGCGGCCATGCGGAACATGTGGACGTGGACGAAATCGAGATCGCCGCGCCGACGGAGCAGGACGCCGAACTGCTCGCCGTCCACGAAGCCCTCGACCGCTTCGCCACGCACGACGCGCGGAAGGCGGAACTGGTGAAGCTGCGCTACTTCGCTGGCCTCTCCTTCACGGAAACGGCGGAAGTGCTCGGCATCTCCGAGGCGACGGCCTACCGCGATTGGGAGTATGCGCGGGCGTGGTTGCATGAGGCAATCAACGCGAACGCGGCCCGCTGAAAAAACGAAATGGTCCCAGCGGAACGTGTAGGTGCGAGTGAAGGCGCGCGCGAGTTTCCGGGTAGCACGCCCGTCCGGAGCGTTGGCGTAGGCGTCCCGCCTTCGTGAAATCCCCTCCCACGTCCATGCCAATTTCGTGGACGAACGCCTGGACGACGCGGCAGGGAAGTTCGTTTCGGCGGACCGCCAAAACCAACACTCGGGACGAGCGTGCTACCCGGATTCCGAACCGCAGCCGTCATCGCTGCTAGCGTGCCACAGCTAGGAATGGTAATCACATCCACCATGCGCTTTCGCCTGCTCGCCATTTTTGCGCTCGTCCTTTCCGCTGCTGCATCGCCCGGTGCGGAACCGGGTGCAGCCGAAAATTTCCGAAGGCAGATTGAGCCGATTCTCGGCAACTACTGCTACGACTGCCACGCAGACGGCGAAAGGAAGGGCAACGTCGCCTTCGATGAATTCAAGTCCGACGCGGCGCTGCTCGGCGGGCACGAGCTGTGGCTCGGCGTTTTGAAAAATATGCGCGCGGGCCTGATGCCGCCGAAGAAGAAACCGCAGCCCACGGCGGAAGAGCGGCGCAGGATCGAGGAGTGGATCAAGTTCGAGGCGTTCGGCATCGACCCGAAAAATCCCGATCCGGGGCGCGTGACCGTGCGGCGGCTCAATCGCGTCGAGTACCGCCACACGATCCGCGACCTCATGGGCATCGAGTTTTCCACCGAGGTCGAATTCCCGCCGGACGACACGGGTTATGGTTTCGACAACATCGGCGACGTGCTTTCCATCTCGCCAATCCTGCTGGAGAAATATCTCGCCGCCGCGAAGGCGATCGTGACCGAAGCCGTGCCGACCGTTTCGCGAATCGTCCCCGAGACGAAGATCGCGGGCAACCGATTCCGCGGTGAGGGAGGTGACGCGGCGCGCCGCGATGACTTTCTTTCGCTGTCGTACTACGAGGCGGAAAATGTGGCCGCATCATCCGAGGCTAAGCTCGCCGGGAAATACCGGGTGGCGCTGGAACTCGCGGTGCGCGGGAACTTCGATTTCGATCCGGGAAAATGCCGGGTGGTTTTCAAAATCGACGACCGCGAGGTGATGCAAAAGGAATTCGGCTGGCACGATTTTAAGACGTTCACTTTCGAGTTCGACGAGGATTGGCAACCCGGCGCTCACCGTTTCACCCTCACCCTCGAACCGCTCACGCCGGTTGCTCAAAAAGTGAATTCGCTCGCAGTGCAAATCCTCACGCTCGCGATCCGCGGGCCGCTGGCGGAAGAGCACTGGAGTCGTCCGCCAAATTACGATCGTTTCTTCACGCAGGATGATCCTCAGTCGCCGGATGTCCGCCGCGCTAATGCGCGGGAAGTGCTCCGAAACTTTGCGACGAAAGCCTTCCGCCGTCCCGTGGACGATCGCACCGTGGAGCGCCTCGCCGCGCTTGCGGAAAGCGTGTACGCGCAGCCAGGCAAAACCTTTGAGGCCGGCATCGCGCACGCGTTCGTCGCGGTGATCGCATCGCCGCGTTTTTTGTTTCGCATCGAGGAAAGCGAGCCGGGCGCGGAGGGGCAGGCGATTGCCAATGTGGACGAATATTCGCTCGCCTCGCGGCTCTCGTATTTCCTCTGGTCCACGATGCCCGACGACGAACTGATCCGGCTCGCGGCCAGCGGTGAGTTGCGAAACAATCTGTCCGCGCAAGTGCAGCGTCTGCTCGGCGATCCGCGCTCGGAAAGCATGGTGCGCAATTTCACCGGCCAGTGGCTGCAAGTCCGCGATGTCGATGGCATCGCGATCGACGCGCGGGTGGTGCTCGCGCGCGATCGCGGCGACGAGCGCGAAGGCGAGAAACGCCGCGTGCGCATCCGGGAACTCATGGCCATCCCCGAAGACAAACGCACGCCGGAGGAAAAGGAGGAGATGCGGCTGATGTTCGAGCAATTCCGCAAACGCGGCAAAGGGATCGAACTCGACCGCGAACTGCGCGACGCGATGCAGCGCGAGACGGAAATGTTTTTCTCCCACATCGTCCGCGAAAATCGCAGCGTCACCGAGCTGATCGACAGCGACTACACGTTCCTGAACGAGCGCCTCGCAAAACTCTACGCGATCCCCGACGTGAGCGGCCCGGAAATGCGCCGCCTCGCCCTCGCGCCCGACAGCCCGCGCGGCGGCGTGCTCACGCAGGGCAGCGCGCTCGTCGTCACGTCAAACCCGGACCGCACTTCGCCCGTGAAGCGCGGTCTGTTCGTGCTCGATAATTTCCTCGGCACACCAGCGCCGCCGCCGCCCGCCAACGTCCCCGCACTGGAGGCAAGCGAGAAGGATTTCGGCGATCACCAGCCGACGCTGCGAGAGGCGCTGGAGCTGCATCGGAAGGAGCCGCTGTGCGCTGGCTGCCACACGCGTATGGACGCGATCGGACTCGCGTTTGAAAACTTCAACGCGATGGGAATGTGGCGCGAAAAGGAGCGCGGCCAAGCCATCGACACCGCCGGGCAATTGATCACCGGCGAGACGTTCACGAGTGTGCGCGAGCTAAAACGCATCCTCGTCGAAAAACACCGCCTCGATTTCTACCGCTGCCTCACGGAAAAATTCCTCACCTTCGCCATCGGTCGCGGCCCGGAGTATTACGACGTGGAAACCGTGGACCAAATCGTGACCAAGCTCGACGCGGAAGACGGACGCTTCTCCGCGTTGCTGAATGGCATCATCGAATCTGCGCCGTTTCAAAAGCAGCGCACCGCCGCCGCAGCGACCCAAATCGCATCACCATGATGATGCGTCCGGTGGAGAAAAGACATGCCGTTCACCGGCGATTAAACTCCGGCCTCGCCCGGTAGCACTCACCCGTGGCCGATCTCACACTCCTCCTCGATGCCCTGCACCGCGGCGAACCCGATGCCGCTGGCGCGCTTCTCGCGCAGGTCTATGCCGAGCTGCGCACGCTCGCCCGCGCGAAGATGGCCCGCGAGCAACCCGGCCACACGCTCCAGCCCACGGCGCTCGTTCACGAGGCGTGGATGAAGCTCGGCGACCAGCGTTTTGAAAACCGCGCGCACTTTTTCGGCGCAGCCGCCGAGGCGATGCGGCGCATCCTCGTCGATCGCGCCCGCCACAAGCTCGCCGCCCGGCACGGCGGCGGGCTGGAGCGGGTGGATGTGGATGACTTCGAGATCACCGCGCCGGTCGGGCAGAGTGATCGCCTGCTCGCCATCCATGAAGTGCTCGATCGCTTGGCCGCCGAGGACCCGCAGAAGGCGGAGCTGGTGAAGCTGCGGTTCTTCGTGGGCCTCTCGCTCGCGGAGGCGGGCGCGGTGCTCGGGCTCCCGGAGCGCACGGCGAAGCGGCACTGGGCGTATGCGCGGGCGTGGCTTTTCGAGGCGATCGAGCAGGACGAGAATCCGGGGGCAAAATAATTTCGTCGCGAGTGGCCCATTTCATCGCCGGATGGCGCATGAGCAGGCAGGATGAACACTCCCATGAGCCCACCGCCGCCACCACCGAGACCGTCCGGTTCGCGGATCCGGACCCCGGCACCACCGCGTCCGCCCGCGCTTTCCCCGGAGCGCGCGGCCCGCGCGGAGGCGACCTTTAACTCGGCGCTGGACCGCCCGGTCCCGGAGCGCGCGGCGTATGTCGCCCAGGCGTGCGGGGACGATGCGGACTTGCAGGCGCGGGTGGAGGAACTGCTCGCCGCGCAGGCCCGGGCGGGCACCTTCCTGGCGGAGGACGCTCCACCTTCCCCCGAGGCTGAGGAGCTGATGGCGCGGCTCAAGCCCGAAGAGGAAGGCGAGCGCATCGGGCGCTACAAGCTACTGCAGGAGATTGGCGAGGGCGGCTTCGGCACAGTCTGGATGGCCGAGCAGATGGAGCCGGTGGTGCGCAAGGTGGCGCTGAAGATCATCAAGCTGGGCATGGACACGAAGGAGGTCATCGCGCGCTTCGAGTCGGAGCGGCAGGCGCTGGCGATGATGGATCACCCGAACATCGCGAAGGTCTTCGATGCGGGCGCGACGCAGTATGGGCGGCCGTTCTTCGTCATGGAATTGGTGAAAGGCATCCCGATCACCCAATACTGCGACGAGGCCGGGCTGGGGACGCGCGAGCGGCTGGCGCTCTTTGGCGACGTGTGCTCGGCGATCAACCACGCCCATCAAAAGGGCATCATCCACCGCGACATCAAGCCGTCGAACGTGATGGTGACGATGCACGGGGACAAGGCGGTGGTGAAGGTGATCGACTTCGGCATCGCGAAGGCGACGCAGGGGAAGCTGACGGACAAGACGCTCTTTACGCGCTTCGAGCAGGTCATCGGCACCCCGGTTTACATGAGCCCGGAGCAGGCGGCGACGAGCGGGCTGGATATTGATACGCGCAGCGACATCTACGCGCTCGGCATCCTGCTCTACGAATTGCTCACGGGAAAGCCGCCCTTCGATGCCAAGTCGCTCGCTTCCGCCGGCTACGAGGAAATGCGGCGCATCATCCGTGAGGTTGAGCCGGTGAAGCCCTCGTCGCGCATCAGCACCATCGTGGGCGAAGAGCGCACGCTGCTCGCGAAAGCGCACCGCATCGAGCCGGAGAAGCTGGGCAAGCTCGTCGAACCGGACCTCGACTGGATTGTGATGAAGGCGATCGAGAAGGACCGCGCGCGCCGTTACGAGACGGCCAACGCCTTCGCTCAGGACATCGTGCGCTTCCTCGCCGACGAAGCGGTGAGCGCCACGCCGCCGAGCGCAGGCTACCAGTTCCGGAAGTTCGCGCGGCGGAACAAAGCCGCGCTGCGCGTTGCCGCCGCCATCGCCGCCGTGCTGGTGGTCGCCACAGGGGTGAGCACGTGGCAGGCGGTGCGCGCGACGGCGGCGGAGAAAAGAACCGCCGACACCCTCGTGCAAGTCGCCGCCGAGCGCGACGCGAAGGAGCTGGCGCGCAAGAACGCGGAGGACATCTCGAAGTTCCTTACCGAAGTGTTCCAAAGTCCCGACCCGTCTCGCGACGGCCGCACTGTCACTGTGGCCGAGACGCTCGACAAGGCCGTGAAGAAACTGGACACCGACCTTGCCACCCATCCCAGACAGCAGGCGAATCTACAGGCCACCCTCGGTGAGACCTACCGTGCCCTCGGCCTTGCGCGGCGGGCCATTCCGCTGCTGGAGAAGGCGCTGGACACTCATCTCAAACACTGTGGCGCTGAGAGGGACTGCACGCTCGTGGCGATGAACAATCTGGCGAATTCTTACGACGACGCCGGACGCCTGGGCGAGGCGTTCAAACTGCGCGAGGAGGTGCTGCCGCTCAGCCGCAAGACGAACGGCCCGGAGCACCGCTTCACACTCATGGCGATGAGCAACCTTGCGAATTCCTACAACGACGCCGGTCGCCTGGACGAGGCGCTCAAGCTGCGCGAGGAGGTGCTGGCGCTCAGCCGAAAGGTGAACGGCCCGGAGCATCCCGACGTGCTCACGGTGATGCAAAACCTGGCGCTTTCCTATGGCATCGCCGGTCGCCTGGACGAGGCGCTCAAGATGCAGGAGGAGGTGCTGGCGCTCCGCCGAAAGGTGCTCGGCTCGGAGCACCCCAACACGCTCGATGCGATGACCAACCTGGCGATTTCCTACGATGCTGCCGGACGCCAGGACGAGGCGCTCAAGCTGCGCGTGGAGGTGCTGACCCTCAGCCGCAAGGTGAACGGCCCGGAGCACTCCGACACGCTCGACGCGATGCACAACCTGGCGGTTTCCTACGACGCCGCGAACCGAAAGGACGAGGCGCTCAAGCTGAAGGAGGAGGTGCTGGCGCTCCGCCGCAAGGTGAACGGCCCGGAGCACCCCGTCACGCTGACGGCGATGCACAACCTCGCGGTTTCCTACGACGCCGCGAATCGGAAAGAGGAGGCGCTCAAGCTGCGCGAGGAGGCGCTCCCACTCAGCCGCAAGGTGAACGGCACGGAGCACTCCGACACGCTCGACGCGATGAACGCCCTGGCGGTTTCCTACGACGACGCGAACCGAAAGGACGAGGCGCTCAAGCTGGGGGAGGAGGTGTTGGCGCTCCGCCGCAAGGTGAACGGCCCGGAGCACCCCGACACGCTCCACGTGATGCACAACCTCGCGATCTCCTACCACGACGCGAACCGGAAAGGGGAGGCGCTCAAGCTGCGCGAGGAAGTGCTGGCGCTCAGCCGCAAGGTGAACGGCCCGGAGCACCCCGACACGCTCGACGCGATGAACGCCCTGGCGGTTTCCTACGCCGACGCCGGGCGGATGGCGGAGGCGACTCCCTTGCTGGCGGAAGCCTCCACGCGAAATCCCAAGGACACCTTTTTGGCGCTAAAGGTAGCCGCCCTGCAGGCGTGGTTCGGCATGGACGCCGAACACACTTCCACAAGCGAACGCATGTTGAAATGGGCGCAAGACGTCACGAAACCCGACGACCTTGATCGTGCGGCCAAGCTCGCCTGTTTGCGCCCTGTCGCCGAAGCGACGATGAGGGAAGCCGCTCTCGACCGGGCGCGCAAGGCCGTGGAACTCGGGCAGAAACACGAATACCTCGCCTACTTCAAGATGGCGCTCGGCATCGCCGAATACCGCGCCGGTCACTTCGCCGAGGCCGAACAGGCCTTGCTCGCCAACCCATCGACGAGCGGCATCCTCGGAGGCACCTCCGCCTTCTACCGGGCGATGAGTCTCTTTCAGCAAGGCAAGAAGGACGAAGCCCGCGCCCTCTTCACCACCGCCGAGTC
>JANNWY010000303.1:0-2930 GCA_031409335.1 Chthoniobacteraceae bacterium | reverse complement strand
AGCGGGTGCTTGAGCACGGCGGGGTTGCGGAGCAGGCCGTAGAACTCGGCGAGGATGAACTCGGAGATGGCCACGTCCTCGTCGCGTTGAATCGAGGTCAGCCAGGCGTGGGCGGATTCATTCCACGGGGAGGCCGTGTTGACGGCGTAGAGCAGGATGTTGGCGTCAATGGAAAGCATGGCGGCTACTTTTTGGAGCGGCGGGTGAGGCGGATTTCCGTGCTGGTCAGTTGGGCCTCGGCTTTGACCTCCGCATGGCTCAGCCCTTTCCAGCCAAGATTACGTGGCTTGGGTGGCTGCCATTCGCGGTTCGCATCCGGCTCGGGAGTGTAAACGCTGAGGATGTATTCGATGCCGCGCCGGGCGAGTTCGGCGAGGGAGATTTCGCGCGCTTCGCAGAGCTTCTTGGCACGGGCGAAGGTGTCGTCGGGCAGTTGGATTTGAGTTCGCGTCATGCCGTCAGATTGACGGCACATCGGGATGCCGTCAATGCGGCGGCTACTTTTTCCCCGCCCGCTCCAGCTGCTTCCTCGTCGAGGCGAGTTTGGCTTCCAGATTTTTCACGGCGGGGAGGGGCAGGCAGATGCCGGGGATTTCATCAAGGCCGCCCTAGGCGAGGGCGGATATTTGGTTCATATTATTTTAGCCGGATGAGTCCCGGGGAGTCCGTCGAGGCTTCGATAGCGGCGATTGTCTCGCGGACGGACTTGGCCTTCACGAGCATCAGGTTCTTGGGAAAGTCCTTTTCGTCCTTCTCGAAGTAGTTGGCGAGCCGGGTCAGCTCGGGGATGACGACCTTGGCGTGGGTGCCGTAGGTGAGCAGGATTTGCATCAGCTCCGGCGTGCGCTCCTGGCTGGCCCATGGGTTTTGCTCGCGCGTGTATTTTACGCACGCGCTGATTCCTTCGCCGATCCGGTGTTTGGCCAAAAGGCGGAGCCCGGCGACGCGGATGCCGTCGGCAAACATTTCGCCGCTGGGCGCGGGCGTGACGATGGCTTCGAGGATGGCAGGCAGGAGCGGCTTGAGTTCGTCGTAGCTGAGCTGCTGGTAAATGCCGCCGACTTCGCCGCGGGCGCGTCCGTCCTGATTGCGCAGGCCAGCGGCGACGGCTTTGCGCAGGAGGTCGCGGTCCACGCCGTCGAGCGATTTTTTGAGCAGCGTGCCGAAGAGCGCGGAGCAAAGGAAACGCTGTTCCATGCCGCGTGGGTCTTGCGCGGAGGGATCGCGGGCGAGGCGCTCCAGCAGCTCGGGGACGGCGACCATCGCGGGCTGGCCGATGGCGGCAAGCGCTTCGGCAGCTTGGACGCGCAGCCAGAGGTCTTCGTGACGCAGAGTTTTTTGCAGCGCGGGCACGGCGGCGGCGGCACCTTTGGCTGAGCCAAGTGCCTGGCAAGCTCCGTAGCGGGCATCGAGGCTGGGCGATTCGAGCATTTTTAGCAGCGCGGGAAGGGGCGCAGTTTTGCGGCGGGCGAGGGACATCGCGGCCCGTTCGCGGACGGTCGGGGACCAACTGCCGAGACGGGCGAGCAGTTCTTCTTCGCTGAGTGCGTTGTAGGCGCTTTTGCGGTCTTTGTTGTTCCAGCCGCGTCCATCGAGGATCAGCGATTGCGCGGCGGCGGCGGTGAGTTGCGGGACGCCGCCGGGACGTTTGCCGGTGAGGTGGATTTTTTTGAGCGGCATCGCGTAGGCGAGCAGATAGGCACCGGTGCAGTCCCAGCCGGCATAGCTGTCATTGCCCGGCTCGGGCGGACCCTGGTGGGTGAAGCTGCCATCCCAACGCCGCGCGAGGTCGCCATACCAACCGCCAAATTCCTGCATCCAAGCGCCCGTGGCCTGCGGGCCGGATTGCGCGATGCCGGGCATAGCCCAGAGCATGTTGAAAAAATTGCCGGTGTGCCCGGTGTCGCGCTCGGGGCCGTGCGAGGCGACGCTCATGCGGGAGAAAAATTCCGCGCCTTTCGCTTCGCCGAGCAGACTGAATAAGACGCTGACCATGCCGCATTTGCCGTTGTCTTCGTGCGTCTCGGTCCACGGCGCGTGGTCGCCGTAGGGAATCGCGCCTTTCCCAATATAGAAGCGCAGCAACCGGGCGCTGCGTTCGATGGCGCGGTCCACGGCTGCGTCCTTCACGCCTGCGGTGCGGGCCAGCACCAGTGCGGTGGTGAGCGGCACGCCGGGAGAATTCATCATGCCGTAGCCACCGAGGCGTCCGTCGGGGATCGCGAAACCGTGACCCCACGAGCCGACCGCACTCTGGCCCTTAGCGGCTTCCAGCACGAGCCGCTTCAAGCCGGGCATGACGCTCACATCGCCTGTCGCGATGACGTATTCGGAAAGCAGCATCATGACGTAGCCGTAATACCAGGTCTGAAAACTCCCTGCGGAGAAGTCCGCTGCCCACTGCACCTCCTTTTTCATCAGCGGCAAATACCCCGCGTCGCCGCTCGCGAGCAGCGCGAGAGCGTTGAGCGAGCGGGGGATGGGGTCTTGCTTTTTCGCGTAAGCCGGTTCCGCGATTTGAGCGGCGAGCAACTTGCACCCTTGGTCAAAAATGCGCTTCGACTTCGGGCAGTCAAAAGGCGCGGTGGCGCTGTAACTGCCGAGCACCGCGAGCTTCACCACGACTTCCTCCGACTTGCCCGCGCGCCAGCGAGTGAGCGCCAGTTTTCCCGCCGCCGCGTCTGACTCCGCAGCAGTGAGCGCCTGGCCCAACTCCGTGCGCGGGTCGAAGGAAAACGCCTGACCGCCCACACCAAGCAACACGTCGCCGACCGCGAGAATGCCATCGGCGGGAGAACCCTTCTCCACTTTGGTAATGGCAATCTGCCGAGCGTCCGAGGTCACCATCTTATCGCAAAATATCCAGCCGCGCGCGCCGATGGCACCAAGATTCCAGTCGTGCTTCGCGCCTGCGGGAATGGCCTCGCCCT
>JANNWY010000302.1:0-26928 GCA_031409335.1 Chthoniobacteraceae bacterium | reverse complement strand
GCGGGCGAGGAGGCGGGCGAGGAGGCGGGCGAGGCCGGCGCGGGTGCTCGTGGCGACATCCGGGCAAGCCAAAGCGCGCCAGCACCGGAGCCGGGCACCGGGGTGGCCGCGGGCTTACGCGCGGTGGATGGCCTGCCAGGCGCAGGCAAAATCGCGCACCCTCGAGAGCCCCTGCCAGAGGGCCTGCGCCCCGGGCGGTTTATCGCCCCGGCGAGCGAGATGGCCGCCAAACTTCGCCACCAGCGCGATGAACTCCCCCAGCGTGGGCTCGCGCAACGGCCCGCGTTTTTTCCCGGTGGCGGCCACGGTGCAGGCGGCCTTCCACTCGGCCTCCTCGAAGACCGCGCCGCAAGGCAGCTCCGGGCATTGCCGCCCGAGATGGGTCAGATAGAGGATGCGCCACGCGATGATCGCGTAGAGGGTCAGGCAGTTGCGCACCGCCTGATGGTCCTTGAGTTGGAGCGCCTCGACGCGGCAGCCGGTCTTCAAAACGCGGTGAAAGACCTCGATGTCCCAACGCCGCAGATAGAGCGCCACGATGCGGCGGGCCGCTTCCAGGGTGGTCACCTCCGCGCTGGTGAGCAGCAGCCAGCGCAGGGGCTCCTCGCCCGGCGGCGGCTCGATCTCTTCGGCGAGCACCGCCCAAAAAGAGACCGCGGACAGCTTGCCGCCCCGGCGAAAAGGTGGCCGCGGCGTGATGGGCATGGCGCGCAGCCGCTGATGCACCATCCGGGCGCTGCGCGCCACCTGCACCGTGGAGCCCTTGATCTTCTTTTTCTGCCGTTTGGCCGAGACCCGGAACTCGATGGTGCCCAGCTCGGGCGCGGCCGCCAGCGCCGCAAAAAGCTTTTGCGGCGCATCCACCGCGAGGCCCTCCAGCGCGCGGTCCTGGTTGGCGCGGATGATCCAGTGCGCGCGAGGCCCCCCGTCCGCCCCGGCCTGCGCCCAAGCTTCGAAGACCTCGTAAATATCGCCCTCCCGATCGCTGATGGAAAAGATCTCGCAGCCCGGCAACTGGCGCGCCGCCTCCTGCGTGCGCAGATAGCCCTGCACCCAGCGCCAGCTCTCCTTTTGCCCGATGGGGGTGTGCTTGCGCGCCGCGGCGCGGCGGAAATCCTCATCGCGGCGCGCGACGATCGCGGTGTCGAGCACGCCCAAGGGCAAGCCCGCTTCGCTGAGCACATAAAGCGAGTGCATGAAAAAACCCCGGCGCGCCTCATCATTGAGCGGGCCGCAACCCTCCATCGCCTTCATGTGGGAAAAGTCGATCTCGGTCGTATCCTGAACGAGGAGCACACATGGCACCGTGGCCGCCCGCGCCAGGAGCGCGCGCTGATGGGGCGCGAGAATCGCGCCGGGCGTGACCTGCGGAGCATGCAAAAGGCGGTATGCCGCCATCGCTTCGGCCCACCCCCCGCAGGCTGCGGAAATACTCGCTGCCGGAGCTTGGGCCAGCTGGGCAGCCACGCGGCCCAGGCGGCGGTTGCGCCTGGCGTCGCCGAGGTCAGCCCCCAGGAAATCGTGTTCGATACGGTCCGGCATGAAGTGAGTGGCGGCACCCAGAGGGGCCGCACACTCACGTTTGTGGGACGATAATAATAATCGTACAAGTCTTTAATGCAGAATATTTTGCCACCGAAATGAGCAAGGAGATGTGTATAAGCCTCAGGGCGTTGCCCTGGGCTGGCTTGTTTCAGGCCGTTGGCCTGCGGACCGCCTCATCGACATCCACCAGCACATCGACCTCTGCCACCTCTGCCACCTCTGCGGCCTTTGCGCCTTTGCGTCTTTGCGTTAAATCCGAAACCGGACGCCCGCGAATGCCGCGCGCCGGTTTTTTCTTCGTCTCAGACCGCGCCTAAATCGGATGCCCACTGACAAACGCGCACTTCTCAAGGAACGGCTGCAGAACGGCGACATCCTTCTCCAGCCGCTGACGTTTCCGCAGCGGGAGCTGTGGGAGGCTTCGCCGGTCCCGGCGGGAGACATGGCGAATCATATCTGCTGCTTCATCGAGGTGCGGGGCGCGATCACGCCGGAGGCTTGCGAGGTGGCTATTGCGCGCGTGGTGCAGCGGCAGGAGGCGCTGCGCGTTTCCTTCCTGCCGGGCAAGGAACGGCCTGTGCAAATGATCCGCAAGGATGCGCCCGCGAATTTCCGCCACCGCGAACTCGGTCCGGCGCAGCGCTCGCCCGAGGCCGTCGAGGAACTCGCGCGCGCGATTTTTAGCGAGCCGTTCGATCTCGTGCAGGGGCCGCTTTATCGCGTCGAACTCCTCTCCCGCTCTGCTGACGATCACGTCCTCGCGTTCGCCATCCATCACGCCATCGCCGATGGCTGGACGCTCGGCGTCTTCGTGCAGGACCTGGTCGTCGCCTACATGCTGGAAAAGCGCGGCGTGCGCGACGCGCTGCCGTCCGTGCCGCTATCCTACACCGCGTGGGGCGCGGCCGAACGCGCGTTCTGGACGCCCGCGGAACTCGCCCAGCGCGCGGCGTTTTGGAAAAGGTATCTCGCGGGCAGCGCGCGGCTTTGGCCCGAACTCGAAGGACCGCAAACCGCAGCCGGCGCGCATCACCGGACGGTCTCCTATTTCCCCGCCGAACTCGCCGACACCGCGCGCGAACTCGCCCGCCGCAACGGCGCGACGCTTTTCAGCACGCTGCTCACCGCGTTTCAAATCGCGCTGTCGCAATGGACCGGCGCCACGGACATCGTGGTCGGCACGCCCGTCGCGAATCGCAACAAAGAGGCGTCGCGCGAGACGATGGGTTACTTCGCCGGCATCGTGCCGCTGCGCGCGCGAGTGGATGCGGATCGCCCGTTCGCCGCCAGCGTGCGCGCCACGCATCAATCCACCGTCGATGCCTTCGCCAACGCGATGCCCTTCGCCGAACTCGTGCAGGCCATCGGCGATGCGCCCGCGCCGGGACACAACCCCGCGTTCGAGGTGCGCTTCGCGTTGCAAAATCACCCGATCCCCGACGTCGCGCTGCCCGGCCTGTCGGCGAAACTGCGGATGTGCTCCACGGGCACCGCGCGGTTTCATCTCGCGTGCGAAATCACCGAGGAAGGCGAGCGGTTGGAAGTCGTCTGGCTGTTTCGCCCGAATCTTTTTCCGCGCGAGGAAATCGAGAACCTGGGCCGCATGTTTGAAGCAGTGCTGGCGGGCGCGGGCCGTCTGCCGGAGAGTCGCGTGGCCGCTCTCAAAACGTGACCACGATGAACGCCACCGATTCCACCATCGAACCGCACGAACCGCACTGGATCAGCCGCGCCGCTTTTCAAATGCTCGCGCTGATGTTCATGGCGTCGCAGGTCGGGCTCGGCTTCGCGGTGTATCACGCGAATTACTGGATCGCCGTGCCGCTCGTGTTCGTCACGAGCCACCTCATGCACGCGATGCTCATCGGCTTTCACGAGGCGACGCACGGGCTGCTGCGCAAGAGCCGCATCTTGAATGAAATCGACGGGATCATCATCGGCACGCTGAGCCTCATGAGCTTCAGCCTCTATCGCGCCGCGCACCAATTGCACCACGCCTATCTCGCCTCCGAGCGCGACGAAGAACTCTGGCCTTTCGTCCATCCGGAGATGCCGCGCTGGGCGCGCGTCGGGGCGGCGGTTTTGGAACTCACGATGGGCCTGTTCTTCACGCCGTTCCTTTTCATCCGCACGTTCCTCCGCGCCGGTTCGCCGATTCGGAACAAGAAGCTGCGCCGCCGCATTTGGATCGAGTTCGCGGGAACGGCGGTGGTCTGGGCCGCGATCCTCACGGCCATCGCGATCTTCGATCTGTGGAAGTATTTCCTGTGGCTGCACGTCATGCCCGCGTGGCTCGCGGCGAACATGCAAAGCCTGCGCAAATACGTGGAGCACGTGGGCCTCACCGGCTCGACCGTGAACAGCTCGACGCGCAGCATCGTGGCCGAGGGCTGGGTCGCGACGTTCCTGAATTTTACGCTGCTCCACGAGCCGTATCACGGCGTCCATCATTGGCGCTCGGGGCTGCCGCATCCGGAACTGCCGCAGCACGCCGACGCGCTCGAGCCCAGCGCCGACGAGGAGCGTCCGCCCTTCCGCACGTTCGGGGCGGCGGTGCGCGATCTGTTCATCAATCTCGCCGACCCGCGAGTCGGTGCCCAATGGCGCGGCATGGCCAAACCCACGCGCCAGGAAATGGCGAAGCAGGCGACAAGCTGATGACGCTCCTAAATGGCGGCGCGGGCTGCGTGTTCGAGGCCATCGGGCTGGAAAAGGAATACGACGATGGGCAGGTGCGCGCGCTGCGTGGCGTCGATTTCCGGATCGAGCAGGGCGAGTTCGTCGCGATCGTCGGGCAGAGCGGATCAGGAAAATCCACGCTGCTGCAAATGCTCGGCGCGCTCGACCATCCGAGCGCGGGCTCGCTGCTTTATCGCGGCACTTCACTCGCCGAGCGCGCCGATCTCGCCGCGTATCGCGCCCACGAGGTCGGCTTCATTTTCCAAGCGTTCCATCTGCTCCCGACCTTCACCGCGCTCGAGAACGTGCAGATCCCGATGTTTGAAACGCCGCGCTCCGCCTCCGAGCGAAACCAGCGCGCGGGCGAGTTGCTCAAGCTCGTCGGACTCGAATCGCGGCAGGATCATTTTCCCGCGAAGCTCTCCGGCGGCGAACGCCAGCGCGTGGCCATCGCGCGCAGTCTCGCGAACGGCGCGGGCGTCCTGCTCGCCGACGAACCGACGGGCAATCTCGACAGCGAAAACGCGGCGCTCGTCCTCGACCTCATCGTCCGTCTGCGCCGCGAGCAAAACTTCACGCTCGTGCTCGTGACGCACGACCTTGGCATCGCCGCGCAGGCGTCGCGCGTCATCGAAATGAAAGACGGCCGCATCGTTTCCGATCGGGCCAACGCGAACCAGCCATGACCTTTCTCTCCATCGTCACGCATGGCCTGAAGCGCCGTCCGGTCCGCACCGGGCTCACGCTCGTCGGCATCTCCATCGGCATCGCCGCCGTGGTCGCGCTCGTCGGGATTTCGCGCGGGTTCGAGAGCAGTTGGGAGAGCGGCATGAAGTCACGCGGCACCGATGTCGTGGTCAGCAACATGGGCAGCGCGCTCACGCCGAAACCGTTTCCCGCCGCGGTGCGCGATCGGATCACCGCGCTGCCGCATGTCGCCGAAACGTGCGCGATCTTCGTGGAACTCATGAGCATCGAGACCGCCGAGATGATGATCGTCTCCGCGCGCGAATGGGGCGGGTTCAGTTGGAGGAACCTCAAGGTGACCGAGGGGCGACTGCCACGCGACGCCGCGGAATCCGCGGTCGTTTTAGGCAAGACCGCGGCGGAAGTGCTCAAGAAAAAAGTCGGCGACACGCTCCAACTCGAAACCGAGGAACTGGCCGTCGTCGGCATCGTGGACGGCGGCGCGGTCGTGGAAAATGGCTCGGTGATTTTGTCCCTCCCGCTCATGCAAAAGATCACGGGGAACGAAGGGAAGATTAACATCATCGACCTGCGCGCCACGCCCGGCACGTCGAAGGAAGAGCTGACCAAGCTTTCCACCGAGATCACCCGCCTCATCCCCGAAGCGCGCGCCGTGATCGCGAGCGACCACATCCGCAACAGCCAGGCCTACAAAATGATCCGGGCGATGAGCTGGGGCACGTCGCTGCTCGCCGTGCTCGTCGGCGTGCTCGGCGTGATGAACACGATGCTCATGACCGTCTTCGAGCGCACCCAGGAGATTTGCATCCTGCTCGCCGTCGGCTGGAAACGCCGCCGCATCTTTCGCATGATCCTCCTCGAATCCGCGCTGCTCGGCTTCCTCGGCGGCATCGGCGGCGTGCTCATCGGCGTGATCGGCGTGAAGGTGCTCGAAGCCACGCCCGCACTCCGCGGCATGCTGGAGGCCGACTTGAACCCCGCGCTCCTCGCCACATCCGTCGCCATCGCCGTCATCGTCGGCATCATCAGCGGCGTCTATCCCGCCTGGCGCAGCTCGCGCCTCTCGCCCAGCCACGCCTTGCAAGGCTGACATCCCGTCGTTTCTCCCGATCCGATTTGATTGCATATGAAACTCTTCCTCGCCACCATCTCCCTTTTTGCTGCCATCGCCAGTGCTGCGGATGCGCCTATCGCGCTGTCCGCATCAGATCTCGCCTCCCGGCTGAGCGCGGGTCTGGAGGACGGCAATTCCTTCGTCCGTGTGCGACTGGACGTGAAAGGCGCTGGCGACAGCACTCTCCAACTCCAGATCAAGCAACGCCGCGCGAAAAACTCCACCGAAGTCCTTTATCAAGTGCTTTGGCCGAAGGAGCGGAAAGGCGAAGCCGTCCTCCTGCGAAGGATGGGCAACCGGCCCGCCAGCGGCACCGTTTTCGTGCCGCCCGATTCCGTCCGCGAACTCGACGCGGGCGATCTTAAGGGCGCACTTTTCGGCAGCGACCTGGCCTATGCGGATGTGGTTGAGAATTTTTTCGCCTGGGATCAGCAAGCCCTCGCCGACACCGAGGAAGTGGACGGCGTAACCTGCCAGATTCTGGAATCGAAGCCCGGCGGCAAGGGCGGTCGCTCGATCTACGGTAGCGTGCGCAGTTGGATCGACACCCGCCGGCTGGTTCCGCTGCGCGTGGAGAAATACTCAACCTCCGGCCAACTGCTGCGCCGCATCGACACAACCCGCGTCGTCGCCGTGGATGGCCGACAAACTCCCGCCAACCTCTCCGTGCGCCGCCCGGGCCAAACCTCGGCCACGACTTTGGATGGCTCCAAGATCAAACACGGCGTGATTTACGCCGACCGTGAATTTACGCCCGACGGTTTCAAGGAAATTACTCTCCCGCGCAATCCGCCTCAATAGGCTAGCCCGCGATTCGATTGCCGAATGGGAAGAACGCTCCGGACAGTTTTTTTCCGTCACTTAATAGCGGGGCAAAAATCTGGTCCACCAAACGCGAGGTCGTTCATGTCGTCTTCGATCGGCCGGTGGGTTGACCGGTGAATACCGGATTGCGCCTTCCCACAGGCTTGCATCAGCTCTACCTGCCCCAGCGTAGCCGGGTGTGTTTTCAAGTAACTCGGGAGCGTCCAGCGCGTGGCTTCGGATAGCGCGGCCGTGGCGAGGCGAGGAAGCGAGCAAGAGGTGGTAGCGCGCAATCTACCTCGCAAATGCCCCGCTCTGACAAGAGTTGCTCGTGACAAAACGTGACAAACTCCGGCTGTTTTCGTGCCTATTGGTGACCGCTCATGAGTTTGACAAGGATGAGTCACGGAACCTATAGTGCTTACTTGGTGTTACTTAAGGATTAGCGATACGACACGAAAAAGCGCAACTTCACGGGTTCGAATCCCGTTAGGGTCGCTCTTTCAAGCCCCACGACTGCGGTGATGTATAAGCAATCCTCTTTTCGCGGCTTGCTTTTTCGGACAGTTTTCCGTCGGTTTTCGGACGGAATCGGCGCACTCGCGCGCATGAAAACGAAATCCGAAAAGTTCTCCATCACCATCCGCCGTGACTCATCCGCCGTGAAACTTTATCGGGACAAGCCGAATGCGGCCCCCGCATGAATTCAACCCACGCGCGAGGCGCCAAAACTCCCAGTGCGTACCTCCCACTGAAAGAGTCGCTGCGCGCGGGTGTCGATTCACGCGGGAGGCCGCGTGAGCTACTTTTCGCGGCGCGCTGGTTCCGCTTTTATTCACACTGCGGCGCGGCGAATCGGCGGCTTGGAATTTCAGTCGTCTTTGACCAACCGGTCGCGCATCCTGCACCGCCATGAAATTCCCCGCACTCCTCGCCCTTGTCCTCAGCGTCTCCGCATTTGCCGACGACGCCGAAAATCTCACGCCGATCTTTAACGGCAAAGACCTCACTGGCTGGGTGCCGGTGAACATCGCGCCCGGCACATTCACCGTGCGCGACGGCGTGCTCGTCACCACTGGGCGTCCCGTCGGCGTCCTGCGTACGGAGAAGATGTATGAAAATTTCGTCCTCGAACTCGAATGGCGGCACATGAGCAAGGGCGGGAATTCCGGCATTTTCGTGTGGGGCGATGGCTTCCCGGCGATTGGCTCGAACTATCCGCGCGGCATCGAAGTGCAGGTGCTCGACAACGGCTACAATGCCTCCGGCAAAAACGAATGGTATTCCACGCACGGCGATGTCTTCCCCGTGAACGGCGCGAAGATGACCACGGCGGGCCGCATCTCGCCGGACAAACTGCGCAGCTTTCCTGCCGAGGAGCGCAGCAAACCTTCGCCCGAGTGGAACCACTACCGGCTCGTCGCCAACAACGGCGAAATCCGCCTCAGCGTGAATGGCAAGGAAGTCACCATCGCAAAAGAAATGTCGCCGCGGAAAGGCTACCTGATGCTCGAAAGCGAAGGCGCGGAATGCCACTTCCGAAACATCCGCCTGCACGAACTTCCCACGACAGATCCCAAGCCGGAGGAAATCGCGCGATCCGCGGAGGGCTTCCTGCCGCTCTTCACGGGCATCGATTTCGCCGGATGGAAAGTGCCCGCGGGTGACAATGGCCACTGGAAAATCGCGGGCGATGTCATCGACTACGACGCGAAGAGCGAAGCGCCTGGCGCGAAGCATCTGTGGACCGATCGCGAATTCGCCGACTACACACTCGTCCTCGATTGGCGCATCAAGGAAACGCCCTACACCAATCCACGCGCCCGAAAAATCCTGCCCGATGGCAGTGAGGAACGCGGTGCCGATGGCCAGCCGCTTTCGCTCGCGATCCCGGATTCCGACTCCGGCATCATCCTCGGTGGCAACGAAAAATATCAGGTCAACATCTGGTGCTGGCCGGTCGGTTCCGGCGAAATGTACGGAATCCGCACGGATGGCGCACGGCCGCCCGAACTCCGCGCCGCCGTCACCCCGCGCGTGAAAGCCGACAAACCCATCGGCCAGTGGAACCGCTACGAAATCACGCATCGCAAAGGCAACGTCAGCGTCGTGCTGAATGGCCAGACCGTGCTACCCGGCGCGAAAATTCCCGACCTTCCCGCGAAAGGCGCGATCGGTTTTCAACATCACGGCGGGATGAAAGACGGCGTGTGGAACAGCCCGCCCGCGCTGGTGCAGTTTCGGAATGTGTTCGTGAAAGAGCTGACGGACTGACGCGCGAAATAAACGAAGATTTAGCGAAGGTCGCGACCTGCGTTTAGCGGCGTCGTGTTTCATCTGCGGGAGAAAACATTTTCACCCCGCCATGAAAAAAATCCACGCCCTCCTCGCATCCCTCGCACTCGCCGCCATCGCGCACGCCGATCCGCAACTGACTTCCTGGTACACCGCCGACTCGGGTCAATACGCGCGCCTTTACCAAAGCACAGCCGCCGAGACCGCGGGCACCGTTTCCAAAACGTGGAGCCGCGGCATGGGAGTGCAGAGCAATCCGACTTACGCGGGCGTGAGTGAAATCGTGTATTCGGCGAGCTGGGTTTACATCCGCACCACGGGACTCGCCGGACACATCATGGGTCCGTGGTATCTCGACGCAGCGAAGACGCAAAATTTCCCGAACTTTCCCTCGAACACCGCGACGATCTACCGCATCCCGCGCGCCCTGGCGATCCCGGCGGCGAAGACGGGCACCGGGCTCGGGGCGACGGGGCGGATGGTGAATGGCGTGTCGATGTTCGACATGCGCGACGCGTTTTCCTACCGGAACGCGAGCGCCACTGATGCGACGCCAGTGAACGGACTCACGGGCGATGGCATCTGGAATCGCGACGGGTATCACAATGAAGGCGTGACTTTCGATCCCGGCCTCGCGCATCAGGCCGGGAATAACTACCACTACCACGCGCAACCGATCGCGCTGCGCCATCAGCTCGGCGATCACGTCGATTACAACGCGACGACGAATCGCTACGCGGAGAGCATCGCGCCGGTGACGAAACATTCGCCGATCGTCGCGTGGGCGGCGGATGGGCTGCCGGTTTACGGGCCGTACGGATTCGCGGACGCGCTCGATGCAGGCAGCGCGGCGCGGCGGATGATTTCGGGATTCGTCCTGCGCAATGGCGCGAGCGGCACGACCAATCTCGCCGCGACGGGACGCGTCTCGCTGCCCGCGTGGGCGCAGCGTATTCAAAATCGAACGACGCTCACCGCCACGCAGTACGGCCCCGCCGTGAACGCGACTTACCTGCTCGGCCATTACATCGAGGACTTCGACTACCTCGGCGACCTCGGTTTCACGCAAGGCACGACCTTCGATCTGAACGAGCAAAACGTCCGCTTCTGCGTGACGCCGGAATTTCCGGCGGGCACGTATGCCTACTTCACGACGATCAATGCCAATGGCACGCCGGCGTATCCCTACACGACGGGCCGGCAGTATTTCGGCAGCCCGACTGGCGGCACGACGACGATCGCGGAAACGGTCACGACTTATTTCCAAGGCGGGCCGAACAAAGTCGCGACGTGGACTTCCGCGCCTGCGGTGGCGGTGAGCGGAAATGTGACGCTCACGTGGAGCGCGGTGGAAGGTGGCACGTATCAAGTCGCCGCGACCGCGAATCTGACGACCGCATTTTCCCCGCTGACACCGACCGTGACGCCTGCGGACGATGCGGCGAGCTGGACGGAAAACGGCGCGGCCACGAGCAACCCGATGCGTTTCTACAAAGTGACGCGCACCGCGCTGGCGACGTTTGACGCGAATGGCTTCAACTACTCGCAAGGCGGCGGTGGCGGGAACTCCGTCGCGCCGGGCGGGAGCGCGGCGCGCGGCGCGACGGTGACGATCACGATCACGCTGCCCACGACTCCGCCGCAGCCGCCCGCGAATCTCGTGCCCACCAGCGTCACGCTCGCGGGAACGATTGCCGGCGCGTCGATTTCACGTCCGACGCAGGGCACGGTCGTGGCGACATTCGTGATCCCCGCGGGCGCTCCGACCGGCGCGCAAAATGTGGTCGTCACATTCGCGCCCGCGCCGACGTACACGCTCTCGGGCGGATTCACGATTCTGTGAAAGCGATTTGCACCGCGATGTTTCTGGCGCTTGTCGCGCGCACATTCGCGGAGGAAACGTCACGCCTCACGCTCGTCATTCATCACCTGTTCGACGGCAAGCCGCTGGTTTTCGGGCAGCCGACGCTTGCCGCCGCGTCGGGCGAACGCCTCTCCGTTTCGCGCCTCGCCTACCTGCTCGCCGAGCCTTCGGTGAAAGCGACCGGCGACTCTCCGTGGCTCGCGAATCGGGATTGGTTCGCATTTTGCGATGCGACGAAAGGCGACGCCATTCAAGAACTGCGCGGCCTGCCCCGGCGCGCGTTCGATGCGTTGAAATTTTGCGTCGGTCCCGATGCCGCAACCGACAAATCCGATCCCGGAATTTTTCCGCCGCGTCACGCGCTGAATCCGCTGGTGAACGGCCTGCACTGGGGCTGGACGGGCGGCTTTGTGTATCTTGCGATCGAGGGAAACGCGGACGCGCTCGGCTACTCGTATCATCTCGCCGACGCGGCGAATCGCATGACGGCGACGCTGCCCGCCGCGATTGATCTCGCGCGCGACACGACGGTGGAAATCGACTTTCACGTGGATCGTCTTTTCAAGAACGTCTCGCCACGCGAGCAGACTTCGACGCACTCGCGCGAAGGCGATACTTTGGCCGCGCGGTTGAAAACGCAGGTCGAGTCCGCCTTCACGCTGCGCGCGATCCGGCCCACGGAAAAGGACGCCGCCCTGCCCGCCGCCGCGGGCTCGACCACGCCGCTCATCGGCACGCCGTATCGCTTCCAAGTCGCGAAAGGATTTCCGCTGCCGGAATTGCCCGCGGATTTTCCGCTCACAAACGAACGCGTGGAACTCGGTCGCCGACTCTTTCACGACGCACGGCTTTCGCGCGACGACCGGCAATCGTGCGCCACGTGTCATCAGCAAAAATTCGCGTTCGCCGACCCGCGCCGCTTCAGTGTCGGCGTGGATGAAAAAGCCGGGACGCGCAACGCGATGCCGCTTTTCAATCTCGCGTGGAAGAAGGAATTTTTCTGGGATGGGCGGGTGCCCTCGCTCCGCGCGCAGGCTTTGGAGCCGATTCAAAATCCGATCGAAATGCATGCGTCGCTTGCGGATGTCGTGGAAAAACTCGTTCGGGACAAAACGATCGCGACCGCGTTCGCGACCGCTTTTGGCACAGCCGAAATCACCCCCGAAAAAATCGGCGTCGCGCTCGAAGCCTTCATGCTCACGCTGACTTCGTTCGATTCAAAGTTCGACCGTTCCCTGCGCGGTGAAGCGGTGCTCGACGACGCGGAGAAGCGCGGCTTCGAGCTGTTCGTCACCGAATACGATCCGCGCCAGCGGCAATTCGGAGCGGACTGTTTCCACTGCCACGGCGGCGCGCTTTTCACCGATCACACCCTGCGCAACAATGGCCTCGCGCACGAGCCAGGCCGCTTCGCCACGCCCTCGCTGCGCAACGTCGCGCGCACCGCGCCATACATGCACGACGGACGTTTTGCGACGCTGGAGGAAGTGCTCGAACACTACGACCACGGCATCACGCGCACGCCTTCACTCGATCCGAATCTCGGCAAACATCCCGCGGCTGGCCTGGGTCTGAGCGCCGCCGACCGGGAGGCGCTGGTGGCATTCCTCAAGACGCTGACGGACAGCCGGTTCGAGCCCTAAATCGCCTTATTTCGTTCAAGGCGAACAATTTTCTAGCAGAAACACACATCGCGAGGATAAGAGAGCCGCGACATGATTCGTCGCGATTACCTTATCGTCGGAGCGGGTGTCGGCGGCGCCAGCGTTTGCGAAGGAATTCGTGAACACGACAAGAAGGGCACAGTCATGCTCGTCGGCGCCGAGGCATTCCATCCGTACCACCGTCCGCAACTGCTGAAATCGCAGTTCGGCAAAACTCCCCAACCCGTCGAAAAGATCCAGACGCACGCAGCGGAATGGTATGAAAAATACCGTGTCGATCTGCGGCTCGACACGCTGGTGACGCAGATCAATCTCGAACGCCACCTTGCCGTGCTCGGCAACGGCCAGGCGGTCGAATTCCGCAAAGCGTGCATGGCCACGGGCAGCCGCCCGCGCCGTCCCCAGGTGGCGGGGGTCGCGATCGGCAATGTCTTTTACCCGCGCTCGCTGCGCGACGTGCAGGCGCTCCGCGAAGTGGTGGAACTGGAGCCCCATGTGGCAATCATTGGCGGCGGCTTGCTGGCGGCGGAAGCGGCGGCGGCGCTCGTCGGTTTCAAAAAAACGCAGGTCACGCTGCTGCACCGCGGGCGGAGTATCTGGGGGCGTTTTCTCGATGAGGAAACGGCGGCGTGGCTCTCGGCTTACTTTGCGCAGCACGGCGTGAAGCTGATGCTCAATGAGCAGATCAACGGCTTTGAAGGGCGGACGGCGCTGAAGAATATTCAGACGAA
The DNA here is from genome assembly GCA_031409335.1 of Chthoniobacteraceae bacterium. Classification (GTDB taxonomy): domain Bacteria; phylum Verrucomicrobiota; class Verrucomicrobiia; order Chthoniobacterales; family Chthoniobacteraceae; genus JANLQB01. The sequence continues at coordinate 13,524 of JANNWY010000302.1, read as the reverse complement.
AAGCGGGAACCGCTTCTCGGCGGGAGTCGCGGTGGTGGCGATCGGCGTCGAGCCGAATCTCGCGCTGGTGGCGAACACGCCGCTTGCCTACCCGCACGGCACGCCGGTGAACGACTACCTTGAAAGCGACGAGAAGGGCTTCTACGCAGTCGGCGACATCGCATCGTTCCCGGACAAGATTTTCGGCGGCCAGCGCCGGATCGAGCACTGGGCCAGCGCCATCGCGCAAGGCCACACGGCGGGCGCGAATATGACGGGCAAGAAGCGCATCAAGTGGGAATGGACGCCGCACCATGCGAGCACGGTGTTCGATTTGCATTTCGATTTTGTGGGCGATTGCACGAAGCCGCCGACGCGCATCGAGATCGAGGGCGACCGCGCGAAGAAAAAATTCATCGTCCGCCACTACCAGCTCACCGCGCTCACCGGCGTCGTCCTGTGCAATCAATCCGCCGAAAAAGTCGAAGCGGCGAAGGAGCAGGTGAAGAATTGGCCGCGCGGGAAGAAGACGGTGGTCGAGGAGCGGATGTGACATGAGCTTTCCCAGCGCGTCCCGGCACCGGGGCGGCCTCGCGCTCGCGGCCATCTTCTGTGCGACAGCAGCGGCATTTGGCGGGCCGGAGAATACCGTCATCGTCGTGAACGCGGACAGTTGGGCATCGCACACCGTCGCCAACGAATACATCCATGCCCGCGGCATTCCGCCGTGGAACATCATCTACATTTCCGACCTGCCGAGTTTCGAGTCGATGCCGGTCGAGGATTTCCGCACGAAAATCCTCGGCCCGATTTTGCAAACGCTCGACGCCCGCGGGCTCTCTCCGCAGACGGATGCCATCCTCTATTCGGCGGATTTTCCGACGATGATCCCGCTCTCCGGCGACATCGGGCAGGAGAAACTCCCGCAGGCTCTGACGCCATTCGGTTCCATCAATGGCCTCACTTTTCTCTACCAGGCCGTCGGCTTGAAATCGCCCGGGAGCATGGATCTCGGATCAAACTACTACTATCGGCGTGCCGCGCTGCCGCCGGAGAAAACCGCGTGGACCGGCGAAGACATGGAACTCTACCGGCGCACCTCGGCAAAGATTCAGGAGTGCGGGAAAAAAACGGCGGAGCTGCGCGTGAAGCCCGATCCCGCTGCCACGGAAACGCTGCTTTCGACGCTGCGCGAACTGATCGGAACGATGGAGAAACTGCGTGAGAAACATCCCAACGCCGCGGAGCTAAACTACAATCTCGGCTGCGCGCTCTCGCTCGCCGGCCGGCCCGAGGATGCGATCCGTTCCTTGCAGCGCGCCCTCGACACCGGCTGGTGGGAAGTGCGAAACGCGGCGGCGGACGCGGATTTGTCGCCGCTGCGCGGACGTCCCGACTTTGAACAATTTCTCGCCCGCACTCGTGAGATCAAATTCGAGCCGCAACCCGCGGCGGGCTTTCGCGGCGCATTGAGCTGGCTGCCCAGTGGTGTGCCAGTCCCGCCGGAAACTGGCCGTCGCTACCTCATCTCGACCGTGCTCGCCTGCACGAGCGGGCGCGGCACTTCGGTGCGCGAGGCGATCGCCGGGCTGCGGCGCAGCGTTTCAGCGGACAGCCGGATGCCAAAAGGCACCGTCTATTACATGAAAAACGCCGACGTGCGCTCGACCACGCGCGAGTGGGGATTTGGCTCCGCGGTGGAAAAGTTGAAATCGCTCGGCGTGAAAGCCGTGATCGAAGACGGCGTGCTGCCGCAGGAAAAAGCTGACGTCATCGGCACCACCGTCGGGTCGGAGGGCTTCAACTGGGCGGCGAGCAAGAGCCGGATTTTACCCGGCGCGATTTGCGAGCACCTCACCAGTTGCGGCGGGATGATGGGGGAAAACGATCCGCAGACGCCGCTCACGGAATTCATCCGCAACGGCGCGGCTGGCGCATCGGGGACCGTGTCCGAGCCATTCGCGATCCAGCAAAAATTTCCGACGCCGTTCATCCACAGCTTCTACGCGCAAGGCTGCACGCTGGGTGAAGCATTTTACCAATCGCTCTCCGGACCGTATCAACTGCTCATCGTCGGCGACGCGCTGTGCAAACCGTGGGGCCGGCGGCTGGTGGTAAAGACCAGCGACCTCGGCAGCGGCGACAAATTGAAGGGCACCGTGAAGATCACGCCAACGGCCACTTCGCCTGACAACATCCGCGCGGGGATTTTCGAACTCTACATCGACGGAAAACGGGCGCACATCGTGAAGGCTGGAGGCACATTTGACTGGGACACGCGCGGCGTGCCGGATGGCGCTCACGATATTACGATCGTCGCCACCGCGGCGGACACGGTCGCCTCGCAAGGCCGGCTGATCGTCCCCGTGGAAATCCGGAATACGAGCGAAGTGCTGACCATGACCGCGCCCGGCGGACGTGAACGCGCCTGGGATCGCCCGATCGAAATCGCCATCACCCAACCGGGCGCGAAAGAAATCGTGGTTTTGGCAAACGTGCGCACGCTGGCGAAAATCACCGGCGACTCCGGTACGGTGAAAATCGACCCGCGCACGCTCGGGCAGGGTCCGGTGCGGCTGGTGCCGGTGGCGCTTCGCGATGGGCCGGGGCTGAAGCAGATCATCGGAAAACCGCTGGATATCACGATTGTCCCCCCTGCCCCGCTGCGCGCGCAGACGATTCCCGCCAATCGCAAACTGGTGGATGAAATCGAAGTGCGAACCGGCACCCGCGCGCCGGTTGGCGCGACTCGCGCGGCGGGCGACTGGCTCACCAAGGCGGGCGTGGAAAACGGCGATGAGTTTTCAGTCGAAGGCTGGTTCGAGGTCCCCGAGGACGACGTTTACCAATTCCAAATCACCGGGACCGCGACGATTCAATCGTTTGCCATCAACGGATCCGTCCAAACTTGGCCGCGCGGAAAAGCGTGGTGGTTCGTGCCCGTCCACCTTGCCAAAGGCCTGCATCGGATGAACGTCGCGGCCACCGCGACCGGGCCAGCCGCACTGGACATCCGCTTCGGCGGGTCCGGGACCCGAACGCTCGACGGCACGCGCTTCAAACGATTTTCAAAGTAGCGGCGGGACAGACGTAGTTCGCGAGCCGTGCCTTGAGGATTTTCCCGAGCACGATGACTCCGAGTTCGTTCAGATTATAGGGCTTCGCGATGAAGGTCTGGTTGTTTCCGGGAAGCGACTCCATGCGATCCCGCGTGCTCATCAATCCGCTCAGAAAAATGACCGGCGTTTCGCGATGGCGCGTCATCGCGCGAATGCGGTCGAACAGCTCGAAGCCATTCATATCGGGCATGTCCACATCGAGGATGATGAGATCGCAAACCAACTTGTCCAACTCGACGAGAGCGGTTTCAGACTTCAGCGCATACTTGGTCCGCAACGCGGATTTCTCGAGCGACATCGCGATGCACTCGCAATTGTCGCCATCATCATCCACGGAAAAGATCACCGCACCCGCGAGATCCGCGACCTGTTCGGGCCGCCCGTCGGCGGAGATTTCCAGTAGCAATGCGGAGGCGTCGATCAGCGACTGGAGCGTCTCCTCCACCTTGCGCGGCGTCTTGCACAGCCAGCGCGTCAGCTCGCCGCAGGCCGACGAAAACCGCGCAACGCCTGAGTAGCCGAGCCCACCCGCGCTGGCTGCGTATCCACGAAAACGTTCATCGAGTTCGGCGAGCAGCGCGGTATTCCAATGATCTCCGGTCAGTGTCTTCACACACCCGTCGATCAACTCAGCCTCCGCACGCACACCGCCACTCACGATCGACGCGAGCGGATCGACGAAGCTCGCGTCCACCACTGCTTCCGCGGGATCGGGCGCGCTCACCGGGATTTGGGCTTCGAGCTGCGCGATGCGCGCCTTGAACATCTCCTGATCCGCCTCCACGCGCGCCCGCAAGTCCTTGCCCTCCGAAGCGAGCCGTTCGATTTGCCGCTGCGCGTTGGTGACAGCGCCGACCGCGATATCCCGCGCCCGCTGCGCCGCCGTCAACTGGACCGTCAGCGTGCCGCTATGCTTCGTCTGCTGAGTGTTGTTTAAGAGATTCGTCGATTCCAGATCGGCCACCTTGCGGCGGAGTTCCTCGATTTCGGCAACGTCCCCCGGCCCCTGCGATTCGCTGCCAGCCACCGCCGCGAGCGCCGCCTGCCCGGCTTCCCTTTCCGCGGCCTGGAGACGCGTGTTTTCCTCCGTCAGCGCCTGCACGGATTCCCGCAGTTCGTCGCTTTGCCGGGAAACATCCTGCGCGAGCTGAAGTGATGCGTCCCGCTCCTGCTCCGCCACCTCGCGCTCGTATTCGAGTTCCGAAACGCGATCCGCGGCGACGGCCAGTTTGCTGCTCAGTTCGAGGTTTCGCGAAATCAACCCATCGCGCGCCTGCCGGATGGAGATCAGCGCCTTTTCGAGATCCGCAGCACCGCGCTGTGGCACCGCCGCGGTGGCTGCGCCGCGAGCGCCTGTCGCAGCAGTTTTGCCCGGATTTTCAGTTGGAAGTGTGGATGCCATGAACGCCAGCCACCTGAGAAAAGCACGCGGTGTGCCCGTCCGCCGCTGGCGTTATCGGGATCGCTGCCGCTACGAAATCCAGGGCGCGCTCATCTCGAACACAGTCTCTCCGTCACCCTCTTCCGTGCCCGGTCGCGCATCGAGACTCAGCGATTGATAGGCCCGCTCCAGAGCGACGGGGTCTTTGCGCAGTTCGGGAAAGACCGCAACGAGGCGCTGTTTGATCCAGCGTTTCGCCATTTTCTGCTCGACAGGGTGCAGCGGCGGTTCGGCACGAAACGCTTTCTTGATCAGTTGAAACAATCCTTTGGTTTTCACAACAGTTAGAACCTCGCATCCCGCGATAGGTTTGGGAATATTTTCCGTCGTCCGGCTAACTGCGGAAAAATCGCGCGGCATGCACGAGCAGAAAGATGACATTGAAAATAATCAGCGCCGTCGCTGGCCGGGGAAAACCACCCCATGCACTCGAAGCCACGCGCGTTTCCCGCATGAAAAACGCGAACGCGAACGAAGCCACCAGCCAGCTCGCAAGATTCCACCAGACCGGCACCGGCATCGTCCGCCAAATCCAGAATGCGCGGAACTTCCACGCGAGCGGATCGAGGTTCGCGGCAGTCAGCGCGACAACGAACCCGACGGCGATGCTCACCTGAAAATGACTCGCCCGCGGGGCGAGCCGCAAAACCAGCGCCCGCGCACCGAGCACAAAAGCCAGCCACAGGAGCAACAAACCAAACGGCACCGGCCCGATCCGCATCCCGAGACGCGCGGTGTAATGAATCGCGCCAAGCGGAACTGCCGTCCACGCGCTCGCCGCGGAAATGAGCCATGCCCCGCCCATCACCAGCGCGCCCCACCGCCGCGCGACCGCGATGCCTTCCACCTCCGCGAGCACGAGGTAGGCATTTGCACCCGCGATCACGAACCACGCGGCGTCGAGCGAGCGGAGGATGAGTTCCAGCGCGCCTCTCAACCCCGGATTGGCGATGTGCTCCTGCAAATCCGTGTCGCCGATTTCCCCCAACCAGACCGCGGCGACGATCGCAGTCCACACGAGAAAAAGCGTCCACAAACTGGCCGCGAGCGGCTGCAGCGCGCGCGCGGCGAGCGATGGCTGGCGGGACGCCATGAGTCGAAAAACGAACGCGAGCGCAGCCCGCGCAGCGCACTACGCGGCTTCGATTCGCGGAAAGCTCTGTTCCTTCAGAGTCCGCATCGCGAACCGGATTTCCTCGCGCAATTCCAGCAGCATTTCGCGGGTCACCTCGATCTGCTCGGCCTTGTGCTGCGCCCACGCGCTGGTCGTCGCCAGCAGACGCTCATACGCGCTGGTGATGTAGGCACGCGCATCTTCCGTGAGGTGCGATGAATTGAGTTTGGTCTCGATCCGGCGCTGCGCCTCGCCGAGCTGCGCGAGCAGGATGCGCTCGGACGGGACCCGGCGGAGGCTTCCGGCGAGACCGAGCTTCGAGAGCGTCCAGATGATCCATTTCGTCGGATCAAACTGCCAGGGCTTCACGCCGTTGCGGTAGTCGTGCTGAAATTCGTGGTGATAATTGTGGTAGCCCTCGCCGAACGTGACGATCGCCGTGATCCAGGAATCCCGCGCGCTGCACTGCGAGGAATACGGGCGCTTGCCGATGGTGTGGCAGAGCGAGTTGATGCAGAAAGTCGCGTGCTGAAGCGCGACGACGCGAGCCACACCCGCGAGGAGAAATGCTCCCAGCGCGGACTGCCAGCCGCCCCACATATATCCGAGGATCGCCGGGAAGACGAACGCGACCACCACGGCGATCTTGATCACGTTCCGATGCTGCCACATGACCAGCTTGTCCTTCTTCAAATCCGCAACGTTTTCGTAAGTCAGCTCGGGCCGGAGCTTGAACATCAGCCAGCCCATGTGGGCGTGGAAAAATCCCTTTGAAATCGCGTAGGGATCTTCCTCGTGATCGACGTGCTTGTGATGCGTCCGATGTTCGCATGACCACATCAGCGCGGAGTTTTCAAACGCGCCCGCCCCGAAAATCAACGTGAACATTTTCACCGACCAATGCGCCTGGAACGACAGGTGCGAAAACAGCCGGTGATACCCGAGGGTGATCGAGAATCCGCACGCGCAGAACATCACGAAAAAGAGCACGACCTGAAACCAGTCGATCCCGAAATGCCAGATGTAAGCGGGCACCGCGGTGAGCGTCAGAAGCAGTGTGCCGATGAGGAAGGAACTGGTGATCCAATTGACTCGGTTGAAAGGAAATTTTGAGAACATAGGTTGGAGCTACTACGATCGACGTCAGCGAAGCCGACGAAAAATCGCTTTGCGAGATAGGTGGTATGCAGAATTGAGGCAACAGGAATCGCGCCCCATTCACTTTTTTCTTTCCAACGCCCTCAGCGTCGGGCGCACGTAAAAAAGCGCATGATTGATTCAAACGTCGTCGGGGTTGATGAGCGAGCGGAAGGCGTGCGAAAACGCGCTTCCCGCCGCAGGAGGAAACCGGCAACGTGGCCGCGATGAAAACCTCCTCCCTTGCCCTCACCCTGTTCATCTCCCTCGCCGCCGCCCTCGATGGCTCAGCCGCCGAGCCAAAGCTCGAACCGCTTTTCAATGGCAAGGACCTCACCAACTTCAAAGCCGAGGGATCGCAGGAATTCTGGCGCGTCGAAAATGGGATCCTGATCGGTGAAAACAACGCGGCGAAGAAAGGCCACTATCTCTACACGGAGAAACAATATCGTGACTTCGTCATCGAATTCGATGTGCGCTGGAAAGGCGCGCCGCCACGCGGAGTCGATACCGGCCTCGAAATGCGCAGCCCAAAGATCCAACTCCAGCTCGGCATTTCCGGCAGCCTGAAAGTGGACATGACCGGCTCCTTCTACACCGGCGGCAAACCCGCCTATCCCGAGTCCGGCCAGGCGAAGGGAGCCAAAAACCTCATGAAACCCGAAGGCGAATGGAACACCTTCCGCATCCAGGCCAAAGGCGACACCTTCACCTGCTGGATCAACGGCCAGAAAGCCTCCGAATACACCGACCCAAAATTCTCCGGCGCAGCCCCGCTCGGCCTGCAAATCCACCCTGGCGTGGAGATGAAGTGTGAGTATCGCGATGTGAAGATTGCGGAGCTTTGAGGGCGAAAAGGCGACATTGGTGCGGGTGGCAAACCTTCACTCATCTTGCGTGAAACGAGCGAGATTCTCTGTTGGAATCCGCTTCTACTATTCCTCTCGACTTCTAAATGCACCGGAAGATAAAGCGCTCGATGTCGAACGATCAATATTTGCAAATGGACTCCATGCTTCGAAAACTCGATTCGCAAACTGGCGTTGGAACGGGCGTGAAAAATAAATTCGCGAATCTTGGAAAGGATGCACGGTCGTGAAGTTAAGGTTGTCGATGACGATTGGGCAGACTAAGGAAGCTGAAAGGCGGATTGAGGATTGTGCCAAAGAAACGGCCACAGAACTCGACCTAAGCGGCCTCGGGCTTAAGCGCCTCCCCGAGTCCATGCAGACTCTACGGCATGTGCAAAAGTTGGAGCTTAGCAGAAACCTCTTTGTGACTCTGCCGGACTGGCTGCGCCGATTCAGCCGACTCCGGGAACTACAACTTTGGGGAAACGGACCGATTGCCCTGCCGGATTGGCTCGCCGAATTGAAAGCATTGGAGGTTCTTTCCATCGGGCACAGCCCTGAGATCTCGGGATGCGAATACATTCCGAGAATTCAGTCACTTCGTCGGCTTTGGATTGAGGAAGCCGGACAGACGATGTTTCCCGAATGGTTGCGCTCAATGACGAAGCTGGTGGAATTGAGGATAAATTGTAGCCGATTGATCCAACTGCCCGAGTGGATCGGCGATTTAAAAGAATTACGCGAGATCTCACTCCACGAGAATCAACTTACGCATCTCCCCCTGTCATTCGCAAAGCTGCAAAACCTGAACAAGCTCTACCTATCGGAAAATAACTTTGCGACCGTCCCCGGAGTGCTCCACGAACTTCCGAAGTTGAGAACGCTGTCGCTTCAAGGCAATCTACGTCTCCAACTTCCTGAGGAAGTCATCCAAAGCCGCGACGCGTCCACAATTCTCACCTATGCCAAAAAGCTAACTGAGCTTGGAGGGAAGCGTGCACTTAATGAAGCAAAGCTCATCCTCGTCGGACGCGGAGCCGTCGGGAAGACGACGTTGGTGCATCAACTCGTTCACGAGAAATTTGTGGCAAAGCACAAGACTCGAGGCATAAAAGTCTCGCAATGGGAAGTTCCGGGCGAGGCGGGAGACGTGACGGCCCACGTTTGGGATTTCGGCGGACAGGAGATCATGCATGGCACGCATCAGTTTTTCCTCACGGAACGCTCTCTGTACGTATTGGTGCTCGCCGGGCGCGAGGATCGTGAGGATGAGGATGCGGAGTATTGGCTCAAGATGATCGCTGCCTTCGGCGGCGACTCGCCCGTCATCGTGGTCCTCAATAAATTCAAGGAACATCGCTTTACCCTCAATGACGAGTTGCTGCGCGAGAAGTATCCGAACATCCGCACCTTCATCGAAACGGATTGCAAAACGAATCTCGGCATCCGCAAGCTGCGCAAGGCAGTGATTGAGGAAATCAATAGGATGGACAGCATCCGGGCGGTCTTCCCATCGTCTTGGTTTGAGATTAAGGACCGGCTTTCGACCATGCCGGAACCTTACATGCCGTTTGATCGGTTTCGCGAAGTGTGCGCGGAATACGGTGAGAAAAATGCAAAGGATCAAGTGGAACTGGCTAAGTTCCTCCACATCCTTGGCATCGCACTCAACTACCGAGACGATCCACGCCTGAGCGAGACTAGCGTGCTGAATCCCAAGTGGGTAACGGAAGGGATTTATAGATTGCTAAACGACGAACGCATTCGACAACGCAGCGGTGTGCTTAGACCCGCCGACCTCGGGCGAGTACTAGATCCGAAGCATTACCCGGTGGCAATGCACGATTTTCTTGTCCGGTTGATGAAGAAGTTCGATCTCTGTTATCCGCTGGACGATGAGGGTCGCGATTACCTCATCCCGGAACTGCTTGGTAAAAAACAGCCGAAGCTTTGGGACGAATTTGCGATTGGGAAATGTCTATGCTTTGAATACCACTATGGAGGGTTGCTCCCCGAGGGTCTGCTCCCGCGCTTTATTGTGCGCGCCTATACAAGGATCGTGGACGATCTGCGCTGGCGAACCGGCGTCGTTCTATCCTGGGGTAATGCACGAGCGCTGGTGAAGGCGGATGAGGCAGAGCGGCAAGTGTTGGTCCGGGTGCATGGTAGACCAGTATTTGGGGAGCGCAGAATGGGAGTCGATCCTCCGCCTCACGGATATGCTGCCTTAGAACTCCTCGAGATTATTCGTGACCATTTTGACGAGATTCATCGGAACTTTAAGAAGCTGGAACCGGACGAGAAGATTCGGGTTCCCGAGTTGCCGCAGCTGCTTGTGGATTATGGAAAGGTAACCTCTTTTGCTGGCAAATACGTCCCGGAGTATTGGAAGGGACAGTGGCATCACATCAGCCCGCGCGAACTGCTCTCGCAGTTCGATCTTCATTTTGCGACTAGCAGCGAATCCACTAATGCCCGCTAAGAAACGTCGTAAGCCAAAGCGCAGGCCGCTCCTCGGCTTCATCAGCTACTCTCACAAAGACACGCGCCGGAGCGATGAATTGCGGCAACATCTTGCGCTGCTCGTGCACGAGGGACTTATCTCCATTTGGCACGACGGCCTCATCGACCAGCGTATCCCTTGGGATCAGGACATCAAGGACCACTTAAAAAAGGCGGATGTTATTCTACTGTTGGTAAGCGCGCGCTTCATTGACTCCTACTACTGCTACAAAATCGAGGTGACTGAAGCATTGAAGCGCCATCGCAGGAAAGAGGCGGTGGTGCTTCCAATCATAATCGGGACGTGCGACTGGCAAACTGCGCTCTTTTCCAAGCTCAATGCCTGCCCTGCCCACGGTCGCCCCATTTACGGCAATCGTGATCGCCGCGATGTTGGCTGGACGGAAGTCGCAAAAAAGGTGCGATCTATCGTCTCTTCATAAGACTATCGCGATTCAGGCGGGCGAAGCGGGCGCGGGGTTCGGTCCAAGCGGCGTCGTTTTTTGGGTCGAATTGTGTGACACCTCCAGACGCGCGGACGACTCCGCGCATTTCATCGAGCGAGCCGATCTTGCCGCGCGCCCGCGCTTGCACGAGTACGTTGCCGAAGACGGTCGCCTCGACCGGGCCGGCGAAGACGGGGCACCCGCTGGCGTCGGCGGTGAATTGATTGAGCAGCGCATTGCGCGAGCCGCCATCGACGATGTGGATGACTTCGATGCGTTCGCCGGTGACTTCTTCTCCATGCTTTTCGTTACGGCCTCTTGCTCGGAGAACACGTTTTCGGCGGCGTATTTGCGGACGTCTTCGATAATCTTCATCGAGTTGTTCGTGCGGGCCATGCATGCTGTAGAAGCGGGCGGTTTAAGCGCCAGCTTGGGGTAAACTTGCTTACAGGTTGTTTTTACGGGGTTTTTGCAGGGTCGCGGTTACTCCGCAGCAGCGCCGAAAAAGATGCTGGTGACCTTGCCCTTTTCGAAGCCGAAGATGATACCACCGTAGATGCTGCCGACGACCAGTTGCTCGGCGGTGGGTGGGTTCTCCTTGTCGAGATGGCGGACGTAGGCTTTGGCCACTGCGGCGGCGGGGCTGCCGATCTGGATGCCAGCTTTGGTCGCAAGGGTGCAGGGCGCGCTGGCTTTGATGTTCGCAATGGCTTTCGCATCGGCCTTTTTCCCGGCACCCATGAGGATGCTCAGTCCTTCGGCCGGATATTCCCACTCCTGGACCCACATGCCATCGGCTTCCTGCAGAACGAGGCCGCCCTTCTTTTTCGGCTGACCGAGCAGCTTGAGCACGTCCTTCTCCCCCAGGCCAAGTTTCAAACTTCCGAGTTGTTCGGATTTCAGAAACTTCTCGGTGGCGTCTGCGGCGCGGACCGGGACAGGCGCAGCCGACGCGAGAAGAGTGAAGAGAACGGCAAAAAGAACGCGACGAGTGGAAACGAAAGCGCCGGGCCGTGAGTGCATAAGAGTCTTTTCACCGTGAGACGCAGGACTGTCGAGCCGGAAGCAGACGCTCGCTAGATGTCTTTACGCTTGAGCGACGATCTGCCTCGCAAAACGCGCACGCGGCACCGCCCACGCGGCCTCATCTTTCGGATCGAATTGCGTGACGCCGCCGCTGGCGCGGACGACTGCGCGCATTTCGTCTAGTGACCCGATCTCGCCGCGGGCTCGCGCTTGCACGAGCACGTTTCCGAAGACGGTTGCCTCGACCGGGCCGGCAAAGACGGGGCGGCCGCTGGCGTCGGCGGTGAATTGTTTGAGCAGAGCGTTGCGCGAGCCGCCGCCGACGATGTGGATGACTTCGATGCGTTCGCCTGTGAGTTCTTCGATCCAGCCGATGACGGTGGCATACATGAGCGCGAGGCTTTCAAAACAACAGCGCACCAGCGCGCCGTCGGTGTCGGGGATGGGCTGGCTGGTTTCGCGGCAGAAGGCGCGGATGGCTGCGGGCATGTTGGCCGGGCTGAGGAAGCGGGTGTCGTCGGGATTGATGAGTGAGCGGAAGGGCGTGGCCTCGGCGGCGATCTGCACGATTTCGGAATAGTCGTACGTTTTCCCCTCGGCATCGAAGGCGCGTTTGCACTGCTGCACGAGCCAGAGGCCCATGATGTTTTTGAGCAGGCGATAGGTCCCGTCGATTCCGCCTTCATTCGTTAGATTTCGTGCGAGCACGCCGGGCGTGAGGATGGCATTGGGCACTTCGACGCCGAGCAGCGACCAGGTGCCGGAGCTGATGTAAGCCCAATCCGCGCGGCCCGTGCGGCGCGTGGGGACGCCGGCGACGGCGGAGCCGGTGTCGTGCGTGGCGGGGGCAAAGACTTGCGCGCTGCGAATGCCGGTGCGTCGCGTGACGGATCCGCGCAGGCCGCCGAGCTGCGTGCCGGGCTCGATGATCGGCGGGAGAAAATGTGTGGGCAGATCGAGCGCGCCGAGGAGTTCCGTGGCCCAGCCGCGCGTGGCGGGGTGGCAGAACTGGGTCGTGGTCGCGTTCGTGAATTCGACGCCGCGCACGCCGGTGAGGCACCAGTTCAGGAAATCCGGGATCATCAGGAAACAATCCGCAGCAGCGAAGATTTCGGGGTGATCGCGCTGGGTGGCGACTAGTTGGAAGAGCGTGTTGATTTCCAAAAACTGCGCGCCGGTTTGCGCGAAGATTTCCGCGCGCGGGACACACTCACACGTTTTCGCGAGAAGCCCGCGCGTGCGGGCGTCGCGATGCGTGTAGGGCATGCCGAGCAGTTCGTCCGACTTCGAGAGCAGCACGTAATCCACGCCCCACGTATCCACGCCGATCGACACAATCGCGTCGCCAAACCGCTGCCCCGCGATCGTCAACCCGTTCTGGATTTCCGCCCAAAGTCGCAGCACATCCCAGCGCAGCGAGCCCGCGATTTCCACGCCGCCGTTTTGAAAACGATGGAGTTCTTCCAGCCGCATCGTCGCGCCATCCCACACGCCCGCCATCACACGCCCGCTTTCCGCGCCGAGGTCAATGCCGAGATGAATTTGGTGTGTCGTACTCATCGGAAAAGGATGAGACGATTCCGGCGGCAGCGTCCAGCGCGGCGAGACGACTTGGTGGGTCGGCGGTCGCTTCTTGGTTACGGCCTCGTGATCTCGACCTGGTAAACCCTCGTCGTGCCGCTCGCGTTGAGGTCGGTGACGGTGCGTTCCTGGCCGGCGTCGGAAATGGAGGAACTGCCCAACGTCACGAAGCTGCCGGTGAGCAGGCTCGGCTTGGCTTTCACGGCGTAGCTGCGACCAGGGATGCGCGGGCTGAAGATCACGTTCTTCTGGCCGGGCTGGCCGGGGACGGCTTCGAGACGCAGGCGGAAGACGGAAGTCGCGTCGGTGGGGATGAGGCCGGCGGTGT
>JANNWY010000301.1:0-29734 GCA_031409335.1 Chthoniobacteraceae bacterium | reverse complement strand
CGATTTGGTCTGGCGTGGAAACATTCGGACCATCCCCACGCGGGTGGGGAAAACTTCGCCGTTCACACAAAGGCTCCGATCGAGCCCGGACCATCCCCACGCGGGTGGGGAAAACGAAGCCGCTGCCGTGCATCGATGGCTCCGACTCGGACCATCCCCACGCGGGTGGGGAAAACTGCTTCAATCAGCCGCTTCCCATGCGCCGCGTCGGACCATCCCCACGCGGGTGGGGAAAACTCTGAACTACCAAAGAGTTACGGATCAGAAAGCACAAACTTCCACCCATTTTCAGAACGGAATCGCCTCCGCATCCACCCACTTTTCCGCCACGAGCCAGAGTCCGGACAGGCGGGCATCGCGGCGGCGCACTTCGCCGTGCGTCTCGATCTTGAAACCCTGGCAGTTGCTTTCCGTGGAGACGATGAGCAGGGCGATGCCGGTGGCGTTCCGCTTGATGTATTCCAGCGTTTTATCCCGCGTCCGCCGGTTCAGCGTGCCAACGAAGACGTTCGGCTGCGGTTCGATGAACCAGCGTTTCAGCATCCCGCGGATGGCGGGCGGGGTGTCGTGGGCGATGATGACGGTCATCGAATTTAGGATTTAGGATTTAGGATTTCAAAGAACTCGCCCGCATCACGCGGTGGCGGAGGGCGGGCGATCGGTGGCGGAGGCGGGAGCGGCTTCGGTGGTGTCGAAGAGCGCCGCCAAATCCTTCGGGATGCGCTGGAGGATGCGCTGCTCTTCGACGCGCTCTTTGAGCAAGGTGCGCACGAGTTCGCCATCGTTGCCGGGATCCTGCCGGGCGGCGAGGAACGCGGCGGGGATGCTCGTGAGGTGTTTGTAGAGGTCGGCCACATCATAGATGAACGGGAGCGTTCCCCCATCGTGGACAAAACCGAGGCTGGGCACGTAACCGAGCGAGCAGACGACGGCGGCGACGAGGGCGTAAAGGCTGGCGTTGGCCGCGGAGAGGGCGCGGTTGATCGGGTCGGACACGTCCAAATTGGTCCGGTCGTAATCCCGTCCCTTCCACGTCACGCCATGCTCCAGCCCGAGCTGGCCGTAGAGCGTCCGGACGCGCAGCCCTTCCATGCCGCGCAGTTCGTTCACGCTGCGGCTTTCCACATCGACATCGGGGAAGCGCATCCGAAACATGCGGCGGGCGATCTGGGTGCGCCGCTTTTTGTCGGCCCAGGCGGTGGCGTGGAGCCGGGGCATTTCGTTGGTGTGATTCGGCGCGAGGCCGAAGGCGTAGAAGCGCAGGCAATCCGCGCCCGTCCAGCAGACCGGCGTGTTAGATTCCGCGCAGGCCTTCATCGCGGCGTGGGTGACGGTGGTGCCGGGGCCGAGGATGAGCGCGGAGACGGTGGCGACGGGGATGGGGCAGAGCAGCCCATCGGCCCCGATCCATTTCACGCTGGAGTCATCGACTTCGAGCCGCCCGTGTTCGAGGTAGAGGGGCGTCCAGCGATCCTTGGCGGAGGCGAGGGTTTCGAGCGGGGGACGTTCGAAGAGGGGCATCGGAATTTAGGATTTGAAATGTCCCGCTCTGCCATCACGCGCTGAACTGCGCCGCTACCATATTCGCGTCACGCCGTAGGCATCGAATGCCGCATCGTTGCCGACGACGCCAAACCCGTCCGCGAGTGCCTGCGCGACGAGGAGCCGGTCAAAAGGATCGCGGTGATGCAATGGCAGCGAGTGATAGCGGTGCAAATGCCGTGGCTGAATCGGCAGGATGAAAAAGCCGTGTGCTTCCAACGCGCCGGGAAAGAGCACCTCGAACGGCCTTGGCAACACCAGCTTCCCAATCTGCGACTTGATCGCCATCTCCCATCCGCTCGCTGTGCTCACCCAACGCTCATTCGCCGCATCCTCGATTGCATCCCGCGCCGCCACGGTGAGCTTCGGGTCATCCTCCAGAAACCAAATCAGCGCGTGCGTATCGAGCAGCAGCTTCATTCCATGTATTCCCGGAACTCCTCGAGCGGCGCATCAAAGTCCGGCGCCATCCAAAAGCCCTTCAAGCATCCCGCCTTCGGAGCCGCGGGCTTTGCGGACGCTGCATCCGCCACCTCCTCAATCTGCACCACCGCCCGATGCCGTCCCGGCTTCACCGAGGGCGGCAGCGTGATGACGGCGTGTCCTTCCTCATCCACAACGAGCGTTTCTTCGATGGTGATCATGACGCGGAGAATAGGGAACGGCGGCGAATCAGGCAACGGACGTTTTGCACCGGCGGTTGGCCTCGGAACACCGTTCGACGACCGCAGCCTTCTGGGAGCAGTATCATGCCCTGCCCACTCACTCTGGCTGTCCGGCTTCGATCCGTTTCACGCGGTGCGGGGAAAAGTCGCGCGGCGTGGCAAAGGAGAGCGGCTGGTCGCGCAGGGTGGCGTTGCCTTCGGCGAAGGTGGCAACCGGGATGCGGCAGAGCAGCCCATCGGCCCCGATCCATTTCACGCTGGAGTCATCGACTTCGAGCCGCCCATGTTCGAGGTAAAGCGGCGTCCAGCGGTCCTTGGCGGAGGCGAGGGTTTCGAGCGGGGGACGTTCAAAGAGGGGCACGGCGATTTAGGATTTAGGATTTAGGCACGCGGCAAATCCAGCGCGGGGCGTGGCGTTCGCCGATGGGGTGGCCATAACCGATCGGGGTGTCTTCGATCAGGTCTGCGCCGGGCTCGGAGGCGGCGACTTCGATGATGTGGTCAAAGTGCGAGAGAGTCTCCTGATCGGAATAACCGGCGCGCTGGAGCAACGCGGCCCACGCCGTCGCTCGATCCGAAACCGAAGCCGCAAGGATGGGGCTGGCGGGCAGGCAGCACTTGCGCCCGAGCCACATTCCCCAGCGAGGGTTATGCAGCGCGTTGGCGATTTCTTTCAAAAGAGCGGCGTCGCCTTCCAGCAGGATGCCAAAGCGGGCATCGAGGAGGTAATGCCGGTAGGTCTGGACGGTGGCGTCAGCGTCCACTTTTCCACTCGCGCGGCGAATGCCAGTGACGGTGTGGTAATCCGCCAGCCGTCGAATGGGCACCGGTTCGCTCCAGCGATCCCGCCGCGGCAAGGTGGCGACGGTGACGCGCAACTCGGCGAAGCGCTGCAACTGCGCCGCTTCATCGGCGCCATATTTGTCGATCCCGAGGGCGGCAGCGATGATGCCGAAGACGCCGCTGCGGGTAGGATGCAGCGCCGTGGTGCGGCGCTCGAAGCGCGAGGAATGGCCCCACGATTGCAGCGGGCCATCGAGGAACAGAGGCAGGCACGACTCAGAGGACATGTTTCGTCAGGGCTTCGCAGAAGGCTTTGAGATTCACGTCGGGGAGAAAAACCTCGGTGTCGCAGGTGATGCCCCAAGTGCTTTTCAAGGACTCATGATGGGTCTTCATCCGCGCGATGGATTCCGCGAGCAGTCCCGACTTGGGCCGGACGGGCTCTTCGAAGGCATTGCTGAGTTGCACGGGCTGGCCCGCGGATTTGAAAGTGCCGAGCACGCCGCCGGGAAGGGTGTGCGCGTTCATGGAATTTTTCCGCGCACCCGGCACTGCCTGAAGCGTGGCACGGATGAAGGCGTCCACGACTTTCCGGCGATCGTCCACGGAGAGCTTTGCGAGATGGGATTCATCGGCGAGCAGATCGAGATTGATCGCGGCGTAGCGGTAATAAACGGCGGAAGAGAATTCCAGGGTGCCGATCATGCCCGCGCCCGCGTCTTCATCCTTCGATTTCCGATCATCCACGGCGGAGTAGAAATCGAGGTCGTTGTCGGCTTTGTGGGTGGAAAGGGCGTGGCTGAACATGGCCGCGCCTTCGAGCGTGAGCGAAGGCAGGCTCGCGACCATGCGGCCAAAGAGCGCGATGTCCGCCCCATCGAGCAATCCTGCGGCTTTGCAGAACTTATCGAGCTTCTTGTCGTAGTCCTTCGACTTGGGATTCTCTTTTACCAATTCCGCGACCTGGCGCGCGATCGAGTCAATCTCCGACGGCGCGAGAAAGGTCAGGGTGCCGACCTGCGGAGTCTCGCCTTCCTTCACGGATTTGGCATCGAGTTTCGCCAACTTGTCCGCGATGTGGGCCGCGTGGTCGGCGGCAGACTTTTCATCCGTCACGCCATGCTTTTTCAAAGCCTCGGTGAGCGGGCCAACGATCAGCTTGGTCCGCTCGCCGCCGAAGCGCGCGTCGGGCAGGTTATCCTGCGCGTATTCGCGAATCGCCCGCTTGAGGGATTGGCTGGAGAGGCGGGCGCGGTTGACACCGCCAAAGACGGCGGTTTTGGGAGAACCCACGTCGTCGCGATTGAGGCAAGAGACGGGGAAGGATTGGAGGATGTGGAGTTCGATCAGACGCATGGTGTTTGGGTGTGGATGGGTTTTGGGTTGGGTTGATTGGATCTCGCGAAAGCGGTTCAGCCATTGAAGTCGAGCGCGCGCTGGTAGATCAGGGAGTCCGCCACGGTTGCGAGACTCATTCCGAAAGCGGTGAAAGGGCGAGCAGCCCGAAGCCAAAGGCTTTGGCGGAGCCAATGCCGGCGGCGATGGTGGCGCGGAATTGCGCCGCGTCGCGCACCGTAAGTTCGCCCTGAAATTCGACGGCGGTGTGCGTGCCGTTCGCGCCGGGTTTGTGGAAAAATTCGCGTCCGCGCGGGATGGTGCGCAACGAGTCGACCTCCACGGAAAAGCCGCCGGCCTCCGCTTTGCGTTGCAGCCACGCGATGAGTTCCGCGCGTTGCACGATCGGCGCACGCCGGCCATTTTTCTTCCGCGTACCATCGGGATTTTCCGCGCGCAGTTTCCTCGTGGGATTGGCCAGCAGGCTGAAGCGGTAGCGCGCGTGCTGAAAGTAATCGTCGGGAATGGTCTTCGTGCCGAAGCAGGCGGTCGGGCACCAGTCGGGCTTCTTCGGGACGGAGCGCGAGAGGATGAGCACGCGGTAGGCTTCCTCCTTGCGGTCCACGCGGATGAGGAAATCGCGGACCTCGCCGTCGCGTCCGCCAAAGGCCTGCCAGACCCGCTGATGCCAGTCGTAGCTGTCCCGGATTTTCAGGAGGCGCACGGCGTCTTCGTAGGGGACGAGGATCTGCGTGAGATGCAGTGCGACTGTGGCGAGGCTGAAGGGAGCGAGTGGGCTCATGGCTGCGCGACGGTTGCGGGTTCGCTGGTTTCGGTCGGTGCGCTGCCGGATTGCCAAAAGGCGCGTGCCCATTGGACGCGGATGTTTTCGGCATACCACGGCCAATTCCACAGATCGGCAAAGAGGCCCTCGTAGTTCATACCGACTCCCTTGCTTGCGGCGAGGCGGACCCATGCGCGGAGTTGAGCAATCACGTCGGTCACTTCCCCGCAGGCCAGCAGCCGGCGGAAACGCCGCTCGAAGCTTTCGGCAATGTCCTTGCCGTCGCCTTGCGCGATTCGCCGGCAGGTTTCACCGAGGTTGCGCGCGTTGGACTCTTCGGGATGGGTGGCAAAAAGCGCGGCGATGGAGACGAACACCGGCTGGCCGATGTCGCCGCCGAGGCTGGCGACTACGGGCCACGCATCGACGTGCATTCGCGGGTTGTCGGAAAGTCCGCGGCGGAGCGCGGCGAGTTTGCCGCGGTCGTCGCGGACACGGCGCAGCGCGGCGACGAAATCGGCGGCGCGTTCTTTTGGGGTGCGTTTTGATTCACTCATGGGGCAATGGCGGTTGGTTGCGGGTTCTTGGGACGGAAAGTGAGCTTGCGCAGGCCATGCGCGTAAGCCTCGATCTGACGCGGCGTCTGGCGCGGACAGGATTGCTCGTAGGCGTCGAAGGCCGCCGCCTGCACGGCGCGGCCCCACGGGCAGTTGGGAAGGTCCGTGGCGAGTTCGATATTGCGCGCCAGATCGAAGAGCGCGGACAGGTGCTGCTCGACGCGCGTCCAGAAGTGCTGTCGGGCGCGGTCGTAAGCGGGAGACGCGACCTTGAGCGCTGAGGCATACACCTTCACAGACTGAATGAGCACACCCTCGCGCTCCTCCGCGTAGGCCACGCCCTTTTCGTAAGCGGCGCGGCCAAACTCGGAAAACATCCCCGTGGGGAGCGAATAGGTCGATTCCACCACGTCCTCGATTTTGGCTTTATCCGTGACCAAAGCGCCAACCCAGAGAGTGATCTCTGCGGCGGCGGTCTCATGGGTCAATGCCAGCGGGCCACTCGCGCCATCGGCACTGGCGCGACGCTGAACGGACACCGCCGCTAATTGCCGCCAAAGGCTACGGCTGGTCGAAGCGGGAAGGAGGGCCAGTTCCTCCTTCCGCTTGATGACGGTCGCGGTGGCTTCGCGGAACGCCGGAAAAATCGGGTAATCAAGTCCGTTGGCGAGGATGACGGAAAGGCCATCGTCGTTCAACCGAATCGCCCGGCTCAACGGCACCTGCCGCCCGAGAAAGGTCAGCGCGGCATTCATGGTCGCGTTCTTGTCGCTGGCGTTTTCGACTGGCATTTCCCAGACCGGCTCGCCCCAGCGGTTCGCGCCGTAGGCATCGGCCACGGCCTCCCGCGTAATTAGATTCTGGCGGAGCGTTGCAAGAAGCGTTCTGCGCAGCAAGAAGCCGTGAACCATGCTCGAAGGCGTGCAGGGCGCGTGATTGCTCGAACCCTTGCCCGCCGTTTCTTTGCCATTCCACTTCGCGACACCGATGCGTCCACCGGGGGCGAAACATTGAAAGGTCAGGAGATTGATCGCCGAGCGCGCAGACTGAAGGGTTCGATCTTCACCCGCGAGATTGTCGAAGAGGGTCGAGTTGTTGCCGGTCGCCAGGGCCAGATCGAGCTTCGTGGCGGCGTTGCCTTCATCGGCCTCCTTGCCGGATTGAAGCTGTGAAAACTGAAGAAACCTTCGCCCTTCACCGAACAACTCAAAAGCCGCGTTCCACTTCTCGAGATACTCCGCGACGCGAGGCTGGATGAGCGATTGGCAATCCTGCCACTCGTCCTCATCCGCCGGGCCGTCGAGCGCGGCCTGCGTGATACAGAGCAGCAGGCGCATGAGGGCGATGCGCTCGTGGGGTTTCACGGCGAGGTCGCGCAGTTCGTGCGCCTGCGCGAAGAGATCGCGGAGGCTAAAGAGTTCGCGGCGGCCATCGGCACGGAGCGCGGGTATCCAGGGATCAATCGTCAAATTCATCGTCGTCGTCTTTCCATTGCGGAGCGGGCGTTGCGGGGCACCCGGCGAAAATGCCGAGTCGCGGGTCGTAGGTCACGTGGGAAACTTCCTCGCCGAAAACGCAGCGGCCATCGTCGCGGACGATGGCCACGATGGCGCGGGACGGCCCATGGAGCGTGAGCCAGCGAGGCTGGGGAGCAGCGGCGGGGAGCATCCAGCGCGGTGCCCGCACGAGCCAGTGGTGGATAAAGCGCGCGGAGGCTTTGCGCCATTCGTGTTCGCTGATTTCGGCCCGCGAACCATCGGGGGCCACGAGGATCATGGAGCCGGACGATCCTATGGCAAGAGATCGCAAGAGCATGAGCGGTGTGGTGGGGGCGCCTTTGCGGCGAGTGAGGATTTCTTCTTCGTCCGCAAGCATGGGGCGTCCGAGCACCAAGGTGGCAGCCTCCGCGTTGGCGGCCAGCATCGCCTTTTCGCGCTCCAAATCCGCGTGGAGTTGGCGCCATGCTTCGGGTTCATCCTCGCTAGGCTCGGCGTAAGTCGCTTCGAGCAATGAGCGAATATCGGCTGGCAAATGCAGTTCTTTCTTCCCACTCCAAACAGCCGCCGTGCGGAGCAGGACGTAGGGCGCATAAACCCGGGCGCTGCGGCCCAGGGCCTTTTTCAGTGCGGTTGCATCCGAGTTTGCGGCCAATTCCGGCAGGCGAATCCAAAACTCGGGCGCAGCTGCCCGCCGCTGCGGCCGCTCGTGTCGCCAGAGACGTCCGACACGCTGGAGCAGCATGTCCGTCGGTGCGAGATCGGAGACGATGAAATCGAGATCAATGTCCACGCTTTGCTCCACGACTTGAGTGGCAATGAGGATGCTGCCGGGACCGTCGGCGGAACGGTTCGGTCCGAGGCCTTCGAGCCAGTCTTCCTCCAATTCGGCGCGACGTTGAAAAGGAAAGCGACTGTGCAGAAGTCCGACACGCACTTGGCCTTCGCAGACGGCACCCGATACGGCGCGGAAGGCGTCCTGTGCTTCCACGACGGTGTTGCGGATCCAGAGGACATGCTGACCGTTCTCCGCGCGCTCGATGAGTTCGCGCATGGTTTCCCCCTCGGAAATCATCCCTGGCCGAAGAGCGATGCGACGATGAGCCGACCACTCCGGGCTGACGTGCCGGCATTCCCCTCCTTCTCCACCGCCGGTTGTGACCAAAGGGTAAGCCGTCGGAGCAGCGGTCTCGGTGCTTCCCGCGGCGGCCAGCAATTCACGGCGGCGCTCCGCGGTGAGCGTGGCACTGAGCACGATGACGGTGCAGCGGAGCGCGACCAGCTCGCGGATCAACGCGGTGATGAGTGTACCGGTATAAATGTCGTACGAATGAATCTCATCGAGGATGATGACCTTGCCGGCGAGGGCGAGGCGGCGCACAAAGAAATGCTTCACGGCGACCACGGACTGGAGTGCCTGATCGACGGTGCCGACGCCATACGGGGCGAGGAGCGCGTGCTTCGCAGAGCCGAACCACGAACGGGCTTCACGCAGGCTGCCAAGGATTTCCTCCCGCTCGTCCGGCAGGTCCGGCGGATAGGCCGGACGCAGGCGGAGATCGAAATCATCTTCCAACCACGCACTGCCGTGGGCCAGCCGGAGCGCCGCCTCGTCCTCGAGGGTACTGCGGAGAAAATGCTCGATTCGCTTGTGAATCCGATTGCTCGTGACCTGTGTGGGCAGCGCGAAATAGATGCCCTGCTGGTATCCCAAGGCGATGAGTTGCTGGGCGGCGAAGAGGGCCGCTTCGGTTTTGCCGCAACCCATCGGCCCCTCCACGATGATAACGCCCGGAACATGGGCCACGTCCGCCACGGCCTGTTGCAGGGGATTCGCATGAAACGCCGAATCGGGCATACTCGAAAAGGCTGCCGCGAAGCTCGTTTGACGCAACCGGCCACCCGGCCAGCCGATTTGGCGGAGAGCGTCGCGGGCCTGTTGTCGCGCGGCTTCCGGGAGCAGCCCATGCTCGGGAGAAAACCACACTTCATTCGACCCGATCCAATCCGCGACCGAGATGAGCCCGGCAAGCAGCCACAGGTCGGCAAGAGCGAGGGTCGGCAGCGGCGGCGTGGTCGGCAGCGGACCGAACACCAGCTTGAGTTCATCGAAGACGTGCAGCCGATTCTCCTGCGCCCATTCCGCGAGGGGTTCGGGAGTATTGAGCCGGGCGATCTTTCCTTTCGGCCTGCCGTGATGCGCTCCTACGGCCACTGCCCAAAGCCGGAACGGAGAAGAGTCGGGCAGCTTTTGCAAAAAGATCTGACTGACCAAAGCGTGATCAGAAACCGAGAGCGCAACCTCACCGGAAGAGAATTCCGGCAAGCGATCGCGCTGAAGCCACAACAAGCACTTTGCCTGAAACCCTACGGTGATCTTCCCCAAATCATGCAATGCCGCCAAAGTCACTGCGCCTGCTGGCAGGAGCGCGCGCACTCGTTCCGGCAAAACGGCGAGGAGAGCCTCCGCTACACAACCGACGTTCAAACAATGGTCGCGCACGGAGATGCCGGGCTTGTCGCCGTCGATTGTCTTCGCCCAAAATTCTTGCGGGAACGGAACCTCCATTGACGAAACAAAGCCGGGAGGTCTTTCGGAGTAAAGCACCTGCATTCGACGAGCGTCGCCGCGGCAGAGCGTCGCGGTTTGATTCGATCGCCAGTGCTACAGCACCGCCGGATCGCCGTAGAGGCTGAAGCCGCTCGACCGCTCGATTTGCACGTCGAAGACTTCGCCGAGGTGGCGTTCGCCGCCTTCGAAAATCACGATCTTGTTTCCGGGCGAGCGGCCCATGAGGCGCTCTTCGTTGGTCTTGCTGAGGCCTTCGCAGAGGATCTCGACGCGCTGGCCGACGAGGGCTTCGCCTTTTGCAATCGCCCAACGGTCGATGATGCGGAGCACGTCTTGGTTGCGCGATTCCTTCACGCTCTCGGGGAGTTGTTCGCCGAGTTCGGCGGCGGGGGTGTCGCGGCGTTTCGAGTAGCGGAAGACGAAGGCGTTGTCGAAGCCGACGCGCTCCAGCATCGCGCAAGTCGCGGCGTGGTCTTCCTCCGTTTCTCCGGGAAAGCCGACGATCACATCCGTGGTCAGCGCGATGTCGGGGCGGGCGGCGCGCAGCTTTTCGGTGAGGGCGAAATATTTTTCCGCGGTGTAGGTGCGATGCATCGCTTTGAGCATCCGGTCGCTGCCGGATTGCATCGGGAGATGGACGTGCGGCATCAGCTTTGGCAGGCGGGCGAAGGCGTCGATGAGGTCTTGTTTGAAACCGATCGGATGCGGCGAGGTGAAGCGCAGGCGGCGCAAACCTTCGACTGAATGCACGGCTTCGAGCAATTGCACGAACGGCGATTTTCCATCGCGCGCCGCGAACTCGTGGCGGCCGAAAAGATTCACGATCTGGCCGAGCAAGGTCACTTCTTTCACCCCGCGTTCCACGAGCGTCCGCACTTCGGCCACGATCTCCTCGATCCGCCGCGAACGCTCCGCGCCGCGCGTGCTCGGCACAATGCAAAACGTGCAGTGCATATTGCAGCCCTGCATGATCGAGACGAACGCGGTGGCCTGCTTCTCCTTCAGCACATGCTCGCGGATCGTCTCCTGCGATCCCGCTTCCTCGTCCACATCGACGATGGAAAAACGCGCGTCGTCCATCAGCCGCTCGCGCATCGCGATTTTGCGCTGCACCAGTTCATCCACGTAGTCGGCGACCTTGTGAAATTTCTGGGTGCCGACGACGAGATCGACATGGCCGATGTCGCGGACGAGTTCATCGCCGCGCGACTGCGCCATGCAGCCGAGGAAACCGAAAACCATCTCCGGTTTGTTCGCGCGCAGGCGACCGAGCAGCCCCATTTTCCCCAGCGCCTTTTGCTCGGCGAGATCGCGCACCGAGCACGTATTCAGCAGCACCACATCCGCGCCCGCCGCCTCCGGCGTCATCTCGTACCCGCGCGCGATGAGCATCCGCGAAACCTGCTCGGAATCGCGTTCGTTCATCTGGCAGCCGTAGGTTTTGAGATAGACTTTAGGCATCGGAAAAGGGCCGCGAAATTAACTGCGGCGCGGTGCGGCGTCCAAGGGATTGTGGGAAGGATGGCGGACGGATAGGATGCGACCATGAATCCCGCTACAAACGTGCTCGGAACCCCTCTCGAATGCTGCTGCCTGCGGCCACTCACGGGATTTTATCGCGATGGCTTTTGCCGCACGGGGCCGGGCGATGTGGGGCTGCACACGGTTTGCGTGGAGGTCACGAGTGAGTTTTTGGAATTTTCGCGCGAGTGCGGAAACGATCTGATCACGCCGGTGCCGGAGTATGAATTTCCGGGACTGGAGCCGGGCGATCGCTGGTGCCTTTGCGTGACGCGCTGGCAGGAGGCGCTCGATGCGGGCGTCGCGCCGCGCGTGCTGCTGGAGGCATGTCACATTTCCGCGCTGGAATTTGTGTCGCTGGAGGAACTCCAAGCGCATGAAGTCGAGGCGGACTCTTAAAGCGAACCGCTTTGCCCGCCGCTGGCGGTGATCGTCAGGATTTTGATCCCGCGCTTTTCGGCGAGGGCGCGTGCGTTTTCTCCACCGATGACGATGAGCGCGGTGGCCCATGCGTCGGCTGCGGCGCAGGTCGGACTCGTGATGGCAACGAGCGTGGTGTCGTGGGAGATCGGTCGGCCGGTCGCGGGATTGATGAGGTGTTTTGCGCGGTAGGTGCCGGATGTCGCGAGGGCGGCGTCTTTGAGTGAAAGGCGGCGCAGGGGCTGGCCGGGTTGCGCGGGGTTTTCGATGGCGACTTCCCATGTGCCGCGCGCGAGGAGTTCGCCGCCGACTTCGATGAGACAATCGGCGATGCCCTCGCTGGCGAGCAAGGCTGCGAGCCGGTCGGCGGCGTGGCCTTGCAGGATTGCGCCGAGGTCGATCTGCAATGCGGCGTCGCTTTTTCGCAGCGTGCTGTTTGTGGGATCGGCGGTGATCTTCCGCCAGCCAGTCCGTGCGCGGAGACGCTCGATCGTGGCATCGTCCGGCGGGGCGGATGAGGCTTCTCTCCAGAGCTGCGCGAGCGGCGCGACGGTGATGTCGAATGCGCCATCGCTGGCGCGGCTGATGTCGAGACACTGGCCGATGAGCGCGATTAGATCGGGCGGCATCGCGAGCGCGAGCGTGGTGCCGGCGGCGTTGAATTGCGATGTGGCCGAGCCGGGTCGCCAATGTGAGAGCGTGCTTTCGATGCGCTCGAGTTCGGCGGCGATTTTGGCGCGGGTTTCCTCGCGAAATGGCGTGCGGGATTTCACGCTCCAGGTCGTGCCGAAGGCGGTGCCGCGCAGTTCGGTGAGCGGGGCAGGGGACGGGTGCGGTTTGAGAAAAACGAATGCGGCGGCTGCGGCGAGCGTGGCGACTGCGGTCCAGTCGCGCACGCCGAAGTGATCGCTCTTGCCGGGGCTGCGGATGAATTTCAGCAGCGCGCCGGTCGGGCAGCCGTAGTGGCAGTAGGCTTGCGGGATGAAGACGGATGCGGCCAGGCCGGCGAGGGCGATGACGGTGGACACGAGTGCGGCGCCGCGGAGGATCCATGCGTCGAACGGTTCGAGTTTTGCGAGATCGAATGCCGTCGTGAGGGCGAGCGCGAATGCGATGATGAGCAGCGCGGCGGGCGCGCGCGTGAGCCAGCGTTGCAGCGCAGCGGGCACGCGCACGTGAAGGCGCGAAAACTTTCCGAGCCACTCCTGCGCCGCGCCGTGCGGGCAAAGGTGGTGACAATAGATCTGCCGGCGCGCGCCCCACGGGACGAGCAGCGCGATCGCGGCAAGCAGCGCCAGCGCCGGCGCGGTCTGCCACGCGATGCCGTGCCGCGCCCATCCGGCGAAAAGCGAAAGCGACAGGAGTTGGCCGAACCACAGTCCGAATCCGCCGATGAGCACGGCCTGCCAGACGAGGCGCAGCCAGCGTTTGCCGCGCAGCGGCGTGAAGGCGAGGACGAATGCGCCGAGGACGATGGCGATCAGGGCGGTGTCGCGGGATGGGACGGATGGGACGGATGGGACTAATTTCTCGTCTGCCGCGAAACGCCGCCGCAATCCCTCGGCGATGGCAAAGCTGGTCTGGGTCGCGCCCGAAATGCCTTCGATGCCTGCCTTTTTGAAATCGAGCGCGGCCCATTCGGCGACGCTGCGATTTGCAAGCGCCGTGAGGGCGTCTTTGTCGTCGCGCACGCGCTCGACGTATTCGGGCGTGTCGTAGCTTTTGCGCAAGCGGATCGCGGTGACATCGGCACGATCGGGCGTCACGGCGGCGAGCGTTTCGGTGGGTCCCGCGTAGCCGCGCACGTTGTCGGAATGCGGCGAAGTCCTCACCGCAAAACCGAGCAGCGCGCCGCCCGGATCGCGCACGGCGTGCCAGCCCGCACGCTTTTCCTCCTGGGAAAACGTCGCGGCTTTTGGAAACAGCGCGCGCACTTCATCGAGCGCGAGCGGCTCGGGAAAGCGGAGCGAATCGGCGCGCCCCGTCACGCGCCGCCCGATCGCCTCTGCCATCGCGAGACTCGTCAGCGTCGAGCCGCTGACTGCTTCGATTTTCTTCGCGGGCGTCCAGCCGATGAAGCTCCGCCAGAACGCATCCGCCTTTCGCACCTCGGCGACGTGCGCGGGCGTGTCCTCGCTGGAGAGCAGTTCGACGCCCGCGATTTTTCCCGCCGCATCGAGCGCGATGAGCACATTGCTCGGGCCGGAGTAGCCGATGAGATCATCGCTTTCCGGCGAAGTCGTGAGCAGCGAACCGAGCAGCGCGCCGCTCGCGGAGAAGACGCGCCGTGCAGCGATCCGTGTGGCCTCGGGAAAAAATGCGCGCGCCTTTTCGAGCGTGATGTCATCGAGGCCGGATGTATCCGCGGGGTTCTGCGCGCGCCATGCGACGTGCAGCAGCCACGCCGCCGCGATCAGCGCGGCGATGCGCCAGAGGCGGATCAAAATGAGTGCGAGCGAAGGCATCCGCAGCATCCTTTCAAAAGCGCAGAGCGTCCGGGATTCGGCGAGCAGATTGATGCGCGTCGGAAAGATGTGCCGAATTGCGTCGCTCGCGACAACCGGCTAGGACTCACTCGCCACCCGCCCATGAAAAGACATCTCGCATTGATCACTGCCTTCACAGTTCTCGCACTCGCCGCCCACGCGGATGATCCGCTCTTCATCGAGGCGGAGGCATTCGCCGATCACGGCGGGTGGTCGCTCGATACTTCTTTTACGAACGTCATCGGCTCGCCGTATTTGCTCGCGCATGGCCTGGGCAAAGCGGTCGCGGATGCGAAGACGACACTGAAGGTGCCGGTCGCGGGGACGTACCGCGTTTGGGCGCGGACGAAGGATTGGGTCGCGCCGTGGAAGGCGGGAGGTGCGCCGGGGCGGTTTCAGGTGGTCGCAAATGGCGCGGTGATCGCGACGGAATTTGGCGCGAAGGGCGCGGAGTGGGCTTGGCAGGAAGGCGGCGCGGTGGAGCTTCCGGCGGGCGAGGTGTCGCTCGCGCTGCGCGATCTTACGGGTTTCGACGGACGGTGCGATGCGCTGCTTTTTAGCAAAGACGATGCGTTCACGCCGCCAGACGGTGCGGCGCTCGCCGCGGCGCGGGCGAAGTGGAATGGCAATGCGGCGGGGCCGGAGGACGCGGGTGAGTTTGATCTCGTGGTCGTGGGCGGCGGCTACAGTGGGCTCGGCGCGGCGATCTCGGCGGCGCGGCAGTCGCTCAAAGTCGCGCTGGTGCAGGATCGTTTTGTACTTGGCGGAAATGGCAGCAGCGAAATCCGCGTGTGGGCGATGGGCGGGACGATGCGCGGGAAATACCCGCGCCTCGGCGAGATCATCGAGGAGTTTTCGGATCAAGCGCCGGACTCGCCGGCGGCGGGCGAGTTCTTCGTGGACAAGTTGAAAGAGGAAGTCTGCCGCAACGAAAAAACGCTCACACTTTTCCTCGGCCACTACGCGCACGCGGCGGCGACCGACCCGGAGACGAAGGCGATCAAAAGCGTGACGGCGCTGGATGTGAAGACGGGGCGTGAGCGAATTCTCCGCGGGAAATTTTTTGTCGATTGCACGGGGCACGGTCATCTCGGCGCGATGAGCGGCGCGAATTTTCACATGCAGCCGGAGGGCCGCATGGGCATGTCGAACATGTGGTTTTGGCAGAACGAATCCGCGCCCCAGCCGTGGCCGCAGACGCCGTGGGCGCTGGCGCTGGATGTGGGCGATTTTCCACGGCAGATCAAGAGCAAGTCGGTGTTCGACGGCGATCCGTTTATGAAGGGCGAATGGTTTTGGGAATCGGGCTTCAACGTTAATCCAATCAAGAACGCGGAGTTGATCCGCGACTGGAATCTGCGCGCGGTTTTCGGCGCGTTCAGCGCGTTGAAACGCGAGGGCGAATATGCAAATGCGGCGCTGAAGTGGGTGTCATTTGTGGGCGGCCCGCGGGAGTCGCGGCTGCTGGAGGGCGACGTGACTTTGACGCGCGAGGACATCGTGGAGCGGCGCGAATTTCCCGATGGTTTCGTGCCGACGACGTGGGACATCGACCTGCATTATCCGAAGGAGCAATTCGCGAAAAAGTATCCGGAGAATCCATTCATCTCGCGCGCGGAATTCGGCGCGGGCGTCGATCGCAAGAACGGCTACCCGATTCCGTATCGCTGCTTTTACTCGAAGAACGTGCCGAACCTTTTCATGGCCGGCCGGCTGATCAGCGTGACGCACGAGGCGCTCGGCACGGTGCGCGTGATGCGGACTTGCGGGATGATGGGCGAGGTGGTGGGCAAGGCGGCGTATCTCGCGGTGCGGCACAACCGCTCGCCGCGCGGCGTTTACGAGAGCTACCTGCTTTCACTCATCGAACTGATCGAACAGCCCGGCGCGATGCGTCGTGCCTCGCTGGAAGCGCCCCTCGTGCTCGATCCCGAGATCGGGAAAGTGCGCGCGAAATTTGCGCCGTGGGCTGGTGAAGCACGCAAGCCAGAGGCGCCCGGCGCGGTCGGAATTGCGGGCGGGATTGCGGTCGCAACGCTGCCCGGGATCGTGGTGGACGATGCGCTCGCAAAGCTGACTGGCACATGGACGCGGGCGAGCGGGATGAAGCCTTTTATCGGAGCGGGCTATGCATATGCCAATGCGAAGAGCGAGGCGGAGGCGCGTTTTGAATTCAAAGTGCCGAAGACCGGCCGCTATGAAGTGAGGGTGGCCTGGGCGGGGCATGAAAATCGCGCGAGCAACGCGGCGTGCGCGATCGAGCGCGAAGGCGAAGCGGCGCTGAAGCTGCAATTGAATCAGCGGGAAAATCCGACCGACACGAATGGCTTTCACTCACTCGGCGCGTTCGATTTCACCTCGGGAAAAGCGAACGCCGTGGTGCTGCGGGCGGAGGGCGCGAATGGCTTCATCCACGCGGATGCGGTGCAGATTCGCGAGGTGAAATAGCACCGGGATTTGAATTGTCGCGACGGGACCGGGCCTGTTTGCTTTTGCGAGTCACTTCATTCCCCAAACTCCACCGCACATGAACCGTCGCATCTTCCTCAAAACCACCGCTGCCGCACTCGCCTCGACGGCGCTGACTCGCGCCCAGGATACGGCGAAAAAACGATCGCTGAAAAAAGCCGTGAACCTCGGAATGGTTGGCGGTGGCGGGTCCGTCGCCGATCGCTTCAAGATGGCGAAGGACGCGGGTTTTGACGGACTCGAACTCAACCGGCCCGACGCGATTCCGCTCGATGAATTGCTCAAAGCGAAGAGCGCGACGGGGCTGGAAATCGCGGGCATTATTTGTTCGACGCATTGGGGAAAGCCGCTGAGTTCACCTGATCCGGCAGTCGTCGAGGCGGGCATGAAAGGGCTGAAGCTGGCGCTCGCGGATGCGGCGGAGCTGGGATGCACGCGGCTGCTGCTGGTTCCGGGCGTGGTGAACAAACAGGTGAGCTACGACGATTGCTGGAAACGCGCGGTCGAGAATATCAAACGCGCGCTGCCGGAGGCGGAGAAAGCAAAGTGCAAAATCTGCATCGAGAACGTCTGGAATAGTTTCATCATCGACCCGATGAGCGCGGCGCGATTTGTCGATGAAATCGGCAGCCCGTGGGTCGGCTGGCATCTCGATTTCGGGAATCTCATCACCTTCGGCTGGCCGGAGCACTGGACGCGCATTCTCGGATCGCGCGTGCAGAATTTGCACATCAAGGAATTCAGCCGGAAGAAGCGCGACGCGGAAGGTTTTGGCAAAGGCTTCAACGTCGAACTCGGCGAAGGAGACAACGACTGGCCGGCGACGATGAAGGCGCTCGATGACATCGCGTATCACGGCTACGGCATCGCGGAAGTCGGCGGCGGTGATGCGGCGCGGCTGAAGTTTCTCTCCGAGCGGATGGACAAGATTTTCGCGGATTGATCGCCGGGCCGATACGACCCTACGATTGATGCATGAATTTTTCTGACAGCCTTGTTCCGCTCGCCGTCATCGCGGCGTTTCTGCCTTCGACTTTGTCCGCCGCCAGCGCGGATTTGCAGGCGGACTATGCGCAGGTGCGGCGAATCGCGCTGAAGGATCCGGGAGTGCGCGCGGCTTATGCGAGGGCGGATGCGAAGTTGAACGAGAAGATTTTGGAGATCGATCCGACGTTGAAACCGATCGTCGAAAAGCGGGGCGCGCAGCCAGTGGCGGTGGCAAAGCGTTCCGCTCCGAAAAAGCCATTGCAGGGCGCGCCTGCGCAGTCCTCGACATACGTCGTCGCCCAGGGCGACACGCTGACGAGTATCGCGGCGCGGTATGGGACGACGGCGGCTGATTTGAAGAGCGCGAATGGCATCGTGGATGAGCGAAAACTGCGCGTCGGGCAGCGGTTGACGATTCCTGCAAAAGCCAAGACGCCGCAGCGAGCGACGGCGCAGGACGACGGCTTTTGGAGTCGGCTGAAAGCCGGATTGTAGATCAGAACAATTCGCGCTGGGCGCTTTTCGTCGGCGGATCGGATTCGATCGGCGCCGCGCTGAAAATCGGCTGCTCGATCAGCGGCATCCTCGGATGTTCGAAGCGCTGAATTTCCTCCGCAGTCGAAGCACGGGTGACGATTTTCAAAAGCGGCGTCGAGGTTTCCACGACGACGATGCCGCGCACGACGAGCCCGGCTGGCACGTCATCCCAGCGAAGTTGCCGATCGCGCTCGGAACGTTCGGCAAAGCGGTGCGCTGGCACATCGACGAGTTCCGCGCCGTTCCGTTTCCACCAGCCGAGCGTTTCCTTGCGCGCAAAGCCGGCCCAGATGAGTTGCTCGGCGATGCCATTGCGCCAGGCAGCGGTGAGTTTTCCGGGGCGGATCATTCGCGAATTGAGTTCGAGGGCGGCGCACATTGGTTTTCCCACGATGTTGAAGACTCTCGCCAGCACAAGGCACGGCGTCTGCTTTTTCTGGAAGCTAACAAACACAAGCATATGCCAGGAATTCAACTCTCAGGTTTGGCCTCTGGTCTCGATTGGCGGAGCCTCGTGGATCAACTCATGACCGCCGAACGCGTGCCGCAGGACCGGCTGCGATCGGAAAAAGCGCTGGGCGCGCAAAAGAGCAGCGCCATCGAAAACCTCAGCACGCAACTCACGGCACTGCGCGATTCCATCCGATCGCTGTCGGGCGTCGCGGGGAATGCATTTTCCGATCGCGCGGCGACTCTCGTAAACGAAGGCAGCTCGTGGTCGGTCGCGGCGAGCCCGGATGCGGAGACGGGAAATTACCAAATCCAAGTGACGCAACTCGCGACGAAAGCGCAGCGCGTGGGAAGTGGCGACACGGGTTCGGCGCTGAGTGCGACGGCGGATGTGAGCGCTTTGACGATCGGCACGCTGCCGATCGGGACTTCGATCAGGGCAGGGGATTTCACGATCAACGGCGAGCGAATCACCGTGGCGGCGACGGATTCGCTGGCGGATGTCTTTCAACAAATCCAGACGAAGACCGGTGTGACCGCTAGCTACGACCCGACGACTGACAAGGTGCGCCTGAGCGGCGGGAGTGAGATCGTGCTCGGGAGCGCAAATGACACCAGCAACTTTCTGGGCGCGCTGAAACTTTACAACAACGGCACGGGCGAAGTGATTTCGCCAAAGGCGCTGGGCGTGGTGTCTGTCGGCGCGGCGATCGTAAATGCGAATCTGAAAACACCGATCACTGGCGTGGACGGCGATGGAAAAGGTTCGTTCTCGATCAATGGCGTGAGCATCGACTTCAATGTGAACGACGACAGCGTGCAAAACGTGGTCGCGCGGATCAACGCGTCCGAAGCGGGAGTGACCGCGGCATTTGACCGGGCGAATGATCGCTTCACGCTGACCAATAAGAACGAGGGCGATGTCGGCGTTTCGGTGAGCGAAGGAGCGGGTGGATTACTCGAAGCGTTTGGCTTGAACGCGACGGCGACGCTCGCGCGGGGGAAGAATGCGGAATTCAGCGTGAATGGCGGCGGAACCTTGATCAGCACGAGCAACACGCTGGATTCGTTCGCGCACGGGATCGCGGGACTGACGCTGACGGCGACTACCGCGACCACGGAGACGGTGAACATCGGCACTGACACTGCCGGAGCGCGGGCGAAAATTGACGATTTCATCACGAAGTTCAACGCGGTGCAGACTTACATCGAGCAGCAGACCAAGACTTCGACGAGTTCGGACGGCAGGGTTTCGCGGGCGACGCTCTCGGGAAACATTGAGGTGACGGATCTCGCCTCGCGCATTCGGAAAGGAGTTTTCGACACGGTGCCGGGTCTTACCGGAACGATCCAGCGACTCGAAAGCATCGGCATCGATTTCAAGACCGGAACCTCCCAACTGGAAGTGAAGGACAGTTCCAAATTGGACACGACGCTTTCGACGCGGGCGGACGAGGTCCGCGCGCTGTTCAGCACCAAGCCAGACGGGCTGGTGGCCCGGCTGGACAAATACATCGAGCAAGTGACCGGAACCACCGGGACGCTCAAAACGCAAACCGAGACGATCGCAAAACAATCGAAGAGCATCGACTTGCAAATCTCGAACATGGAACGGCGGCTGGCGCAGCAGCGGGCGCTGCTGGAGCAAAGCTTCATCAGCATGGAAACGGCGCAATCGCGGATTCAATCGCAGCTCACCGCGCTGAATAACGCATTCGGATCGGCCGCTGCATGACGCTGCCTCGCGTCCACGTCGCGCTGGCTGCGGTCTGTGCTCTTTTCACCGGCGGTTGTGCGACGCTGAAGCAGGCGGGTCCGCCGCCGGCTCCCGCGCCGGAGAACTTTTTTTCCCCGGCAACTCCCGGAGAGCAATTGCGCCGCGTTGCCCTGCTGCCTTTGCACAGCGGTGCGTTTCCCGATCAAAACCTGCGCGCCCTGGATGCCGCGTTTCAATCGGAGTTGTCGAAGCGCGGCCTCTTCGAAGTCGTGCCGGTCAGCCGTGCGCGATTGGAGGCGCTGTTCGGTGAGCGGCAGTTTGCATCGACCGAGTCGCTGCCTGCCGACGTGCTTTCCCGGCTGCGCGAGGAGTGTGGAGTGGACGGCGTGCTGTTCACGGATCTCACTCATTTTTCACCGTACCGCCCCGTGTCGATGGGAGTGCGCACGAAGCTCGTCGCGGCGAGCACCGGCCAGATTCGCTGGGCATTCGATTACGTGTTCGACGCGGGAAATGCCGTGGTGGCGGAGGCGGCAAAGCGTTTCCAGATCACGCATGGCAACGAACAACAACCGCTCGCGACTGACGGCGGCAGCATCCTTCTCAGCCCCTCGCGTTTTGCGAAATACGTCGCGAATGAAACCTATTCCAGCCTGGGTCACGAGTAGTTGATTCTTTTTTCTAAAGCACCCGGCCCATTCATCCGATAAGCCCATAGACCGATGAATATTCAACCTTTCAAACCCGATGGCATCCCTGTCCCGGCCAAGCCCGCGACACGGTCTGCAAAACCCGAAAAGGAAACCGGCACCGAGGCGGCACCGCAGGTGTCGAAGCAGGAAAAGCTCGCCGCCGCGCTTGCCGCCGAGCCCGAAGTGCGCGCCGAGGAAGTGGCGCGCGGCAAGGCGCTCGCCGCCGATCCGGGTTATCCGTCGGACGATCTTCTCGCGAAGCTCGCCGGGGTGTTCGTGAACGATTCCCAACGCGCGAAATAAGGCAACACGATGAAACTCGCGCAATTTGCCAAATCGTATCAGGCGGTCGCGGTGACGACTGCCTCTCCCGGAAACCTTGTGCTGATGCTGTTTGACGGCGCACTCCGCTTTCTCTCGAACGCGCTGATCGGTTTTCAGAGCGAAGACCTCGCGAAGAAGAACGAGGACATTCACAACAACCTGATCAAGACGCAGCGGATTCTGCGCGAGTTGCAATGCAGCCTCGACCTCAAGGGTGGCGGCGAGTTCGCGAAGACGATGTATGCGCTTTACGATTTCATGATCGAGGAACTGCTGAAGGCCAACATGATGAAGGTGCCAGGCCCGATCCAGACCGTGGAGCGCCTGCTCGGGGAAATCCGCGACGCGTGGGCGCAAATGCTCGAACAATCGCAGAGCGAGGCTGCCTGAAATGCGCGCTGAGCGAGACTTCTGGCGGCTGCTCACCGAGTATGAGCGGCTGACGCAAAACGAGTCCGTCTCGCTGGGCTCGGAAGACTTCACGGAAGTGGAGGCCATCCAATCGTGCAAGGATGAGCTGCTCGTGAAACTGAGTGACTTTGCCAATGAGGCCGGCCTCGACCGGCGAAATCGCGAGCTTTCGCGCAGGATCGACGTGGTGCTGGAAGGCGAGCGGCGAAACGAAAAACTGGTCGGCGCGATGGTGGAGCGCGCGGTGATGCAGCGGCAAAGCCTGGAAGCCGCCCGGCTGCGATTGCGCGAACTCGGCAGCATTTATGTCCGTGAAAATTTCGCACCGCGATCCTTCTCCGCACACGTTTGAACCATGAATGATTCCCCTGACACCGCGCGCGTCCTTTTGGTGGACGACGACATCGAACTGCTGGAAACGCTCCAGGAGCAATTGCGCTGCGAGGGGTTTTCCGTGACGGCATGCTCGTCGCCCGAGGCCGCGCTCGTCGAAGTCCGCACGACCGAATTTGCGACGATCGTTTCCGATCAGCACATGCCGAATATGACGGGGCTCGAATTTTTCGGGCGCGCGCGCGAGTTGCAGCCGGATGCATCGCGCGTCCTGATCACCGGCGTGCTCGCGCTCGATACCGTGGTGAGCGCGATCAATCAGGGGGAGATATTCCGCTTTCTGGCAAAGCCGTGGTCGCGCGCGGAATTGCTCGCGACCATCGGCAACGCGCAGCAGCGCTACCGTCTGCTGGTGGAAAATGCGCGGCTGCGCGCGGACACGCTCGATTTGAATGATCAGCTCGTGAATGCGAACACGCAGTTGCTTGTAAAAGTGGAGGAACTCATCGAGCAAAAACATCGGCTCGATGATGCGAACGACGCGTTGAACGAGAACTTCGATCACTCGCTCGGGCTCTGTTACCGCATCATCAACACCTTCTATCCGCTGCTCGGCGCGCGCACCAAGGCGACCGTGGAACTGTGCCGGAAGATGACGCAAACGGACGATTTTACGAAGGAAGAAAAACACGTGCTGATGGCCAGCGCGTGGCTTCACGACATCGGCCTCGTCGGTGTCGATCGCGAGGTCCTGCACAAACTTTTTATGCGGCCGCAGGATTGCATGCCGGAGGATTTGGCCTCGATCCGGCAGCATCCGATTTACGGCCAGACGATGGCGGCTTTCGTCGATCGCCTGAACACCGTGGGCGCGACCATCCGCGCGCATCACGAGCGGTTTGACGGAACGGGCTATCCGGATCGGATCGCGGGCGCATTGATCCCCTGGACTGCGCGTTGCCTCTCGGTCGCGGCGGCGTTCGTCGAGACCGGTCTGCCGGCGGACAAGGCCGGTGAGGTGATCGTGGCGGAATCAGGGCGGGCGTTCGATCCCGATGCGGTGCGGCTGTTTTTCAAAGCGACGAAAACGAGCGAACTGCCGCGCCAGGTCCGCGAGCTGATGCTCAACGAACTGCGGCCGGGAATGCATCTCGCGCGCGGGATTTTCAGCCCGGCGGGGCTGCTGCTGATCCCGGAAGGCCAGGAACTCACCACGCCCACGATCACGAAGATCATGAATCACAACCTGCTCACGAACGTGACGCAGCGGTTGCTGGTTTACAGTTGAGCGGCTGCGCGGGGAATCCTGCCGGTTACTTTTTGAAAAGGATGCACACCGGATTGCCAACCTGCGCGGTCGAATCGTTAGGCGTGAGCTTGCCAGTGGCCGGGTTGATTTTCAGAACGGCGAGTTTGTCGTCTTCCTGGCCGGCGGTGACCAGCCATTTGCCGGTCGGATCGATCCCGAAGCCGCGCGGCACTTTTACCTGTGCGGGCGCGGTTTCGATCCAGGTCAGTTTTCCATCCGCGGCGATCGCATGAACGGCAATGCTGTTGTGGCCGCGGTTTGATGTGTAGAGCCATTTTCCGGTCGGGTGGCAGAATATCTCCGCGGTGGAAACGCCTGCTCGCGGAGTGCCTTCGGGCACGGTCGGCAGCGTTTGCACGGGAGCCAGCGCACCGCTCGCGGGGTCGCGAGTGAATGCGGTCACGCTCAGGGTCATCTCATTATTTGCGTAGGCGAAGCGACCGTTCGGATGAATCGCCAGATGCCGCGGTCCGCCGCCGGGCGGGACTTTGGCGGACGCGGGCTCGGCGGCTTTCAGAGTGCCTTTTGCAGCGTCGAAGTGAAACGTCCAGACACTGTCCGTGCCGAGGTCGCAGGCATAGACGAACTGATTCGACGCGTCCGTGTAGATCGCGTGACCGTGCGGCTTTTCCTGTCGCGCCTTGTCGGGCCCGGTCCCTTCAAATTGCACGAACGCGCTGCGCTCGCCGAGCGAGCCATCGGCGTTCGTGCGAAAGCAGACAATGCTGCCGCCGCCGTAATTTGCCGCGAGCACGTTCCGCCCAGTCGCATCGACCCAGACGTGGCACGTCCCGTCGCCGCCCGCGGGCTGCTCGTTCAGCAGCGTCAATTTCCCCCCGGCTCCGACGGCAAACGCAGCCACCGCGCCTTTCCCGGATTCCACCGCCGCGTAGAGAAATTTCCCGTCTGGCGACAGCGCCACAAAACTCGGGCTTGCCGCCTTTCCCGCGAGTTCCACCGGCCCGAGTTTCCCGGTTTCGGTGTCGAGTTTGGAAACATAAACGCCCTCGCTCTTTCCCGGCTTGGTGTAAGTGCCGATGTAAAAAACCGCCTCGGCGCAGAATCCGGTGCAGGGAAAAACGGCGGACAATAGGATGGGTAGAAAGGATTTCATGAAGCGAAGTTTGCGTCCCTCACCCTGACGCGACAAGGCCGAAGCTGAGTCCGGCAAAAATGATTGTCGCTTTCAACAGCGTGGATACTTTCTAAGACCGGAAACCCGAAGCGGTGTTTCCACTCGTAACCTCAAATCAAAAACAAACTAGATCACCATGAAAAAACTCATCGCATTCCTCGCCATCGCAGTCTGTGCCGTCACCGCGCAAGCGGGTGAATTCCCCGACATCAGCGTTGCCGAAGTGAAAGCCGCCATCGCAGCCAAGAAGGCGACCATCATCGACGTCAACGGGTCCGACTCTTTCAAGAAGGGTCATGTGCCGTCCGCGATCGATTTCGCGTCCAAGAAAGCGGATCTCGCCAAATCGCTGCCCGCTGACAAGGGCGCGCTGATCGTCGCGTATTGCGGCGGCCCAACTTGCGGGGCGTATGCCGCCGGGGCGAAAGCCGCGAAGGAACTCGGCTACACCAACGTGAAGCACATGTCTGCCGGCCTTTCTGGCTGGACCGGGGCCGGGGAGAAGACGGAAGCCGCCAAGTAAGCGACCTCGCTAAAATCTCAAACGGGCGTTTCGTGCCGCGGCATGGAACGCCCGTTTTCTTTTCCGCGAACGCGGTGGGTCACCAGCCGTCCGGCAGGTCGGTGAGCGTCGCTTTCAGCACGGCGTGAATGGCGCGTTTTTCCTCGTTCGGAAGATAAGCGTATTCCGCGTCGGGCTTTTCGGAATTCAGCGCCTCGCCGAGCTGGCGGTGGATGCGCTGTTTCATTGGGGCGGGCAGTCCCTGAAATACCGGGCTGTAGATCATGTAACTGCACCGCCGCTTGAGGAGCCGCGTGCGGAGATCGAGTTGGCGCAGGGCGTTGCCTTGCGGAGCACTTTGAAATTGTTTCTTAAACTCCGCGTCGCCTTCGACGCCGCTTTTCGGCAGTGGCACTTCGTCGGCGAAGAGCGCGTAACGCGTTACGATTTTCGCCTGCTCATCCAGCTCCCGCTCTTGCTCGGGCGTGAGGTTTCCAGCGCTGGTGTGCAGATTCGTCCGCGCTCGATACGACGCCTCGACGACGCGATTCACAAATCCGGCCTGATGCTCCAGCAGCAGTTGCGGCAGCACGTCGCTCGTTGCCGCGGGATATTTTGCAAAGTCGAAAAGTGCGCCGGGTTCGATGCGCTGCTTCACCAGCGCGCCGTTTGCAAAGCGGCCCACGACGTTTCCCAACTCGCTGGCGACGCCCGGCTTTCCCGTGACGTACCAGCCGCCGAATCGCTGCTCGAACGGGATCGCGTGTCCCGTCTGCTCGATGCGAAACGCAGTGAGGCTGCCGCCGCGCTCGCCCGGCACCACCGATTTCATGACGAGCCCCGGCACGTGCGCCGAGTCCGCACCGCCGTGGCAATTCATACACTTTTCCGAGCGCTCGATGTGCATCGCGCGTCCGTCACGCGGCACGTCGAAGATGGAAAAAATCGCGCCCAGTTCCGGATCGAGTGCCAGCACTTCCACGCGCCCGCCGGGGATGTAGCCGAGATAGATTTCGTCGTTGAAAAAGATCGCGCGCGGATTCGATGGCGTGATGAGCCGCAATTGCAGGCTGGTCGTGGAGAAGACGAGCATTTGCGAGGACACGGGTACCTCGAGCGCGCGCAGCAGGCTGATCATGAACGCGCGTTCCGACGAGTGATCGAGCGCGATGCGGCCCGCTTCCAGGTCGTCCTTCATGCGGGTGAAACGATCCGCCGGCGTGCGCTGCCGGTAGTTGTGCGGCGGCTCGTCGAAATCGCGGAACGTCACCGGTTCCGCGCCCGAAACGCCCACGCTGAAGAGCACCGCAAGAAAGGGCTGGGGCCAGCGCGGCATGAGGCGAAACGCTAGAGCTTCTTGATCCGGATCGCGCGGAACGCGACGGGATCGTTGTGCCCCGCGAATCCGAAGAAGCCCGCGGCGCGATCTTTTCCCGGATGCGGGCTTTTCGCCATGAACGTCGCCGGATCGATCTTCGCCACGTCGGCATCGAGGATCGTCGCGCCGTTCAGTTCCACGCGAATGCGCGAGCCTTTCACGATCACTTCCTGGAAATTCCATTCGCCGATCGGGCGCTGGTATCCGCGCTGCGCCGCCGCCATCCCGTAGGCCGAGCCGTGCGTCTGGCGCGGGTCGATTTTCTGGCCGGTCGCCTGCTCGTAGTTGTCGTCGAGCACCTGCAGTTCCGTCATCCCGGCATAAGCAGGATCGCCAGTTCCCGGATACCGGATCGCGAGTCCATTGTTGCCGCCTTTCGGCAGCTTGAATTCCACCTGCGCGATGAAGTCGGTCAGTTCGTCCTTGTGATAAATCGTCCCGCCTTTGCCCGCCTTGCAGCGGATCGCGCCGTCCACGATTTCGTAGTTGTCCACGGGACCACCCCATCCCGCGAAATCCTTTGCGTTCCAGATTTCGGGGGCATCTTTCGCGTTGCTGTTTGCCGCGAGGATTTTGCCCGCCTCATCGCTGCCGATCTCGCGCAGGAAAACATTCCGCCAGCGGATTTCGCCGCCGTGGGTTTGAAGTTGGATCGGGCCGCGCGCCGGAACGGGCATCGCGCGGTCGTAGTAATTTTCCAGCGTCGCGTGATCCACGACCTTTTGCTCGTTCAGCCAGATGCTCACGCGCGCGCCCACCATCACGATTCGGAATTTGTTCCATTCCCCGAGCGGCTTGTCCGCCTTCACGAGCGGATCCTTGCCCGGCGCACCCGCCGAGTTATTCCAAAGTCCGCCCGATCCCTTTTCTCCACCGATCGCGGCATTCTTTTTGTCAGCGGAATCCCAAATCTGCACCTGCGGCACGCCGCGCAGATAGATGCCCGAGTCCGCGCCCGGCACGGTCTTGTATTCGACGAGCAATTCAAAATCGCCGTAGTTCTTTTCGGTGGTCGCATACGCGCCGTTGCCGTCATTGATGAATTCGCCGCCTTCCGCGCGCCAGTGCGCCTTCATCGTCTCCGTCCATTTTGCGATTTGCGCTGCGCGATCGGCCTCGGGGATCGCGAGCAGTTTGCGATGATCGAATGTGTCGCCGCCACGCCAGCCCGCAAGGTCTTTGCCATTGAAAAGCGCGGTGAATCCAGCAGGCGGCGCGACTTGCGCGAACGCGCTCGTGGCGAAAAAAAATGAGGCGAGCAGGGAACGGACGGTGAGGGAAAATTTCATGGGCGAATTTGTAGGGATAGCGTTGCGAGGTCCGCGAATTTGCGGTGTCTGGGTGATCGAGCGCAAGGCCGAACCTTAGCCGCGCAGTGCGTGTGCGACGGTCGTTTGCGACTGGGCGTCCCATCGGGCGATTCGCGAAAACGACTAAGCCCAATGGGGACCGCGCGGTTTGCAAAGTGTGGTCAAACATTCCAGTCATCGCTTCGGCCGCATCCTGATCGTGGTTTTGTTTCAACTGCTGTTCATCGCGCTCAACGCACACGCGGACGGGCCACCGCCGACAGAAAAGATTTTCCAGTGGCGTCCGTTCCTCGCGCCTTTCCACGCCGTCGTGCTCCACTTTCCGATCGGGTTTCTCGCGATGGCGTGTGTGTTGGAGCTATACCGGATGCGCTGGCCGAGTGCGGAGGTGAAGAAGGTCATCACGCTCACGCTTTGGCTCAGTCTCGTGAGCGGCGGGATCACGGCGGCCCTCGGAATCCTGCGTGGCGCGGACGGCGGTTATCAGACGCACGATCTCGAATCGCACCGCTGGACGGGCATCGGCGTCGTCGTCGCCACACTGCTCACGCTCGCGATGCAGCGCCGCGCTTTTCGCGAAATGTCCCGGCCGGTCCTGACCGGCGGTTATCGCGGATTGCTCGCGGTGACTCTCGGGCTGGTGGCATTCGCCGGGCACATGGGCGGAAATCTCACGCACGGCTCAAACTACCTGACGGAAAACGCGCCGACATTTGTGCGCGAATTGATCGAGAGTGCGCCGGAAAACGCCGATGCGACGGATTCCGCGAAGCTCGATGAACATGAGGAGATGTTCGTCGCGCACGTGCAGCCGATCCTTGAGAAAAAATGCATCCGCTGTCACGGGGAGGAAAAGCAGCGAGGCGATTATCGCCTGGATCAAGCGGAACTTGCGCTCGCGGGCGGTGAGAGCGGGAAACCCGCGATCAAGCCCGGTGATCCGATGGGCAGCGAACTCGTGCGGCTCGTCCTCCTGCCACCAGGCGATGACGACATCATGCCGCCCGACGGCAAGGAACCGCTGACCGCGGACGAAGCGCTCACGATCATTCGCTGGATTCAAAAAGGCGCGTCGTTCCCAGTTGGTGCCAGCGCGTCGTCCGCCAAACACGCCGCGAGAAACTAGCTGGCAGTGGCTAGCCGGGGAGATGTGATGAAAGGCAGTTCAGGCTGTCGCGTCGGCAGGCGTTGGAGGTTGAACGTTGAACATGCTCTTCGTGCGTCACTTTTCTCCGATTGTTTCCATGTTTTGAGCGCGCAATTCCTCATCAAGCGCGGGGAGATTCCAAACCACGACGGTGCCGCGTGCGGTGTGCAGGGCGAGGCGGTTGCTGTTGCCGCTGAAGGCGAGCCGGGCGGAACCGGCGCTCCCGACGAAGGCGGGGAGGCGGGCGAGCTCGGTGAGGTCGGCGGCGCGGTGCAGGATGACGTCGTTGCCGGAAATGCTCGCGGCGAACTTACCGCCGGGGCTCACGGCGAAGGCTGGAAACAATCGCGCGATCGGCGGTGAGATGGGCGTCCATGTGTCGGTGCGGATGCGCTGCACAGCTTTGTCGCCCCATAGCCAGAGCGTCGCGCCGTCTTCGGTGAAGGCCGCGCCGAGCACGATCCCGACGTGATCCAAAGTCTGGCGGAGCTGGCCGTCGGGCAGGCTCCAAAGACGCGCCCCGGGTTCGGAAAAGCTGCCCGTCACCGCCCAGCGTCCGTCGGGGCTGAGCGCGCCGCCGAATGGATCGGTCTGCGCGAGGCGGACGCGCTGCCATCCGGCGGGCATGACCACTTCGACGTAGTCTTCGGCGGGAGTGTTTCCGTTGTTCGTAAGCGCGACTGCGCCGCCGTCCTCCCGCGTCGCGATGAGGAGCGGGCCGGAGTCGAATCCGCTGTGTTCGACCGCGCCGATTCCCGGGAAACTCGATTCGCAACGCCAGTTCGATTTCGACCAGGGCGAACTCCAACCAAGGCTGCAAGAGGCTTCGGAGGGCAAGCGCAAGGTCCTGTTTGTGGACGCCGCGCACTTCG
>JANNWY010000300.1:0-17123 GCA_031409335.1 Chthoniobacteraceae bacterium | reverse complement strand
CGGCACAGCCAGCGCTGCCGACCATGCCGGCTGCTCCCGTTCTTGACCACTTCCTCACTTTCACAATGTTGGCATTTCATTCCCTCTGCTTGCCAGCTTCTCCCGCTCGTTGTCAATACCTGTTGAGCAATCCCCAAAATCCGATCAATACGGGCAGTTCTCAGGAGCCTGCTTCACTGGAAAATCCGCTCTTCGACAAGTTCACGAAAATCGACTCCCTCTTTTTCATCCGAGGCGGCGATGAGGCAAAAGACTACCTCGACGCGCTCAAGGCATGGGACAGCAAGGTTCGCCGGATCAACGTGACTAGCGTGCGCGGCCCGAACCATTCCGGCCCGATCTCCGCGGAGCCGATTTCCATGCGCGAGCAAATCCTCAACTTGAAATCGAACGCGGCCACCGGCTTCACGCTCGACGCCAGCATCCTCGCATTTCGCAATTATCTGGAGACCAAGCGAGTGCCGAACTTCTACAACGTCGCCAATCCCTCGCTGGAAATCGAGTTCGCGACCGGGATTGAGGACAATACCTTCTTCCCCGCCACCGGCAGCCGCTGGAACATGCGCATCAGCAGTATCGCCGCGGACATCTACTCCGAGTCCGGCTTCAGCGACAAACAGGTGGCCGAGATCGACCTCATCCAGACAGGCATGGTGAGCCTGCGCCGCTTCTACGCCAATCCGCCCGCCGCGGACGACCTCTTCCGGCTCACCTTCAACGCCGACAACCTCAACCGCACCGCCTTCGCCATCGCCTTCCCGTCGCGGATCAACGGCGCGACCGGCGGGCGTCCGCTCGCGGAGTTCGACAACCTCGGCCTCGCCGACCGTCCGGTGGCCGCGACCAAATGGATTCTGCGGATAAACACCGAGAGCCCGACCAACCGCAACATCAACTTCAGTAAGATCAAGGACATCGTCATCCGCTTCACCTACACCTTCGGCAATCCGCCGGAGTTTCCCGGATTCTGAGCGTATGAGCGCTTTTGCCGAAGGCTTTGGAGTGCGCGGACTTGTCCGCGCATTCGGGAAGGAGCGGACTTGTCCGCGCGGCGGGAGCCCTTACCGGGCGCC
The DNA here is from genome assembly GCA_031409335.1 of Chthoniobacteraceae bacterium. GTDB lineage: Bacteria > Verrucomicrobiota > Verrucomicrobiia > Chthoniobacterales > Chthoniobacteraceae > JANLQB01. The sequence continues at coordinate 16,050 of JANNWY010000300.1, read as the reverse complement.
GCGAAATCTGTCCCGGCCACGGAAGCAAGCTTCCTCCTCCGCAAAGCGCGGACAAGTCCGCGCACTCCAAAGCGCTGCGCGCGATATCGGCTTGTGCGTGCTGGCCGTGTTTTTCACCGCTTGCACGAAGCACGATGCGCCGCAGGTGGCGACAGGGACACCCGTGACGGATGCCATCGCCGTCGTCGGTGGTGAGGCGGTGCCATTCGAGGCCATCCGCGCGACCGCGGCACAGAATGGCTACAACCTCACGGAGACGTCCGGGGCAGACCTGGCCCTGCGGGACACGGTGAACTTTGAGCTGCTCGCAAAGGAAGCCGAACGGCTCGGCTACGAGAAGGAACCCGGCATCCGGCAACTGGTGAAAGGCATGATCGTGCAAAAGCTCGTGCGCGAGAAAGTGGACGCGCAATTGCCGCAATTGCCGAAGCCAGCGGACCGGGAATTGCGCGCGTATTTCGACAAACACGCGGCAGAGTTCACGCAACCGACATTGGCGAAGGCGCAGTTGCTATTTCTCCTCAAACGCGAGGGCGGCGATGAGGCGCTCGCGAAGAAGCGCGGTGAATTGGAGGAAGCACTGAAGGGCGGGCTGCCCTTTGCAGACGCGGTGAAGAAGTTTTCCGATGATCCGGCGGTGCAGGCGACGGGCGGCGTGACGAACTGGATCATCCAAGGCCAGCCGCAGGTGCAGCATCCCCCGGACATCGTCGAGGCGATCTTCAAAGTCGCGAACTCCGAGGCGGTCGCCGGGCCGGTTGAGACCAAGCAGGGCGTCTATTGGGCGAAGCTGGTCGAGCGACGCGACGGGAAAGTGACGACCTTCGAAGAAGCCCGCGCGCAGATCGCGCAGCGGGTCGATCGGCAGAAGCGGCTTGAGCTTTATGACGGCTACGTCGCCGGGCTCAGGAAGCAGTTTCCCGTGGAGCTTCATCCCGAGCGATTGAAGGAAAAAGTCGCGAGCGAAACGAAACAACCCGGGCCGCCGATGGGGCCGGTGCGGATGGCGAAATGAAATGGCCGCGAAAGAACGAAAAGCACGCAAAGGGTGTTGCCCGCACGGTGCTGTTCGCGTCGTCTGCCAGGTTCTTCGCGCCCTTTGCGTACTTTTGTGGCTAGATAGTCCGGTTCTCGCCGGGGATAAAAACGGCGTTGGCCTCGAAAAGATTTCGCTGCCTTCGGGGCCGGGCTCGATCGAAGGGCTTGGCGATGCTTTCGAGCCGCAACTCAACACGGGCACGTCGAGCTACAGCGTGAAGATCGCCAGCCCGCCGGGTGTGGCCGGACTTCAGCCGAATGTGGTGCTGCGTTACAACTCCGGTGCGGGCAATGGGCACTTTGGCATCGCGTGGAGCGACGGGCTGATGGCGATCCAGCGGCAGACGGAGAAAGGGCTGCCGGTGTATGGCGGGAATGACAAGTTCACGATGGGCGGCGAAGAGTTGGTGCCACTGAGCGACGGGAGTTATCGCACGGAAAATGAGTCGGCGTTCCAACGGGTCCGCCCGACGGGATCGGGATGGGAGGTGACGGACAAGAAGGGCACTCGCTGGCTCCTCGGCACGTCCACTCTTGCGCAGAATCCCTCGCGGCTCGTGCGACCCGGCGGATCGTCATTCGGCGACACTTTCAAATGGTGCGCCGACACCGTGATCGACGTGAACGGCAACCAGATGGAGTTTCGCTATCAGACCTTTGCAGACTCGCCCGGCGACGTTTACTGCACGGAAATTCGCTACAGTATTTTCGGCGGAACTTATCATTCAATCGTCTTCGATTATGAGCCGCGCGCTGATGCGTTCAGCAGCTTCCTCAGCGGGTTCGAGGTGCGGACAGGGCGGCGATGCTGGCAAATTCGCGTGGTGTCGGCGGCCACTCTCGTGCGCCGCTATGGGCTGGGCTACACGCTGCCCGCGAACGATCCGGTCGAGATCATCGCGCCGACCGATGCGGGTGCGCAGTTTTCGCTGCTGCGGCAGGTCACGCAATTCGACAAAGGCGGCACGAGCGCAAACTATCTCCCACCGCTGCGTCTCGGCTACACGCGCTTCGACGCCGCGAATGCGGTGCAGGGTGGCTTTGCCAATCCGATGCCCTATTCGCTCGCGAACGCAAATCTCGCGCTCGCCGATCTCAACTGCGACGGCCTCCCCGATTTCCTCTACACCGATCCGCTTAACGGTCAGCACAGCGTAATCTACAATGAAGGTGTAGGCCGCTTCTCTGCCGAATACCAACTCGCGGGCGTCCCGACCGGAACGTCGCTCAGCAACTCCACCACACAGCTCACCGACTACGACGGCGACGGTCGCATCGACCTCGTGCAAAAGGCCGGCGGCACCGGCGGCACGTTCTCCTATTTCCCGAACTCGACCCGCCCAAGCGGCAACGACGATACGCATCCCGCCTGGGGCGCGGAGGTGCCGTTCGTCACGCCGTATCCGCCTTTCGATTTCAGCGACCCGAGCGTGCGCACGCTCGATCTCAATGGCGATAAACGCATCGACTTCATGCGCACCACGAGCGCCGGATTCATTTACTATTACAATCGGGGCGACCGCTGGGAAGAGGATGGGCTTTACCTCTTTGGCGAGCCGCAGATGGGTGACATCGCCTACGCCGATGCGCTGGAGTTCGCCGAGGCCGGACAGTCGAGCGTGCGCGTGAAGCTCGCGGATATGAATGGCGACCGGCTGCTCGATCTCGTGCGGATCAATGAATTCGGCACTCACCTCGAAGTCACCTACTGGCCGAACAAGGGCCGCGGTTATTGGGGCACGCGCCACGAGATGACCGGCGACATCGACCTCAGCGTGGTGCCCATCGAGGATGCGTTCGTGATGGACCTCAATGGCGACGGGCTTTCCGACATTGTGGCGGTCGCGGTCGATCACGTTTCGTATTGGGTGAATCTCGGCAACGACACCTTCTCGCGCCGTCTGGAGGTCGCGAATACTCCGACTTATATCCGCGGCCAGACCGTGCTCCGTCAGGCGGACATCAATGGCAACGGCTCCACCGATTTCCTGTGGGAAAACTTCAGTCCGCAAACCGGCGGCTACCAAATCCAATACGTTGATTTCACCGGAGGCGTGAGGCCCAACCTGCTCCGCGTGATCGACAACGGGATCGGGCTGCAAACCTTTATCGAATACAAGACTTCGACCAATTTCTACCAAGCGGCGCGGCGCGGCGGGAATTCCTGGCGGACGCGCTTGCCCGTCCCGGTGCAGGTCGTCTCGCGCATCACGAAACGGTTTGGGCTGAACCTCGACTCAGCTCCGGGCATAGACAGCTACATCACCGAATTTGCCTACCACGACGGCTACTATGACGGGTTCGAGAAGGAATTCCGCGGGTTCGCTTTTGCGCGCAAGATCGAAGTCGGCGACGACCGGCAGGGTGCGACTGAGGTGAACTCGCCGACGCTCATCACGCGCATGTTTTTCCACACCGGCGCTCCCGACAATCTCGACAACGACGGCGACGGGCAGACCGATGAATTCAATGCTATCGCCGGCTACGAGGAGGAGGCGCTGAAAGGCAAGGTGCTCGCGACGGAAACCACGGCCCTGACCGGCGAAGGCAATGGTCTCGACGACGACAACGATGGGTTTGTCGATGAAGCCGATGAAGGCCCGTTCGCCGGCCAGACCGCGGCAAACTCGAACGTCTTCACGCGGGAGACGAACAACTGGCAGCTCAAGACCATCCACGACGCGAGCGGCGGCTTCACGGAGCCGACGGTCTCGCTTCCATTCCGCACCATGAACGGGCAGAAGGTCACGTTTCCATTTGTGGCGGATATGACGAAGGAAGTCATCGAGCGTTCACCCGCACTGGCGACAACGATCGCCACGCACACCGATGTCGATCATTTTGGCGGCACGGTCTTCCAGCAGGATTTCGGCGTGACGAGCGGCGGGCCGCTTTCGACGGATGATGAGCGCTACACGACCACGCAATACGCGCACCGGCCGGACCTGTGGATCGTCGGTCTGCCGAGCGTCATCACGCAGACGGATGAAACCGGCGCGTTCGTCTCAAAAACTGTAAACACTTATGACGATTTGAGTGTTGGCAGCGTCGGTCCGCGCGGCCTGCTCACGGGCGTCGCGAAATTCATCAACGCCTCGCAGAGCGTCCTCACCGCCACGCATTACGATGCCTTCGGCAATCCCGACCGCGTTCGCGATCCCGACTACGGTAGCGCGCCGGGGCACGAGCGGCGTTACAGCTACGACGCCACCTTCCACACCTACGTCGAGCAGGAGCAAATCGACACCGGCAGCACCACGCTCACCGCCTCGGCGACTTACGATTTCGGCGGCGGTGTTCTGACCACAGCCCACGATTTCAACGGCAACCTCAGCACTTTCCAATACGACAGCTTCTTCCGTCTCGTCGGCGTCGTGAAGCCAGGAGACACCGCAGGCGCGCCGACGAGCGTCTATGAGTATCACCCCGGCGATACGGTGCGGAAACTCGTCTATGACTACGACGCATCGGGGAATCTTTCGCTCTCCACTTCCGGCGCGACCCTCGTGCTTAGCTCTGTCGCTGTGAAGTCACGCGAGATCGCGGGCGGCGGCACCTTCGACGTTTTCCAAATCACGGATGGCGCAGGCCACAAGCTCGGCACGATCGAGGAAGGGGCGACTGCCGGGCAATGGATTTACAAAAACGTGAAGCGCTACACCTCGCGCGGCGCGGAGCGGGACAGCTTCCTTCCATTCACCGGCGGCAGTCCGCAGTTCGTCGATCCGCCGCCCGATGGCGACCGCACAACGATGTTTTACGATGCGCCGGGTCGCACGGTCCGCAGCGTCATGCCTCCCGAAATCGTTGGTGGTCCCCGGCGCGAAAGCCAGACGCAGTATCTTCCGCTCAAGACCATCCTGTCGGATGAGGAGGATACGACCGCCGGTTCGCCGCATTTCGGAACACCGCATGTGCAATACAAGGATGGTCTCGACCGGCTCATCGGCGTGGATGAACTGAACGGCGGCCAGACCTGGCCCACGCGCTATGCCTACGACCTGCTCGACAACCTCACGCGCATCACCGACTCGCAGAACAACGTGAAGACGATGAGCTATGACGGACTCAAGCGGCTCACCGCGATGGACGATCCCGACCGCGGTGTGATGGGCTACACCTACGATGCTGCGTCGAACCTTACCGAGACGGTCGATGCCAAAGGCCAGCACATCGTGATGACCTACGACGGCGCGAACCGGCTCAAGACCGAGGACTACCTCGATGCCTCGGGGCTCGCGCCCGATGTCACGTATTTCTACGATACGCCCGCCACCGTCTCCGTCGGCGATGGCACGAGCGCAACGAGCACGAACGTTGCGGGAAAGCTCGTCTCCGTCACCGACCTCTCCGGCGCGGAGTATCTCAGCTACGATGCGCGCGGGCGCACGGCTTGGAAGGTCAAGCGCATTCCCGATCCCGTCAGCGGCGCGCTCGCTTCCTATCAGTGCGCCTACGCCTACGACTCACTCGACCGGCTCACGCGGAATACTTACCCCGATGGCGATTTCGCCGACTACGCCTACAACACGCGCAACCTCCCGCAGAGCATCACCGGCGGCCCCGGCGGCATCATCACGAGCATGGCCTACCGGCCGTCCGGCCAACTCGACAACATCCACCACGGAAACGGAGTCGCCACCACCTACGCCTACGACCCACGCCTCCGTCTCCGCTCCCTGAACACTCAACACTCAACACTCAACACTCAACTCGTCTCTTTCAGCTACACCTTCGACGGCGCGTCGAACATCACCCGCATCGACGACAACCGCCCCGCCGGCACCATCCCGGCCAACGACCCGCGCCGCAACACCCAGGTCTTCGCCTACGACGACCTCTACCGGCTTACCCAGGTGCAGTATCCCGCCACCTCCGGGCAGATCGCCTACGGCTACGACCGCATCGGCAACATGCTCAGCCAGACCTCGAACATCGCGCACGACGAGAACGGCCTCTCCGTCACCAATCTCGGCACCATGAGCTACGGCGGCACCGCGGGCGCATCCAGCCGGCAGGGGCGCGATGGCGGCCAGCCCGGACCGCACGCGCTCACCGCGGCCAGCGTCGGCGGGCGCAGCTACCCCTACGACGCCAATGGCAACATGCAGACCATCGACGGCCTCGCCTGCACCTGGGATTTCAAGGACCGGCTCACCGCCGTCGAGAACGCGCAGATGCGGGCGGAATACACCTACGACTACACCGACCGGCGCATCACCAAGCGCGTCTTCCCGAAGACCAACGGCGTCGCTTCGACCAAACCGGATGTGACACTTTACGTCGATCGCACCTTCGAGCTGCGCGAAGATGGCGCGCCGGTGAAATACGTCTGGAACGGCGACACCCGCGTCGCCCGCGTGACCGCGAACCTCAACGCCACCCAGCGCGTCCAGCGGTTCACCCTCCAGCCCGGCCGGAATCTCATCGCCCTCGCCGTCACCCTCACCGACGGCACCGCGCAGCTCCTCACCGCGCCCGTGCAGCAGGTCTATCGGCAGGGGCCGGGCCTCGGCCAATACAGCGCGATTTTGCCAAACGAAGCCATTCCCGCGGGCACCATCCTCCGCGTCCAAGCCAGCGCCGCCGGCACCCTTGCCGTGCGCGGCACCTGGACTGCGGCCGTCGCCGCCACCTATCCCGCCGGACGCCAGTGGATCGCCAACAGCCGCTTCGAGCCGCTCGACGTGGCCGCCCGCCTGCCCGCCGACGCCCCGCTCTGGTTCTTCGACGCCGCCACGCAGGACTGGCGTCACCGCTTCCTCGCCCCGCTCGCCAGCGCCGGCAATCACCCGTCCAGACTTGCGCCCGGCGAAGCCACCTTCGCCGCCACCACCGCCCCGTTCACCCTCAGCGCCCCCGACCCCACGCTGGAGATTCGCTACTACCACCAGGATCACCTCGGCTCATCGAGCGTGATGAGCGATGCGAACGGGCAGCTCGTGAGCGAAAGCGCGTATTACCCCTACGGCCATCCGCGGCAGGAAGATCAGCCGCGCGGGGTGCAGGAGAGTTACGGATTTACGCAGAAGGAGAAGGATGGGGAAAGTGGCTTAGCTTATTTTGAAGCTAGGTTTTTGGTTTCCCGATTATCGCGCTTTTCTAGGCCGGACCCGGCTCTTTGCATAAGTCCCGACAGCCGCGTTTCGGATCCACAAGCACTAAACCTGTATGCGTATGCCACGAATCATCCCATAACGAGAACTGACCCAACGGGACTACTAGATTGGGACATGGTTTTGAGCGGCGGAAAGGATGTTGCGGTTGGCGCGATCTCGATGTCAATTGGTGTGGTTATTGCCGGCGGCGGAATCGCTGCTATCACGACAGGTGTTGGTGCGCCCGTGGGGGCATTCGCCAGCGTGAATGGAACGCTACTCGTTGCCGGGGGAGCAGCAACCGCGGGATTAGGTTTAGTTGAAGCTATGGAGGGATTCGCATCTCAGCCGAAGAGTAACCAAGGTGGGAAATACGCCGAGGCAACAAAGGTCGTTAGCGTTGCGTCCAGCCCAAGTAAGGCAACTGGGGCTGCTGTGCAATATGGCGCGGAACAGGGAGGGGCGAGCAAAAGAACTGCTACAAACCTCGGAATCGCTGCGGAGACAGCGGTTAATCTTGGAGCGGCGGCGAAGACGATTGCTGACGGAATGAAAAATGTAGGGACCGCTGAAGGGACCGTAGAAATTGCGAAAGGAGTTGCCGCCGGGAGTAAAGCGATCGCTGAGCAAATACCTGCAATCGGAAACGCGAACAGTGGCCCTCCCAAACTTGAAGGGAAAAGCCGATGATCCTTTCAAACGCAGCTCGGGAATCTGCTACCGGGTACGACAATATCTTTGTCGCTGTAGCCCTGAGTTCCCTCACCGATGTCCGTCGGTTGATCCTTGGATTCAGCATGCTCCTTACCGCAATTGTGAGCGCTGCCGTTCCAGAGCCGGACGTGGTTTTCTACGGTCGCGTGACGCGGAGCCCGCTCAACACCGCCTACGTGCCCGCGGGCGTGACGTGGTCGCTTTCCGGCAATGCCGAGACGCTCGCGGCGAGCAAGACGACGGTGGTATCGGTGAACGGCGAGTCGTTTTACCTCACTCGCATCCCCTTCGAGACGCGCCAACTGGCCGACAACACCCCGCTCCCCGCGACTCCGAACACCCTCTCGCTCCCCGCCGCGGCGACCCCTTACACCCGCAGCGCCACCGTCGATGGCCGCCCCGCGATCCTGCCCGCCGGCACCGGGAGCTTCAGCTACGGAGCCGCCACCCAGGGCCTCATCGAGCGCCTCGACCTCGTCATCGGCGAAACCTTCGCCGAATGGTCCCAGCGCCTCTTCGGCTCCGTCGTCAGCCAGACCGCCGACGCCGACGGCGATGGCCGGACGAACTACCAAGAATACGTCGCGGGAACCGACCCACAAAACCCAGCCTCCGCTTTCCGCGCCACTTCCATCGTCCCCGCAGGCGCAAACAGCGTCGCAATCACATGGCGGAGTATTGCCGGAAAAAGCTATTTCATCGACCGCTCTTTCGACTTTCAAACTTGGACAACGATCGCCCCCGTCGTGCTCGCCACGAATCCGCAAACCACTTTTACTGATTCGGCATTTCCCTCCGGACAGCCGAAAGTCTTTTATAGAATCAGCGTGCGTCAGTAGGGGGTGCGATCGCGGAAGTCATTGAATGATTACAGTATACTTCGGCATGCCGAAGTATTTGAGTTATCCACAGCCGGGCTGTATCCCGTGGGAATGTGATGTGATACACTGGAGGGCATGGAAACGAGGAAGGAGAAAAAAGGTCGGAAGATGCCGCGTCCACAGACGAGCATCAAGATGGAGCCGGAGGTGGCGGAGTATTTGGCGTTGCTCGCGGAACAGATGCAGCGGGACCGGACGTTTTTGATTAACGCCATCGTCTCGGAACATGCGTTCCGTCATCGCGGGAAGCTCCCGCCGCCGTTGCAGATCATCTCGATCTAATCCTATGCGCAGCGTCTCCCCTCAACAAAAAGATCCGCACTCGCTCTGCCGTGGAAGTGTTCCCCGGTTTCGCCGCACCGACCAGCAACACGACGTTCACACCAAATCAGTTCTTCGACGTGTGTGTGCCGAACTACTCCCGTGGCGTTGTGCGGCTGGTCGCCTACCTGATTCGGCAGGCGCTTGGCTGGTGCGACGCCGAGGGCGCCCAATGTGGACTTCGACGGCACGGGCCAGACGAACCTTTTCAAACATATTGCCGGCCTGAATCCGCTTGATCCGAACTCACGCTTCACCCTCACGATCCGATGTGTGCCGGGTGAACCCGCCCGGAAAATTTTGATCTTCGCCCCGCGTCTCACCGACCGCATCTATACAGTGACCGCCAAGCCCAGCCTGCTCACCGGCAGCTATACGCCGCTCACAAACCCCTCCACGGCGAGCGATAACGGTCAGGAACGGACAATTACCGATCTAAATGCAAACGATGTAGTGAAATTCTACCGCATCGAGATCACCAAGCCGTAGCCAAATAGACCGGTATCGGGGCGTCCGAATCGGGAAGGTCAGCTCGGTATGGAGACAGTCAAGCCCGGTCGGCGGGTTCGAGATCGAGCACTTTCACATGCCGGTCGGCGAAATTGATCCAGTATTTGATGGCGAAGCCCTGGCAGAGGTGGACATCCAGCGGGATGCCGCGCGGATTGGGTTCGCGAAAATCGCTGAAACGATCCGGGTATTCGGCGATCCGCGTGAGGGCATCGCGAATGACTCTCCGGATGCACCACGGGAGAAGGTTGATTTTTTCGATGACCTCCCAATCCACCAGCAGGCGGCAGCGAATCACGCTTCCGGGCGGTCCAGCCCGAGTGCGCGGTCGGCGGCGCAAATTTTATTCTGTAAAAGCAGGCGAGGTCAGGCGGAGAACGGGATGGATGGGATCATGTTGAGGTAAGATTTGGAGGACTCCCACTCGTCGGAAGTTTCCGCGAGGAGAGCGGAGACGAGACGCAGGAGGGAGGCTTCGTTTGGAAAGATGGCGACGACGCGGGTGCGGCGTTTGAGTTCCTGGTTGACGCGTTCGAGGGCGTTGGAGGTGCGCAGGCGGCGCTGGTGTGCGGCGGGGAAGTCAAAGACGGTGAAGCCCTCGTGGAGGTTGGCTTCGAGCCAGGAGGCGAGTTTTGGGGCGGAGGTGGAGTAGGCGGCGACGAGTTCCTTGAGGCGGCGCTCGGCGCTGGGGCGATCGGCGCAGTTGAAGACGCTGCGGATGTCGGCGGCGACCTGGGCGCGCATTTCCAGACGCGGGACGTAGGCCTGGGCGTTTTGCTGGAGGTGGAACTGGCAGCGTTGCCATGGGATGGAAGGGAAGACGGCACGACGCGCGGCGCCGAGGCCGGCGTGGTCGTCGGAGACGAGGAGCTGGAGAGCGGTGAGGCCGCGTTTTTGGAGGCTTTGGAGGAAGTCGCGCCAGTGGACTTCAGCTTCGCTCAAGGCGACGCTGACGCCGAGGATTTGGCGTTTGCCATCGGGGCCGATGCCCAGAGCGATGAGCACGGCGCAATCGAGCACGCGGCCGCCGTGGCGGACTTTTTCGTAGCGGGCATCGAGCAGGACGTAGGCAAAAGCAGCGAGCGGGCGGGTGCGCCAGACTTCCAGATCGGTATCGAGACGAGCGGCGCAGTGGCTGACGTGGGTGGAACTCACCGAGGTGCCGCAGAGTTCTTCGAGGATGGCGGCGACTTTTCGGGTGGAGACGCCTTGGACATACATTTCGGCGAGGGCGAGCTTGAGCGCCTGCTCGCTGCGGATGCCCTTCTCGAGAGCCGAAGGGTAGAACTCGACCTCGCCGCGGACCTGCGGGATGGCAAAGGTGATGTCGCCGAGACGAGTCTTGAGGGTCTTGGGTTTGAAGCCGTTGGCGTGGCCTAGGCGAGCGTCGCCTCCCGCTCGCGCTCGCGGATAAAATCCATGAACTTCCGCACGTCATAGCCGGATTTGCGGGCGAGTTCGTCGCGCGTGTGGCGGATTTCAGTGAGGATCGGATTCGGTTCCATGTCACCTCTGCGGCGGATCGTCCAACGGAACCAAGACGCGCTTCGTGCGATGGATGCGCCCCGGAAACTCCTTTTGCATCTCTCTCAGCCGGCGGCCCATTTCATACGGGTCTTAGTTACATTCCGCGGCGAGCTTGCGGCGGATGTCGCGCAGCCATTCGAGGCCATCGTCGCGGCGGGGCGTTGGTGAAGCGGATTCGGTGTCAGTGGTCATGGCGATCTCTCCAGGAGTTCATACGGCGTTGTGAGCAATGGCGTGGCGTAGCCAATGGATGAATTCACGGTGCGAATGTGCTCCTGCTTGTTCACGTTCACGATGTGGCGGCAGTTCCATGTCGCCAAGATATCACATTCATGGAAGGTCGCGAGCGCCAGACGACGAGCGTCTCCTTCCGCATCCCGCGGCATCAGCTTGTGCTCAAAAAGCCCGCTCTCAATGGGTCGCAGATACTTGGACATCGTCCCAGCATCCCAACACCTCCAGGCACTGTCGGGAAGAAAACTCTATTCGTTTCTCGCTAATGGTGCTTGCGGCAAAAGTGGAGTTTTTAGAGGTGCCCTTAATACTATTCGGGACAGGTCTTTTATTGTCACTTCAGTTCATTACTAGTCAGGGTCTGCGCGCTTCCCCCGACTTCGTTGTCGGTAGCTTCCCCATCGCGCTTATTTTTTGCCGTGTTGATTTGCCGCTTAAATCTAGCCGAGTTCCATCGTTTTGGTCCTCCTGCCCGGCCGCTGACTACTTCCTCGCCGTAGATTGCATCGATTTCGAGGTCAAATTTGTCAACGACGTTTTCAATGCGATCCTCTTTGCGTTCCGCATTGACCATCGCAGAAATGGCCTGAGGCGTTAATCCCATGTTGCGGAGGTGGCGCTGGAGGCGGAGGAAGGCGAGGTTATTGCCGTAGGTCAGGGCAAACCCGATTCCTAGTGTCAGCTTGGGCACGTCTGATGTGGCGATGAGGATGGAGATGCGCCAGAGTTTGCCGGTCGGAGCCAGGCTGCGGGAGCGATTTCTGGCGAGGAGTTGGCTAAGCCGCTCGCTCTCGAGGGAAGTGAGCTCGCCATCGAAGGAAAGTTGGCAATCAAATGAGTCGCCCTCCGGTGTTGGGTTGATCGGAAGGTCCGGGTGAGAAAGCCGATGAATTACGACCTGGCCGAGCCGCAGACCCAGCTCACGCTCGCAGAAGCGCTGAAAGCGGCCTCCATAGACCCCTGCGGCCATACCCCAGGTGGCGCGAAAGATGGACGTGCCACTCCACAGCCGGAAAAGATTCATCCAGCCGCGGTTGTCGGGATGGTAGCACTCGGCCTCGAAATCGAGATCGAGGTACACATTTTCCATAAGCTGGATGAGTTGGCAGCAGAAGTAGAAGCCCGCGCGGCGCTCCTCGGCGCTATCGGGCATCGCGTGCCGCGCGCCCTGGGCCACGGCCTCGGTGCTCTGCATGAATGCGCTCCACGCCGGGAAGAGCTGCCGATCCATGAATCGCAGGTGGGGATCGCGCCGCAACTGCGCGCAAAGGCGGCTGTATTCGCGCGAATGGAGGGAAAAGGTTTTCTGTGAGCTGCTGCTCGGCGTGTACCACCGTGCCCGGAGGTCTTGGAAGAGCTCCTGTATCCCCGGCGCGGAGTCCTTGTCGCGCGTGGCAGGCTCGAGCACGTTATCGACAATATGATAGCCTAGTGCGCGGTAGCTCTCCCACTGTGCTTCACCAAACCATTGGTTGGATGTCGCCTCATGGGGAAACTCGGGGCACTGCGCATCGTAGCGCAAGATGTCGGCCGGTTCGTCGCCTGTGAGCGTCGCCTTGAGGTAGAGCAACGTGCCGACTGGGGCATCGGTATCGCATTTGTCGTAGCGGATGAGGCCGATGGCACAGTGGCGCCGACTGTGGCCTGCGGCGTCGTAGCGTAGCGAAGCCAGATCTATCTCTATCTCGATCCCGAAGTCAGTGCGGCATTTCTCGATCGCATTGCCGATGTCGGCGAAGCTGCCGGCCAAGTCCTGAGTCGCATCCCCGGCGATGATGTAGCGGCAGCGTCGGCGCACCAGCTCGTAGATGCCGAGATTCTCAAAGTGGCCGCCATCAGAGAGCTGGACATGGTTGGTGCGATCATGCGTGCGGCCAAACATCTCGTAGAAATAGTAAAGCAGACCCCACTTCGGATCGCGCTTGCGCCAGCTCTTATCGCTGCGCGGATTGCCATACCACCCGCCGAGCCGAAAATTCATCAGCGTGAGCAGCATGGTGATTGCCGGCGAAGAGTATTTGCCCATGTTTGGATTCGCTGCGGCACCGGAGATGGTCATCGCGGAGCCCAAAGAGAGAAGATTGGCGTATCCCGAGTCCTCTCCATTCAACTTGGCAAATGTGGGGCGATAGCCAGGCTGCAACGCAGTCTTCGCGGTGTTGGAATCTGTGCCGCCCGAGCGCTCGCCTCCCACCTCGCTGACGTCAAACCCACAGTATTCCGGCGCTATGATGAATGAGGCTGCTTTGCGGGATTGCCAAGCTAGGTTGCTCCCGTTAACTAGGTTGATCGCACAATTGAAAATCGGGTAAGGTCCATTGTAGAGGTTAGGGGGCGGCGAACTCGGCTGCTCGTCTCGCGAAGTTACCAGCGACGAAAGGTGCGCTACACTCAATTCATTGTCTTCCGGGTCAAACTGCGCATAATGATCAGGATTGCGCTTTCGCGAGGCGCCGAGGTAGCAACGCACCAGCCGATTGCGATAGAGACTATGGAGCGAGAAGCGATTCACACCCACGCACACTGACATGAGCAAGGCTGCTGCGCCAACAAGGACCATAGTGAGGAGCCACTGCGCGGCGACTGGCCGCTTACCCAACCAAAATTTGTGGGCGATGCTGGACTTCGGGATTTTCTGTTGCGCGTTGACGCGCATTATTTCGTCCGCGCTCCGTTTTTCGGACACGCTCGGTCTTTCAGACTCGAGTTCTATCCACACTCTGTCTTTACTCCGCAGCACCACGACTACCCAGCTCACGTCTGGTGGCAAGGCAGGCCCTCTCCCTAACACTCGCAATTGTTCTTTTGCGTCGTCCGACTTCACACCAATTTTCTCCCACTTTACCTTCTTGGCTGCTTTCAGCGCGCTGGTGGGTGGTTGAGTCTTCGTTAGCTGGAGCCACACCAATGCCGCAACCGAGACTGCGAGCCCCGCCATGAAGATGATTGCCGTGAACTTGCCACAAACATCTCCGATTCGAGCTGGCCAGCGCAACGGCCGCGCGATGGCTGCCACGGTGCCTGTCGCCGCCATCACAACCAGCCATCCGAGCAGGAGGATGACTCGGAAATCACTCAAGGCCGTTATTTTGTAACCTAGAAAGGCGATGAGAACGATGGCAACCCAGAGCGCGGAAGCGCGCAGCTTGGCGGCCACCAGCCGCGCGCACCATTCGTGAGCCTCATCGCCCAGCGAGCTGCCAGCTAGGCCAAAGTGCAGCGCCAGCGCGAACTCGAGAATGCAAAAAACCAGCACGGGCCCGAGCGCAGCGAAGTGCAACGAGCCGCCATCATCGCGAAGCATCCACATGGCCACGGAATACACGCGCATGAGGAGCCAGCCGCCGATCCAGCCGGAAATCGCGGCCGTGACCACGATCCAGCAGCCCAAGCCGAATTTCTTCCACGGGAAGCGCGGCGGCAAATCCGTGGCAGGCTCGGGTACGCCCCCCTTTTTTCTGGATTTTAAGACGGACACGATCTTCCGCGCCCCGAGCGCCAGAGTCCACAGGATCGCATTGGCGATGGCGATGTACCAATCCTCGAACGGACACCCATTATCGTACCGCACAAGCGCCGCCAGGAACCAACACGCAAGGAGAAACGGCAAGACGATGAAAAGCCGCGCCTGTAACGGGTTGAAATTGAATTTGAGCTCAGGATTGGGATTCCGGTCGCCAATCAGACTAACGATATTGAGGACAAACGCGATCAACGCCACGAGCAAGCACCCGAAGGCGAGTCTTTTTGCCCAGGGTGCGGAGACGAGCCCAAAAACCTGTGACATGAAGATGGGGACCATCTGGAGGGCGGCGACCACCAGACCGAGCACGAGCAAATTGAGAAGCAAGTTTCGCACGATGGAGGCAACCGCCGAGAGCAAATCCGCGCCAAGAGCCCCAAGGCGTGGCGTCAGATAGTTACTAAAGCAGCGCAGGTGACGAACCTCCTGTGGCTCCGCGCTGTGATCTTTTCCCGAGCTGTCCGCCTGCGTACTGCTTGGGCGCTGGCCGCTGCGACCAAATTTTTGCTCCACCTCCGCAAAGCCTCGGCGCTGGATCCACGCTAGCAGCCACCCGGCGATATATCCACCGCCCGAAACCGTGGACATGTAATCGACGGATCGCAGAATCCCGTAGCGCGTGAGCGCTTGCAGCACGCCAAGATTGAATGTTGCGCTGCGAATGCCGCCCCCGGAGAGAGCGATCCCGACGAGCTTGCTCTCGTGAGCACTCTCGATCGACATACCCTTTAGCAGTCTGTTGAAAAACCCTCAAGCGGCGGCGGACAGAGGGTAGCCTTGCTGGGATTGGAGATATTCGCGGCCAAAGCGCGCAGAGTGCGCGAATCGGCAGAGTAACCTCAGAAACCGTCGCCAGAGCCGATCACAGGCCACTACCAGGAGCCCGCGCGCGCCCGCCAGGGCTTGTTTGGGTGTGCCTATCCCAAAGAGCGTCCGCAAGAGGAGGCTCAGGTTGTAACTCATCGCTGCCACCGTGTGCCGCTTGGTCAGCTTCTCGCATCCCCTCAGCGTCGCCCGCCTCAGACCTCCGTGGTCGAGCACATGGCAAAAGCTGCGCTCGACATGTTCGCCTCTTTTGCGCAGCAGCGCCTTGCCGCTCGCGCTCCGCGTGGATCGGCTCGCATAGCTCAACGCCGCGCGGTGTTCTGCGCTGGCCTTCTGGGGCTTCCTGCGACCAGCCTGCGGATCGGCGATCACCGTGCGC
>JANNWY010000299.1:0-57494 GCA_031409335.1 Chthoniobacteraceae bacterium | reverse complement strand
ACCGTGGGGTTTTGCTCCACCGATTTTGTCCAAATTGGCGCGGAAATTCTCAAGCGCGACGACTATTCTGGCCCCACCGGCGCGCGCATGGTGCTGCGCCATCCAAATACTGAAATTGCGGTACTTGAAGTGGCGCGCGGCGGCATGTTGCGCCGGGGTTTACAAGTGATCGATGCGGACGTGGGCGTGGTAACCAACGTCGCGAACGACCATTTGGGTGAAAATGGCATCCATACCTTGATGCAGTTAGCCGAGGCCAAGTTTACGATTGTGCGGGGCTTAAGCGCGGGCGCGCCGCGCGGGATTTGCCTTGGGAGGGAAACTCTGTTTCCCACGGAGGGGGTGTCTGCGGGCGGGTCCACTGCTCTCACCCGCAGACACCCCCTCCACGCGAAGTGGAACTTCCCCGACACTGGCATTCCCAAGTGCAACTTGGGAACGAGGCCGTCTCTCTTAAATTCGTTTGAAACCCTTCCGCAATCTCGCCCAAACCCACACGCCCGACGGCGCGCGCTTCTCGCTGCACGAACACGACGGCGAGTATTTCCTGAAACTCAACGGGCGGCAGTTGATGAGCACCACGTCCACGAGTTCCGAGCTGCTGCTCGCGCAGTTGCCATGCGACAATTTGCGCGAAAAGGCGGACGCGAACGTGCTGATCGGCGGGCTCGGGCTGGGGTTCAGTCTTCAGCGCGTGCTGGAATTGGTGGGGCCGTCCGCCACCGTCCACGTCGCGGAATTGCTCCCGGAAGTCGTCGCATGGAATCGCGATTTCCTCGGCACCGTGAACGGCGAATTACTAAATGATCCGCGCGTGAAAGTGCTCGTGCGCGATGTTTTTGAAGTGATCCGCCAGGCTCCGAAACCCAGCTACGACGCCATCCTCCTCGATGTGGACAACGGCCCGACTTCCTACGTGCAGGCGAAAAATTCGCGCATCTACCAACGCAGCGGATTCGATCTCATCGCCCGCGCGCTGCGCCCCGGCGGCAGGGTCGCATTCTGGTCCGCATGCCCCGAGCCCGGCTTTATGGACAGACTGTCACGCGCGGGATTCTGGACGGAGGCCGTGCCCGCCAAAGCCCACGAACGCGCGAAACGATTCGCGCATATGATCTATCTCGCGGGTCGCCCGGACTAGCGACTACACGGCTGGCTCGGAACTCGTGGTTTCAGTTGCCGTCTCGGAGTCTTCGTCCGTCGTGATCCCGTTCGCGGCGTTCTCCGCCTTGCGGCGTTTCTTCTCCTCCTTCTTCGCCTTTTTCTCCATGTCCCGCCTGCGCTTCTCGAATTGGTAATTTGGTTTCGCCATCGCTCGTCTTTTTCCTCCGTGGGGTTAGTTCAATTTCGCGGTCTGTTTGCGTTTGGCGGCCGGCTTCGCGACGACGACCGCTTTTGGTTTTGCCTCCACCTTTTTGGCAGCGGGAGATTTCGTTTCCACGACCGGCACGCTCGGCGGGCGGCTGTGGGTTCCTGCGGCAAACTTTGCGTTCAGCTCAGCCGCCGTTTCCATGAACGTGACCAGCGCGGCGGCGACCCCTTTGTATTCCTTGCCGACCTTCTTCACGACTCCCGCCTGCACCAGATTTTGCAGCTTTTCGTAAGCCCTCAAGCGCAGCATTTCCTCGCCGCCGCCAGCCGCGTTGCGGGCGCGGAGATTGGCGTGGACGATCGTAAAGAGCGACTTGAATTCAAACGACGATTTGGATGACAGGACAGTGGCAAGTTCCTCCGCGACGCGGTCAGGGCCGCGGCGGGAAAAACCGTAGGTGGTTTTCATTGCGCGGATCATAGCCCGGATTTGTGTAAATGCTGTGACAAACTTCCGCGAAGTTGCAGGAAAACGCCGATGCACATTTGAGAAAATGCTGGTGGCGATGGCAAAGCGTCCGAATTACAACAGGTCACCGCATGAAATTCGAAGTCATCATCATCATCGCCCTCGCCGCAGCGCTCGCGTTTCACCGGCAGCAGGAGAGCTCGCTGTGCGGGCCATCCGGGTGCCTTTTGGTGTTGCCGGATTTTCAGTACGACGCTGCGCCGACGAGTGTGGGCGTGGAAAATGTGCCAGGCGTGCGTGAGTCGGCGATTCGCTGAAAGAGATCGCGTCCCGTTGTAGCCGCGGCCTGCGGGGCGGTGGCTACATCTAACGATTCCGCGCCACCCTTCTTTGCCCACACATGCCCGCCGCTCAGCCACCGCCCACCCTCTCCGAGCCGGCGCTGCTGCGCGCGATGCGGCTGAATATCACGGCGGGAAGCGTCGGCATGTTTTGGGCGGCGGTCGCGTTTGGCTTGCCGCTGCCGCTGTTCATGGAGGCGATCGGTGCGAGCGGGCAGCAGCTCGGCGCGGTCGCCGCGGTGCGGCAGCTCGCGATGCTCGGGCAGATTCCCGCAGCGCTGTTTGTCGAGCGCATGGCGCGTCGAAAACCTTTCTGGGCCGCCGCGTGCATCCTGCATCGGTTAATGTGGCTGGTCCCCGCGATGCTTCCGCTGCTTTTTCCCGGCGACACCAAGTGGTATCCGGTCGTGATCATCGCCGCGCTCGCGATCAGCGATATCCTCGCGAATGTCGGGTCCGCGCCGTGGATGAGCTGGATGGCCGATCTGCTGCCCGCCGAGCGGAGCGGGCGCTTTTGGGGACTTCGCCAGCGCATTTTTTCCATCGCCCTCATTTTCGCCTTCATCGCTTTTGGAAAATTGCTCGATCACTTTCCTGCCACCAGCGGCCTCACTGGCTTCAGCATCGTCTTCGGCATCGGCGCGATCGCGGGGCTGGCCGATGTCATCATTCATTGCTGGGTCCACGAGCCGATGCCGGTGCCGCATCCGCGCCGCGAACCAGTTTGGGAGCGCATCATCGCGCCGCTGCGCGATCCCGTTTTTCGCCGGCTCACCTTTGCCCTCGGCGCATGGTCCTGCGCGGCGGCGATGCCCGGCATCGCCAATGGCCTGCCCGGTCTTTTCAATGTCGTCTATTTGAAACAAGCCTTCAGTGCCAGCTACTCGCAGGCGTCGCTGCTGCTCGTCGCATCCGCATTTGGCAGCATCCTGTCCGCGCGTCGCATTGGCCATTTCATCGACTTGTATGGCGCGCGCCGTGTCGCCGTGCGGCTCATGTGCGCCGGGTCCGCGATGTCGCTCGCATGGTTTTTTGTCTCGTCCGCGCGCGTGGATTTCACGCTGCCGCTGCTTGGCCCGCAAGCGATCCCGCAGGCCGTGCTGCTGATGAGCGTCGCATCCATCCCGATTGGCGGACTCTATGCCGGCGTGCTGCTCTGCCAGCTCCGCCTTTCGCAAATCCACACCGCACCCGAGGGCCGCACCGTGACGATGGCCGTCCACTGGTCGCTCGTCGGACTGATGGCCTCGGCCGGACCGATGCTCGCCGGCTTCATCAAGGATCATTTTCCCGCCGCGCTCAGCCGCATCACGCTGCCATGCGGATCACCGCTCTCGTATTTTCAAATCATCATCGTGATTCAAATCGCGCTCATCTGGCTGGTCGCCGCGCCGCTCTTGAAAAAGGAACGCTGAGATGTTTGGCGACGCTTTCTTTTTAACACAGAGGAACAGAGGGCATGGAGGTACACAGAGGAATTGGATGATCTGCTTTTCTCTTCTCTGTGTATCTCCGTGCCCTCTGTTCCTCTGTGTTAAAAAAGGAACGTCCAAAGCCCGCTACATCGGACTCGCGACAAACCGCGCCACCCAAGTCCCGCACGCCAGGCTCCACACGCACACCACGCCATCCGCGCTCCCGCTCGCGAACGTGTTTCCCGACGGCGCGACCGCGAGCGATTGCACGACATCGCAATGACCGCGCAGCGTGAAAATTTCGCGCTGACCGCTGAATTGATACACGCGCACCGCCGCGTCGGCGCTTCCCGTGAGCAGACCAAACGGGCTCGCCGCGATGGTCTGCACATCGCTCGCGAGCTCTTTGTATTCCGCGCGACGCTCCGCCTTGTCGGCATTCCACACATTCAGCGAACGCCCCCGCGCCAGCGAGACGAGCGTATTGCTGCCGGAAAAGACCGCGCTCAAAAGCGGCGTCTCATGTTCGCTGTAAGTCGCGTCGAGTTCCCCCGTCTTCGCATCGAAAACGCGCGCCGTCCGATCGCGGCTCGCAGTCACGAGCAGCCTGCCGTCCGGGCTGAACGCGACCGACTGCACCCAGTCCGCGTGTTGTTTCAAAAGCCGCGTTTGTTTCCCGCTCGTCGTATCGAAAATCCGAACCGCGCGATCGCCACCGCCCGCGGCGAGCCGCGCCCCATCCGGACTGAACGCGACGCACAACGCGCTCTCCGGCAGGTCGCACAAATAGCGCATCTGAAACCCCGCGCCCGCATTCACCAGCGCCACGCCGCCCCACTGCGACGGCACGCCGCCCGCGACCGCGATCACATTCCGCGCCGGATGCCAAGCGAGCGAAGTGATGCGCTCCGGCATTCCACCGATGCGCCGCACCAGCGCGCCAGTCACCGCATCCCAAATCGTCACTTCATGATAGCCGCTCACCGCGAGCTGCGTGCCGTTCGGGCTGAACGCCAGCGCGGTCACAGGCTGCGGCCGCGGGTAGCGCTCGGGAGCCGCGTGCAGCAGCGAATCGCGCGCGAATTCCGCGATCGCGCGATCCGGATCGCCGCCATCGCCGATCGCACCTTCGCGGATCCACCGCTCGACCAGCGCGATTTCATTCGCCGGAAGCGCGTCCGATTTCTGCGGCATCCGATCTTCCGCCGCGGTTTCGACGAGCCGCAGATACAGCTCGGATTCCCGCGGATTTCCCGCGACCACCGGCGGTAAATCGCTGTCTCCCGTCTTCCACAAATGCACCAGCGAATCGAGCCGGTAGCGGCCTTTTGCGGATTCCTCGTTGTGACACCGCGCGCACCGCCGATGCAAAAGCGGCGCGACCTCCGCGCGAAAACTCACACCCGCGTTTGCCAACGCGGACGCGGAGAAAATGAGGAAAAGGAAAGCGCGCACCGCAGCGATGATCCGCGATCGGGATGAAGATTAGCGGCGGTGTTGAAGGCCACGCTTCAACGAATCGTGATATTTCTCAAGGATCGGGCACGCCGAGGTCGCGGCAGATCTTCCGTGCGAGAAAGCGGTTGATCTCCGCGTGTCGTGGAACCGCCGAACGTCTGCCGTTCCCAGGATTTCCCCACCATGAATGGTCGCTGCCCTCCCTCACGAGCTGGCACCCGTGGCGTCCGAGGTGCCGGAGCAATTCCCGACGTTTCACACGAGGATGGCTTCCTCCTCGTGAACGTCACCAGCTTCACGCAGGGCATCAGCTCGATTCATCTCCAGCGCCTCGCGCAACGCGGAATGAAGATTGGCGACCAATTCCTCCCGAGTAAGCCCCTGGCTGTTCACCCCTGGAACCTCTTCAATCCAGCCAATCCACCATCCATTGTCCTGTTTGATGACTGCCGTGAACGCTCGCTTCATGCTTCGGATGCTACCGACGAAAATGCGTTGCTCAAGCGGGGACTGATTGCCAATCCCTTTGGCTACCGCTGCTGCGGAGTGGGAAAGATGCGCTTGTGCAGTTCGTAAATGCGCTGGAGTTCGGCGATCGGTTCGGCGTGATCGTCCACGCGCAGGTCGCGGTAGCGGTCGCTCAAGCCCGCGTAGCCCCAGCCTTCGCGCACGACGAGCAGCGCGGCGCTTTGCATTCCGCGTTTGTCGCCGCCCGCAGCCTGGCCGGCTTTAAGCGCGTCGATCAGCCGCTGACCGAGTTCCTTTTCGCTGTCCGCGGATTTTTCAAAACTCTCCGCCATCGCAGTCACCACGGCCTCACCGGCGAGGATGTTTCCCTGCGCGGCGAAGTTCGCGCCAGTGCGTCCGCCCGCCCACGCGTTGCATTCGCCGCCGGTGAAGGTCGCCGCTTTTCCCGTGGCATTCACGATTCCGAGTTGCCGGACTGCGCGCTGCGGATCGGCTTCCGTGAGCTGCTTCACCGCCTCCTCCGGCGCTGTCCCGCTCGCGAGGAGTTTCAGGCCATCGGGTCCGTAGCTGGTGTTTGCGAAAGACTGTGTCGCGATCGCACCGACGCCCGCTTTTGCCCACGGCACCACCGCGCCGACCGCGAGGAATCGCGACTGCACCGCCACGCCGAGTTCACCCGTTCTTGGATCAAACGCGACGATCGAAAAAGTCGCGACGCGCGGCGCTTCACCGAATCCCGCGGTGGAGATCAAGAGTGCAAGCGACGTGACGAGGAAGCGAAGTTTCATCGCGGGATGATACGCGGATCGGCGGCGAATTCGCACTTTCTTCCCACGCACGAAATCCTCCGCTACAGAATCGCGGACGATGACAGCCGAGCAAATTCCCTTCCTCTGCGGAGCCGTCCTGCTCGTCGCGTTTCTTTACTCGTGCGTCGGCCACGCTGGCGCGTCCGGTTACATCGCGGTGATGTCGCTATTCAGTCTCGCACCGGATGTCATCAAGCCCACCGCGCTCGCGCTGAACATCCTCGTCGCCTCGATCGGTGCGTGGCAATTCTGGCGCGCGGGCCATTTCTCCTGGCGGCTTTTCTGGCCGTTCGCCGTGCTCGCGATTCCGTGCGCGTTCCTCGGCGGCTGGATCGACCTGCCGACCCGCGTCTTCAAAATCCTCGTCGGCATCGTCCTGCTTTTTTCAGCGATTCGATTCCTGCTGCGGCCCAGCGCGGATGAAGTGGCACGCGACCCGTCGTTGCCGTTCAGCATTTTTCTCGGTGCCGGCCTCGGCCTGCTCGCCGGGCTCACTGGCACGGGCGGCGGCATCTTTTTGACGCCGCTGCTCCTTTTCAAAAAATGGGCGCGCACGAAACAAGCCGCCGCCGTCTCCGCGCTGTTCATCCTCGTGAACTCCAGCGCGGGACTGCTCGGCAACTTCACCGCCACCCGCCGCTTTCCATCGTTCGCAATCTACCTCGCGATCACCGCCATCGTCGGCGGCACGGCGGGTTCGTATTTCGGCAGTCGCCGCTTCGATCACACGACGATCAAACGCTGTCTAACCATCGTCCTTTTGATTGCCGGGGTGAAGTTGGTTTTTGTCCGATGAAAACAGAATCCTGAGGATTCATGCGGAGTCCGCGTGAGCACCATTTCGCCGCGCGCTCGTTCCACTTTCAATCACACGCGAATCCAACGGTTGACGCCTTGCGTTTCTGCTTTGTGGGCTGACATGCTGGCCGCATGTTCAGATTCATTTCCCTCCTGCTCCTACCGCTTTTGCTGCCGGCGAATTTCGCTCAGGCAAAAGTCATCGTCACCGACGTCCTCGTTTTCGGCGGAACCGCCGCGGGTGTGAGCGCAGCCTGCACCGCGAAGCGGATGGGCAAAGGCGTCGTCGTCACGGAATTTGGGAAACATATCGGCGGGCTGACTTCGGGCGGGCTCGGCTATACGGACATCGGGAACAAGGCGGCGATCGGCGGATTCTCGCGCGGGTTTTACCAGCGGCTCGGCAAACATTACGGGAAGCCGGAGGCGTGGACGTTCGAGCCGTCGGTGGCGGAGCGGGAATTGCGCGCGCTGCTGGAGGAATCGAAGGTGCCGGTCTATTTCGACGCGCGACTCGCGGCGGTAAAGATGGACGGGAAAAAGATCGTCTCGATCACGATGGAAAATGGCGACCAGTTCGTCGCGGCGATGTTTATCGACTGCACTTATGAAGGCGATCTGATGGCGAAGGCGGGTGTGCCGTATATGGTCGGGCGCGAGGCGAATGAGCATTTCGGCGAGACGCTGAATGGCATCCGTGCCGAGACGCCAAAGCATCAGTTTGTCGTGCCGGTCGATCCTTACGTGAAGGCCGGCGATCCTTTGTCCGGGCTGCTTCCCTTCGTGCAGGCCGCGCTGCCCGGGACGCCGGGCGAGGGCGATCGCAGCGTACAGGCTTACAACTTCCGCCTCTGCCTCACGAAAAATCCCGCGAACCGCAAACCGATCGAACCGCCGCCCGGCTATGACGCGAAGCGGTATGAACTGCTCGGCCGCTACTGCGACGGGCTCGCGAAAGGCGGCGTGAAGGCAACGATGAATCACTTTTTGAAATTCGACATGGTGACGCCGGGGAAGACGGACATTAACAATAACGGCGGCTTCTCGACGGATTTCATCGGGATGAATTACGACTACCCGGACGGCGACTACGCAACGCGCGCGAAAATCTGGCAGGCGCATCTTGAATACATTCAGGGCTTCCTGACCTTTCTCGCGAACGATGAGCGGGTGCCTGCGGTGGTGCAGACGGAAATGAAACTGTGGGGCTTGTGCCGCGATGAATTTCAAGACACCGGCGGCTGGCCGCATCAGATGTATGTGCGCGAGGCGCGGCGGATGTTGAGCGAATTCGTGATGACGGAAAAAGTCTGCCGCCAGATCGAGACGCCGGAGGATGCGGTGGGGCTCGGCGCTTACAATATGGATTCGCACAACTGCCGCCGCATCGTCCGCAACGGCATCGCGCACAACGAGGGCGATGTGCAGACTGGCGTGAAACCGTATCCCATTTCCTACCGCTCGATCGTGCCGAAGCAGGCGGACTGCGAAAATCTCTTCGTGCCAGTGTGCCTGAGCGCGACGCACATCGCGTATGGTTCGATCCGCATGGAGCCGGTGTTCATGATCCTCGCGGAATCTTCCGCGACGGCGGCGTGTCTCGCGATCGACGAAAAAATCGCGGTGCAAAAAGTGAGCTATGCAAGGCTGCGCGAACAGTTGCTCAAGGATGGGCAGATCCTCCGATGGGATGGCACGCCTTCGGATGGCGGCAATCCACGGGCCATCGCGCCCGCACCAAAGCTCGATGGTCTGGTGCTCGATGACGCCGACGCGCGTAAGACCGGCGAGTGGCTGCCCGGCAGTCTCGCGGAAACGCGCCGCGTGGGCAGCGGCTACATTCACGATGACAACAAAGACAAAGGCGGCTGCGCGGTGCGGTGGACGCCCGACATTCCCGCCGCCGGGGTATACGAAATCGTGCTCCACTTTTCCCCGAATCCAAATCGCGCGACCAACGCTCCGGTGACCGTCGAAATCCCCGGCACCGCACCGCGGATCGTGAAGGTGAACCAGCAGGAAAAGAGCGGACGCGCCTCGCTTGGCACGTTCCGGCTGCCGCCGGGAAAGGATGCCGCAATCACGTTGTCGAACCGTGACACCGACGGGCACGTCGTCGCGGATGGCATTCAATTGCTCGCGAAGTAACCGCGCGCCGGAAGAATGTTGCCATTGGTGGAATGCCAACTAATCAAACGCGCGCCCCGGCTCCATTCGGGAGGCATCCCATGAAAATCCTGCGAATCCTACTGGCGGCCTGCCTGGCAGTTTCGTGCAAGCCGATCCCGCGCGGGGACCGGGCAGCGCAGCCCGGGCAGACGACGGTGCGCATCGGGCATTTTCCGAATATCACGCACGCGCAGGCGCTGGTGGGCGCGCAACTTTCGCGGCAGGGAAAAGGATGGTTTGAGAAGTGGCTCGGGCCGGAGGTGAAGATTCAGTGGTTCGTTTACAATGCGGGACCGTCGGCGATGGAGGCGATCGCGGCGGGGTCGATCGACCTCACTTATGTCGGGCCGAATCCGGCGCTGAATCTGTATGTGAGGGCACAGGGCGAGGAGGTGCGGATCGTCGCGGGCGCGGTGACGGGCGGTGCGGCGCTGGTGGTGCAGCCCGATGGGCGGCTGCGGGTGCCGGCGGATTTCAAGGGCCGTGTGATCGCAACTCCGCAACTCGGAAATACGCAGGATGTGGCGTGCCGCGCGTGGCTGAAAAAGCAGGGCTACCACATCACGCAACTCGGCGGTGATGTGAAGGTGGTGCCGGTCGCAAATCCCGATCAGATTGCGCTCTTCACCTCCGGACGGATCGATGGTGCGTGGACGGTGGAGCCGTGGGTCTCGCGGCTTGAACTCGACGCGAAGGGGACGCTCTTCCTCGAACAGAAGGACGCCATAACGACCGTGCTGGTCTCGTCCACGAAATTTCTCGCCGCGCAGCCCGAACTCGTGAAGAAGTTCGCCGCCGCACACGCCGCGCTGACGGATTGGATCAACCAAAATCCAGCCGAAGCGAAGTTGCTCGTGAACGCGGAACTGAAAGCACTCACCAAACGCGAAATGTCCCCTGAATTGATCGAGAAAGCGTGGCCACGGCTGACCTTCACGAGCGCGATCGAGCGCGAGGCGTTTGCCTCGTTCGTGGAGGAGGCGCAGAACGTCGGCTTTCTCAAGGGCAAGATCGACCTCGCGCGTCTCATGGCGCCGCAGCAATGAGCGACGGAGTCACGGAAGAGCTCAAGCTCGTCAAGCCGCTCAAGCTGTCGATCGACCACGTCTCGAAGTGGTTTCGCGAGGGCGTGGTAAAGACGCACGCGCTCGATGATGTGAGTCTGTCGGTGGATGAGGCGGAATTCGTCTGTCTCGTGGGGCAGAGCGGTTGCGGAAAATCGACGCTGCTCAACATGATCGCAGGACTCGAACATCCCGACTCGGGAACGATCACGACCGATGGGAAACTCGTGCGCGAGCCAGGCCGCGAGCGCATGATGATGTTTCAGGAATCGGCGCTGTTTCCGTGGTTGAACGTGATCGGCAACGTGATGTTCGGGCTGAAACTGAAGCCGGGCCTGAAGGACGCGGAGCGCCGGGAAGTCGCGCAGTATTACCTCAAACTGGTCGGGCTCGAGCGCTACATGAAGTCGAACATCCACGAACTCTCCGGCGGGATGCGGCAACGCGTGGCGCTGGCACGTTCGCTCGCGCCGAATCCGCGAATGCTGCTGATGGACGAGCCGTTCGGCGCGCTCGACGCGATGACCCGCGAGCAGCTTTACGGCGATCTGCAAAACATCTGGTCGGCGCGGAAAAAGACGATCGTCTTTGTGACGCACAACGTGCGCGAAGCCGCCTGCCTCGGGGATCGCGTGGTCCTTTTCTCGCCGCATCCGGGACGCATCCGGGAGCAGTTCAAGATCGACCTGCCGCGCCCGCGCGACATCAACAGCTCGTCGCTCGCGGGCTACGCCTCGGAGATCACCCGGGCGCTCAAATCGCACAAGGCCGGAGCCGAGGTCGCCGATTGATTCGATGAAGCGATTCGTCACGGCCCTGACTTTTTTCGTCGCGCTGATTGCCATCTGGCATTTCGGGCGCGACCACATGGTGCGCAGCGGCCGCTGGTCGCCGGTGCTCATCCCCGATCCGCTGAGCGTCTGGCAGTATTTGGTGACCGAGACGCACAATGGCACCCTCGTCGAGGCGCTCGGCGTGACCACGAAGCGATTGCTGCTCGGGTATTTTGCAGGCGTGATTCTCGGCGTGCCGCTGGGATTGCTGACCGCGCGATTTAAGTGGGCGGGCGACACCATCGGCGTGATCGGGCTGGGATTGCAGACGCTGCCGAGTGTGTGCTGGGTGCCGCTGGCGCTCATCTGGTTTGGGCAGACGGAAGGGGCGATGCAGTTTGTGGTCATCATGGGCACGCTGTGGTCGGTCCAGATTTCCACCGACAATGGCGTGCGCAATGTGCCGCCGATCTACCAGCGCGCGGCCCAGACGATGGGATCGCGCGGTTTGCACACCTGGCTCAAGGTGATCCTCCCGGCGTCGCTGCCATTCATCGTGAGCGGCGTGAAACAAGGCTGGGCCTTTGCGTGGCGCTCGCTGATGGCGGCGGAGATTTACGTCACCATCCTCACCGGCTCCGGGCTCGGGCACCTGCTGCACTACGGGCGCGAGTTGACGGCGATGGATCAGGTGATGGGCGTGATGTTCGTGATCGTGGTGATCGGCCTGCTTGCGGACAAAATCCTCTTTTCACCGTGGGAGCGTTTTCTCCATCGGCGGTGGGGGACGGTGCAAAAGTAAGCCAAAAAACGGTGATGGAAATTACCGCGGAGGATGCGGAGGACACGGAAAACGCGGAGGAGGAAGGACTTCGATGGCAGGCGGTGGGCTCGGTCGCATTCACCCATTCGGTGAGACGGGGTCTGTTTCAGGTTGCGGCCCAAACCGCTGCTTACCCGCGTCTTTCGCGTCTTTCGCGGTAACTCCATCGCCGGATTTAGGGTAAGCGCAAATCCGGAATTGGAAGCCGCGGATTACGCGGATTGACGCGGATTCAGAGGCACTTGCGACAAAGGCGACGCTCACCCATTGGGTGAACGTCTTGTTCGCGGTCATCGCGTTGCAAATCTCGGAATCCGCGTCAATCCGCGCAATCCGCAGTCATCTTCATTCCCGGATTTAGGCTTATCCGCGTTTTCCGTGTCCTCCGTGTCCTCCGCGGCAATCTTCATCGCCGGTTTTAGGCTTATCGCCAACTATTCGAGGCGATGGCGCGCGGCCTTTGCGAGACGGCTCCGCAGATGCGGATCGCGGGCGGAGAACGCTCCCTTCGAGATGAAGGGCGACACGGCGGTCATCAAAGTGTCGGAATCGCCAGTTTATCCCTGGCTCAAAAACTAGTTTCGTGAGGATTGGGATTGAGCTTTGGGCAAGGATCGTGCTATATGGAAAATATATCTTTCTGTTGCCAATGACGCCGATTTCCAAAGTAAGCATCGCGACACTCGCTCTCGGAGTTGCGGGCGCCTGCGTTCACACCCCGCCGGGCACATCGGTCGAAATCGCCCTGGCGAAAAAGGCGCAATTGATCCGCCTTCCGGCGACGGCGGAGGCGCCAAAGCTGGCGAAACCGGGCCGTTCCTCATTGCCCATTCCTGCCGTGGAGCCGGAATTGCCGATGATGGACGATCGGATCGAGGCCGAGGCGGAAGCATTCACCCGGGGAAAATTCGCGATGGCGGACGGGCACAACGATGAGGCGATCGGGGCGTTTGAAGAAACGGTCCACATTGATCCCACGCATCAGGAGGCATGGCAGAATCTTGCGGTGCTTTACGAGAAAGCCGGATCGGAGAAGAAGGCCGTGGAGGCTTTCCGGAAGTCAAAGAGTCTCGCCCGGCAGTAGGCGGCGGCCAACGGCAGGGCCGCGTGGAGATTGCGGATTTCGACCGGGGAGTTGCGTCGGGCGGCACCCAGCTTATTCTCCGGCTACACTGCCTCCGACCCCCCATCCATGCCACACTACAAACGCCTTCTCACCCTCGTATTCACCTTCCTCCTTCCGCATTTCGCGGAAGCGGTGCCGACGATTTCGACGCGCACGCCAGCTCCCGCCGCGACGGTCAGCTCGCTGACGACCATCTCGGTCACGTTTAACGAAGCGGTGACGGGGGTCGATGCGGATGATCTTTTGATCAACTCAAATGGTGCGCTGCTCGTCACGGGATTGGGCGCAGGCCCTTACGTTTTCACGTTCACGCAGCCGCTGCCGGGAACGGTGGATATTGCGTTCGATGGTGACCATGGCATCTCAGGACAAGCTGGGACGGGCGCTTTCGCGGGGGCATCCTGGGCCTGCACGCTGAATGACACGATCCCGCCGACGGTGGCGCTCATTGCCCCAGCCGCGACGGCGACGGTGGGCGCGCTTTCGCAAGTGGAGGTGACATTCAATGAAGCGGTCACTGGCGTGGATGCGGCGGACCTGACGATCAATGGCAGTCCCGCGGCGGCGGTGACTGGCGGTGGGTTCGGCCCTTACGTTTTCACATTCCCGCAACCGATCCCGGGCAGCGTGAATTTTGCGTGGGCGGTGGCGCATGGCATCGTGGATACGGCAGCGGTGCCGAATGCCTTTGCGGGTGGAAGCTGGACGGTGACGCTGAGTGCGACAGGGATTGGGAATGTGGTGATCAACGAATTCCTCGCGGCGAATGGCGTGGGGCTGGCGGACGAGAACGTGGAGAACTCGGATTGGATCGAACTCTTCAACGCCGGGACCGTCGCGGTCAATCTGGTGGGATGGGCGTTGACGAACGATGTGGATGATCCGGGGCAATGGGTCTTCCCAAGTCGGACGATCGCGCCGGGAGCCTATCTGGTGGTTTTCGCTTCCGGGAAAAACCGGAAGCCTGCGAGTGGCAACCTTCACACGAACTTTCAGCTCAATGAAAACGGCGGTTATCTCGCGCTGAGCGGGCCGGATTCTCCGCGTGCGGTTTTTTCCCAATTCCCACCGAACTACAACCCGAATGCGACGCCTCCCGTGACGGAGTATCCCGAGCAGCGGACGGACTACAGCTATGGTCCGCAGACTGGCGGTGCGCTGCGTTATTTCAGTCCACCGAAACCCAATCTCGCCAATGGCGTGAGCACGCTCACGGCGATCACCGCGCGGGTGAACGCCAGCGTGGGTCGGGGTTACTTCCAAGATGCTTTTCAGCTAGTCCTCTCGTGCCCGGATGCGAGCGCGACGATTCGCTACACGACGGATTTTTCGGAACCCACGGCGACGACAGGAATCCTTTACAGCGGACCCATCACGATCAGCACGACGAAATGCCTGCGGGCGGTCGCATTTAGCGCGACAAAAATCCCGAGCCTGCCGGTGACGCACAGTTACATCTACCTCGATCAGGTGCTGCCGCAACCCAACACGCCCGCTGGCTTCCCCACAAACTGGGGAGCGCACGCGAGCTTCCCCGGAGGGGTCGTGCCGGCGGACTACGAGGTGGACAGTGATCCGCTGCGGGTCGATCCGAACAACGGGGCGAGCGCCATCGACCCGGTGAAGCTCCAGCGTTTCAAGGACGGAATGCGCGAGCTGCCGCTGCTCTCGGTCACGATTCCGATGGCGGACATGTTCAACCCGACCGGCATGTATTCGACGCCGAATGTTACGAACAAAAACTTCGGCTACAAAAAGTGCGCCGTGGAAATGGTCCTGCCGGATGGCTCGACTGCCTTTTCGGAAATCTGCGGGATCAGTGGCCACGGCAATGCCAGCCGCGATCCGCTGAAGAATCCAAAGCATGGCTTCCAGCTAAAGTTCAAGGGCGACTACGGCGCGGGCTCGCTCAACTACAAGCTGTATCCCGATTCGCCGGTCGAGGAGTTCGACGACATCATCCTGCGCCCGGATTTCAACAGTTCGTGGCGGCACTGGAGCGACGATAATACAAATGGGGCCGGCCTGTTCCAGCGCACGCGCGCCACGCGGCTGCACGATGCTTTTCTCAAGAACACCTTCCGCGACATGGGTGGCCCGGCGAGTTATCACCGCTTCTTTCACCTGTTCATCAACGGGCTATACTGGGGCACTTACGATTTTGCCGAGCAGCCCGTGGATGGCTTTGGAAAGGCCTATCTCGGCGGCGACAAGCTCGACTACGATGTGATCCACGAGGGCGTCGCGCGCGCGGGCGCGGCGACCATCTATAACACGATGACCGGGCTGCCAACGACGACGACGAACGCGCTTTACGAAACGATGAAGGGATACCTCGATGTCACCGAGCACATCGACTACACGCTGCTGCACTTCTTCAACGGCCATCAGGATTGGGGGAACATCAAAAACTGGTACGCGATCCGCAGGCGGTCGAGCGCGACGAATCCGACCGAGGGGAAATTCCAATACATCCCGTGGGATCAGGAATGCACGCTCCTCGAAACGACCGTCAATCGCGTGGCCAACGCCGATGTGGCCAGCGGCTTGCACACGAAGCTCGTGAGCCACGCGCAATACCGGCTCGATTTTGCCGACCGCGTTCACCGGCACATGATCTCGCCGGTCGGCGCGCTCACGCCCGCCGCGAACATCGCGCGCTGGCAGAAATGGCAGGCTGTCATGGACAAGCCGATCGTGGGCGAAAGCGTGCGCTGGGGCGACTACCGGCGCGACGTGCATAACTACCAGACCGGCACCTACGTCCTCTACACGCGCGAGAATCAGTGGCTCGCGGAAAACACGCGCAAAACCGGGACTTACTTTGCCGCCGCGGGCCGTCCCGCGACGGTCCTCAGCCAGCTCCAAACTGGCGGACTCTATCCCACCCTGCTGGCACCGCAATTCCGGCAAAACACGACGACTGGAACGATCATCGGAACTGGGACGCTGAGTGCAGGCTCGATCGTGGCGATGAATCGGCCGGGCAACGCTGGAACCATCCATTTCACGACCGATGGGAACGATCCGCATATTTACTACACACCCACGACTGGGGCCACGGCGGCATCGGTCGCGCCGACGGCACAGGCTTACACTGCACCCATCACGATCACTGAAACGACGACGATCAAATCCCGCATTTTGAATAGCGGCGTGTGGAGTGCTTTGAACGAGGCGACTTTCACGGTGGGCTTGGCGGCTTCACCCATCCGCATCACCGAGATCATGTACAATCCGCCCACTGCAAATGGCGGCGCTTCAGCGGAATTCATCGAGCTGCAAAACACGGGCAGTGAGACCGTCGATATGGCTGGCTGGCACATGACGGGCGTCGATTTTGTGTTCCCGTTTGGATTCACGATCGGGGCCGGTGCGCGGGTGGTGATCGGGAGTAACAATGCGCCCGCCGTCTTCACCGCCCAATATCCGGGCGTGGCCACCGTGGGATATTTTGGCGGCAGCCTCGACAACAATGGCGAGCGCCTTGCCCTGCGCGATGCGACGGGGCGGACGATGGTCGCGGTCGAGTACGATGACACGAATCCGTGGCCGACGACGCCGGACGGTGGCGGCTATTCGCTGGAGATCATCGCCGCGAATGGCGATCCCAATGATCCGTTCAACTGGAAGGCAAGCGCCGCGCTGAAAGGCACGCCGGGCATCGCGAATTCCACGCCCGGTGCGCAGAGCGTCGAGCTGAGCGAGGTGGGCGCGGCGGGCGAGGGATTCATCGAGCTTCGCAACAAGACTGGCTCGCCCATCCCGATCGGCGGATGGCAAATCCGCGGCTCCATCACCGCGGCGATTCCGGGCGGCACCATGCTCGCGGCGGATGGCTTTTACACCCACCTCGCCACGCTGCCACAAGACGAAGGCAGCATCGGCATTTACACCGAGGCCACGCTCGCCACGCGCGTCGATGGCGTGGTTTGGGGAAACCAGATCGCGGGTGCCTCGATCGGCCGGGTGTCCGGTGCGTGGATGCTTTGCGAAAGGACTCCGGGAGCGGCAAACACGAGCACGCCGACGGCTCCAGCGGCGAACCTCGCGATCAACGAATGGCTGGCGAACAGCGCGCCTGGCGCAAGCGACTGGATCGAGCTGTTTAACAAACACGCCACGCTGCCCGTTGCCTTGCGGGGCGTGTTTGTGCAGACGGCGACGCAGCTTTTTCAGGTCAATGCGCTTGCCTTCGTCGCGCCGCTCGGCTGGGTGCAAATGCTGGCCGACGAAATGCCCGGCGGAAGTCACCTCGACCTCAAGCTCGATGCCACAGGAACGAGCGTTTCGCTGCGCGATGGCGCGAACGCTGTTCTTGATTCCGTCACATTTGGCGCGCAGGCGCAAAGCGTCGCGGCTGGCCGCCTGCCCGATGGCGCGACGACGATCGTCGCATTCCCCGGCACCGCGAGCCCTGGCGCTGCAAACTATGTGTCCGGAGGTTACAGCGGGCCGGTGCTGAATGAAATCCTCGCGCGCAATGTGGCTGGCGATCTCGCGCCGTGGGGCAATCGCTCGGATTGGATCGAACTCGTCAACCCAGGCGCGTCCGACTTCAACGCCGGCGGCATAAAAATCGGCCCGTCTGGAAACGCGGGTGCAGCGTGGACGATTCCTGCCGGCACGAATATTCCTGCTGGTGGAGTCATCGCGATTTGGTGCGAATCGCTCCAGCCGGCGAGCACCGCTGCTTCGCCGACTTTGAACACCGGATTCGTCCTCGACGAGGTGAGCGGCGCGGTTTTCCTATTCGATGCGGCGGGCCGGATTGTGGATTCGATCCAGTGGGGTTTCCAGATTCCCGATCGCAGCATCGGCCGCGATTCGGGCGTGTGGAAACTGCTCGCCGCGACGACGCGCGGCGTGGCGAATTCCGCGGCGGCGGCTCTCGGTGCGACCGCGCAATTGCGCATCAACGAATGGGCGGCCTCGCTGAATGCGCAGGCGGATTGGTTTGAACTCCACAACCTCGATCCGCTGCCCGTCGCGATGGCGGGCCTGTATCTCACCGATGATCCGAGCGAACTCGGGCGCGCAAAATTTCAGATCGCCGCGTTGAGTTTCATCGACGGCGGGAAGTGGGTGAAATGGGAAGCGGACGGCGCGCCGGAACTCGGGCGCAATCACGTCAATTTCACGCTCGATGGCGGCGCGGAATATCTGCGCATTTCAAATAACAACGCATCGTTCACGGCGATCGACGTGGTCAGTTTCGGTGTGCAATCCGCGACTGCCACGCAAGGCCGCATCCTTGATGGGCAGACGATTCAAAGCGGACTCGTGCCCACGCCGGGCGCGCGAAACATTCTGCCGCCCGCGCCATTTTTCACCACCCATCCCACCGTCCAGGCAGCGCCGCAGGGCGGCAGCGCTTCGTTCACCGTTGCGGCGACGGGTTCCGCGCCGCTCACCTTTCAGTGGAAATTTAACGGCGACGATCTGCCGGGGATGACCTCGGCGACGCTCGCGCTCAGCGGCGTCGGCACCGCGCATGATGGCTTGTACACTTGCATCGCGACGAACACCGCGGGCAGCGTGACGAGCAACGGCGCGACGCTCATCGTGCAATCGACCTTCGCGCAATGGGCCGCCGCGCGTGGCGTCACCGGAGTGAACGGCGATTCCGATTCCGATGGGATCGGAAATCTCGCGGAGTTCTTCCACAATCTCGATCCGCTCACCACCGCGAACGCCACCGACCGCGCCGCGCTGCCGCAATTCGCGATCGAGCCGCCGACTGGCACGCCACTCTTTCTCACGCTGACCTATCGCGTGAATGCCCGCGCGATTCTCACCAGCCGCGAGCACCAGATCTCGATCCCGCTAGCGAGCGACTGGAGCACGGTGGTGCCGGACGCGACTGAAAACCTGACGCCCGACGCCGTGACCGGCGATCCACGCGTGCGCGTGAAATTCAGTATCGCGCCCGGTGAGACGAGGAAATTTTTGCGGTTGCTGCTGACGCAGTAGCAGTTCTCGCGGCTGACTCGCAGTCGCTATTGACGATTGCGCTCGGGATGGGATTTCGGTAAGCAAATCCGCGTTGGCTGGTCGCTTGGTTGAACCGGCCGTCACCTCAACTCCCAAAATCCCCCAATATGAAAGCGTCCCGTTTCCCGTCACGGCTGCCGATCCTCAGCGCCTCGATCCTCGCCGTCGTCGCGCCAGCACTTTCCGCCGCGACGTTCACCTGGCTCGATACTAATTCCGGCGTGCTCAACTGGAGTGCCGCCGCGTGGAATCCGACCGCGCCGACCGCGCTCGACAGCCTCATCGCGACCGATCTCATTTTCAACGGCAGCGGCGGGACGCAATACACGGCGAACAACAATCTCGCGAGTCCCTTCCTGCTGAACACGCTGACGCTCAACAGCACCGCGACCGTCACGCAAACGATCGGCGTCGGCGGGCTCGATTTTAATGCGGACGACACGGGCGCGGCGATCACGCAGAGCGGGAGCGGCGCGTTCACGATCGCCTCGAATATCACGGCGACGAATCCGCTCGGGCTCGATGGCGCGGGCACTGGTTTACTGGGCTTGACGGGTGCGATCGGCGGCACGGGGCTGCTGACGAAATCGAACAGCGGCACCGCGTTGTTTAACAACATCGCAAACAGCTACAGCGGCGGGACGACGATCACGGGTGGTGTGCTGGAAGTGACGACCACAGTGGTGAACGGCGCGATCGATTTGCCGGCGGCTGGAAACAGCGTGCTCGGCAATGGCGGCGCGCTCACGATCGACGGCGGCGAGTTGAGGATTTCGCGAAACGGGACGGGCGCGATCCTGGCGACGACCCCGGCGCGTGCGATTACCTTCGGCGCGAACGGCGGGACGCTGAATCTGAACGGACGCATCAACAACAATGCGGGCGCGGTTTTCTCGATCACGCTCACGCCGGGCGGCGTGGCGCCGGTGATTAAATTCAACGGCGGCCTGAACGGCATCGCCTCGAACAATCCCGCGAGCGGCGACTGGACCGTCAACGGCAACACCCTGCGCATCGGCACGCTGAGCAGCGCCGCGGCCAATACGCCGCTGACTTTGGAGGCGACCAACGGCGCGACCATCGAGATGACCACGGCCTTCAACGCCTTCCCTGGCCTGCTGACTTGGCGCGGTGTGGCGGGCGGTGACCCGACCGGACAGGGCATCGAAAAAAATACCGGGCGCTTTTTCCTCGTCTCCGGCGCGGGCACGCCCGCGACTTACACCTTCAACGGAGGCCTCAATCTCGAAGGCGCAATTCAGATCACCGTTGCCAATGCGCTCCGGCAGATCGACGCGCCCATCACCGTCCGCGGCACGGCCAGTGGCAATGCGGGCAACGTCGCGTTTGCGGGACGCGGCACCGGCGCCGCGCTCGTGGCGACGCAGCTATTTCCGCTAGTGCTCGGCAGCGCGACGATCAACGGGCGCACGCTGACTGTCGAAAGCGGCGGTGCGGCGAGCTTCGACACCCGTATCCGCACAGACGTTGCCAACCAGAATGGCGTGCAGGTAAAGGCGCTCACGGACATCCAAGCCGGCGGCACGGTGAAAATCGTGCAGAGCTGGATGGGCACGGGCGCGGTGGGAGGTTCGCTGCGGCCCACGGGCTACATCGAAATGCAGGGCGACATCCGCGGCAGCGGCACCGCGGGGAGCGAGTCGGTGTTGGAAATCCAGCTTCCCTTCCGCGACGGCAGCGCGCTTCCCGGCAGCTCGAATGAAGCGGGCGCGACCTTCAACGCGCCGGGCGCGGGCGGCGCGGACATCATCGTGAATGGCAGCAATGCGGGCGAAGGCGGCGGATTGCGCATCGTCGCCACGCCGCGCAACACGCGCGGCTACACCGCGAACAACGGCGCGCCCGCCGGCCTCGCTTTCACCGACAGCGGCGCGACCAATGTCGCGAAGCTCGATGGCAACGCCACGCAATCCATCCTCGCCCCGGCGCGGCTTGCCGCGCTCACCGGCATCGGCGGCTACCTCACGATCGGGGCGACCGGCGGCACCGTGCCCTTTCCCGCAGGCGGCGAGTGGGCGAACGGCGTGACCGTCGGACTCAAGGTCGCCGACACCAACACGACGGGCGATGACGTTTCGCTGAGCGTCGGCTTTGTTCACAACATCAACATCACATCCGGCGCGGCGCTGAATGCCGCGGGCAACACGCTCGGCCCGGCGGTCGCGACTGCGGGGATTGGCTTGATTAAAGGCACGGGCTCGATCGTTGGCGGCGTCACGATCGCGGCGGGTGCGACGCTTGCGCCGGGCTTCAGCATCGGCACGCTGACCGTGGGCGACATCACGCTGAATGGCACTTTTCAATACGAGGCGACCAACGCGGCATCGAGCGATCTGCTCGTGGTCGGCGGCAATCTCACTCTCGGCGGCACGAGCATTCTCAGCCTGCCCGGCGGGAATACTTATGCGACCGCCGACTACACGCTGGCCACTTACACGGGCACGCTTGCGGGTACTTTCGGCACGGTGCCTGCGCTGCCCTCCGGCTTCGTGCTGAACTACGGCACTGGCGCGAACAGCGCCATCCGGCTGCTCTACATCACACCGACCGACACGTGGGACGGCACCGTGAACGGCAACTGGAACACGACGACCGCCAACTGGAAAACGCTCGCGACATTCGCCAACAATCACAAGGTCGTGATCGACGACACCGCCGCCGGGCTGAACACGAACATCGTCATCAACGCCGGCAACGTGTCGCCTTTCAACGTGACCGTGAACAACGGCAGCGCGCGGCCAAATTACTCGATCACCGGCTCGGCGGGAAACGCGATCATCGGCACCGGCTCGCTGACGAAGGATGGCACCGGCACGCTGACGCTCTCCGGCCCGCATACCTACAGCGGCGGCACGGCTGTGAACAACGGCACGCTGCGGCTCGGCGCCAGCAATTCGCTGCCGGATACTGGCGCGGTCGCCGTCGCGTCGAGCGGCATACTGGATGTGAATGGGATGACTGACTCCATCGCCGCGCTCAGCGTCGATGGCAGCGTGCTCGCGGGAAATCTCACCGTCGCTGGCGCCGTCACAATCGGCGACGGCGCGAGCGTCGCGGCGCATCTCGCGCTCGGCGGGGATGTGGCGAAAAACGGCGCGGCGGGAAGCGCGACGGTTTCCGGCAACATCAATCTCGGCGGCGCGCGGATCTTCACCGTCGCCCCCGGCACCGCGCCCGAACTCACCGTCAGCGGCGCGGTTTCAAACGGGGCTCTAACTAAGAGCGGCGATGGCGCGCTGGTGTTGAGCAATGCGGGGAACAGCTATGGCGGCGCGACGACCGTCAATGGCGGCGCGCTCAAGATTGGCGTAGCAGGCGCGCTTCCCGCGGGCACCGCGCTCGTCATGAATGCGGGCACGCTCGATGGGAGCGACACCGCGGTGAGCGTCAGTTCGCTGACCGGCGTGGCTGGCACCACGCTCAATCTCGGCGCCGGTTCGCTCGCCGTCGCGCAGACGGGCAACACTTTTTTCTCCGGAGACATCCTCGGCGCTGCGAGCGTCACCAAGACCCTCGCAGGCCGGCTCACCCTCAACGGCGCGAGCAGCGACTTTTCAGGCGGGCTCTTTGTGAGCGGCGGCACCGTCGTTGCCACCAGCGTGAACGGACCCGGCACCGGCACCATCACGGTGAACCCGACCGCCACCTTCCAAGTCGGCGCGCCGCTCGACAATCCCATCATCCTGCAAGGCGGCACGCTCGCTTCGCAGGGCAATCCCGCGCGGACGACCTCAAACGACCTCACTGCCGCCACCGGCACCACGTCCACCATCCTGCTTGCCGACTCGGCGAATCTCGCCGTCAACAGCGAAGCCATCCTGCTCGGCACGCTGCGCGGTGATGGCAACCTCATCATCCAGGCCGGCACGAACAATGCCGCGCCGGATGGCGGCCCCGGCTTCCGCCTGCGCGGCGGCGGCGTCAGCGATTTCAGCGGCACCATCACCGCCGGACAGAGCACAAAATTCGAGATTCAGATCGCCGGCTCGTTCGCTCCGAATCCGCTCGGCACCGGCAAAATTGTGCTCACCGGCGGCACGCGGCTCGGCAATTTGCAGGGCACCTACTCGCAATTCCAGACGCGCATGAATACGTCGGGCGAGACCGTCGTTTTCGGAAATGACATCGCGATCGCCGGGACCGGGTACGTGAATTACAACGCGCTCGGCGCGGTGGACATCACAGCCAATTTCGCCAACTTGAAAATCGGCGGTGGCCAGATTTTCGGATTTAACAAGAACGACGTGACCAATCGCACGGTGAGCTTTGACACCGTGACGCTCACCGGCGGCAACGCGGAATTCCGTCTCTTCGATCCCGGCTTCAGCAACGCAGCGGCAGCCGGCGGCGCAAACCTCACGCTCGGGTCGATCGGCGAAAGCGCGGCCTCCGGCGTGGTCTTCAAGGGCCAGGCGCCCTACGTGACGACGATCGCCGGCAACAGCGCCTACAGCGGCACGACGACGGTGAGCACCGGCACGCTGCGAGTCGGGGCGGGAGGCACGACTGGCACGCTCGGCACGGGCGCGGTGACGAATGACGCACTGCTGATCTTCAATCGCAGCGACACGCTGATCGTGCCAAATGCGATCAGCGGCACCGGCACCGTGACCAACGCCGGCGATCCGGCCAACCTGCTCGAACTCAATGGCGCGCAGGATTACGCGATTCTGAATGCCGATTCCGGGACGACCCATCTGCACGGCGCGTTCACGAATGGCATGGCGACGGTGAACGTGCTCGCCGAACTCGATTTTGGCGCGAGCCAGACGATCGGCGCGCTCAACATTGCCGACGGTGCGGTGGTGACGCTCGACAGCGCGCTCCTGCCCGCGCCCGTCGGCGCGGACGGCGGCATCGCGGATTTTGCCGGGCCGGATTTGGTTTCACCGGGCAACGTCCAGCCGGTGCCCGAGCCCGGCACCGCAAGCCTGCTGCTTTTCGGAATCCTCGGCTTCGCAGTTCACCGTCCGCGCGCTCGGCGAGCGTGATTCCCGATCGCGCACGCCATCGTTTTGGTTGCGCGGCGGGGCGATTCATGGGAATGACGGGGCCGCTTCGAGCGGGACAAACCGCCCATGTGGGACATCGTACTTAAACGCAAACCGTTCTATCGCCGCGCATGGTTCTTCGTGCCGCTGCTCATGCTATTTGCCGCGTTCATCGCGGGCAGCCTGGTCGTGCTTTACCACAAGACAAAGTGGGAGGCGCGCGCGTCAAAGCTGGATTATTCAAAACTGGAGGACATGGAAAGCGCGTCGATCATCTACGATCGCAACGGCGCGGTCCTCGGCCGCATCTTCATCCAGAATCGCGACCAGGTGGCCTTCAAGGAACTCTCGGCATCGCTGATCACCGCGGTCGTCGCGGCGGAGGATGCGCGGTTTTACCAGCACAGCGGCGTCGATTTCAAAGGCATCGTCCGCGCGGTCGTCGTGAATTTTCGCAGCAAGCGCAAGCGGCAGGGTGCGAGCACGATCACGCAGCAGCTTGCCCGAAATACCTTCACCGATGAACTCCCCGCGAACGATCGCGGCGTCGATCGGAAGCTCTACGAAATGGCCGCCGCCCGTGAGATCGAGAAGCGGTGCAGCAAGGAGCAAATCCTCGAGCTTTATCTCAATCGCGTGTTCTTCGGCTCGGGCTTTTACGGAGCGGAGGCTGCGGCGCGTGGATACTTTGCGAAACGCGCGCGCGATCTGAATCTGAGCGAGGCCGCGACGCTCGCGGGATTGCTGCGCAGCCCGTCAAATCTCTCGCCATGGAAAAATCGCGAAGCGTGTGTCGAGCAGCGCAACCGCGTCCTGCAACGCGCGCGGGAGATCGGGCTGATCGACGAGAAGACCTACAACGAGACTTCGAATCAGGATCTCATCGTCAAAAATCGCCGGCCAATTCATCAGGAAAGCTACGCGGCGGATCTCGTGGCGCAGCAGGTCGAAAAGCTGGTCGGCCATGACGCCGCAGTGTCCGATGGCTACCGGATTTACACGACGATCGATCTCGAATTGCAAAAGAAGGCCGAGCTCGCGATGCGCGACCGGCTCGCCGCGGTTGAGCGGCACGAAGGGTTCGAGCATCCGCTTTACGGCGACTACGATGCGATGGCGAAAGCGCGCGCCGCCAAGCCAGCGATCCCCGGCGTGGAGCCCGAGCCGGTGCCCGCGCCGGATTATCTGCAAGGTGCGGCGGTCGTCCTCGACAACGGCACCGGCGGCATCCTCGCGCTGATCGGCGGTCGCGATTTTCAGCACAGCGAATACGATCGCGCGCTCGCGGCGCGGCGTCCGGTGGGCACCGCGTTCACGCCGTTTGTCTTTGCCGCGGGTTTCGAGCAGGGGCTTTTCCCCGGCACCATCGTGCAGGATGCGGTGATGGATAATCGCCAGGTGATGATCGGCGGACTCACCGGCATCCTCGGCGAGTGGGGACCGGAGCGGCTGGACAACAAATACGACGGCGCGATCTCCGCGCGCGATGCGCTGGTGAAGGGAAAGAACGCCGCCACCGTCCGTTTCGGCTCCGCCACGGGCATTGAGAAAGTGACCGATTTCGCGAAGCGCGCCGGCGTCGAAAGCGCGCTGCGTCCATTCCCGGCGACCTATCTCGGCAGCAGCGAATGCACGCTCATGGAGATGACGCTCGCGACGAGCATTTTCCCAAATTTGGGCAGTCGCGCCGCCCGCCCGTTCATCATCAATCGCATCGAGGAAAAAGGCGGACGAGCGCTCTTCTCCGCACAGACCGAAGTCGTGCAAGCCTGCAAGCCTGCGGTAGCCTACCAGATCCACAGTTGCCTCACTGAAGTGCTCGAGCGTGGCACCGGCGAGAGTGCGTTCACCGAACTCGGCCTCAAGAAATTCCCGCTCGGTGGCAAGACCGGGACGGCGTACAACTTTACCGACGACTGGTTCCTCGGCTATTCCAGCGCCGTCACTTGCGGCGTCTGGGTCGGCTTCGATAAACCGCGCACGATTTATCGCGGCGCATTTTCCAACGAGGTCGCGCTGCCCATCTGGACGAAGATCATGGCCGCGACGTTTGCGACCTATCGCCCGAACGAAATCGCCCAGCCAGCCGGCGTGGTGAAGGCGGAGATTTGCACCGCCAGCGGCCAGCTTGCCACGCCGAAATGCATCGAGACTTCGCAGAACCGGGACACCGGCGAGACCGTCACGCGGCGCACCACCTACTTTGAACTCGCATCCGAAAACTCCGTCCCGAAAGACCCCTGCTCCGTTCACAATGGCGGTGCGCAACAAAGCCTTCTAAAAATCATTCCCGCCGCCGAATGGCCCCGCGCCGTCGCGGCCGTCAGCACTGCGGAAAAGAAACCGGTCTTGATGAAGGGTCCGACCGTGATCGGGGATCGCGATCCCTTCAACTCCGCGCAGGCTTTGAACAATGTCGTCGCCGCAAAGGCACTGGATGGCCAGGTCGCGCCGCTGACCAGTTCGAGCGAGATCCCCACGCCAGCCGCGCCCACCGCCTCCGGCGAACCCGAGGTCAGGCGTGCAGCCGCGGTGCAAGTCTCCGAGCAGATGCAAGTCCAGGAAAGTGCGATCAAGCTCGACCCGCCGGAACCGATTAAGTTTTAGGATCAAGCTCCAGGATCGACCCGCAAAGGCGCGGGCTGAGAATATTCGTGCCAGCGGCCACGGGTCGATTTCTCATCCCAAGCGCGGTATCTCAAGCGGGGGTTACAGCAAGCGCCCCCTTCCTTCCAAAACTCCGCGCCTCATGCACAAACTCCGCGGGCCATCCCACGTCACCGGCACACGCCGGATCGCGTGAAACATACCCGCGGAGTTGTATCCCTTCCCGGGCGTGTCACATCGCCATCGCCGACACCGCATCGCTCCATGCGCCCGGCCCGGCGGAGCCGACCGCGCGCGAGCGGGCCCAGAACACCGTGCCCGGCTTCAGATCATCGAGCGAAAAGCGGGTAGCCGAAAACGTCCCCACATCCTCCCACTCGCTTTTGTTGATATCCGTCGTCATCTGGCCTTCATAAGCGCTCGCGTTCACGACCGCTGCCGTCCGAAAGTCGAGCCGTCCGGAAAGCGGGCTTTGCGTCAGCGTCGCGCCATGCGGAGCTGGCAGCACCCCCGCCGGCTGCGGCTCCTTCTGCGCGTCAAAGCCGGAGTTGAGCAGTATCGCGAGGTCATCATTGCCGTGTTGCTGCACGTACAGCGCGAGATTGCGCAGCAGGCCGAGGCGGGCCAGCGCGAACTCAGCAAGGAAATCTTTCGTGCGCTGCCGCATCAAACGCATCGACATGTACTCGTGGTGATTGCCGGGACGACCGGGTGTTCAAAGAGCACGGTCGCGCGGGATCTGATGTGGAGGGCGCGGTTTCCATTTAGGAAAATCCAAGCGCCATGAACCACCGGGGACTCA
This sequence comes from Chthoniobacteraceae bacterium, assembly GCA_031409335.1. GTDB lineage: Bacteria > Verrucomicrobiota > Verrucomicrobiia > Chthoniobacterales > Chthoniobacteraceae > JANLQB01. Next base: position 30,055 of record JANNWY010000299.1, on the reverse strand, counting down.
GGGCACTGCCTCATCGCTTGCCACCAGGCCGTCGCGGATGCGGATGATGCGGCGGGCGTGGCGGGCGACGTTTTCTTCGTGGGTGACGACGATGAGCGTGTTGCCTTTCTTAGAGAGGGTGGCGAAGAGTTCGAGGATTTCCGTGCCGGTGCGCGTGTCGAGATTGCCCGTCGGTTCGTCGGCGAGGAGGATCGAGGGCTTGTTGACGAGGGCGCGGGCGACGGCGACGCGCTGGCGCTGGCCGCCGGACATTTCGTTGGGCTTGTGGGTCACGCGGTCGGCGAGGCCGACATCACTGAGCGCGGCGAGGGCGATTTCGCGGCGCTCTTCCAGGCCGACTCCGGCGTAGATGAGTGGCAGCTCGACATTGCGGAGCGCGCTCGATCTCGCGAGCAGGTTGAAGGTCTGGAATACGAATCCGATCTCGCGGTTGCGGATTTCGGCGAGGGCGTTGTCGTCCATTTCGCTGACGTTGTTTCGGTTCAATTCATAGGTTCCCGACGACGGTGTATCGAGGCAGCCGATGAGGTTCATGAGCGTCGATTTCCCGGAGCCGGACGGGCCCATGATCGCGACGTATTCGCCGCGCTCGATGTTGATCGAAACCCCGCGCAGCGCGTGGACCGTCTCGCTGCCCATCTCGTAGCTGCGGCTGATGGAGTCGAGGCGGATGAGGCTCACTTTTGTTCCTTGTCGCTCTTTGGCGGCTCGACTCCGACGACGATCTTTTTGCCGTCCTCCAAATCCTTGCTGATTGCCTTGTATCCGCCCGCGACGATCTCCTGGCCTTCGGTCACGCCGGAGATGATCTCGAAATAGTCGTTGTCGCTGATGCCCGTTTTCACCGGGATCATTTTCGCTAGATCGACTTCCTTCGCGAAGACGATTTCGATTGGTTTTACTCCTTTCGCTGGCCTGCCGTCGCGCGGCGGTGGCGTCGAACCTTCCGCTATCACGGGCTTCACGCTGCCTGCCGGCAGGCGAGTCGTGACACTCTGAATCGGCACTGCCAGCACGCCTTGTCGCGAACGGGTTTCCACCTCCGCCGTCACCGACATTCCCGGCCGGAAAACCTCCTTGTCGTCCACGCGAATCTTCACCTCAAACTTCGGTGCTTCGGTCGATTGGCTGCTGCTGCCCATGCCGAGTCCCGAGGGAAGACCTTTCGCGGCGTTCGCGATGGCCGTCACGGTTCCTTTGAATTTCCGATCCTTAAACGCATCGACTTCGAGCCTCACGGATTGCCCGACCGCGATGAGCACCACGTCGATTTCGCCGATGTCCACGCGCGCTTCCATGTCGTCGAGTTTGGCGATCGTCATCATCTCCGTGCCCATGTTGAAAGACGTGCCGAGCACGCGCTCGCCGAGTTGCGACTTCAGCTTGGTCACCGTGCCGTCGATCGGCGAAGTGAGCGTCGTCTTCGCGAGATCGTCGATCGCCTTGTCGAGGGCGAAGCGCGACTGATCCACCATGTGAATGGAATTTTCGAGCCGCAGCTTCGTCACGTCGCGGCGGTTTTTGAACTCCACGAATACGCTTTCGGAAATCAGCCTCGCTTTGAAAAGCTCGTCGTTGCGCTTGAAATCCGACTCGGCCTTTTCCAGCTCCGCCTCCGCCTGGTCTCGGCTCCCGATCGCAAATTTATAGTTGGCCTCCGCGGAGTTTTTGCTCGCCTTGTAGTTGTCCGGCTTGATCGCGACGAGCAGGTCGCCCTTTTTCACGAGCTGCCCCTCCACGACGGGCAGCTCGATGATTTCGCCCGCGACTTCGGGGCTGATGACGACTTGCGTGACGGGCTGGATGCGCCCGTTTGCGACGACGGTTTCCGTCAGATCGCGGCGGGTGACTTTCTCGATCTGCACGGTGATCGGCATTTCCTCCTTTCGGAAAAACAAGAACGCACCACCGCCAGCGATGGCCAGCACGAGCAGCGCGGCGACATATCCGGTCCGGCTGCGGCGCTTCTTTTTGAGTTGGTGCATGAAGGCGGAAGTGGCTGGAAAGGCGCGATCGGTCAGGGACTATTGGTATGACGTTTGCCGCGCTCCCTGCGTTACACTGGTTTTCCAAACAGGCGGAGTGATACGGCGGCGCGCCCGCGGGCCGCGATTCTGCCTATTTGATCAATTGATCCAGCGCGGGATCGGCCTCGGCACCGAGCGAAACGGCGAGCTGATAGTGTTTGCGGGCCATTTCCTTGTTGGCCGGTTGTTGCGTCGCGAAGACGACGGCGAGATTGAAATGCGCATCGGCGTATTGCGGGTCGATCGCGACGGCGGTTTCGAGTTCCTTTTGCGCGGCCTCCTGCCAGCCCTTCTGGCTTGCGGTGATCCCGAGATAATTGTGGGCGGTCGCGTTCTTCGGATTGATGGCGAGCGCCCTCGTCAATTCCGTCACCGCGTCGTCGTACTTCGCCGAGCTGTAATAAACGATGCCGAGCGTGCAGCGCGAGAAGGCATCTTCGGGCGCGATCGCGATCGCTTTCTTGAATGCTTCTTCGGCGAGCTTGAACTTCTGCGCGCGGAAACGAACGACGCCAAGATTGGACAGAATGTACAGATTGTTCGGGGCCTTTTGCAGGATGCGCTCGTAGATTTTTTCGGCGTCGCGATAGTTGCCCTTGTCGAATTGATCCTTCGCCTCGCGCGCCTGCGGGAGAAGCTCCGGCGGGACAGCGGGCGAACCGGTGTCCGGGGCGGACATGTTGTCCGCAGTCGTCCCGGCGGTGGCATTTTTTGCGGGCGCTTTCGTCGGCGAACTGCTGGTCGGGACGCCGGGAATGTTCGCGGCGGGCGCGGTGGCCTTTTCGCCGGATGCGGTGGCGTCGGCTGCTTTTTCCATCTTGGGACCTGCCTCGGGCGGCACCGCCGTATCGGGGACTTTGGGAAGGCTGACCGGTGGTTTCGCGGACGTGGGATCATCGCCACTGGCAGTGTTCGAACTGGCCGGCAGAGGGTTTTCGCCGGTCGCCGACGCGGGCATCACGGCTTCGACGGGGAGCGGTGGCTGCGATGCGATGCCTTCCTTTGGCGCGGCGATGGCGATTTCCGCGTCGCTGATTTCGATCGTGGGCTGTTTGAAAAGCTTCTTCTCCTTCTCGGTCAGTTTTACGACCGGCTGGCCAAGAAATTCAATCTGATCGAACAGCGCCTTCGAGCTGACGTCGAGCTTGGCGAGTTCGGTGAGCACGAGTTGTTTGGTCTTCTCACGCACGGCGTTCTGCTTCATCTGGCGGACCACGATGCCGCGCAGGGTTTCGTTTTCTTCGGCGAGCCGCTTGCGTTCGGTGTCGCTCAGCTTGGCGTCGCTCTTGAGTTGCGTCAGTTCCTTGGCCTGCACATCGAGCCGCCCTTGCAGGGAAGTCATGTCCGCCTGGTATTTCGCGCTCTGCTTTTTCGCGTCGTCGAGCTGCTGCTTCACGCTCCCCATCTCGGTCCGCATCGCGGCGATCTGCTTGTCCTTTTCCTCACCCTGCGCCTTGAAGGATTTGATCGAGCTCTCCGCTTCGGTGAGCTTCGCCATCAGCATCGTGTTTTCCGTCATCAGCTTGTCCACATTCTTCGATGCCTCCTTCATCTTGGTGAGTTGCGTCATCGCTTCGTCGCGCTCCGTCGTTACTTTCGCCAGCGTCTCCTGGACTTTCGTCAACTTGGTCTCCACGCCGGTTTTTTCTCCGAGCACCTTGTCGATCTCCTTTTGCATGGCTGCGATCTTCGCGGGAAATTCCCGGTTCTCGCGCTTCGCGGCGTCCCGTTCCTCGATCGCGCCTGCGACACGGTTTCTCACGCTGCCGATACTTTGCATGAGTTGCTCGCGGATCTCCCGCTCCGCCTCGCGCTCGTTTTTTGCGGTCTTCAATTGTTTGCGCAATTGCTCAATCTCACTGCGCGCGCGGTCCATCGCCACCGAGTCCTGGCCGCCTTCCTGTTCGAGCTTCAGCAATTCGTCCTCGGCAAGTTTCGCGCGCTTTTCGAGCTTCATCTGTTTCGTGGCGGACTCCGTGGCATCCTTCAGCGCCTTGTCATACTTTCTCGCCACTTCGTCCCTCTCGCGAATCGTCTGCCCCAGATTTTCCTTGGTATTGGCAAGGTCGATCTCGATTTTTTTCATGTAAGCCCCGGCACTTTCGAGCGCCCGGTCGCCACTCGGCGGCCCCGCCGCCGCCACCGGCCCTTTGCGCACCGGCTCACCTTTTGGAACGAATCCCTCCGTCCCCGGAATGATCGCTTCATTCTTCGGCAGATCGCCGATGATATTGTCCTGCTCGTTCGCCATCTTCGGCGCTGCTCCAGCCGGCTTGCCGACGCCTTTTTCGAGACGGGCGATCGCAGCCGAAGTCTGTTCGCGGCGGCGTTTCACCATGGTCGCCTGCCACGTGGCGTCCTCGCGGGTCACTTGATCGAGCTGCACGAGCGCCCGTTTGTAAGCATCGACCGCGGCCACCGCATCGCCGGCCGCCTCGAGTTTCTCGGCTTTCCCGCACTCGAGATAGGCATTCAAAAAGATATCGGAAGCAGCCGTGCTCTCCCCTTGGGCGGCGGCGAAAGCCAAGCCAAGGCACGCGAAAAGAATTTGACGAAAGGCAAAGCGCATAAGTGGGACGTAAAAAAGTGGCCGAAGCTACAGGAATTGATTTTTAGATGCAATCAGTTCTCATGCCCGGCAGTGAAGCGTCCATTTTCCCGCGAATCGCCCCGCAACTCAGATGAATGCTGGATTGGCCGCGATCAGCTCTCCGCCTTCCACGCATCGGCGACGAATGCGCACCGGCTTTGCTCTTCCGCGGACGCCTGGCTGGAGCGTTTCGGACCCGATCTGCTGCTTTCCTACAAACACGAGCCCGCCCGTGATCGCGTGCTCGCCCGGCTGCCCGCGTGGGCCGCGGAGCATGGGCTGGAATACCGGCGGCTTTTTGGAAAATGGCTGCCGCGTCAGAACGCGGATCGCGCCGCACCCGCGCTGATTTCCGGCGAAGCCGCGCTGCCGATGGAGACGGTGGTGGAGGAAAGCGCGATGCGCTTTGGGCTGGATTTCGCGGCGGGATATTCCGCCGGCCTGTTCATCGACCAACGCGCGAATCGCGCCGTCATCCGGCATTCGGGCGTGCGGCGTTTGCTGAATACTTTTGCCTACACGTGTTCGTTCTCCGTCGCCGCCGCGCTGGCCGGTGCGGAGACGACGAGCGTCGATCTTTCCAAAAAATCCATCGACCGCGGGCGCGCGAATTTCACGCTGAACGGGCTCGATCCGGCAAAGCACACGTTCATCGCCGACGACGTGCTCGACGTGCTGCCGCGGCTCGCCCGGCGCGGCGAAAAGTTTGACGCGATCATTCTCGATCCGCCGACATTTTCGCGCGGCAACAAGGGCCGAAAATGGCAGGTCGAGAACGACTTTGCGGATTTGCTTTCGAGCGCGCTGGAAATCGCCGCGCCCAAAGCGCACATCCTCCTTTCCACCAACTGCACGCGCCTCAACCGCCGGGCGCTCGAAGCGATCGCGCGGATGTGCCTCAAGACCCAGCGCCTCGCCGCCACGTTTCACCAGGAAATCGCGCTGCCCGATCTGCCAGTGGAATTCGCCGCGCAGACCTTGTGGCTCGGCCTCCGATGAGCGCCGCCCGACTCCCGCGCAAAAAACAAAAGCCCGCTCCGCGCGAGGCGGAACGGGCTTTTGGAATTCAATCAAGATTCTACTTCAGCTTGGATTTGAGATCCTTGCCGACGGAAAACTTCACGCCTTTCGATGCCTTGATTTTGATCTTCTCGCCAGTCTTGGGATTCACGCCGAGACGTGCCTTCCGGTGGGCGATCTTAAACGTTCCGAAGCCAACGAGCTGGACGGGTTTGCCTTTTTTCAGGCCCGACTTGATCCCCTCGATCACTGCTTCGACTGCGCGCTCTGCCTGGGCTTTGCTGGCCTCTTTGCCGAGTAATTTCTGCACTGACAATACGAGCTCTGCTTTATTCATGCGGTTAATTTTTACCTAATTTTTTCACTGCGTTTCTCACCCGCCGGGGGAACACCACCAAACGAGTGCCCGCGTTTTGGCATCGTGATAATGTTATGTCAAACATTTCACTTTCGAATTCCTCCGGCAATTTTCATTCAGTCTCAAAATCAAACTCGCCGCAGCGCCAATCACCAGCATCGTGAAATCCAGATATTATGACTTTTAAGGAACGCCTCTCGCAGTTTCTCGACGCCGCTCCCACCATTGACGCCACGGCATTTGTCGCGCCGAGTGCGTCCATCATCGGCGATGTCACCCTCGCGGCGGAAGCCAGCGTCTGGTTTCAAGCGGTCCTCCGCGCCGACATCAATCGCATCGTCATCGGCCCGCGCTCCAATGTGCAGGATGGCGCTGTGATTCATCTCGCGGATGATTTCGGAACCTTTGTCGGCGAATTGGTGACGGTCGGCCACAAAGCAATCCTGCATGCCTGCACGATTGGCGATGAGGTGCTCGTCGGAATGGGCGCGATCGTGCTCGATGGCGCGGAGATCGGGCCGCGGTCGATCGTCGGCGCGGGCGCGCTGGTCACCGGCGGCAGGAAATTTCCCGAAGGCTCGCTAATCATCGGCTCACCGGCAAAAGCGATCCGCACGTTGACGCTCGACGAGCAGGCGGGCATCAAAGTGTGGGCGGAAAAATACGTCGCCCTCAGCCGCGCCTATCGGGAGCGGCGTGCCGCGAAAACCTAGCGGTCGCGCCGTTGCTGCGACGCCGTCAAGGGCGGCAGGCTGCCGAGCGTCGGCGAGCTGGTGGCGTCGATGAAACGCGCCGCGCTTGCTTTCAATTCCCGCCAGCGATCCCAATCGTAATCCGGCGCGCTAGCGATGTGCCGCAACAGGCTGCGCCATTCGATGACACCGCGCTCGATGTCGCCGCTGCGAAGCGAGTCGGTGAGCAACTTGTGACGCGGCGTGCCATGCTCGATGATCGCCCGCACGACCTCCGCGGCACCCGCGCCATACTCCGGTGGCACGCCCATTTCCAAATATCCCGGCAGGTCGGCCCGCTCGAACGCGCGCTGACAAAGCGCGCCGAGATGTCCGCCATATCGCGAGTCATCTTCCGCGAAACGCGGACCCGCGCGCAAATTCGCGAGGTCGAAAACCAGGTCGTGAATCGGATAACGTTCATCCTCGAGAGCCGCGGCGATGGCGAGTCCTTCGCCATGCTGGAAAAAGCTGAAGAGGATTCCACGGCGGGTGGGCAAACCGTTTTCGGAAATGAGCCCGAGTCTTCTCCAATCGAACGCCGCGGTGCCGACGATCGCGACGGTGCCGCACCACGGATTTTCCACGCAATCGCGGCACGGCTTCGGAATATCGCGGCGCTCGGGCGGATCGATCAGCGCCGCGCCAGCCGCATCGACCCACGCATTCACGGGATGGGTTTTGAAATGCACGCGCGCGATGAGCTGAGGGCCGCGCATTTCCAAATCCACCAACTGCCCGCCCGTGATTTCCGGCAGCCGCGGCAGCACGTCGCTGTGGAATTCCGCCGCGTTGACGCCCGGCTTCTTGAAGGTCCGGCGGAGTTGCGGCGTGAGGGTGAGCAGGTCTTCGCCGCGCCGCGTGCCGAGCACCAGCTCGCGGCCATACTCCCGCTCACGCCCCGCTGCGATCTTGCAAAGACTGCCGCTGCCGATGCTATGCAGCGTCTTTGAAATCGACAGCGCGGGCTGCCAGCGCTCGTCCTGCCGGATCAGACAATCGCCCAGCGCGCGGCTCGCGACTGCGTCCGGCTTTGGCTCCCATTCGCCGCGCGAATTCAACATCTCGATGATGCCGCGCCGGAAAAATCGCGCGCGTTCCATGTCGATGGAAAGCCCGCACGGCATCGGCCCGGTGTGCAGCGAGTGCTCGATCCCGAGCGGGATTTCCTGCGCGGAAAAAAGCCGCCGATTGAGCGCGATCGCCGCCGCAAATGGCGGCTCGCCGCGTTCCGCCGCTGCGCGCATCACCGCGATCGAAATCGGCCAGTCCAGCTTCGTGCTGCGGCGCAGATGCCGCGCGCGACCGTCGTGCAGGCGCGGCGTTTTATCCGTCACGAGCGCGTAGCCCACTTCATCCAAACCGCGCCGCCCCGCGCGTCCAAACATTTGCAGCAACTCATCCGGCTGCACCTGATGTTCAAAATTTCCCACCATGTAACTCGTCCCCGCGATGAGCACGGATCGCATGGAAAAATTGATCCCCGCCGCGAGCCCCATCGTCGCCACGACAACGCGAAGCTGACCATTTTTTGCAAGTGGCTCGATCAGCCCCGCCCGCTGCGCATAGCTCAGACCGCTGTGGTGAAAAGCCGCGCGCAATCGCAGCAGCCGCGCCAGCGCCGGCCCCGCGAGCTGCTCCTGCTCGCGCGTCAGCACGAGCGGACCATCGCTCGGCAGCGCCGTCGCGATTTCCCGCGCAAACTCTTCCGCCGCTTTCCTCCGCGGCGCGAACATCAGCACCGGGCTGAGCTGCGCGTGCAGCGCATTCACCACCAGCCGCGCCCACCAGCCCTGCGCGCGCGTCGCTCCACCGCGATTCGATAGATTTTCAAGATCCACCTCCTCCAGCGGCACCGGCCGCTCATCGTGCGAAATCAGCACCGCATCGCGCCCAATGCGCCGCAGCCATTCCACGACATCCCGCGGATTTGCGACACTGCCGCTGAGCAGCAGCAGTTGCGTTTCCGCGGGCGCGAGCGCGAGCGCGAGTTCGTAATTCGTCCCGCGCACCGAGTCGGCGATCATTTGATATTCATCGACCACGAGCAGCCGCGGACCTTCGCCCCGCAGCAGCTTCGGCTTCTGCGTTTCCAAAGTCGCCACGATCACCGGCGCATCCAGCCGCTCCGCGAGATCGCCCGTCGCGATGCCGACCTCCCAGCCGCGCGCGCGCCACTCCGCCAGTTTGTCATTCGCGAGCGCGCGCGTCGGCACGGTAAAGACGGTCTGCCCCCGCAACTCCTGCATCACCAGTTCGGCGATGTAAGTTTTCCCCGCACCCGTCGGCGCATGGACCACGACATCGCGCCCCTCCCGCAAAGCGCGCACGGCCTGTTGCTGCCAGAGATCCGGAATGACTAAATTATGCAGGAGCGATTCGATGGGTATTCCGATAATCCACGATCCGCGCCCTTGCCAATATGCCCGACGATCCACCCACCGATTTGCCAACCGCCGAAGTGGGCCGCGACGAGCGCCGCTCGCTGGCGAAAGAAAGTGCGCTGGTGGTTTCCGCGATGGAATTGCCCCACTGGATCGAATGTCTCCCCGACGCGCTGCCAGGCGGCATCGCTGCCGGCCGGTCATCGTCTCATCTTTTCAGGGCGCACTCCGCCAGCACTGCCGGATTGTTTGTACCCTTGGTGATGATGTCCTGCCCCTTCACCAATTATCCGCCAGCGGAAGTCCGCTCACATTGATTGCTATTCTCAATCACACCCCAGCTTTCAGTTCCGCGCGCTTCGTGCTCGCCACGCGAAAAAGCGCCGCTACTGTCCGCCATTCCATTTTTATGCTCCGCGTTTTTCTCTCCTTCTTCCTCGTCGTTTCCGTCATTGCCCCGGCGCTTGCGGCGGATCCCAAGCCTGCGAAGAGGCTCTCCGTCGTCCGCGTGAACGTGACGAATCAGCCGTGGGATTTCCTGCGCCCGTGGGGAAAACGGCCACCCTATTCGCGACGTGCAATCGGCGCGGTGCTGCCGGGTGGCAAAATCCTGGTGACCGCCGAAATGGTTTCCAATGCGACGTTTCTGGAACTCGAATCCCCCGAGGGCGGAGTGAAGGTGCCCGCGACGATCGACGTCGTGGACTACGAGGCAAATCTCGCGTTACTCAAGACAGACGACGCCGAGTTTCTCAAATCGTATGCGCCGCTCGAAATCTCCGCGGCGCGGATCGGCGATAACCTCGCCATCTGGCAGCTCGAAGCGACTGGAACCCTGCTCGTCACGCCGGGCACACTCACTTCCATCGAGGCATCCCGCTATCCGATCTCGGACACGCCGCTGCTGGTTTATCGCGTCACGGCAAACCTGCAATTCCGCGACAGCAGCTTCACGATGCCGGTCGCGCGTGACGGAAAACTGGTCGGCATCCTGATGCGCTTCGACAACAACTCGAAGAACACCGAACTCGTCCCGACGCCCGTCATTGAGCATTTTTTGAAGGACGCCGCCGATGGTAAATACGACGGCTTTCCCCGCGCGGGCATGGGCTTTGCCAGCACGCGCGACCCGATGTTTCGCCGCTACCTCGGGCTCGATGCCGGGACGCCCGGCGGCGTCTATGTCACGCAAGTGCTGAAGGACAGCCCCGCCGCAAAGAGCGGACTACAGGAAGGCGACACGATGCTCCACGCCGCGGGCGAGGATGTGGATCAGGATGGCAACTACGAGGATCCAGACTACGGAAAACTAGCGATCAGCCATCACCTCTCGACGAAACATTTTGTCGGTGAAAAGGTGGCAATCACCGTGGTCCGCAAGGGCGAAAAAAAGGAACTCAGCATCGTCCTCGATCACCGCGGACCCGAGGACTTCGTGAGCGACCCGTTCGTCATCGATCGCGCGCCGAAGTTTTTCATTCTCGGCGGTCTCGTGATGCAGGAACTCAGCCGGCAGTATCTGAAGGATTTCGGCACCGACTGGCAGAAGCGGGCGCCCGACGACTTGATCTACCTCGATCGCTACCAAAGTGACATTTACCCCGACGGCTCACGCAAAATCGTAATCCTCAGCCGTGTCCTCCCGAGCGATGCGACGATCGGCTACGAGCAATTGCGCGGCCTCGTCGTCACGAGCATAAATGGTGTTCCGCTGAAAGGTCTCGCCGATCTGCCCGGTGCCATCGCGAAAGCGGACAAGGGCCTGCATAAAATCGAGTTCGACGGCGACCCCGGCGCGATCTGGCTCGACGCCGCCGCCGCCGAAGCGCTCGGCCCGATGCTCAAGCAAAGCTACCGCATCCCGATGCTTCAGCGTTTGAATTGACGCATCATTTCGCCGTATGAATCCCGTCTCGGGTCGGGACGATTTGGAATGCCAGTGCGCGAGGGGAGTCGCAGCGATGTCTGCGACTTTAGTCGGCTAACCGCCTGTTGAAGAAGTCGCGGATTCCTATTCCGCCCTCCTGCTCCTGCTCCTGATCTTGCTCCTCCGTTTCCCAGAGTAACGAACCCTCGAATTGGGATCACGGTCAGGAGCAAGAGCCCGCACCGAGGTTTTTCCACAGGCTGCTAAACCGCAGCCACGTCTTGGACTACTAAAGTCGTGGACTACTTTCGTCAGCGGCGTGCAATGCACGTCTCACGGGAGCTTTTACTTTTTCTCGATGGACAAGTAGTCCTACAACGCTGACTCGCCAAACCGATGCTGGCTCGGTGCGTGGCAGGTGCCGTCGCGGTAGTTTCTCCAAGTAGCTAGTGCTAACAGCGGCCAGTTATTCCGATACATGTCGTAGCGGAGGTAGAAGACTCGCGGGAAGCCTGTGCCGGTGGTCTGCGGCTCATCCCACGAGCCATCCGCGGACTGGCTTTCGGTGAGGTAGTCGATGCCACGGCGGATCGAGCGTCGCTCCAGCTCGGCAGAGTGCGCGGAGTCGCACGCGGCGATGAGACCCATCAGCGCCCATGCCGTCTGCGAAGCGGTGCTTGGACCTTTGCCTTTTAAGTGTGGGTCGTCGTAGCTCGCGCAGGTTTCACCCCAGCCACCGTCTTCATTCTGGCAACTCTCCAGCCAGTCGCGCGCGCGCTGGATCCATGGCTGGCGCATATCTTCGCCGATGCTGCGGAGTCCGCGCAGGACCTGCCATGTACCGTAAATGTAGTTTACGCCCCAGCGTCCATACCACGAGCCATCGTCCTCCTGCGTGCGGCGGATGAGTCCCAGCGCGTCCTGCACGAAGGCCGCGTCGCGCGGGCAGCCGAGGTAGCCGAGCAGTTCGAGCACGCGCCCGGTCAGATCGCTGCACGTCGGATCGAGGATCGCGTTGTGATCGGCGAATGGCACGTCTTCGAGCCAGCGCAGCGTCACATCGCGATCGAACGCGGCCCAGCCGCCATCCTTGCATTGAAACGCGATCAGCCAGCGCATCGCACGCTGGAATGGCGACTCGCCATTCGTCGCATCCAATCGCGAGAAGCGCAGCGCCAGCAGCACCATCATCGTGTCATCGGTGTCGGGGTAATAGACGTTGTTGTATTCAAAGGCCCAGCCGCTGGGCGCGACGCCGGGGATTTTCACGCACCAGTCGCCGGGCACGCGCACTTCCTTTGAAAGGAGCCAGTCCGTCGCGCGGCGAATGCGCGGGTCGGTGGGAGGCACGCCGCTTTCGATGAGCGCGATCAGATTGATCGCGGAATCCCACACCGGCGACAGGCATGGCTGGATGCGAAAATCCTGGGGATCATCCACGAAGAGTCCGGCGAAGTCCTTCTTTGCCTTCGCGAGCAGCGCATGGTCGTTGGAATAGCCGAGCGTTTTCAGCGCGATGATGCTGTTGAGCATCGCGGGAAAAATCGCCGCGAGCCCATCGCTCCCCTCACCCATCCGCTCGGCCATCCAGCGTTCGGCTTTTGCGAGTGCAATGGGCCTCCAAGGCTTCCACGGTAGGAGGTGCAACCACTTCAGCAGCGCGTCGCAGATGAAGAAAAAATTCGGCCAGCTCACCCGCGGCTTTCGCCACGACAGGCCAAGGTTACTCTGCTCCGAGCCGACCGGATACAGCTCGTGCAACTGCACCGCCGCCGGGAGTTGCCGGGTGGGTTTGTAGTGATTCAGGATCGCGAGCGGGACGAGCATCGCGCGGCTCCACGAGGACATATCGTAGAGACTGAAGGGGAACCATTTCGGGAAAAAAATCATCTCGACTGGGACGGTCGGCAGATACTTCCACGGGAACTGCCCGAGCAGCGCGAGATACAGTTTCGCGTAGGTATTCATCCGCGGAATCCCGCCGAGCCGGAGGATGCACGCGCGCGCCTCCTGCATCCACGGCTGCGCTGGCAGATGCCCCGCGAGCTTCAGCGCGAAGTACGCCTTCACGCTCGCATTCACATCGGACGGCCCGCCCTCGTAGATGTTCCAGCCGCCATCCGCGAGCTGCCGCCGGCGGATGTGCGCCACGCATTTTTCCTGAAGCACCGCGTCCACCTCATCCGCCCAATGCATGTAGAGCACGTAGTCCGAGCAGAGCGTGCTATCGACAAAAAGCTCGCCGCACCAATGGCCGTCCTCGCGCTGGAGCCGCATCAGATTCGCCTGCGCCCGGCGGATGGCCGCGCCGAGGCGATCGTCGGTATGCTCGCGTTCGATCGAGTGGGTGATTGCCATCCCGAACTTTGCGGGAAACTCCGCGCGGGTGGCAAGCCCGCGCGTTTCGAGCGACAATCTGCTTGCGCAAGGGGACTTGGCGCGTGATGGCCAGCGGATGCTTTGGCAAACCCGCACGCATACTTTCGATCTCTCGCGTCGCGCGCTCATCATGGGTGTGTTGAACGTGACGACGGATTCGTTTTCCGACGGCGGCTGTTTTTTCGATGTGGAAAGCGCGGTCGCGCACGCGCGGTCGCTCGTCGAGGCAGGCGCGGACATCATCGACGTGGGCGGGGAATCCACGCGGCCAGGCGCCGCGCCGGTCGAGGAGGCGGAGGAAATGCGGCGCGTCCTGCCAGTGATCGAACGTCTCTCGGCGCTCAACGCCCAACGCTCAACCTTCCTCATTTCCATCGACACGATGAAGCCCGGTATCGCGCGCGCGGCGATCGAATGCGGCGCGGAAATCGTCAACGACGTGACCGGGCTGCGCAGCGCAGCGATGCGTGAAGTCGTGCGCGCCAGCCGCGCGGGTGCGATCGCGATGCACATGCAGGGTGCGCCGCGCGACATGCAGCGCGCACCGCACTACGACGATGTCGCCGGGGAAATCCGGGATTTCTTTCGACAAACTTTTTCCGCTTGCCTAGCGTCCGGGATGGATGAAACGCGCCTCGCCTTCGATCCCGGCATCGGCTTTGGCAAGACCGTCCCGCACAATCTGACGATCCTTCGGAATCTTGATTCCATGCGGGTTGGCGGGCGTCCGCTCGTGCTCGGCGTATCGCGGAAATCGTTTCTCGGGAAGGTGCTCGGGAGTGACGCGATGGCAGATCGCGCCTGGCCCACCGTGGCGCTCACCAGCTACGGGCGCACACGCGGCGCAAACGTGATCCGCGTGCATGACGTGCAACCAAACGCGCAGGCCCTGCGCATGACTGAGGCAATTCTGGCTGCATGAATTATCTCGTGGAATACTGGAAAGCCGCGCTGGAAATCCTAATCCTCTGGGCGGGACTTTACTGGCTGTGGGTCTTCTTCCGCGGCACCCGCGGCGCGAAAGTGCTGACCGGACTGGCCGTGCTTTTCCTCGTCATGTCGGTGATGTCGGAATTCTTCGACCTGAAAGTCATCGGCCGCCTGCTACAATACCTCTCCACCTTCCTCGTCCTCGCCGTCGTCGTCATCTTCCAGCCGGAGCTGCGCCGCGCCCTCGCCGCGCTCGGCAGCAACCGCCTCTTCGCACTCGTCACCACCACCCGCGAAACCACCGAACTCCTCACCGAGATCGCCTTCGACCTCTCCAATCAGCAACTCGGCGCGCTCATCGCCATCGAGCGCGACACCAACATCGAGTCCTTTGCCGAAAGCGGCGTGCCGATCGACTGCAAGCTCACGCGCGAACTCGCCGTCACCCTCTTCTTCCCAAAAACGCCGCTGCACGACGGCGGCATCATCATCCGCGACGAACGCATCGTCTCCGGCGCATGTGTCTTCCCCGTCAGCCAGCGCGTCGATCTCGATCGCACGCTCGGCACCCGCCATCGCGCCGCGCTCGGTCTTTCCGAGGAATCCGACGCGGTCGTGATCGTCGTCAGCGAAGAGACGGGCATCGTCTCCATCTGCCACCGCGGGCGGATCGAAAGAAATTTTGACCCCGAGTCCTTCCAGCGCCGTCTCGGCGAACTAGTCCTCCTGGTGAAGGAGGCCCCGGCTTCCAAGTCGGATCACCAATCAGCGCCAGGCAAAGCCGCTGTCCCGGCGAATGCCACCGATCCGCAGCAGCGTCAAAGGGACAAGCTCGCCTTTTGAGCAACCACGATCGGGAACGCGGCAATCCGCAGTTTCAACGCGCAGTGTTGCCACGATTCCAAAGGGCATGGACACGCGGAGAAAGGCTGGTGGGTCCGTAAAAACTTTCGTCGGTACTTGGTCCTTCATTTCGAATGCCTGATAGCAGTGCCGGAAATGACCGAAGACAATCCCACGAAAGTGAACCAGCAGAAGATCGCCGAGCAACTGGGGATCTCCCGCACGACGGTTTCGCGCTGTTTTACAAATCATCCCGGCATCAATCCAGTGACACGGGCGAAGGTGTTCGATCTGGCTTCGCAGCTCGGCTATCAGCACATGGAAATGCGCGCGCCGACCAAGGCAAGGACGGCCTCCAACTGGCGCGTGGGTGTGCTTGTTTGCACGGATATTGAGGAATACCTGCGCGGTGCTTATGAAAGCCCTGGCGTCGGACTCTTTGCCGGGGCGGGCGAGTTTGCGCAGTTGAGCAGCACCAAGTTGGAAATCCACTATGTGGACCCAAAGGATGCCTCGCTGGATGCGCCCTCCTACCGAAACCTGGCCCCGCTGCGGAAGCGGGACTGGGATGGAGTGCTGTTGATTTATCCATTTCCGCGAAACGTGGTGGATGAAATCGATCGCCTGCTCCCGATGGTTTCGCTCGTGGAGCAATACGGCACGGCTTCGGTCAACTGCGTGGATGTGGATCACTACAAGGGCGTGGCGGTGATGATGAACAAGCTCGCGGAACTCGGGCATGAGCGAATCGGCTTTTACACGCGACGCTATGAGGTCGAGGCGCAATGGTCGCTCCGCCGCTTCAGCGCGTATGTGGAAAAGATGACGCGATGGGGTCGTCCACTCCGCGACGAGGACATTGTCAATGTGCGTCACGACGATGCCATGTCGCTCGAAGAGGGCTTCGACCATGTCGCAGGCAGGGTGATGAAAGGGGTCACTGCATGGATTTGCGCGGCCGACCATCAAGCATACGACCTGATCTTCGCGTTGAAGAAGCGTGGGTTGCCCGTGCCACGCGAAGTGTCCGTGACGGGGTTCGACGGGATTCAAAGGCCGCAGGGCGCGCCGTTGCTGACGACTTCGGTGATTCCGTATTGGGAAATCGGCTACACCGGGGCGAAGCGGTTGACGGACATCGTCCGGAAGCGATTCGGGTCGCCGCAGCACTTGCTGATCACTCCGCAATTCCGCAAAGGAGAGACAATTGGGACCGTGCGGAAGGGAAGCAAGGGCGGCACATCGAGGTAGTGTGTGCATAAAAGTGCAACAAATGCATTGACGCAGGAATTGGATTGCGGCATTCATGTGATGTGAACCGGCGCGGCTCATCGTGTTTCGAGCCGTCCGATTCCCAATCCTTCCGCATCACACCCACTCAAGCCCCAACGTCGATCCACGCTCTGACCGGGACCGTTGATCCAAGCGACTAACCGGAGCCACCCCATCATGAAATTGCGAATTCTTACCCTCTGCGCCTTGTTCGGCGTCATACTAAAAGCGACCGCAGCACCAGGAGTGATTCCGAATGGAACTTTCGACTCTCCCGCAGGCGCGCCGGGTCCCTGGCTGCCCGTGAGCGACGGCGGAACTTTCACCTACAGCTATCCGATCACCGGGGGCAACCCCAATGGCTACGGCGTCATCAATAACACATCCGGCGGTGGTTTCGGCATTTGGGTCTCGAATGGAGGCGCTCCGCTGACGCTGGCTTCGCTGGAGCTCACTGCCGGGCGAACCTACACCTTCCTCCAGGACATGAGAATCATCTCGGGAACCCGTATCGGCGGATTCAAGATCGATTTCTTCGCGGGCGCCGCCCAGATCGGCAGCACGGGTGATTTGTATCCTGCCAGCGGTTCAGGCGTTTGGACAACCTACTCCTTCCCGGTAACGATCGCCGCCGGAGCGGATGGAATCAAGGTGGTGCCCCTTTGGGGCCCGGGCTCTTCAGTTGGCTATGACAACATCAGAATCCAACCGACACAGCCATTCGCGGCCACCATCCGGTCGGGCAATTTAGTCAGTTGGACCGCAAGCAACGGGAACACCTACCAACCGCAAAAATCAGTTGATAACGCCGTCTGGGCGAACTTCGGAGCCGCCCTGTTCGGCAACAACGTGACTTCACGACTCGATTCGACTGTGGCTCCATTTTATCGAGTTCTCGAGGTGATTCCTGGAGGTGGAAACAATGTGGTGCCCAATCCTGGATTTGAAAGTCTCGCTGGCAATTCCCTCGGAGCCGAGAACTGGAACATCGTAGTTCTACCCAATGCAGGAGCCAGCATGACGACCGCCACCCAGTTCGCAGCGATCATTCCCCATGGCGGAACAAATATGCTCCTCATGGAATCGACCACCGCCGCCACCGGCGGAGTGGCCGCACCCAACACCGATGTGCGCAGTGACCGCTTTCCCGTGGACCCTGGCACAACCTACGATCTTTCTTTCTATGCGGCTAATCCGGTCAAGATAGGTGGTGCCAATCCGCAATACTCGATTTTCTTTTACGACGGCGCCAATGGTATTGTGGGCGGACCCATCTTCACGAGCTTTTCCTCCGTGGGCGCCAATTGGACCAAAGTCGTCACCACGGTGACGCCGCCTGCGGGCGCGACTCAAATGACGGTAGGTTGGATTCAAGCAATGGGTGCCGGGAATGGCTGGCGTTGGGTGACTTTGATTGATGACGTTTCGCTTTCCACCGGCCCTATTTCACCCGATATCACCAACGTCCTTTCCACCGCGAACGAACCTGGCGTCGAAATCGGCTGGCCCTCGGCACCGGGTAGGAACTATCAAGTGCAAAACACCGAAGATTTCGCCGTGTGGTCGGATTATTTGGGGCTCGTCGCGGGGAACGGAGCAACCAGGACTTCCACGGAAGCGATCAATGCTCTGAAAAAATTCTACCGTGTTGTGGAGCAGCCTTAGGCGGAAACGCAATCCAGCCGCAAACACGGGCGAGGCCTCCGTTTGCTGGGCTATCTATCGTCGAGGAGCTTCAACGGGGACATGAAACACGCGCGCATACTCACCTTCTGGCTTGCCTGCGTGAGCTACAACGCCCTCGCACAGGAACCGGTCGCCGTCGGCAAAGGCTCTTACGCTTCCTTCCCGCCGACGGGGATGATGATTGATAAGAAAACCAATGTGGACCTCGTGGATGAGGTGGAGAAGCGACCACTCTTTCTCGTGAAGGACGATGGACGAGCGGTACCGACCAATAAGTGGTTTCAAAACCTCTTGCTCAAGGACTACGGCACCGGGCTGTGGGCAATGCCGCACAAGGTGGATGCGACGAAGGCAGGGATTGAGATTTTCCAGCCGACGTCCTTCAGCGGCGACGGTGTGCGGGCGATCGCGGAGTTTCCGCTGGTCATCACGGGGAAAGATTTCAAACCGGTGGATTCGCGCACGAAGGATTGGACGGACTGGACGGTGTCGTTCCGTTCGTTTGAAAGCGACACACGCCTTATGGATGTGACGCTGGGTGAGGGAATGCCGGCGGTGTGGTGCGAATTCACAGGCGTGCAGCCGCTCATCGCGCTGGGCGGGCAGCAGGGAAAAAGCACACGCGGGAAAAATGCGGCGAAGTTTTTCGATCTCACAAGCGCGGCAGCGACGCTGCCGGTCACGGGCGATGCGCTGGGCATCAGCTACGAGGGGCGCGCGTTCGGCGTGTTCGCCCCGGACGGGACAAAGTTTGAGCAGACGGACGCGGGCATCGCGGTGACTTTTGCGGGTAAGAGTTCGTTCCTCGTCGTGTGTCCGCTGCCGTCGGAAAAGGACATCACACTTTTCCACAAGCACGCCTTCGCTGTGCCGCGCGACACGCAGCTTTCGTGGAACTACGATCGGCACGCGGGACGGATCACGACGACTTGGAGGGTCATCGCTGAGCCGCTGAAGGCGGGTGCGCCGAAGACGGTCATCCAGGGATTTCTGCCGCATCACTGGCGCGAGAATACGGCGAAACTCGA
Organism: Chthoniobacteraceae bacterium; assembly: GCA_031409335.1. GTDB lineage: Bacteria > Verrucomicrobiota > Verrucomicrobiia > Chthoniobacterales > Chthoniobacteraceae > JANLQB01. The sequence goes on along the minus strand of JANNWY010000299.1, from coordinate 10,940 downwards.
CCTCAGTGGCCCGAGCTACACGACGATTCGCGGCACGATGAAATGCGGTGCGGGCGACACGTTCACCATCGCGTATCCGTTCAATGGCATTCTGCCCAACTTCCCCGCGCCAACGGCAAAGTCATTCGATGCGGCGCGCGTCAAGGAGTTGCTCGCGCAACACTACACCGACCCGAAGAAGACACTGGGTGGAGACACCTACTGGGGTGGCAAGGAGGTCGAGCGTTATGCCGAGGCGGCGTTTATCGCAGCCCAGGCGAAGGATCCCTCGCTGGGTGCAATCCTTGGCAAGCTGCGCAGCGGGATGGAGAATTGGTTCACTTACACGCCGGGCGAGAAGGGGCAATTCTTCGCGTTCTATCCACGGAATAAAGGCATCGTTGGTTTCCCGGCGGCCTACGGATCGCAGCACTTCACCGACACCCATTTTCACCAGGGATACTTCGTTTATGCGGCGGGATTGCTCAGCCAGTTGCAGCCGGATTTTGCCACCGACTACGGTGAAATGGCGCGACTGTTAGCCAGGAACTACGCGAATTACGACCGAACGAAGACACGCTTCCCGCGCTTCCGCACCTTCGACATCTGGCGCGGTCACAGCTTCGCCGATGGCAAGGGTTTCCCCGATGGGAACAATCAGGAATCCACAGGCGAGGCCGTGAATAGCTGGGCTGGAATGATTTTGCTCGGCGAAGCGCTCGGCGACGCGGAACTCACGGCGGCAGGCGTGATGGGTTACTCATTCGAGACAAGGGCGAACATTGAGTATTGGTTCGACCCGCACGACGATGTGTTCCCGAAGGCTTACGCGCACAATGCGTGCGGGATGATTTGGTGCGACAGCATCGTGTGGGGAACCTGGTTCACGGCGAGTCCGGCGTGGATCTACGGAATCCAATGGCTGCCCGCGGCACCCCACGCCGCCTTTTACGACCGCGACCCCGGTTTCATCAAAAAAGTCTGGGCCGACGTGGAGCGCGAGCTGACTGCCTTCGAGGAAAAGGAAGCCGCGAAGAAACCCGGCACTACGCCGAAACCTGTTGGAATCAAAACCCTTGGCGGCGAACTCGGCAGCTATCACCTTGGCTTCCTGATGCATGCGGATGCTACACGCGCTGTTTCCGAGATCGACAAACTGTGGGTCGAACCTGGCGACAAGGTCGCACACGACGAGTGGATGATGGTCACCTACTATCAGGCGAGCGCACTGGCCGAATTGGGCCGCGTGGACTGGACACGCCACGGCAGCAGCCCGACCTCGATGGTGTATGCGAACGCAGCGAAAAAGACGCATACCTTCGTCGCATGGAACCCGACAGCGAAGCCGCAGACCGTGGTTTTTTACGAAGGCGCAAAGCCGCTCGGGAAACTCGAAGTGCCCGCTCACAGCATAGGCAGCAGTTCGACACTCACTCCCTGAAGCGCGATGCCATTGGTTGCACCATTACCCACTGCTCGTGGAACCGGGGTCTTCGTCACGATGAACGGTGAGCCGTATCTGTGCATCCGTGACGTGGATGAACTTGCGCCGTTCTTGATGAACGTCGTCAGTAACGGTGACGTGTGGATTTTCGCCGGCAGCAATACCGCGCTGACCGCAGGCAGGCGGAATCCGGACTGCGCGTTATTTCCGTATCAGACCGCCGACAAGCTCCTGCGCCTCCCGCACGGAAGCGGCGTGACCTGCCTGCTGCGCATCGGCGAAACTCTGTGGGAGCCATGGCGGGAGTCGCCGCGCCCGGCGGATGTCGCGCGGAATCTCTACAAACATGAATGCGGGACGAGCATCGTTTTCGAGGAGACGCATCACGCGCTGGGCTTGCGGATGCGCTGGCGGCTGGAGGCGAGTGAGGAGTTCGGTCTTGTGCGGCACTGCACGCTGAAAAACGTGAGCACGGGTTGGGTGAACGTGCGCAGTCTCGATGGGTGGCATCACTTGCTGCCACATGGGGTGAGTCAGGAAACCTATGCGCGCTACAGCTATCTCGCGGCAGCTTACATGCGGCACGAGTTAGTCGCCGATGTGGGCCTGGGAATTTACACGCTCAATGCCGCCATCAGCGACCGCGCCGAGCCTGCGGAGTCGCTGCACGCATCCTGCGCCTGGTCGCTCGGGCATCGCCAGCCAGTGCGGTTGCTGTCGGAGCGGCAGGTCGCGGCTTTCCGCGCGGGCGATGCTGTGAGTGATGAGTCGGAGATTCGCGGCGACTTTGGCGCTTATCTCGTCGTGGATGAATTCGAGCTGTCGCCGGGGGAGACGCGCGAGTGGTTCACGGTGGCGGATATGGGTCTCGACCATCGTGCGCTCGTGAAATTGCAGCACGCGCTGAAAGCTCCCGATGAACTCCGTCAGGCGCTCATCGAAAGCTGCGCGGCGAATACACGCGGACTGCGCAATCGCGTCGCCGCGGCGGATGGCCTGCAACACACCGCCGACCGTGCGGCGAGCGTGCATCATTTCTCGAACGTGATGTTCAACACGATGCGCGGCGGCACGCTCGATCGTGGCTACGACTGCCCGCGCGAAGACTTCGCGAGATTCCTAAAAGCGCGCAGTACGGTTGTCTTTGCACGCCATGAGCAATGGGTCGCAAAACTGCCACAGCGCATTTCGCTGACGACGCTGGCCAGCGAAGCCTCGCGCCGCGGCGATGCCCAGCTCCGGCGGCTGGCGAATGAATATCTGCCGCTCTGTTTCAGCCGACGCCACGGCGACCCGAGCCGCCCGTGGAATCGTTTCTCCATCGAGACCCGCGATGCCAGTGGCCAGCCGACGCTCGGCTACAGCGGGAACTGGCGCGACATTTTCCAAAACTGGGAAGCACTCGCGCAGAGCTATCCCGCATGCCTCGGTGCGATGGTCGCCGTCTTCCTCAATGCCTCGACCGCCGATGGCTACAATCCGTATCGCATCACGCGCGACGGCATCGACTGGGAAGTCCACGACCCTGCCGACGCATGGAGCCACATCGGCTATTGGGGCGACCATCAGATTATCTACCTGCTGCGACTGCTGGAGAGCCACGAGCGGTTCTGGCCGGGTGAACTCGCCGGCGCTTTGGACGCGCGCGCGTTTGCCAGCGCGATGGTGCCTTATGAAATCGCGGGCTTCGATGCGCTCGTGCGCGACCCGAAGCACTCGATTACTTTCAATCAGGAGCGGCATCGCAGCCTGCTCGATCGCACAGCGCAAATCGGCGGCGATGGCAAGCTGCTCGCCGATGCCAATGGCGAAGTGCGGCTGGTCTCGCTCGCGGAAAAGCTGCTCGTGCCAGCGCTCGTGAAGCTGAGCAATCTCATCCCCGGCGGAGGCATCTGGCTCAACACGCAACGCCCCGAATGGAACGACGCCAACAATGCGCTCGCCGGCTGGGGCCTTTCGGTCGTGACGGTCTGCCATTTGCGCCGCTATCTCGTCTTCCTCGACCGCCTTTTCGCTGCCGCGAAAGGAATCACGCTGACTGTTTCCGCGCCCGTCGCGGAACTTCTTGGAGGCATCCACGCTGCGCTGCGCGAGGCTGGCGGGGTGCGCGATGATGCGGAGCGTTATCGCATCGCGGAGTTGCTCGGACGCGCCGGTGAGGTGCATCGGGCCGCGCTCTACGCGGGTGACGACTCCGGTGCAAAAAGCGTGAGCATCGCAGCGGCGCGCGAGTTCTTCGCCGTCGCGCTCTCCACCGTGGATATAACCCTCCGCGGGAATCGCCGCGAGGACGGAATGGTTCACAGCTACAACCTACTCGTGATAGGTGAAGGCCGTGCCTCGGTGCGCCACTTGAGCCTCATGCTGGAAGGGCAGGTCGCCGCGCTGAGCAGCGGACTGTTCGATGAATTGGAAGCTCTCACGCTACTCGCTGCGCTACGCGCCAGCCCGCTCTACCGCGCGGACCAGCGCAGCTACATGCTGTATCCCGACCGCGAAATCGTGCCGTTCCTATCCCACAACACGCTGCCCGACGACTGGCGCGCACAGGCTCCCGTGCTCGCGCAGATGGCCGCCGCGGGCGACGAATCGCTCATCGCGCTCGACACGAATGACGCCGCGCATTTCCACCCCGACTTTACCAATGCCGCCGACCTCGCGCGCCGCATGGATACGCTCGGCGCGGAGGCGCGCTGGCGTGAAGGCACCGCGCGCGATCGAACCGCTGTGCTTGCCTTATGGGAGCAGGTCTTCCACCACAGCGCCTTCACCGGACGCAGTGGCAGCTTCTTTGCCTTCGAAGGCCTTGGCAGTATCTACTGGCACATGGTCGCAAAGCTCCTGCTCGCGGTGCAGGAATGCCGCGAGCAGGCGCACGACGACTCCGCGAAAGCCCGACTTGGTGAAGCCTATTCCCATGTCCGGGATGGCCTCGGCTTCCGCAAGACGGCCGCGGAATACGGCGCATTCCCGACCGACGCCTACTCGCACACACCGAAGCACGCTGGCGCGCAACAGCCTGGCATGACCGGACAGGTGAAGGAGGAAATCCTCACGCGTCTCGGCGAACTGGGCGTCGTCGTCACCGATGGCTGTATCCGTTTTGTGCCTTCGCTGCTCGATGCGACTGAGTTCAGCGACTTGCCATCTTCGTTCAGCTATGTGGACGTCCGCGGCGTCGGGCGGGTCTTGAAACTCCCCGAGCGCAGCCTCGCTTTCACATTCTGCCAGGTGCCCGTGACTTATGAACTCGGCGGGCAGCCCGGCATTGTCGTCCAATACCGAGACGGCGGCAGCAAGCGCCTCTCGACCACGTCGCTCACCGCCGCGATCAGCCGCGAAATCTTTCTCCGCACCGGCGTCATCGACGCGCTCGCCATCACCGTCCAAACTACCACTCACCCATGAAACTGAGCATTCAAGAAAAGGTCGGCTACGGCCTCGGCGACACCGCCAGCAATTTCGTGTGGGCGCTCATGATGAACTTCATCATGTTCTACTACACTGACATCTTCGGCATCACCGCCGCCGCCGCGGGCACCATGCTGCTCTTTGCCCGCTGCACCGATGGCGTCGTGGACTTTTTCATAGGTGCCGCCGCCGACCGGACCAAGTCGAAGTGGGGCCGCTTCCGTCCCTACCTCGTGTGGCTCTGTGTGCCGCTGGCCGTCGTCTTCATCCTTGCCTTCACGACTCCCAATCTCAGCCCGGCGGGCAAGCTAGTCTGGGCATGGGTCACTTACAATCTGCTGATGCTGCTCTACTCCGCCATCAACATTCCCTACGGCGCGCTGTCTGGAGTCATGACCGACGACCCACTGGAGCGGACCAGCCTGAATAGCTACCGCATGTCGCTCGCGCAGATAGGCGGCATCATCGCCAACTCCAGCTTCCTCCTGCTCATCGCGAAATTCGGTGGCGGCAATCAGCAGGCCGGGGCGCAGCGCACAGTTATCTTATTCAGCTCATTGGCAGTCGTGTTGTTCCTCATTTCATTCTTCACCACGCGCGAGCGCATCCAGCCGCCGCCGACCCAAAAGACGCGCCTGCGGGACGACCTGAAGACGCTTTTCGCGAACCGTCACTGGGTCATGATGTTCATCGCGGGCATCGTCAATATCACCTTTGCCGTCATCCGCGGCACCGCGGGCATCTACTACCTCAAGAGTTATCTCAAGTGGGACGATGGCCGCATCGCGACGTTCTTTCTCATCGGCGGACTGGCCATGATTTTTGGCGCGATGCTTACGAAGTTCGCTGTCAAAGCCATAGGCAAGAAGGCATCATTCATCACGAGCATGGTGCTCGTCGCGCTCACCGCGATTCCGTTCTACTGGATTGCACCCGATCAAACCTCGCTCGTTTTCACCTTCCAGATTCTCGGGATGATCGTGTCGGGCATCAATGCCACGCTTTACTGGGCGCTCGTCGCCGACACCGCGGACTTCGCGGAGTGGAAATTCAACGTCCGCACAACCGGCGTCGTCTTCTCCGCCACGACGTGCGCGCAAAAGGCCGGCATGGGCCTCGGCGCTGCCTTTGCCGGCTGGCTGCTCACGCATTTCGGGTATGTGGCCAATGCCGTGCAATCCACCGAATCCATCCGCGGCATCCTGCTTCTCAATAGCCTCATCCCCGCCGCCGGACTACTCTGCCTCGCGTGCCTCTTCGGCTTCTACGGGCTGAACGAGGCCATCTGCAAAACCATGCGTGAGGACCTGGCCCAGCGCCGCCTCGCGCGATGAACGCTGATCCGGCCAGCGACGCGCTCCATCGCATCGCCAACGACGGATTTGAAATTCTCGTCTCTGCCACGACCGGCCGCATCGTCCATTACGGCGCGATCGGCGGAGAGAATGTCCTTTGGAATAACCCGCGCGCGACCGAGACGCCGGTGGTTTTTCCCGGATGGGTGAACTGGGGCGGCGACAAGGTTTGGATTTGGCCCGAGGAAGACTGGCGCAAGTGGAGCCCCGCCACCACGCATCCGCCAGGCGACCCTGCCTCCGCGCCATGGGACGTCGCGCCACTCGGCCTTACTCTGCGCATGACTTCGCCCGTCGTTGCCGACTACGGCGTGCGCATCGTCCGCGAAATCTCGCTCGCACCCACCGGGTCGGATGTGGCCATTTCCAATTGCCTCGAACAAGCCGCCGATGCCGTGCTGGCATTGCCCGTCGCCATCTGGACGGTCACGCAAATCCCCGCCGCGGCGCAAATCATCGCCCGCCTCGCGCCCGATGCCGTGGCTCCCGGTTACGCGCATTTCCCCGGCGGTGAATGGCAATCCATCGAGACAAGCGGCGACAGCATCGTCCTCCACCGCTTCGCGGCTCCATGGCAAAAGATCGGCCTCGATGCCGACCAACTCAGCGCCCAAGTTGGCGCGTTTTCTTTCACCATCGAAACCCGTGGCATCGCCTCCGGGCACACTCCTCACCGCCGCGCCCAAGTCTTCTCCGACCCCGACGACTCCGCGTTCCGTCTCCCCGGCACACTGCCCTACATCGAGCTGGAATTCACCTCGCCTCCAAAGCGCCTGGCACCCGGCGAAACCACTTCCCTGACTACGCTCTGGAGCCTCAGCGTCGCGCCGCGCATCGCCGAGCCTGACAGACCAGCGCGGCGTGCCGCGTGAGAAATTCCCGAGCTGCGCACTCGTCGCAGAAACCAATCGCGCCGGTGTGTGCTGCATGAGCGCCTCCATTTCCACTACGCCGCGTCAGGGAAAGGCGGCAATGCCGGAACGATCGGTCGCTTCCGTGCTCGCGGCGGGTTGCGGAGCAGATTACTTTTGCCACTTCCATGAGTTCGCCGAACGATCCACGCCTGTTCCGCCTGCACGCGGATGACAACGTTCTCACCGTCATCGCAGCGCTGCTCGCGGGGGAAACTGTCCGCATCGAAGGAACTGGGTTCACGATTTCCGATGCGCTGCAAATCGGGCACAAGGTCGCCGCGTGCGCGATCACGGCAGGTGCGAAAGTTTTGAAATACGGCGCGGCCATCGGTTCCGCGACGCGCGACATCGCGCCGGGCGAGCACGTCCACACGCACAATCTGCGCAGCGACTATCTCCCGACGTTTCTCCGCGAAAATCAGCGCGCATATTTTGCCGCACAACAGGAGCACGCATGACTGGCGTCCTGCGCTCCGATGGCCGCAAGGGCATCCGCGATTTCACGCTCGTCGTGTATCTCGTCGAGTGCGCGCATCACGTCGCGCGCGAGATCGTCGTGCCGTTTCGCGAGAAGGGCGCGCAGTTGCTTGGCTTTCCCGGCTGCTATCCAAATGCGTACGCGCACCGGATGCTGCGCCAGCTTTGCACGCACCCAAATGTCGGTGCGGTCCTCCTCGTCTCACTCGGTTGCGAGGGCTTCAACCGCGGTGAACTGCTCGCCGAAATCCGCGCCAACGGGCGACCCGCGAAAACGCTCGTCATTCAGCAAAGCGGCGGCACGCGGCTTACGATCGACGAAGGCAGGCGATGGGTCGCGGATGCTTTGAACCGGCCCACGGCGAGCGCGGAAATGAGCGTCGATGAACTCATCGTCGGCACCGTCTGCGGCGGCTCGGACGCGACGAGCGGCATCACCGCGAATCCCGCCGTGGGCCGCGCCTTCGACCGGCTCGTGGAAAGCGGGGCGCGCGTGGTTTTCGAGGAAACGGGCGAACTCATCGGCTGTGAACGCATCATGGCCGCCCGCGCGGCGCGACCGGAGCTCGCGCCGGAATTGATCGCGTGCGTGGAAAAAGCCGCGCGTTACTACACGACGATGGGGCACGGCAGTTTCGCGCCGGGAAATGCGGAGGGCGGACTCACGACGCAGGAGGAAAAGTCGATGGGCGCGTACAGCAAGAGCGGGCACTCGCCGATCAGCGGCATCCTCAAGCCGGGCGATATTCCACCGGCGAGCGGACTTTACCTGCTCGATGTCGTCCCCGATGGCGAGGTGCGCTGGGGTTTCCCAAACATCAGCGACATCCAGGAAATCGGCGAACTCGTCGCGTGCGGATCGCACGTCACGCTTTTCACGACGGGCCGCGGCTCGGTGGTCGGTTCCGCGATTTCACCGGTCATCAAGATTTGTGCGAATCCCGAAACATTCCGCAATCTCAGCGAAGACATGGACGTGAACGCCGGCCGCATCCTCGAAGGCGCGGCGACACTCGATGAAGTCGGCGACGAGATTTTCCAGCGCGTGCTCGACGTGGCTGCTGGCGCGCGCACCGCCAGCGAGACGCTCGGCCACGCCGAATTTTCGCTCGTCTATAAAAGCTTCGAGCCGCTCGGCCCCGCCTGCCTGCCGCACGGCTGACTACGTTTCCGCCTGGCCATCGCCCGGACCGAGCATCCGCAAACGCTGATCCCGCCGCGGTAGCCGGATCGTGAGCGTGAGCCCCTTGCCCTCGTCGCTCATCAGCTCGATCTCGCCGCCGTGCTCGCGGACGATGCGCCGCACGATGAGCAGCCCGAGGCCGGAGCCGCTGGCTTTGGTCGTGAAGTAGGGCTCGAAAATCTTGCTCATATTGTCCGGTGAAATACCGCCGCCGGAATCCGCGAATTGAATCGTCACGAATGCATCATCGAAGTCCGTCCGAATTCGCAACATGCCTTTCTGCTTCATCGCCTGGAATGCGTTCTTGATGACATTGTAAAACGCCTGCTTCATCTGATTGCGATCGACTTCGAGCAGCGGCAAATCGGAGCGGAGTTCCTGTTCGACGAGCACATTGCGGTCGTCGATTTCAGGCTGGAGAAAGGCGACGCTTTCCTGGACCAGCAGATTGATGTTTTCGAGATGCGGATCGACCCGCGCGGGCCGGATCGCGCCAAGGAATTGCTGCACGATCGAATCGAGCCGCGTGATTTCATCGCGCGCGACTTGCAGCGCCTGTTCGAGATCTTTGCGAACTGCCGGTGCCACTTTGCGCAGCTTGCGCTCCATGAGTTGCAGGTGGATGTGCAGCGAGTTCAGCGGATTGCCGATCTCGTGCGCGACTCCGGCGGCGAGGAGCGTGAGCGCGGTGAGTCGTTCGCTTTGAATCGTTTCCTCGGTCGAGCGCCGGCTTTCCGTTGTATCACGCAGAATGACAGCGTATCCGACCGCTTCCTGGATCACGACTTCGCTGCGCCTTTTCCCAGGCGCTTCGAGACTCAGCGGCACGACGTAAAAATTGAGAAAGCGGTGCTGCGGATAGAACACCTCCATGTCGCGGCTCACGATCCGCTCACTCTCGACGAGCTTGTTCCACTCGAGTCCGCGGAGATGTTCGTCGAGCGGCTGACCCATGCAGGCGTCGCGTTCGAGACCGAAAATTTCGCACGCCACGCGATTCAAATAGTTGATGCGCCCGTGCAGGTCCGTGACGATGACGCCCTCGCGGATCGCGTTGAAAATCGTTTCAAGGAATCCCTTCTCATCCGCCAGCCGCAGCAAATAACTCTGCACCTCCTCGGGCCGCACGCGTCCGATGCGTTCGATGAATTTGTCTAGAAAGCCGGAGTTCATGCGGGAATGCGATTAGCCATCCGCCATTTGCATCGCCGGGGCGAGCCTGGCAATCAGCATGAACGGCGAAGCGGTGGCGCGGAATTTCATGACTCGCGCCAATCACGGCGGGCCCGTCACTTTCAGATGCACAAAACGCTGCCCGCTGCTGCCAGCAGGGACCAGCGCCTGCACTTGCTGCACCGTGCCGTTGTCGGAGAGGATCGTTTCGCTGACGCCGCTCGTGCTCCAGTTCGGCGGGGCGAGCGTGTCGCTCCATTCCACGGTGAAGACGGCCCCGGCATTCACGGCGGAGACGCTGCGCGTGTAGGTGAACTCCAGGTTCGCGCCGTTGCGGACGATGGCAACAGGCAGGGTGCTGGGGAGCGTGGGGTCGAGGTTGCAGACCCATTCGAGGAAGTTCACCAGTCCGTCGCCCTCGAAGTCGAAGCCGTCCGCCGCGTTGCCGCTGTTGCTGGTCGTGCCGAAGTATTGCAGCCGCCAGGCTTGCAGGGCGGTGAGGCTGGGGCCGAGGCCGGTGAAGATGCAGGCTGCGCCGGACTGGAGGGCGTTCTCGTTGGGCGTGCTGTTCACGCCCGTCGTGCTACTGTCCTCCTTCCAAGCCCCGACGACCAGCGTGTCGCCCGAGACAGCCACCGACCAGCCGAAACTATCCCCCTCCTGCGTGAGGCCGACGGTGTCGGGCTTGAGATACGCCTGCTGCGTCCACGTCGTCCCGCTGCGCACGAAGACGTAGGCCGCGCCGGCATCGGTAGCACCCTCGTCGGGCGTGCTGTTCACGCCCGTCGTGCTGCTGTCCTCCGCGTTAGCCCCGACGACTACCGTGTCGCCCGAGACGGCCACCGAGAAGCCGAACTGGTCCGGTGGTGCTTGTGTGGTGCCGACGGCGGAGGACTTGAGATACGCCTGCTGCGTCCACGTCGTCCCGCCACGCACCAAGACGTAGGCCGCGCCGGAGTAGGAGGCGCTCTCGTTGGGCGTGCTGTTCACGCCCGCCGTGCTGC
>JANNWY010000298.1:0-2207 GCA_031409335.1 Chthoniobacteraceae bacterium | reverse complement strand
CGGCACAGCCAGCGCTGCCGACCATGCCGGCTGCTCCCGTTCTTGACCACTTCCTCACTTTCACAATGTTGGCATTTCATTCCCTCTGCTTGCCAGCTTCTCCCGCTCGTTGTCAATACCTGTTGAGCAATCCCCAAAATCGCATCCGACGGGACGGTGAACAAGGCCGCTGCAATGAATAAATCGAGCGGAAAGAACGGGGGGTGTTTCAGCGCACGAAAATCGCCAAAGGCCGCTCCCCGCGTCGAGCGCCGATTTGCGAGCTACTTCCCGATGCAGTAAAGCCAGCGGTTCGAGCGCAGGAAAATCCGGCGATCCGCGACGACGGGGCTCGCATTGAAAACGGCGCGCTCGTCGAAAACATTGGTCGCGAGCAGCTCGAATTTCGGCTTCGCGGCGACGACGAAAGTCTGGCCGGAGCGCGAGAGGTAAAAGAGTTTTCCATCCGCGAAAACCGGCGACGGATAGAACTGCTCCGCACGCGGCAGCCGCTCTTCGTAAATCATTTCGCCAGTCGCGAGATTCGCGCAGCTCACGATCGGCAGGCTGTCGCTCGCCCAATACAGATGTCCTTCATGCGCGATCGGCGACGAGACGTTCGAGCCCTTCTTCCCGCGCCACACGACGTGCGTGCCGCCGACGTCGCCGCGCCCGCCGGTTTTCACCGCCAGCGCTCCGCCGCCACCGCGTCCGCCGATGCAAAAAACCACGTCTTTTTCCGCCACGAGACTCGGCACCATGTACCACGGAATCTTCGTCTCGCACGACCACAGCTCAGTGCCTTTGTCCGGATCAAACGCGATCACCTTCCCGGCAATCGCCATCACCAAATCCGTCGCGCCCGCCGCCGTCTTCACGAGGACCGGCACGTTCCACGATTCCTTGATCCCGCCCGCGCGCCACACTTCTTTCCCCGTCGTTTTATCGAGTGCGACGAGCGATTCGCTTTCGACGCCCGCGTTCACGATCACGAGATTTTTGTAAAGAATCGGCGACGCGGCGGAACCCCATTCGTGCAACCCATCACCCACACTCGTCTGCCAAAGAATCTTCCCTTTCAAATCCAGCGCGAGGACTCCGGATTTCCCGAAAAACACGAAGACTTTCTCGCCATCACTCACCGGCGTGGACGAGGCGTAGCCGTGATCGTCGCGAATTTTTTCCTGCTCCGGCAGCTTCGCGGGCACGTCGGTTTTCCACACGAGTTTGCCGTCGGCGCGGTTCAGACAAAGAACGTGGCGCACCAGCTTTTCCTGCGCGCCTTTGTCTTCGCCCGGCAAGTTGTAGCCGGAGTACGCAGTCAGAAAAATTCGCGGCCCGACAAAGATCGGACTCGAAGTGCCCGCGCCCGGCAGCTCCGTTTTCCAGACGATCCCCTGCGAACTCGACCACGTCAGCGGCAGCCCGGTTTCCGCACTTTTTCCAAGCCCGCCCGGCCCGCGAAACTGTGGCCAATCTGCGCCGTGAGCGATGGCTGCAATGGCGGACGCGGCTACGACGAACATTCTGAGGGGAAGACGAGTCATGGCTGTGATTCTGGACGCTGAAAGCCGAGCGGGTCAAAACACAAATGCCTGCTCGGCGGACGCTGACTTTTTTCTTCTCACTGCTCACTGCTCACTGCTGACTCGCCTCATGTCTTCACTAGGCCAGCTCCTCATGTCCGGCGTCCCCGGCACCGAACTCGACGCGGAAACCGCCGCCACTTTTCGCCGTGTGCAGCCCGGCGCGTTCATCTTGTTTGGGCGGAATATTCAGACGCCTTTGCAATTGCGAAAGCTCATCGACGACTTGCGCGCGGTCAGCGACGTGGAGCCCGTCATCACGATCGATCAGGAAGGCGGGCGTGTCTCGCGGCTGAAGCTCATCGGCAACGAGCCGCCGAATGCGAATCAGCTTCGCGACAAGGATGACGTAAGGTTGGTTTTCCGGCACGGCGAGATCACCGCGAGCCTGCTGCGCCTCTTCGGCTTCAATCTCGATCTCTGTCCGGTGCTCGATATTTCCTTCGACGACGACGCGGATAATTCACTGCGCGGACGCTGCTACGGCAATGACGTGGGCCAGGTGAAGTGGAACGCCGGAGCCTTCAACCACTGGCTGCGCGCGGGCGGCATCCTCTCGTGCGGAAAACATTTCCCCGGCTACTCCCGCGCGCCGCTCGACGCCCATCACGAACTCCCCACCATCGCCCTCAGCCGCGCCGA
>JANNWY010000297.1:0-41124 GCA_031409335.1 Chthoniobacteraceae bacterium | reverse complement strand
TGTCGGCGCTCGGCGTTTGATCGAGATGGAGGCGGCTGGGGATCGCACCCATTGGCCGCGCCGGGTTTTGCGCGTTGCGGCTGGCGCAGCGGCTCCTCGATCCGGTGCCCGCCGGGAACTGCAAGCTGCAAACCCTGCGCCAGTATTACCGCCTGCCGGAACGCGGCGCTCACACGGCGCTGGGCGATGTCGGCACGGTGGCCGATCTTTTCGCGACGGTGCTGCGCCCGATCGCGGAGCAGCGCGGGCGGGAGACGTAGGCGCAGCTTGCGGCCGATGCCGCCGAGGAATGGGTTCGGTCGCGCACCGCCTTCGGACAGCGCAAGGGCAGGTCCATCGCGGAGGCACGCACCGACGCCGGGTTGCGCCGCTGGCTGGACGGTCTGGCGCAATCCGCCAACGCGCGCAACGCGAGGATGGGGCGCTGGTATTTGCGGAGCCTGGAGGAAGCGGCGGAACCCTCGCGGTTCGTCGCCTGGGAGTGCGCGCGCGACCCGGCGGCCGTGGCCGTCGCGGGCCGGGGCCTGGTGCTTTACGTGAACCCGGAGTTGCAGCGGCTGCGGGCGCTGGTGGACACGGCGCGGGCGCGGCTGGCGGAACTGGAAGCGGGCTTCACGATCGAAAAGGCGAAGGTGGAGGCGATGAAGGCGCGGCTGTTTGCCCGGCTGCGCGAGCATTTCCAACGGCGCGACCGGCTGCGGCTGGTCATCGGCTATCGGCGGAAGTATCTGGAATCGCTCGTGCGGCAGGGCGAGGAAGAGGCCGGAAAGATCGCGCAGGAATACCGGCAGGCGAGCGCGCATCGTGATCGAGAAATTGCGGAGACGGCGGCGGCGCTGGCGGAGAAGCAGGAACTCACCGCCGGGGAAGCCGCCGAGGTGAGCCAGCTCTGGCGGAAGCTGGTGAAGCTGTTTCACCCCGACCGCTTCGCGCACGAGCCGGAGAAGCAGGAGACGTATCACAAGCTGACCGCCGCGATTAACCACGCGAAGGACCACGGCGATCTGGCCACGCTGCGCCGCATCGCGGAAGACCCGCACGGCTTCATCCTGCGGCAAGGCTGGGCGGCGCTCGACTTCGGCGAAGAGCGCGAGATCGCGCAACTACGCCGGCTGTGGACTCGCATCGAGCTGGAAATCATCCGCGTGTTGGAGGCGGGCCATGCGCTCAGGGAGAGCCCCGATTACGAGCTGCACCGGCTGACGACGCAGACCCCGGCGTTTTTCGACGAGACGGTGAGGCGGCACATCGAGGGTTTGGCGAAGGAGCTGGCGGCACTGGAAAGCGAGGCGGAGGAGATGGCGAAGGAGACCGAGGAACTCACGGGCAAGGCAGCACAGGGCATCAGGTAGGTGCCGTAGAACCAGTCGCAAGCCACAAACAGCACGCACGCGGCGCGCGTGAGCGGCAGAGCTTCCGCACAATCTCGCGCGGCGTGGCGATGATCGGTGACGCGACGTGCGAGGCGTTGAGCAAGAGCGCGAGACTTTCGTGATCGACCGACCGCAGATGCGCGTCGCTCGTGAGCAGCATCGAGCATTCGAGCACGGCGCTTTCCGCGAGAGTGAACGCATCGTTTTTCTCCTCACCGGGCAGCAAGCCGCGCGCGCGGATTTTTGCGGCAATGGCGTCCACGATGCCGTGTCCCACCGGCACAAGGTTCACGGGCTGGATGCCCCATTTCGACGCGAGCGAACGGAGGGCGGTCTGCGCGGCGGCGCGCACGCCGGCTTCATCGGCGAACTCGCTGAGGTAGGCCAGTTCGAGCGCGACCGTGGGCGGGACGATGAGCCGCGCGCCCGCGATGCGCTCGCGAATCACGGCCAGTGCATCCACCACATCCGCGACTTCATTCGCGAGATCGAGCGGGACGTTGGTATCAACGGCGACCAGCATTTTCCGGCTGGCCGTAGATCGTAACCATTGCGCGAGCCATCAATTTTTCGCACTCGGCATCGGTGAGCTTGTTCATCGCGGGCCGATACTTTTCGACGATGACCGTTCCCGGAGTTTTTTTCTCCCTCGTGTTTGCGACGGGCTTTTTTGGTTTGCTCACGTCGCGAAAGTGCATCTCCCGCGCGCATGAGTCAACGGGGGGAAGGCGAAAAATCCTGGCGAATCGTGACACGCGCAAACACGACTGGCGACGAGTGACACGGGCGGCGTTGTTATGCGAAAGTATTATGCCGGGTGATCTTCAAAACGCATCTCATTGAAAATCAATGAGATGCTCACGAGAGGACTCGAACCTCCACGGGTTTCCCCATACGATTCTGAGTCGTACGCGTCTGCCATTTCGCCACGTGAGCAAAAGTTCCCCCGGTTTCGGAGGGGGAGACGATTCGCAGATGGCCCGTGCAAAAGCAACGGGATTTTTGCCCGGGAAAATCGTCCGCGTCAGCCGACGCGCATCGGCATGAGCACGTAGAGAAACGGGCTCTGAATCTTGATCACGCCGGGGCTCATTTCGTCGATGAGGTCGAGGAAGACTTCGTCGTTGGAGAGATTTTTCAGCGGGGCCATCAGGAATTCGGGATTGAACGCGATCGAGAATTCCTTGCCCTTGTAGGCGACCGCGACGGACTCGCGCGCCTCGCCGACATCGGGCGTGTTCGCGGAAATATCGATGTTGTTTTTCGAGAAGGTGAGCTTCACCGAGTTCGCCTTGTCGTTGGTGAGCAGCGAGACGCGATGCACTGAGTTGAGGAATGTTTCGCGCTCGAGCGAGATGCGTTCCTTGCATTCGCCGGGGATGACCTGGCGGTAATTCGGGTAGTTGCCTTCGATCAATTTCGACACGAGCAGCGTGCCGTTGATGTCGAACGCGACCTGGTTTTCGCCGACGCTCATTTTCACTTCGCCGCCGTCGCCGAGCAGGCGGGAAAGCTCGGTGACACATTTCGTCGGAACGATGATTTCGGTTTCCTGGCTGCGCGGAAATTCGACTTCGATATCGACCAGCCCAAGGCGGCGACCGTCGGTGGCGACCATCGTGAGTTTGTTGTCCTTGAATGAAAACAGGATGCCATTCAGGACATAGCGCGTCTCATCGGTGGAGATGGCGTACGAGGTTTTTTTCAAGCCATCGCGCAACTGAAGTTGGCCGAGCGTGAACACCTTCGCATCGCTGAAACTCGGGAGCGGCGGAAACTCCTCCTCGGGCAAGCCGAGGATTTTGAAAAAGCTCTGTCCGCAACGAATCGAAGCGCAGTTTTTTGAATCGACCTCGAAGATGATTTCGCTGGCCGGAAGCTCGCGGACGATGGTGGCGAGACGGCGCGCGGGCAGCGTGGTGGCACCGGGTTTCTCCACATTCACGTCGATGCTGCTGCTCACGCCGACATCGAGATCGGTGGTGGTGAGACGCAGGCGGCCATCCTCGGCCTGGAGCAGGACGTTCGAGAGAATCGGCAGCGTCGTGCGCGTGCCAACCACGTTTTGAACAGTCTGCAGACCTTCGAGGAGCTTCTCTTTGCTAACGCTAAATTTCATACGATTTCAAGGGAGAGCGTTAGATGAATGATTGCGCGAAGTGACGCAATGTTTTTTCCCCAATGGAAGAATCGCGCGCAAAAAGTGCGCATATGCAGACCTCCGTCCTCAACGGTTCACTGCGCGATCATTTTCCCGACTTCGCATTGCCCGCCAATTTCTTCCCGGCGCGATAAAAGAGGAAAACGGCCGTGCCTTGAATGAGGTGATAGACATCGTTGTGATTGAAGCGCGCGGAGAGACCCCAGTGCATTTGTTGCACGACGGCGGCGAGTGCCGAGAGGGCGATGGCGGCAAGCATCGGAGCGCGCCACGCGCGGGCGGTGATGTGCGCCAGGAAGGCCAGCGCAAACATCGCGAGGCCGTAGTCGGCGACGGCGACGAGGAAGATAGGTAGCGCGAGGCCGAGCGCGGCAAAGCCGGTGAACTTGATCCAGACGATCCGCTGCCAGAGGAGTCGCCGCGCGGGCGGGGCGAGTTCTTCCACGAAAGCCATGGACATCGCGGCACTCGTGAGGCTGATGCACAGCAAGGTCGCGCGCCAAAGCGCGACGCTCGATCCCTCGCCAAGCAGCGGGCCGAAACCGTGATGCGTGCCGCCGATCACAGCGGACGCGGCAGTGAGGCAGAGCGCGCGGCTCCACCAGCGTTGCGGGGGATTTGCGCGGCGACCGAGACGCCAGCCGCACCACCCGGCGAGCAGCGCGAGCAGGTAATCGGTCGCGAGCGTCGCGGGCTCGTGGATCGTCATTCGGTGAAGAGCGCGCGGTGGTGGCGGTGCCAGTCGCTGGTAAAAAATTCGTGCGGATCGTGCGTTTCCTTGAGGCGGAGGAATTCGCGGAAGCGCGGGTGGCACGCTTCGACCTGCGCACGCGTGGCCCAGCGGTGGTAGGTGAGGTAGTAGCTGCCGCGGCACTCGATCGCGAGGTCGATCAGCCCGCGAAAGACCGTCTGCGCGGATGCCAGAGCAGCGGGCGTGTGGGCAACGCAGAGATTGAAAACGATGCAGGCCCAGGGCTCGCGCGCCCACGCGAGGAAGGTTTCGTCGTCCCGCTCGATCAAGCGGATCGTTCCGTAAATCACGGGGACACCGCCGCGACGGAGCAGTTCCGCCGCGCGATTCATGAACGCGCCAAGTGCGGGACGCGGGACGTAGATTTCGGTGATCATCTCGCTGGCCGGATGGGACGCGCCGAGGTGCCGGTCGATCTCCTCGTGGTAACCGTCGAGATAGGTGCCGAGCTGATGCGTGTCACTCCAGTAGCGCTGGCCGTCAGTGGACAAATAATAGGCGGCATACTCGTCGAAGACGCGCGCACGGTCGGTGTGCGCGAGGTGGAGCAGTCGCTGCCAATCGTCGCCGCGCAATTTACGGGGTTCGGCGGGCATGGGCAGATCGTCGTCGAGGCGGTGATATGCGGAAAAGACGCCGACGCGCAGGAAGTCCGGCGAGCCTTCGTCGATGGAGAATTGAAAATCGCCGAAGAGCCACTCGCCCGTGTCGCGTTCCTCCGGGACGCGCAGCAGCTCAGCGAGCGTGAGCACCTCCACGCGGCGCTCGACTTTTACCCGCGGCATGAGCCGCAGCGTGACATCGACCACGATCCCGAAGAGGCCGTAGCCGCCAATGGCGAGGCGAAACAGGTCGGCGTTTTCCGTGCGGCTGCACTGGCGCACTTCACCCGTGACGTCGAGGAGGGTGAAGGCTTCGACATCGCCGACGATGGGCGGCTGGCGCAGGCCGCGCCCGTGGACGTTGGCGGCCAGCGCACCGCCGAGCGTGAGACGATCGGCGCCGGTTTGTTTTTGGCGAATGCCCCACGCGGGAAAATCCGGTCGCTGCCGCTCAAGATAGCCAGCGATGAGTTCGGGCCATTGAATGCCCGCGTCGGCGACGACCAGGCCGCGCTCTTGATCGAATGCGCGAATGCTCGCGTGACGGCGCAGGTCGATGAGCCAGGTGTTTTCTCCAAACTGCTGGCCTCCCATCGCATGGCGGCCACCGCAGAGCGAAAGTTGCGCGCCGGATGCGCGCGCCTCGCGGACGATGGCGGCGAGCGCATCAAGTCCCGCGGGCTCGCACACTCGCGCGACCCGGGTTGCGTTCAGTGCCGAGTGGATGTCGTTGACGGTGCAGGCGCTCATGGCACGAGACGATGGGCCAGCGCGATGGATTCAAGAAAAGCCAGCCTCGAAGCCTCGCCTACCGATTGAGCTGCCCGTCGAGGAAGGA
This sequence comes from Chthoniobacteraceae bacterium, assembly GCA_031409335.1. Taxonomy (GTDB): domain Bacteria; phylum Verrucomicrobiota; class Verrucomicrobiia; order Chthoniobacterales; family Chthoniobacteraceae; genus JANLQB01. Next base: position 35,399 of record JANNWY010000297.1, on the reverse strand, counting down.
AACCATCTGCCGCACTTTCTCGTCGTCCTTCATTCGTTTTTTCACGAGCCGGTGCGCGTGGAGGACGGTGCCGTGATCGCGCCCGCCGAATTGATCGCCGATGTCACTGAGCGAGCCCTTCGTCAGCTCCCGCGCGAGATACATCGCGATCTGCCGCGGGAAGGCGATGTTCGCGGGGCGGCGTTTGCTCGTCATGTCGGCGATGCGCACGTCGAAATGTTCGGCGACGCGTTTCTGGATTTGTTCGACGCTGATCGCGCGGCGCGCTTCCTCCTGCAGGATGTCCTTGAGGATTTGCTCGATCTTTTCCTCGGAGGGCATCTCCTGATTCAGCGACGCAAATGCTGCGACGCGCACGAGCGCGCCTTCGAGCCGGCGGACGTTCGAGCGGATGCGCGCGGCGAGGAATTCGATGACTCGCGCGTCGAGAGTTACCTGGGTTTCCGCGGCTTTTTTTCGGAGAATGGCGGTGCGCGTTTCGACATCGGGCGGCTGCAATTCCGCGGTGAGGCCCCACTCGAATCGCGAGACGAGGCGGCTGGAGAGATCGCCGATTTCGGCGGGCGGGCGATCTGAGGAAAGGACGATTTGTTTGTGACCGTCGAAGAGCGCGTTGAAGGTGTGAAAGAATTCCTCCTGCGAGCGTTCCTTGTTGGCGAGGAATTGGATGTCGTCGATGAGCAGGACGTCGGCGAGGCGGTAGCGCTTGCGAAATTTCATGAGCGCCGAATTCTGAATCGCGTCGATGAACTCATTGGTGAATTGCTCGCTGGAGATATAGACGACCTTCGAGTTTTTCTTCGTCGCGGCGATGTGCTGGCCGATCGCGTGGAGGAGGTGCGTTTTTCCCAGGCCGACGCCGCCGTAGAGGAAGAGCGGATTGTAAGTGCGACCCGGCGCATTGCCGACGGCGAGGCAGGCGGCGTGCGCGTAGTCGCTGTTCTTGCCGACGACGAATGCATCGAAGGTGTTGCGTGGATTCATCCCGATGGCGGGCGCGGTCGGGCGCGGTTTGCCATCTTTCTGCGCCGGAATCTCCTCCGGCGGCTGCGGCGTCGCCGTCTGGCCGGAGCAGACGAAGCGGACATCGCGAATCTTTCCGAGCACGAGCACCATCGCGGAGTGCAGCAGCGGCATGTAGTTCGTCTCGATCCACAGTTGATGGATGTTGTTTGGCACGCAGACGATGAGTTCCTGGTCGCTGAGCGACAGCAGTTCCGCGTCCTGAAACCAGCGGGAAAATGCGTCATCGCCGACGCCATTTTTTACGTTCTCGGTGATCTGCGACCAGACGGCGCGCAAGTCGATAGTTGTCGGTGATTTATCCACAGTGATTTTAGGTTTAGTTTTGGGGAGAAAAAATGAAGCGCCGAGCTAACTGAAGCGACCGCCACTCAGAGACGAGCGAAAAAATTCGCGCGTGAAACAAAACTTTGAGGCGTTTGCAAGACCCTCACGCCAAGCGCATTCCGAGTGCAAGTGATGTGGAACACCGATGCTGCCGAAGTTCGCCGCAATCCCGCTTCCACAGAGGCAGGCCCGTCAAAACTCTCTTCTCTCTCGTTCTTTTTTTGATTGATGTTCACAAGTTATTCACAGCTGCAATTCCTTGCTTCCGCCGCGCAGGCGCAGCCTATTTTCCCGTGAAAAACTGCTCAAGAAAAAAACGCGATTCCGGCAAACTAAATTTTCGTTTCGACGAATCTTTTGATTGACGCTCGGTCGCCGTTGGAGTGACGCGACTTCGCGAACGCGCTACGCGACCGCGGCGTTCGCCACGCGCATTTTTTCCACATTCACCGCGCTCGTCCGAAAACAGATTGCCACCAAAAATGTGACCAGCGTGCCGAGCGTGATGCGCCACGGAAACGCCAGCACGAGCAGCGGCGCGGGCTGGCCATCCGCACCCGGGATCGTAAAGCCCATTAGCTTTTGCAGATCGCCGCTGCTGAAGAAAACCACCGCGGCGAAACCGCAGATCATGGCGATGATGTTGCCGAGATCGTTGCCACGCGTCCGCGTGAAAATGGCGACGAAGAAGAGCGCGAGCAACGAACCGAACGTGAAGCCGAGGATGCCAAGCACGAGCGGGATGATCGCCGCCGTCGGATTGTGCGCCATGTAGTACGCGGTGGCGGTGCCGACGAGGACGATGAAGCCGGCGAAAAGCACCGTGCTCCAGCGCAGCGCGCGCACGCGCTCGTCTTCCGTCACCGCGCCACGGCGCTCGCGCCACGGAATGACGAAATCCCGCGCGAAGCTGGTCCCAAGCGCGTTCAGCGCCGTGCTGAGCGATCCCATCGCGGTGGCCATGATGCCCGCGATCACCAGCCCGCGCATCCCGGCGGGCATTTGCGTGAGGATGAAAAACGGGAATGCCTCACGCGGCACGACGCCCGCGGGCAGCGTGGCTCCGCTGGTTTGATAAAACGCGGACACCAAAATGCCGACGAGGATGAAGCAGCCGACGACCGGCAAATCCACGAAGCCGGAGAGGATCGTCGCCCGCGCGCTTTCGCGGCGGTTCTTCGCGGTGAGCATTCGCTGCACGGTGTCCTGGTCGATACCGTGCGTGGCCATCGTCACGAAAGTGCTGCCGATGACCGCGGCCCAAATCGTGTATTCGGAAGTGAGCACGTTCTTGATCCACGCCCATGCGCCGGGGTCCGCCGCGGGTTTGGCGAAATTCCAAAAATACGGCTCCTTCATGTGCTCCGTGGCCGTCGCCCAGCCGTTTGGCAGCTTGCCGAGAAGAAAGAAAACCGAGAACCCGAGCGCGGCGACCAGCACACCGACCTGGATGAAATCCGTCCAGATGACCGCGCGGATTCCACCGACGGAAGTGTAGATCGCGGTCATCACCGTCACGAGCAGCACGGCGCTGGCGAAGATCCAAAATTTCTCCCACGGGCTGACCGCGACGCCGCGCCAGAGCTGCCACGCGAGCACGAGGATGATCGCGCTGACGTAAAGCCGCGTGCCCATCGCGAGCACGCGCGTGACCAGAAAAGTCGCCGACGCCCATGTCCGCGAGCGCGAGCCGAAGCGCGTCCCGAGGTATTCATACAGCGAGATGACGCCGTGCCGGTAAAACAGCGGGATGAACAAAAAGCTGACGATGATGCGCGCGAGGATCGTGCCGATGGCGAACTGCGCGTAGGTCCAGTTCCCCTTCACGTAGCCGCTCTCGGGCGCGCCGAGGAAAGTCGCCGCGCTGATTTCCGCGGCGAGGATGCTCGCGAGCACGGCCCACCACGGCGTCTGCCGGTCGCCCAGCGCGAAGCCCTCGACACTCCCGCTCTTCGAGCGCTGCGCCAGCCCGATGCCGATGATGATCGCGAAGTAGGCGAAGATAACGAGCGCATCGATGGCGATTCCATTCATGCGCGGGACTTCACCGGCGGCCCCCGCACATGTCGAGAAAATCGAAGAAGGCGGAAACACTCCGCGTTCGATGTTCGATGTTCGACGTTGGAAGTTCGATGTTCAGCTCGCCGCAGGCGCCTCGGCGGTCCGAAGGCGCGTCCCGATTTCAAGGACCGCTGCGCGGGGCTGAACAAAAATCGAAGTGAAAGCGGCCTGCGCGCGTGCGAACCGAAGAAAACGGTTGCGCTGATTTCCGCGACCGCATCCAGCCAAGCCAGCCTGCGACTATCGGGCGCGCGAAGCCTCGGATGCCGCGACTGCCGCGGTGCGTTTCACCAGCACCTTCGAGTTGCGCGCGCTCGCGTCGTATTTCTTGCGGCGCTCGGACGGGAGAATGTCGGGCGTCGAATCCGCGTAGCCGCCTTTTTGCTGGAAATAATTAAACGCCTGCGTCGAGAGCGCGAAGATTTCGCGCGCGCCTTTTTCCGCCGCGAGCTGCTCGGTGAAGGCCATCAGCTTGCGGCCGTAGCCCTGGCCCTCGTGGCCTTTCGCGACGTAAAGACAGGCGAGCTCTGCCTGCTGCGTTTCGGGAAAAATATGGAGCGCTGCGCAGGCGACGAGATTCCGGTCGAGTTCCATCACCCAGTAATCTTCGAGCCGCGCGATGATGTCCGCGCGCGTGCGGCGCACGAGTTCCTCGCTGTTCACGGACTCGCGGATGAGCGCCATCACCGCGCGCACATCCTTTTTGAAAACGCGCCGGATTTGCTGGTACTCGTTCGAGTAAATCATCGTGCCGATACCGTCGTGGCTGAAGACCTCGCTCAACAGCGCTTCATCCAGCAGCCCATCGAGCAAATGCACGCGCGGCACGCCGAGCCGGCAGGCGCGCGAGGCGTGATCGAGCTTCGAGTAGGTGCCGACCGCCAGCGGGAGCTTGCGCTTTTTCACCATGTCCTCGGCCTCGCCGATCGAGAGCTGTTTCACGATCTCGCCATTCACGGCCACGCCATCGCCTGCGGAAAGGTAGATGATCTTCATCGCCTGGACTGCCTCGGCGACTTCGAGCGCGATGCCATCCGAGTTCACGCGAAAGGTCCGCCCCTCGCCATCGAAGCCCATCGGCGGGATGACCGGCGTGATGCCTTCATTTAGAAAGAGGTGGAGCGATTTCGTATCCACGCGCTCGACGCGGCCGGTGTGCAGAAAATCGACGCCACCGAGGATGCCCGCCGGATGCGCAATGATCGCATTGGCATACACAGCGCGCAGATCGACGGCGGTGAGGCCCTGCATCACTTCGTTGAGAATGTTCGTCGCCGCCTCGATGCCGATCTTCAGCGTGAGGTCGTCGGTGATGCCCGTGCCGTCGGCATTGGTGATCGCCAGCCCGCGCTCCGCGGCGAGTTTCGCGATCTGCGCGCTCGCGCCGTGGACGATGATGACCTTGATGCTGAGCGAACGCAGCACCGCGAGATCGAGCAGGATATTGGCAAAATTCGGCGAGCCGATGATCTCGCCATCGATCGCGACCACGAAGATCCGATCCCGAAATCTCGGGACGTACTGAAGGATGCCGCGCAGGTCAGAAACTTTCATCAAATGGGCCCCCAGTTGAAACGCATTTGCGCGCGCGCGCAAAGCGGAAAACCCGCGCTACAAACCGGTGCGCGCGTAGATGGCGTCGAGCGGCAAAACGAAGTCCAACTCCGGGATTCGCAGCGCATCGCCCGCCTCCGGCAAAACCTCGCGCAACCAGCCGCCGCCGGGCTTGCGCCGAAAGATCAACAGTTCGCGCCGGTCCTGCGCGACGAGGATGTACGTGTGGAGCGCGGCGATCTTCTCGTAAGCGAGCCGCTTCTCGCGGCGGTCTGTCGCCTCGGTGTCCGGCGAAAGCACTTCCACGATCACCGTCGGCGTATCGCAGTAATACTGGTGCTGGCCGGCTGGATCGCAGTTCACCATCACGTCGGGATAGTAGAACCAATCGTCACCTTCGCTTTGAATGTGCGCCTTCATGTCGTTCGTGAAAGACTCGCATTTTTTCCCGCGAAGGTGGGATTGGAGCGCGAGGAAGATGTCCCCGACGATTCGATTGTGATTCAGGCTCGCTCTGGCCATCGCGAAAACTCCGCCTGCAAAATACTCGTGCCGGACTTCACTCAACAGCTCGCCCTTGAGGTAATCGTCCGGGCTGATCCAAGGCGTCGATGCAGTCGCTGTGCTCATGGGCGCACGCTACCGCCGGGCATGGTGAACGCAAGCAGCCCGCGCATCAGTATTCCTTCTCGATCAAATCGAGATACCGCGTGATCGGCTCGAAGCGGTGGTTTTCCTCCCGCAAGACTTCTTTCGCAGCCTTCAGATAGCTGTCGAACGCGTTCGTCCGCGTGCCGAATTGCGTGGCTTCGTACCAGTTCAGGTAGTCCGCGATTTTGTCCATCCGATGCAGCACGGTCTTGCGGTAAAATTCGAGGTCTTCGATGCGCGCGGCGAGCTTCGGCACCTTGCCGCGCGCGAGCAGGGCGACGATCTCCTCGTATTCCACCACCACCGGGCGAAGCAATGCGTTGGCCTGCGCTCCGAGGGTGAAAATCTCGGCCCGGCGCGCAGTGAGCGCGGCCCGCGCGCCCGGCAGTTTGATGAAGCGCGGGTATTCCGCGATTTGGAATTTTTCCTTGGTGCCCGCCGTGTCGGTGATGAGTTCGATCTCCAGCAGCGCGGCGAGTTTCTTATCCGTCTCCTCCAGCGAAAACCCGTGAAAACGATCCGCCGCGGCGAGGCGCGCGAGATTCAGCGTCCACCATTTTTGCAGCGATGCGCCGCCCTCGCCGAGCGCGGGAAAATCCTTCTTCAACGCGGCCATCGGTTCGCCGCCGGTTTCCGGCCAGCGGCGGACGAGCCGGGCGAGATTGGCGCGGCCGTTTGGCTGTTCGAGGAGCGACTGGACGAGGCCCATCGCGCACGCCGCATCGATCGCCTCCGCCGTGGCCCCGAGCCCGTCGGCGCGCAGTTCGAGAAACTGCTCGATGGTCGGCATCTTGTTGTTTTCGACGAGCCGCCGAAACAGCTCGGAATCCACGCCGACATCCTGCCGCCGAAAAATCTCGATCGCCCCATCGACCAGCCACCACGGCGCTTCCCGGTAGGCCTCGCCGCCGCGGATCGGCGGCCGGTTGCGGTAGGAAAATTCCAGCAGCATCGCCCGCACGATTTGTTTGCGAAGATTGATCACGGCGAGGTCGCCACGGATCTCCACGTCGATGTCGATTTTCGTCCCCTCGGGCGTGGCGATCATTTGCAAAACCACGGGCGGCCGATAGCCGCTGCCGACGGGCGTGCGGAGCGAAATGACGATCGGCGCTTTCCACGAATCGCGAGGGTCGCCCAGCAACTCGAGGACGTCCACCTCCACCTCCTCGGCGAGGCTCACGATCTGCCGGCGGAGCGCGGCGTCCGGGCAGTAGATGATGAATTGCCCGCCACCAGTCACGCTGCGCGTGGCGGGACTTGGCGGCGCCGCATCCGCCCGCACCGTCGCCGCGAGGGCGGCGATGAGCAGCAGATGGCGGCGGTTCATCTGCCCCGGCCCTTGGTGATGAGCTGGATCTGCCCCTTTTCCACGGTGACGCTTTGCATTCCGTGGATTTGATCGCTCTCCCGCTTGAGCGCCTTCCACATCGGCTGAAACGCGGTCACGGCGTATTTCATCACGGCCGGATCGATGCTGATGCGCCCGATGTTTCCACCCTTGTTCTCCGCGAAAAACTTCCCGTCCTTCACGCCGATGCGGTAGCGCGCGCCGGAGTAGAGCGGGAAGCCGAAGAGCGATTGCTGGACGCAAACATTGACCGTCCCAGGCGCGAAGGCGACGAACGCCCGGTCGAAATCGACCCCAGGCAGCATGCCGGCGACTTTCGATTTCAGCGCGGTGCGCAGATAAATGTTCGCCTCGCCTTCGGTGAATTGAAGCACGCGCGCCTGCGGCGATTCGGCGGCCTCGGCAAGGTCCGATCCGATCATCCGCGGCAGTTCGGCTTCCTTCGGCTTCAGCGGCGGCACGCCGTCCGGCTCGCGCACCAGGCCGATGATCAAAGCCACCAGCGCGCCATAAACGATGCAGCTCCCCAGCGCCTTGAATTCCCGGAACACATTGGCCCCTCCGGGATTCGTCATTTTCTTCACGCGCTTGCGCGCCTTTTCGAGCGATTCCTTGTTGGTCTCCTCCACTTTGGGAAGGAGCGAGCGATCGAGCTTTGCGCCGCAGTTGTGGCAATAGACGCGCTCGGCTTCATTCGCGAAGCTGCACTGCGAGCACGTCAGGGTGGGTCCGGAAGGGGAAGAGGCCATCAGTCTTTTTTGGGTGTGGGTTTCGGTGCCGCCGTCTTTTCCGCGGGCGTGGTTTTTGTCTCGGCTTTTGTCTCGGTCTTCGCGGGCTCAGCGCTCTTCGAATCACTCTTCGCCGCCGCCTTGTATCCCTCGCTCCGATAGTCGGTGATGTAAAAGCCCGTGCCTTTGAAAATCAAACCCGCACCGGTTCCGATGAGCCGCTTGACCTTGCCCTTGCCCCACGTTTTGCGCTGGCAAAGTTCCTTCGGGCAAGTCCGCAGCGCATCGTCCTTCATAGACTGGGTGGTTTCAAAATTCCTGTCGCACTTTTCACAATGGTAATCGTAGGTCGGCATGGGTGTTTCCGGCAGGAAAAGCGGTCGATATACCAGAGGGTGCGCCGCCTCGCAATTGTTACTTCCCGCCGCCGCCCATGCATCCGCGCGACATCACTCATCCCGCGCCCCGCCCATCCCGCGATACACCGCGCCGGGCAACTCCGGCCCCGTCTGCAAAGACCCGGTTGGGGGAATGCACAGGCTCTGGATTCGCGGTTCCTTAAAACAGCGTCATCTGCGGCTTCATCTCCGCCTTCGCCTGCTCCGCCGCTTTCTTTCCACGCGGCTTGCCGTGCTTCGGCGGCGGCGGGGCTTCGGCGAGCGTGGGGCGGCCTTCGGCGTTGAGTTCGTGTTGTTCGAGGTTGCTCAGGATTTCCTTCGCGCGCGCGATGATTTCCGGCGGCAGGCCGGCGAGCCGCGCGACCTGGATGCCGTAGCTTTTGTCCGCGCCGCCCTTCACGATTTTGCGCAGGAAAATAATCTGCTCGTTCCATTCGCGCACGGCCACGTTGTAATTGCGCACGCCGCTGCGGGTCATTTCGAGTTCGGTGAGTTCGTGGTAGTGCGTGGCGAAAAGCGTCCGCGCTTTCACCGTGTCGTGCAGATATTCCGCGACGCTCCACGCGATCGAGAGGCCGTCGAAAGTGGAAGTGCCGCGGCCGATTTCATCAAGGATCACGAGGCTGCGGTCGGTGGCGTTGTTCGTGATGTTCGCGGTTTCATTCATCTCGACCATGAACGTCGATTGTCCGCGCGAAAGATCGTCGTTTGCGCCGACGCGCGTGAAGATGCGGTCCGCGATCCCGATCTCTGCCTCCGCGGCGGGAATCCACGAGCCGATTTGCGCGAGCAGCACGAGCAGCGCGACTTGCCGGATGTAGGTGCTTTTCCCCGCCATGTTCGGGCCAGTGAGGATGAGCAGGCGGTTTTTTTCGCCGTCGAGCAGCACGTCGTTCGGGACGAATTTTTCCTCCACGAGCGACTGGTCGAGCACGGGATGCCGCCCGTCGGTGATTTCGATGCGCAGGTCTTCGTGCAGCGTCGGCCGACAGTAGTTGAAAAGGCGCGCGGTCTCCGCGAGCGCGCACATCACATCGAGCGTGGCCACGGATTGCGCGGTGGATTGCAACGCGGCGAGATCGCGCAGGATTTCATCGCGCACTTGCAGGAAAAGCTCGTGCTCCAGCGCTTTCGATCGCTCGTCCGCGCCGAGGATTTTTCCTTCGATCTCCTTCAACTCCTGCGTGATGAACCGCTCACCGGTCGCCACGGTTTGTTTGCGATGCCACGTCGGCGGCACCGCGCCGAGATTCGATTTCGTGACTTCGATGAAATACCCGAACACGCCGGTGTAGCGCACCTTCAGCGACTTGATCCCGGTCTCCTCGATCGCCCGCTGCTGGAGCTGCGCGATCCAGTCCTTCCCCTCGCGCGACGCGGCGCGGAGTTCATCGAGCTGCGCGAAATATCCGTCGCGAATCATCCCGCCTTCTTTCGTAACCGCGGGCGGTTCATCGACGATCGCGCGCGTCAGTAACTCGACGAGATGCGGCAGCGGGTGCAGACCCGTGAGGATAGTGTGACACAGGCTTTCTGCCTGTGAGGGCGCGGGCATCACGGGCTGAAAGCCCGTGCCACTTTGCAGTGCTTCGAGGTCCGCGCGCAAATTCGGAATCACTTCCAAGCCCGTCCGCAGCACCATCAAATCGCGCGCATTCCCGCCCGTCTGCGTCAGCCGCCCGACCGTCCGCTCCAGGTCGCGAATCGTCTTCAGCGTGTCGCGAATGCTCCCGAGCAAAAACGATTCGCCGAGCAATTCGCCGATGAGCTGCTGCCGCGCGCGCAGCTCCGCGAGGTCGCAGATCGGATGCAAAATCCAGTCGCGCAGTTTCCGCGCGCCCATCGGCGTCACCGTGCGATCCAGCGAGCCGAGCAGCGAAGTATCGCGCCCGCCGCCGCGCGCCTGCACGAGTTCCAGATTCGCCTGCGTCGCCGCGTCCACGATCATGAATTGCGAATTCCGATACACCGTCAGCCGCGACACATGCCCGAGCGAACGCCGCAGCTCCGTCTTCAAATAATGCACGATCGCCCCCGCCGCGCCCACCGCCGCCGGCAGCGTCTCCGCGCCGAAGCCATCGAGCGACTGCACTTTGAAATGCTCGCGCAACGCGTAGTACGCCTGGTCGTGCAGAAACGTGTAGCCATCGCGCCGCACCAGCCCGCGCAGCTCCGTGAAACGCGGCGCGTCCTCCTCCGCGATCAGGATTTCCGCCGGCTGCACGCGCGCCAGTTCGTCCGCGAGTTCCTTGTCATCCCCCAGTTCCGTCACGCGAAAATCCCCCGTCGTCAGGTCGATGAACGCAAACCCGTAACCCGCGCTTTTTTCCCGAGGCCGAATCGCCGCGAGAAAATTATTCCGCTTCGCATCGAGCATCTGCAAATCCGCGACCGTCCCCGGACTCACAATGTGCGTGATCTCACGCTGCACGATCTGCCCCTTCACCGGCTCGCTCACTTGATCGCAAATCGCCACACGCCGCCCCGCCTTCAGCAGCCGCCGGATGTAATTGTCCGCCGCATGAAATGGCAGCCCGCACATCGGCACGAGATTCCGCTTCGTCAGCGCGATGTTCAGGATCTGCGAGCCCTGCACCGCGTCGTCAAAGAACATCTCATAAAAATCCCCGAGCCGAAAAAGCAGCAGCGTATCCGGCGGCAGACTGCGCCGGATGCCCTGGTACTGCTGCATCATCGGGGTCAGGGTTTCGGACATGGGCGGGAGAGTAGGAGGGCGAACCGGCAGGGGCAAGCGGAGGGAAATGACCAATTGCCAATGACCAATGACCGATGCCGGAGTCCGCAACTGGTCATTGGTCATTGGTCATTGGCAACTGGTCATTTCCCTCTCCACTCTCGCCCGCCATGAATCTCCGCCGCTTCTACCCGCTCGATGGCTTCCCGCAACAGCGGCAGCTCTGGTCGTGGATCTCCTTCGATGTCGCGAATCAGTCCTTCACGCTGATCATCAACACGCTGCTTTTCTCGATCTTCTTTTCGGAAGTCGTCGTGAAAAACGACGCGATCGACGACCGGCTGTGGGCGCTCACGTATGGCAGCAGCATGCTGCTCTGCGCGCTCTTCTCGCCGATCGCGGGTGCGATGGCGGATGAGCGCGCGTGGAAAAAGCGCAGCCTCATTTTCACCGGCATCGCGTGCGGGCTTTTCACCTGCGCGCTCGCCTTCATCCAGCCCGGCCAGATCTGGCTCGCCGCGCTGCTCTACATCCCGGCGAATTTCGCCTTTTCCATCGGGGAAAATTTCCTCTCCAGCTTCCTCCCCGGTCTCGCGCGGCAGGATCAAATGGGGCGCGTCAGCGGCTTCTCGTGGGCCTGCGCGTACGCCGCCGCGCTGCTGCTGCTGATCGGCACCGCGGCGGTGATGGTCGCCGCCGGGCTAAACGCGCCCGATCAATGGCGCACGTTCTTCGTTTTCTCCGGACTGTGGTTTCTCGCCTTCATCGTGCCGACTGCGCTCTGGCTGAAGGAACCCGCGATTCCGCACTCCGTTCACGCGGGGAAAAACCTGCTCACAGCCGGCTTCGTCCGCATCGGCGAAAGCATCCGCAACGTCGCGCAATTTCGCGATCTCGCGCTGCTGCTCGTCGCCTCGTTGTTCTACGGCACCGGCATGAGCGTCGTCATCTTTTTCGCCAGCAAACTCGCGGGCGAATTCGGTTTTTCCCAGGTGAATCTCGTCGTCTTCGTCGCGGTCATCACCGTCTCGGGCATCGTCGGCACTTTCCTCCCGACGCTCTATCAGGACCGCATGGGCCACCGCCGCTCGACGCTGCTCTATCTCGCCATCTGGATCGCCACATCCATCGCCTTCGCGCTCTACGCCTACCTCGCCGAAGTCCACGTCCGCACGCCCGGCGCCGCGCCTTTCCCCACGTGGCCGCTCTGGATCATCGGCAATCTGCTCGGCTTCGGCCTCGGCTCACTCGGCGCGTCGAACCGCGCCTTCGTCGGCTTCCTCGCGCCGCCGAGTCGCGCGGGCGAAGTCTTTGGCCTGTGGGGACTCATGTTCAAACTCGCCGCGATCATGACGTTCCCGTTCGCGTGGATGAAAGACACCGTCGGCACGCCCGCCGCGCTACTCGTGCTCGCGGCCTTCCTCATCGTCGGCGCGGTCATCACGCTATTCATCGACGAAAAGCGCGGGCACGTCGCGGCAGCAGCAGCCCTGTAGCTCAGGCGGCCCTCCGCATGAATCCAACCAACGCGCGCAGCGCCCCACTTTCCATCACCCCGCGTTCACGAGCGGCCCTAAAAAACCGTTGTGCTGCAAAACGGCAACCCTCACGCTCAAAAATTATGGGAATGTTCTCCAACTTAATGTCCAAAATCTTTCGCCACGCACCCGCAGCTCCAGTGGCTTCACCAGCGCCCGTAGGTTCGGTGCACCCCGCGCCCCCAGCTTCGGCGTCACCCGCGCCAACTGTGGCTGCGGCCGGATCGGTGCCATCTTCCGCGCCCGCCCCTGCTGCTGCACCGCCCGCGCCGGTCGCCGTCGATGTCACTGCGATCCTCGACGGGCTCGCCAAAAAGAGCACGGAGAAGCTCGATTGGAAACGCTCCATCGTCGATCTGATGAAGCTCGTCGGCATGGACAGCGGCCTCGCTGACCGCAAGGAACTTGCCGCCGAGTTGCACTATCCCGGCGATAAAAACGATTCCGCCGCGATGAATGTCTGGCTGCACAAAGCCGTGCTCAAAAAGCTCGCGGAAAATGGCGGCAAAGTGCCGCAAGATCTTCTCGACTAAACCGCCGTCCGAATTCGCAACCACACACCGACCTAACACTATGGGCATCTTTTCCTGGATTTTCCTCGGCCTCGTCGCCGGCGCGCTCGCAAAATTCATCATGCCCGGAAAAGATCCTGGCGGGTTCATCGTCACCATCCTCATCGGGATCGTGGGCGCAGTGCTCGGCGGATTCCTCGGGTCGTTTATCGGTGTGGGAAAAGTCGAATCGTTCGACCTCGGCGGCATCTTCATCGCCACGGTTGGCGCGATCCTTTTGCTGATCGGGTATCGGTTCGTGAAAAAGCCGAAAGCGCCCGAATTGCCGGGCGCGCCGGGCGGCGACAAAGGCGGGCCCAAGTAGCCGCGCACGGTGCGGTTTTGCTGTGCGGACAGCCACATGGAAGCTGGGGCGGAAACAGGTCTGGCACCGCAAATCGAAGCCCATCCCGCATAGCTCGCACAGCTCGTCCAGCGGGTGGCTGCGCCCTTCCCGCCCATAGCGTTCCCGCATTTTCAAGATCACTTCCCGCGTCGTGCTCTGGCTCATTTTTGATGACATCGCCCCCAGTGTCATTTCTTTTGAGTCAATTGACATGCAAACCCAAGCCGCCCTCCGCACCGTGGTCGCCGACATCGTCGAAACCACTCCGGTCTTCGACATTCACACCCATCTTTACGATCCCGCCTTTGGCGAACTGCTGCTCTGGGGCATCGACGAACTGCTGACCTATCACTACCTCATCGCCGAGGGATTCCGGCAGTTCGATCTGCCTTACGAGAGGTTTTGGGCGATGACGAAAACGCAGCAGGCCGACGCAATCTGGAACGCGCTGTTCGTCGAGCACTCGCCGATTTCGGAGGCCTGCCGGGGCGTGCTCACGGTGCTGAATGCGCTCGGGCTCGATGTGAAAAAGCGCGATCTGCCCGCGCTGCGTTCGCACTTTGCAAAGTGGAATGTCGCCGACTTCACCACGCGCTGCCTCGACCTCGCGAACGTCCGCAAAGTCTGCATGACGAATTCGCCGTTCGACGATTTGGAGCGGCCCGTGTGGGAGCGCGGGTTCGATCGCGATCCGCGTTTTGTCGCCGCGCTGCGCATCGATCCGCTGCTGCTCGATTGGGAAAACACCGCGCCGAAACTCAGCGCGCGGGGCTACGACGTGCGCGCCGATCTTTCCGCCCGCACCTTCGATGAAGTCCGCCGTTTCCTCGCCGACTGGACGCAGCGCATCGACGCCCAATACTGCATGGTCTCGCTCACGCCCGACTTCGCTTTTCCCGCAAAAACGGACACCGCGCAACTCATCGAACACGCGATCCTGCCACACGGTCGCGATCACAATCAGGCCTTCGCGATGATGATCGGCGTGAAGCGCAACGTGAACCCGCGGCTCCGCCTCGCGGGCGACAGCGTGGGCCGCGCGGACATCACCGCCGTGGAAAATCTCTGCGCGCAATTTCCCGAAAACAAATTCCTCTGCACCATGCTCTCGCTGGAAAATCAGCACGAGCTTTGCGTCGCCGCGCGCAAGTTTCGCAACCTCCACGTCTTTGGCTGCTGGTGGTTCCTGAACAATCCGTCGATCATCGAAACGATGACGCGGATGCGCCTGGAACTCATCGGCCTGAGCATGACGCCGCAGCACAGCGACTGCCGCGTGCTCGATCAGCTCGTCTATAAATGGAGCCACTCCCGCGGCATCATCGCGAAAGTGCTCGCCGAAAAATACGAAGACCTCGCCGCCACCGGCTGGGAGCCCACGCGCGCGGAGATCGAGCGGGATGTGCGCGATCTTTTCGGTGGGGCGCTGGAGCGATTCATCGCGCGTTAGATTTTTTCCCCGCGCGAGGCCGGTCGCAATTTGCAAAACCCGGTTAATTTCCGCACCGCGCCGGGGTTCATTCGATTGGCCCAATATGCCGCGTTTCATTTTCATCCTGACGAGCCTCATTGCCGCAGCTCCACTTTTCGGAGCGGATGATGCGCGTGCGCTTTGGAGCGGCGGCGTGCAGCCGTTGCTGGATCAGCACTGCGTGAAATGTCATGGGCCCCTGGAAAAGAAGAGCGGGCTGGAACTCGATACCGTCGAGGCGGTGCTGAAAGGAAATGAGGACGGCTTGGTGGTGGTGCCGGGGAAGCCGGATGAAAGCCCGCTGCTCGCGACTCTCGCATCAGACGCCGATCCGCACATGCCGCCGAAAAAACAACTCGCCGAGCATGAGATCGCGAAGGTGCGCGCATGGATCGCGGCACTGGGAAACGCGATGCCCGCAACGGGCAAGACACCGCCCGTGACTCCGATTCCCGCGACCGCGCCGCACGAGGCGATCGATCATTTTCTCGAAGCGGAATGGAAGGCTCGCGGCATCACGCCCGCGCCGCTTTGCGACGATCGCACGTTCGTGCGGCGCGTGTATCTCGATCTCGCGGGACGCATCCCGACGCGCGCTGAGGCATCCGCCTTTTTTGAAAGGAACGATCGCGCGGCGCTCGTGGACCGGCTGCTCGCGGGCGACGAATACGCGCGCACTTTCCGCGAAATCTGGGACGCGCTGCTGATGGGACGCAATGCGGGAAGGCGCGAGCAGCGGCGGCGCGAGAATGGATGGTTCGATTATTTGGAAGCTGCCTTCAAACAGGACCGATCGTGGAATGAAGTGGTCCGCGAGATGATCACGGCGCGACCCGGAAAGCCGGAGGACAAAGGAGCGCTGTGGTTTTTGTACGAGCGGAAAAATGAGTTCCAGCAGATGGCGGAAGCGGTCGCGCCGGTGATCTACGGGACGCGCGTGGACTGCGCGCAGTGCCACGATCATCCGCTCGCGCGGGAGATCAAGCAGGGGCACTACTGGGGCCTCGTTGCTGCTTTTAACCGCAGCAAGAATATCGAGAAAGGCGCGCCCGCGGTGGGCGAATCGGCCGTGGGTGGGTTTGTGAATTTCACCAATTTGAAAAAGGAATCGCAGCCCGCAGTGATGGCGATGCTGACGGGCCGCATGATCGAGGAAACGCGGCCTGCGCCGGATGTGAAGCAGGAGGATTCACCGGAAGGTTACGTCGATCCGGCGGCGGTGGTGAAGGTGCCGAGATTTTCGCGGCGCGCGGCGCTGGCGGAGGCGGCGACGAAGGAAAATCCGCTGCTCGCGCGCGCATTTGTGAATCACACGTGGGCGATCCTGATGGGGCGCGGCATCGTGCATCCGGTGGATGAGATGAATTCCAAAAATCCGCCGAGTCATCCCGAGCTGCTCGACTGGCTCGCCGCAGATTTCGCGTCACACGGATTCGCGCCGCGCCGGCTCGTGCGCGCGATCGTGCTGAGTCGTGGCTACCAGCTTTCCGCCGGCACTTCATCCGAACCCGCCGCTTTCGCCGTGAGTGCGGAAAAACCGCTGACTGCCGAGATGATCGCCCGCTCCGCGCGCATCGCGAGCGGTCGCCCGCCGGATGACGATGCGCTGCGCAAGACTTTCGCCGAGACATTCCCCGACGTGCTGCCCCGCGTGCTGCGCACGACGATCCAGCAGGCGATGCTGCTCGCGAACAGCGACAAATTTTCCGCGCTCTACGCGCCGGAAGCCGGTGCCGCGGCGGAACGACTCGGCAATCTGCCGACGGTCGAGGAACGCGTGCTCGAAGCATTTCAACTCACGCTCACGCGCAAGCCGGATGCGGAGGAGCTGGCGCAAGGCATCGAGTTTCTGAAAGCGCGTACGGACAAACCAGCGGTCGCCGCCGGGCAATTGCTTTGGGCACTCGCGGCGGGGCCGGAATTTTTGACGAATCACTGAACGATGAACGCGGAACAACAACCGCGGCGCAGCCGCAACCAACCATTGTCATTTCGACCGAAGCGAAAGGCGGTCGCGCCAAAATGAATATGATCCCACCCGGCTCCTGCACGCCCGACGAGCACGTCCTGCATCGGCGTCTTTTTTTGAAAGGACTGGCCGCATCGGGTGTGGCGGCGGTGACGAGCTTCACGGGACTTTTTACACACCCCGTCTTCGCGCAGGCGGCGCAGCGGGCGCAGAAAAATGTGATCCTGCTGTGGCTGTGCGGCGCGCCGAGTCAGTTTGAGACTTGGGACCCGAAGGATGGGCGGCCGAGCAGCGGGCCGTTTGGCAGCATCCCGACTTCGATTCCCGGCGTGCATTTTTCCTCGCTCATGCCGCGCTGCGCGACGATCGCGCATCAACTGAACATCATCCGCTGCATGCACACGAAGCAGAGCGAGCATTTGCAGGCGATCAATCTGCTGACGCGCGGGAATCCCGATCGCGCGGGCTTCACGCGGCCCACGCTTGGCTCTTCGATCTCCGCGGCGCTGGGCCGGCTCGATACGGCGTTGCCGAGTTTCATCCTGCTCGATCCGAATCCCGAAGGGAACGAATTCAAGGAATACAAGGCGGGTGATCTCGCGGGCTGGCTCGGGCCGGAACATGCCCCGGTGCGGCTTGGCGGGAGTTACACGCAGCTCGGTCGCGCGGCGGATGCGCTCTCGGATGACCGCGAGGCGCGCGATGCTTTGCGCCGTTTTTTCGCGCGGAAATATGAGAACGAACGCCAGAGCCGCACGGCTGCGGGACAGAACGCGGCTTTTGAAAAAGTGAAGGGGCTGATGGCGAGCGCGGACCTTTTCGACATGGCGAAACTGCCGGAAAAAGATCGCGCGCGATACGGGCCGGGCACGTTCGGGATGCACACGCTGATGGCGCGAAATCTCGTGGAGAAAGGCGCGCCATTTGTGATGGTCGCGAACGGGATGCCTTGGGACAACCACGTCTTCCAGCACGAAATCCACCAGATGCTCGTGCCGGAACTCGACCGCATCCTGCACTGCCTCATCACCGATTTGCAGGAGCGCGGAATGCTCGATCACACGCTCGTCATCGCGATGGGTGAATTCGGACGCACGCCGTGGCTGAACGCGTCGCGCGGGCGCGATCACTATCCGAATGCGTGGAGCATGATGATGACCGGTTGTGGCCTGAAGCGCGGCGTGATCGTGGGCGGCACGGATGCGGATGGCGTCGATCCCGACGGGCGCTCGTTCCATGAGCAGAATCTTTTTGCGACGATCTTCCGCGCGCTCGGGATCGATCCGTATGCGGAATACGATCTGCCAGGTTTTCCCACATTTCATCGCGTGGAAGATCGCGCGCAGCCGATCGCGGAGGTGCTCGCGTGAAACTCGAAAAGCCCCGCCACATTTCGCTGCCGACCGGCGCGCTTGGCCTCGCTTCGTCCGCCGACAGTTCGCGTCTCTTCGCCGCGTGCATGGACGGGCGGATTTTTGAAGTCGATCCCGCCAGCGGGGCATCGATGGCGTTCACCGAAAAACACGCGAGCTACGCCTCCGGCTGCGTGCTGCTGCCGGATGGGAAAACGCTGATCTCTGCTGGCTACGATGGCTTTCTGCTCTGGCACGATGTGGAAACGCGGCAGACTTTTCGCCGGGTGAAAGCGCACGATTTTTGGTCGTGGCAAATCGCGCTTTCGCCGGATGGCGGACGCGTCGCGACGGTCAGCGGACAATTTTTAGTCGGCAGCGAAAAATACGAACCCGCGCCCGCCGCGGAGTCGACGGTGAAAATTTACGACACGCAGACCGGCGATCTTTTGCAGGCTTTTTCGCACATGCCGCCGGTGCTGAGCGTCGCGTTTTCGCCCGACGGCCGGCACGTCGCCGCGGCGAATATGATGGGCGAAGTGAGCGTGTGGGACGTGGTTTCCGGCACGCACGTCGCGCAATTCAAGACGCAGGATTTCACGAGCTGGGGCATCATCAAAAGCCCTCACTACCTTGGCGGAATCTACGACCTCACCTTTGCCCGCGACGGCGCGAGCCTGCTCTGCTGCGGCATGGGACCGATGGGCGATCCGATGGCCGGCAATGGAAAACAAACCTGGCAGCGCTGGGCGTGGCGCGACACGCCGCCGAAAATGCTGGAGCAAATCCGCGACGGCGAACACGGCACCGGCCTCATGGAAACGCTCGCGCATTTCCCGGACGGCAGCGCATTTCTCATGGCCGGACGGCAGGCGCAGGGCACCTGGAATGCCGCGCTTTTTTCCGCGACCGACGGAAAACTGATCACCTCGCTCGACACGAAGTCACGCGTGACGCGCAGTCTTTTCAGCGCGGATGGAACGACGCTTTTCCTCGCCGGCGCCACTGGCCAGCCTGCGCGCGACAAGTCGGGGAAATGGCCTGACTACGGCAGGATTCACGTGATCCCGATCACGTTCTGACGACGCACTTGCCGACATCGCGCGGGCGGGTAGAATTCGCGCCCATGAAATCCCCAAGGCACGCCCGCTGATCATGGAACGCCCTCCGATTCGCAATCCATTCCCGCCACCGCCACGCCGGGTTGGCGCGTCGCTGCTTTTCTTCAGCATGGCAGCCATCGCGCTGGCGGGATGCGGCTATCTGATCTGGATACTTGTCGTGCCCGATTCCACGCCGCTCATTTCCGCACCGATGCCCAACGCAGCGGCGCAATCCGAGATCGCGACGATGGCGGCGCAGGTCGGCGTGTTTCGGAAAAGTGTGGGACGCTATCCCACGGTCAGGGAAGGGCTCGACGCGCTGGTGGAAAGGCCGGCGGGCATGGCGCCGGAAATTTTCTGGCCAAAGTTGCGGACGAATGTCCCGCGCGATCCGTGGGGACATGCCTACGTCTTTGAAGAGTTGCCGGGCGATCCGCCGACTTACCGCATTTTTTCGACAGGTCCGAATACGACCGATCCCGCGGACGACATTTCGCAAACACTCCCCGCGGCACCCGCGGATGCCGCGCCCGAGCCGGATGTAAAGCCCGCAGGCACTCCGAAGTTCCGCTAGCCCGCGCGCCGCCTTCCGCTCTGGAAGTCAACGCCGCAACTGCTCTACTCGGACGCGTGTCCGCCACTCTCGCCAGATCCGCCCGCCGTGTCGTCCAGCGCCTTCAGGAAGCTGGCCACACCGCGCTTTTCGCTGGCGGTTGTGTGCGCGACAAATTGATGGGCGTCGAGCCACACGATTACGACATCGCGACGAGCGCGCGGCCCGAGCAGGTGCAGGCGTTGTTCGATCGCACGTTTGCGGTCGGCGCGCATTTTGGCGTCGTGGTCGTCGTCTATGCGTCGGATCAATTTCAGGTCGCGTCGTTCCGCGCGGACGGTGTGTATCTCGACGGGCGGCATCCGGAGAGCGTGACTTTTGCGACGCCGGAAGAGGACGCGCAGCGGCGCGATTTCACGATCAACGGCCTTTTCCACGACCCGATCCGCGAGCAGCTCGTGGACTATGTGAACGGCCAGCGCGATCTCGCGGCGAAGGTGCTGCGCGCGATCGGCGATCCCGCTGCGCGTTTTCGCGAGGACCGCCTGCGGCTGCTGCGCGCGGTGCGATTTGCGACGACGCTGGAGTTTGAAATCGAGCCCGCGACTTGGGCGGCGGTGCGGGAAAGCGCCGCGTTTATTCACGAGGTCAGCGCGGAGCGCATCCGCGAGGAGCTGGTGAAAATCTTCCTTTCGCCGAATCGCGTGCGTGGTTTCGATCTGTTGGATGCGAGCGGGCTAATGAATGAAGTGCTGCCGGAGCTCGATGCGCTCAAGGGTTGCGAGCAGCCGCCGCAGTTTCATCCCGAGGGCGATGTGTTCGTCCACACCCGCATCATGCTCGGTCTGCTGCCACGCGAAGTGACGCTGCCATTGGTGATGTCCGTGCTCTTTCACGACATCGGCAAGCCGCCGACTTTCGTCGTCGATCCCGACGGTCGCATCCGTTTCAACGGCCACGACAAAATCGGCGCGGAGATGACGGAGGCGCTGATGTCGCGGCTGCGTTTCACCCGCGCGGACATCGAAGCGACGGTCGCGGCTGTCGCGAATCACATGGTCTTCAAGGACGTGCAGCAGATGCGCGTGGCGAAGCTGAAACGCTTCATGGCGCGGCCGCATTTCGACGAGGAGATGGAGCTGCACCGGGTCGATTGCACGAGCAGCCACGGGGCGCTGGACAACTACGATTTTCTAAAAGCAAAGCGCGAGGAGTTCGCGAGCGAGCCGCTGATCCCAAAGCCGCTCATCACCGGGCGAAACCTGATGGCCATTGGTTTTGCACCCGGCCCGCGCTTTTCGGAAATCCTCGAAGCCGTGCAATCGCGCCAGCTCGAAGGCACGCTGAAAACGGCGGATGAGGCAATGGACTGGGTCAGGGCGGAATTCAGCGCGCGCGAGTAAGCGGGGGCGGGCGCGCCCTGGTCACTGCGGCCTATTCGGGAAGCCGCCTGCGCAGCCGCGCGAGCTGCGCGTCGAGGCGGGTGCGCGCGGCGGTGTTTTCGGCGGAAATGGTTTCGCCTGTTTTCACTGCTGGCACGCCAGCCGGTTTTACGATCTTCGCGCCAGTGCCACCGTAGCTGGTGATGCCGGAGGTGAGTTGCTGGTCGTCCTCGAGTTTGCGCAAAGGCGCGATGCCGCTGGCCAGCAGCACGCTGTGGTAGGCGCGCACGGCTTCCTCGGGGGTGATCTCGTGCTCGACGATGCGACGCAGCATTTCGATGAAGGCGAGCGGGTGCTCGGCTTGGTTGATCTTGCGTCCGAAGAGGGCGACGCGCGCACCGTGTTTCTGCGCTTCGGCGATGAGCTTGAAGGCGTCGTAGGTCGTGCCCGCGCCGCCGCCGAGGATGCCGACGATGAGGTTCGGATCGTAGGCGGCGAGTTCCTCCATCGCCTTTGGGCCGCGATAGACGATTTTCAAAAACACCGGACGCCCGCGCTCGGTCACGCCGGCGAGGCTGCGGATGATGTGGTCGTTGATGAAGCCATCGACCATCTCGGCGGAAATGCCGGGATCGACGTTCGGGTCGAACACTTCGAGGAAGTAACGGAAGTTTTTCCGCTCCGCCTCCTCCCGGAATTCCTTGAAGGCGCGCAGCGTTTCGTAGTCGCGATCGAGGTCGTTGGTGAACGTGACCGAGTAAAGGCCAAGGTCCGCGCCGACGTGCGGGGCCGCGGGATCGCAGTCGATCTGGCCGCATTTGATGTGGTCGATGGTCGCGGTGCGAAAGGGTCGCGAGGGCTGCTGGATGTATTCGGCGCCGCGGATGACCCAGATGTCGGTGGCGTCGTTGGCGCGGGCGGCGGGCGTGATGTGCGAGTTCTCGAAGAGCCCTTCGTTGATCGCCAGTTGCTCCACGTTCGACGCCGAGCAAAGCATGATGTCGATAAGTCCCTGCTGCACCACCTCGCGAATCTGCCGCCGGTATTCCGCGAGCGTCTTCCAGCGGATCTCCGACTTGAGCACGCGCTCAGGATTGAGCGGGCGCTTTTGTCCCGGCGCGGTGATGCCAAATGCCATGTCCGCATCCTTCGCATCGGCAATGATGAACGCCTTGCTCCCCGAGGGATTCGCCCGGATGTCGGCGATCTTTTGGTCGAGCGACTTCTGCATCCTTAGCGAACGTCGAACGCCCAAACCTGAACTCCGAACGCTGAAGAAAAAGCGTCCGAACTGTGAATTCGAAGTTCGACGTTCAGGTTTGGGAGTTCGGCGTTCATTCCTCAGCCCTGCACCTTGCTGAGCGTGTCCTTGAGCGCCTTCGCCGAGCTTTGCAGGCCGTTGAGTTCCTTTGGCCACAGCTCGATCTCGATCTGCTGCAAGACGCCCGCGCGACCGACCACGGTCGGCACGCTGATCGACACGTCCCGGATGCCATAGGTGCCTTTGACCAAGGCCGACACGGGCAGGATGCGACGACGATCCAGTGCGATGCAGTCGATCACTTCGCGGATTGCGACGCCGACCGCCCAGCCCGCGCCGCCTTTGCGCGAGATGACTTCCGCGCCGCTCTTCTGCGTGCGCTCGAAGATCTGCGTTTGGAAAGTCGGCGTGACTCCGGCGAATTTCGTGAGCGGGAAACCATCGACGGTCGCGGACGACCAGATCGGCACCATCGAGTCGCCGTGTTCGCCGAGGATCATCGCGCGGACTTGGGTGGGTGGGAGCTTGATCGAGTCGGCGATCAGCGAGCAGAAGCGCGAGGTATCGAGCATCGTGCCGAGGCCGATGACCTGGTTTTCCGGCAGGCCCGTTTCCTTCCAAGCGAGATAGGTAAGAATATCGACCGGATTCGAGACGACAAAAATGATCGCGTCCTTCTTGATCCCCGCGCTCTTGAGGCTCGCGAGGATTCCGCGAAAGAGGGACACGTTGCGGTTGATCAGATCGAGCCGTGATTCATCTGGCTTCCGGCGAAGTCCCGCCGTGATGCAAATGATGTCCGCATCTGCGCAATCCGCAAAGTTACCCGCACGGATCACCTGGTCGCTGCAAAACGCCGCGCCATGCAAAAGGTCGAGTGCCTCGCCCTCCGCAGTCGCCTGGTTGGCATCGAGGATGACTAGCTCGCGGACGACACCGCTGCATTGCAGCGCAAACGCCGCGCAAGAACCGACGCGGCCACCGCCGCCAATGATTGCTACTTTCATATCAGGATTTTTTGTTGCCCGCGAAAGGCGCGAAACAACGCGAAAGGATTTTCTGCCAGAATTTTCGCGTCATTTCGCGTTTTTCGAGGGCCATAATTATTTGGAGAGGTTGGCAACGATTTCGTCGGTGAGTTTTTGCACCAACGCTTCGAGATCGGCGTCGCTCGTGGTAGCGCCGTTGGTCAGCGGATTGAATGGCGTCACTGGCGACGAGCAGCCATGCGAGCCGCACATCTGCGTCCACGGATCGACTTCGCAAAGCCCCGCTGGCTTGAGTTCGTAGCGATCGTCGGGAAGGCCGAGGCTTTTCTTAATTTTGAGCAGCTCCGGCAGCTTGTCGCACGGGATCGATGCCGAACCGGGAATGGACTGCGCCAGGATAACCGTGCGGCAATAGGCATCGGTGATCTCCATTTTGAAGTAGGCATCCTCGACCGATTTGCCCCAGCAGATGACGCCGTGGTTACCCATGAGGATCGACTGATGTTTCGGCGCAAGCGGGAAAATCTCCGCCGCAATCTCTGGCGAACCCGGTGTCTTGTAAGGCGTGTAGGCCACCGTGCCGACGAAGACTTCCAACTCAGGAATCAATCGCGGCGGTGGCTGCATTCCCTTGATCGCGAAGGCACCTGCATGGCATGGGTGCGCATGGCAAACGCTCATGGCTTCCGGCGTCGAGTGAAAGATGGCCATGTGGGTCGTGATCTCGCTCGAGCGCTTCCAAGTTCCCCCGCACTGGGTTCCCTTGCCATCGACCATGCACATCATCGCTGGCGTCATGAAGCCTTTGCTAACGCCCGTCGGCGTGCAGATAAAACGATCCGGCCCCAGGCGCGCGGAGATGTTACCGCCATTGCCATCGCAATACTCGCGAGCCCAGATGCGGCGTCCGATGTCGCAGATTTGCTCTTTGATTTCGTTGGCCTCCTTTGAGGCGAAAAGTCGCACGTCATCCGCGCTGTAGTTGCCCGGTGCGCTGCTTGTGGCGGGAGCGGGCGACGACACGGGCGCGGCGGCACCGGAGTCAAAGACAACCTTGATTCCGCTTTCCGTAAAGATGTCCTTAGCGCCAGGCGTGAGGCGGATTTCTGAGTTCTGACGAAACTCTTTCGCGCCGGTTTTCACAAACTCAGCGGCTTCTTTTTGGGCGATCAATTGCATAGTTTACTCCTTGTAGAAAAATTCATCGACGAGCGCAGCGCAGTAGGCATCGACGGGGGTTGGCTTCTCAAATGGGCAGGCGGCTTCGCGGCCTTCGCTGATGGCGATCTGCTGTCCGACCCCCGCGCCGAGCTGGTCATAGACCACGATGGCTGGGTCGAATCTCTCCGCACCGGTAAAGGTATCCGTCTTCCAAGGCAGCGTGATGAGCAGCCGCTCGCCAATGTATTTCGGCGAACGAACGGAAAGCGTCACTCGACCGATTACGGTCCCCATTCTCATAGCGCGAGCGTCCTTTCCGGATCAATGATTCCAAGCACAGTCCAGCGCGCCGGGCTCCGCTCGTCTCCCACGATCTTGCGCGCTTCGCTACCATCGCTGGAGATCATCACCTTTTGCCCAATGCCTGCACCCAGCGGGTCGAGCACGATCTGCGGAGCCAGATCGGGACTGTCAGGAATCGCGATGAGCAGCCGCCAGCCATTGAGGCTCTTGTGCTTCATCGTCGCGGTAACGTGACCCTTAATCGTGGCTAGTCTCATTGAATTGAAGAATTCGGAAGAACGCCGAACTTCGAAACCTCAACGCTCAACATCGAATCATGCATCGTTGCCGCTTTCTGCTGTTCGGATGCTGGCGAAGAAGATGCGAATGAGTTCGTCCGTTTCTTTGATGAGCTTGGTGAGTGGTTCACGCTGATCGGTGAGGGGCACTCGTTCTGCGAGTTTGAGCCATCGCGACGATTCGCGAAGCTCTTGCAGGCATGTGCGGAGCCGGTGCAGAAAGTCGCGTTTCGACTTGGCAGATTCCGCTTCGCCATGATTGGCGAGCGGAGAAGTACCCGAGCGCAATAGCTGGTTGGCAACATGACTTCCTGCATTGCTTGATTCAAAAGTTCTGGTGATCCGAATAACATCCGCCGCGTAGTCGAGAAGTCGTTCCTCAAGGTCAAAGCGCGGCATAAACTCATTCGATGTTCAGAGTTCAGGTTTGGAAGTTCGGCGTTCAGAAAAGGTTCAAATTCTCCACCATCACACACCGCCGGGAGCGTGTGAAAGTCATGGGTGTCGTGACGCCTTCACCGGTCGGCGTGGCGACGCTGAAGCTGAGGAACCCTTCGCCGCCAAGGCCGAGGCCGGTCATGCACGGGCCGTTCTTGATGAAGAGCGTGGTATCCACGACCTGCGCCATTTTGGTGAGGTTGCGGATGTTCTGCGAGTGCATGATCGCGGTGTGCTTGTAACCGTGCTCGGCGTGGATGGCGGCTTCGATACCGGCATCGACATTCGGCACGCGCACGACCGGGATGAAGGGCATCATTTGCTCTTCATCGACGAAGATGTGATCGGCTTTCGTCTCGCCAAAGAGCAACTGCGTCGCGGGAGGAACGTCGAGGCCGATCGCCTTGGCGAGCACTGCGGCGTCGCGCCCAACCAAGTCGCGATTCACGACCGGATGTGGACAGCCTGCGCCTTTACCCTGCGGGAAAACGAATGCTTTATCCGCGAGTGCCTCGACTTGTCGTGCGTCGAGTTGCACAGCCCCGGCCCGCTTGAGCGCGGCGATGAGTTTGTCGGCGACCGCTTCGACGACAAAGACTTCCTTTTCGCCGATGCAGAGCAGATTGTTGTCGTAGCTCGCGCCCTGGATGATTGACTTCGCCGCGACATCAAGATCGGCGGTTTCATCGACGACGACGGGCGGATTGCCTGGTCCGGCGCACACGGCTCGCTTGCCAGTCTTCATCGCTGCTGCGACGACTGCGGGACCGCCGGTGACGCAGAGCAGCTTTACCTTTGGGTGCTTGCACATCACATCGAAGGTATCGAGCGTGGGCTTGATGACGGTAGTTAGCAGGTCGGAGATACCTATGTCCTGAAAGATCGCTTCATTGTAAGCCCGAATCGCAATCGCCGCGCATTTTGCCGCAGCGGGATGGGTGTTATAGACGACCGAGTTACCCGCGGCGATCATGTTGATCGCATTCCCAGTGAGCGTCGGGACGCTGTGGGTCGAAGGCGTCACCGCACCGATAACGCCCCATGGCGCGAAGTCGATGATCGTCAGTCCGAAGTCGCCGCTGAAAGCCATGCGCTCGAGAAACTCGACGCCGGGAACAAGGTCGCCACAAATCTTGAGCTTCTCGATCTTGTGATCGAGCCGGCCGATCTTTGTCTCCGCGAATTCGATCTCGCCCCATTCCTTGGCCTTCGCGACAACCAGCTTGCGGATGACCTGGATCGCCTTGCGGCGCGCGGACACGCCGAGGTCGCGGAGTTTTTCAAACGAGCGGTGTGCGGCCTCGCAGGCTGCGTCCATGTCTTCATACACGCCGAAGCTGCTTGCTCCTGAAGACGCGACTTTCGTCTGCGTCTGCAATCGGGCGAGCACTTCGCTCACCACTTTGGATACTAGTCTTTCGTCAATCGTTGCCATGTCTAGTTAGAGGGGAACGCCGAACATCGAAACCTCAACACCGATCGCAGAAGTGTTCGCGTTCGCGGCGTTGATTCGAAGTTGGACGTTCAGGTTTGGAAGTTCGGAGTTCAATTCACTGCGCTTTGTAAAGGATGGTTTTGCCGAGATCGACGGTGTCCACGATGCCAATCACAACGGCATCGACGGGTGCGTTCTTATCGTCCGCGGCGAGTCGCGCAGAACTGCCTTGCACGACGAGCACGATCTCGCCTTCACCCGCGCCGAGGGTATCCACGGCGACCAGCGTGCTGGTGCCGGGCTTCCACTCTTTTGCCGTGGGCGAATCGATCACGAGAGGACGGACGAGCAGAAATTTCTGCCCAGTCATCTTCGCGTTCTTCTTCGTCGCGACGACACTGCCTTCGACTCGCGCAAGAATCATGGTTGGAGAACCGTGATGCTTACTTGGCCTTCGGGAGGACGGCGACGAGGTCGCTGTGCGGGCGTGCGATGACGCTGACGCTGACGATTTCGCCGAGCGATTGCGCAGCGGTCTTGCCGGCTTCGGTGGCGGCTTTGACGGCGGCGACGTCGCCGGTGACGCAGACGGTCACCATGGCGTTGCCGACCTGGGTGATAGGGCCGACGAGTTCGACGTTGGCCGATTTGAGCATCGCGTCAGTCGCCTCGACGAGTGCGACGAGTCCGCGCGTTTCGATCATTCCGATTGCTTGTTGTGCCATATAATTAGGTTGGTTTTTTAGTTGAGTGTTGAGAGTTTGGCCCACGCGTTGCGGGCGATGATGATTTCTTCGTAGGTAGGGATCACGCGCACTTCGATCTTCGAACTTGGCGTGGAGATGATGGCTTCGACTGCGCCGGTCTTGTGGTTGGCTTCGCGATCGAGTTCGAGGCCGCAGAAGTCGAGGTTTGCGCAGATTTTCTCGCGCAGGATCGGGTTATTCTCGGCGATGCCAGCGGTAAAGATGAGCACGTCCGCGCCGTTCAGTTCGACGAGAAATTGGCCGACGTATTTGCGGATCGCGCCAACAAAAACGTCGAGGGCGATTCGAGCATCGGCATTGCCTTTCACCGCAGCTTCGAGAATGTCGCGCACGTCGCCTGTCGCGAGCCCGGACATGCCTTTGAGGCCGGACTGCGATGTGAGTGCCTTTTCGACAGCGTCGATTCCGAGTCCGAGATCGCGGGCGAGGTAGATGAGGGCGAAGACGTCGAAGTCGCCGACGCGATTGTTTTGCGGGAGACCGCTTTGCGGGGTCATGCCCCAGCTTGAGTCGATGGCTTTCCCATCACGCACCGCAGCGATTGAGCTGCTGCCGCCAAGGTGGCAGGAGATGATGCGGAGCTTGTCTGTGCCGCGCAGTTCGGCGCAGCGTTGCGAGACGAAGCGATGGCTCGCGCCGTGGAAGCCGTAGCGGCGGATGCCATGCTTGGTTTCCCACTCGCGCGGCACTGGGTAACGCGTGTTTTCCACGGGGACTTCGTCGTAAAACGCGGTCTCGAAAGTGCCGATGCACGGCAGCCTCGGGTGCGATTTTGCGAAACTGCGGACGGCGGCGATGTAGGGTGGGTTGTGCGCGGGGAGAAGGGTGTTGATTTCCTCCATCGCGCGGAGCACCGGCTCGTCGAGCACCTGCGTGCCGGAGATGCCGCGGGCCATCACGGGCTTGAAGCCGACCGCCGCGAGGCCGCTGAATCCGCCGAGCGCTTTCTCGACGAGCGCGATGGCTGCGGCGTGGTCTGGCAATGCGGCCACGCCTTTCTGCTCCGCGTCGGTGCCGACCTGATACTTATAGGTCGATTCCGCGCTGCCGATCCGCTCGACGCCACCCTTCGCCAAGACGCGCTCGGAGGGCATTTCGATCAAGCGAAACTTGAACGAAGTGCTGCCGATGTTGGCGACGAGGATGTTGTTGGGCGTCATGGGTTCGGATAGGTCGCATACGGCCCATGGGACCTATGTGACTTATGTAACTTATTTCGCGGGTGCGCTCGCGGGCTTTCCGCCGAGGAATTTTCCGAGGAGGTGCAGGTCGTCGTGCGGACGTGGGATCACGTGGACGGCGACGACTTCGCCGATCGCCGTCGCGGCGGTTGCGCCGGCTTCGACGGCGGCTTTCACCGCGGCAACGTCGCCTTTGACAAAGACGGTGACGTAGCCCGAGCCGACTTTTTCCCAGCCGATCAGTTCTACATTCGCGGCCTTGGTCATGGCGTCAGTTGCTTCGAACTGCGCGACGAGGCCCTTGGTTTCGATCATTCCGATTGCTTGTCCAGCCATATAGGTAAGTAGGTTGCTAAGTTAGTTGGTGAAGAATTTTAGCAGCTCCGGCGTGGGCCGGGCGATGACGTGGGACGCGACGAGATTGCCGACGCGCTTGGCGGCTTCCTTCCCAGCTTCGACGGCGGCTTTCACGCTGCCGACATCGCCGCGGACGATGGTGGTGATCAAGGCTCCACCGATGGGGATGGATTTGACGAGTTGCACGTTCGCGGCCTTGACCATGGCATCACTGGCTTCCACCAGGCCCACGTAGCCGCGAGTTTCGATTAGTCCGATTGCTTCGCTCATTTAGTTATTTGGTTTGGTTAGATTCGGCCCGCGAAGAACGCGAAAGGCGCGAAAGGGTTTTGATTTTAGTGAGAGGTAAATTTTGCGTCTTTTCGCATATCTCGCGGGCCTAGCTCTTGAACAGTTCGACCTTCGTCGCGCGTTCGAGGTCGCAGGCGTTGGCTTCGTCGGTGTCCATGTGGACTTCGAGTTTGAAGCTGGGATCGACGCGCACGATGAGGTCGTCGAAACGGGTGTCGCAGAACGGGGAGGTGACCTTGAGCGTGATGCGGTCGAGGTGTTTGACGCTGTAAAATTTCGCGTCGGCTGGCGACATGTGGACGTGCCGCGCGGCGCGGATGATGCCGTCCTTCATTTCCAGCATCCCTTTCGGCCCCATCACGTAGCCGCCAGGGGTTCCTTGAATGTCGCCGGACATCTTGACGGGAATCTCCATCCCGAGCTGGATGGAGTCGGTGATGGCGAGTTCGATTTGGGTGAGATTCCGACACGGGCCGAGGATGCGCAGGCTCGGGATGACCCGGCGGCGCGGTCCGATCAACGTAACGGTCTGCTCGGAAGCGAACTGGCCTTCCTGATAGAGCCATTTGTGGACGGTCAGTTTCGCGCCGGGCCCGAAGAGCGTCTCCAGATTTTCCGGCGAGATGTGCATGTGCCGGGCGGAGCTGTTGACCACGAGCGTCGGGGCCGGTTCCGTCCGCACTTCCTTGCCGAGTTGCCGGGCGAGCGATGCGCGGACGAGCGCTTCGACGACGGGGCGGGCAGGGGCTTCGGTGAAACTCATTTCGGGGCGGGGAAAGTTATATGACTGAATGCGATCATATAAATCTGCGCTGGCTGGTCAACAAAAACTTTCATCTTTTTAAGACGGACATCGCTCATAAGATGCGGATCGGGTATTCCCCCTCGGATGCGGAGTCTGGCGAATGGGGTGATTCGGGCGTGGTTGTCGCGCGGGTTTTCAAATCAAGGGCGGGCACGCGCCGGCTTTCTTCGAGGTGGATTCCGGCGCGGACGAGTTTGGCGTTCGGGAGGTCAGTGATGAGCAGGTCCACCGCGCCCCACGGCAGCAGGAAATGCGGAGCCTGCCGGTTCAGCTTCGATCCATCGATGCAAAATACGGTTCGCTTCGAGCGACGGAGGACGACCTTTTGCTGCTCAACGATGGCGGCCTGCGAATTCCAGAGACCCTGCGCGTCCATGCCCTCGGCGGAAAGGAAAGCCAGGTCAAAACTCCAAAACTCGAGGCTCTTTTGCGCCGTCTCGCCGAGCAGGGTGGATTGCAGGTGGAGGAGCTGCCCGGCGAGTTGGAAAACCTGCACGCCGGGGATCGACGCGAGCATTTCCCCGACTGGCAGATTTGACGTGACGATCGTTACGGGCGTCACAGGATGATCGCGAAAGGCCTCGGCCAGGGCGAAGATCGTCGTGCCGGAATCGAAAAAGTAGGTGCGGTTCGGCTGGAAGAGCGCGAGCGCCATCCGCACGGTTTTGGCCTTGCCTCGCGAGGCCTGGCGCTGCCTTTCCCTAAATGACGGGAACCGATCATTAAACTCGTGGAGCGCACCGCCATAGGTGCGGGTGATCTTCTTTTCCCGCACCAGCGCCGCCAAATCGCGCCGGACGGTGGCCTCCGATACTCCAAGCCGCGAGCAGAGTTCCTTCACTGGAAGGTAGCGATGCTGCTCGATGACCTGAGCGAGCCGATCGCGGCGAGCCTGGACGATGTGCAGGGGAACTTTCACGGGGTGACTCTGTGAATTTTATGCGCGAAGTCAATCTTATGGTTCCCGGCGGGAAAGCGAGGGGCGCGCCACGCAGGGGGAAAATGGAGCGCGGCCGGGTGGCGCGATCTTGACCCAGTCTGCCACCCGGATAGCGTCCGCCGCATGGCTTTTCTCGACGTTCACTGCTTTTCCGAGGCACTTGGCTTGTCTGTGGCGTTCTACGTTTTACTGCCGCAAGAATCCACGCGCGAGATCGCCACGAGCTGCAGTGAGCGGCGCGAAAAATACCAGACGCTCTATTTGCTCCACGGTCTGAGCGACGATCACACGATCTGGCTGAGGCGCACTTCGATCGAGCGCTACGCGGCGGAGAAAAACATCGCCGTGGTGATGCCCGCGGTCGCGCGCAGCTTCTATCAGGACATGGCGAGCGGGCCGAACTACTGGACCTTCCTCAGCGAAGAGCTGCCCGCGCTGTGCCAGCAATGGTTCCCGCTGTCCGCCGCGCGCGAAGACAACTTCGCCGCCGGGCTCTCGATGGGCGGCTACGGCGCGCTGCGGCTCGGGCTCGGACGGCCCGATAAATTCGCCGCCGTCGCTAGTCTCAGCGGCGCGCTCGATCTCGCGAAGCGTCTGCGCGAAGTCGGAAAGGAAGGCTCGCGAATGAGCCGCGCCGAGTGGGCGGGCATGTTTGGCGCGGAGTTGAAGGGCGCGGGGACCGACGCCGATCTTTTCGCGCTCGCGCAAAAAGTGGCGTCGTCCGCAGGCTCCAAGCCAAAGCTCTACCTCTGCTGCGGCACCGGGGACGAACTGCTTTCCGATAGCCGTGACTTTCGAAAACAGCTCGACAGCGTTCAGCTCGAAAATACCTACGAAGAAGGGCCCGGCGAGCACGAGTGGGAGTATTGGGACGCGCAAATCCAGCGCGTGCTCGACTGGCTCCCGCTAAGAAAGTAGCCACCGCACCGATCCACTCCACACCATGAAAGCCACCATCCGCATGAGCCTCCTCACCTTCCTCGGCCTCACCGCATTTGCCAAAGCCGATCCGCTCGCCGTCGGCGCACCCGCGCCGGAAATCTCCGCGGTCGATCAGGATGGAAAGGCGATCGATTTCAAAGCCGTGTACGCGAAAGGCCCGACGCTCGTTTATTTTTACCCAAAAGCCGACACGCCCGGCTGCACCAAGCAGGGATGCAGCATCCGCGATGGCTGGGCCGACTTGCAGGCAAAGGGAATCCAAGTGCTCGGCGTGAGCGAGGATAAGCCGGAGGCGCAGAAGAAATTTCAGGAGAAATACAAGCTGCCCCACACGCTCATCGCCGATAGCGATGGTAGAGTCGCAAAGGCGTTTAGCGTCGATATGATCCCGGTCGCCGGCCTGACGAAGCGCCAGTCGTTTCTCGTCAAGGACGGCAAGGTCGTTTGGAACATGCTGAAAGGTACGTCCACCGAGACGCACGCCGCGGACGTCATCAAGGCGCTCGACGCGCTGCCGAAGTGAATGGGGGAAATGGGGCGGGCTTGAATCGCCTGAACTCAGCGGTATCCTGCGCCCATGTCCGCTGCCGCACAAACTCCGCACCTCTCCGCTGAGGAATACCTCGCGATCGAACGGGCGGCACAAACCAAGAGCGAATATCACGACGGGCGGATCGTCGCGATGGCAGGTGGCACGGGGCCGCACTCGCAGGTCGCGGTGAACTTCACGACCGAACTGCGCAATTTCGCCAAGGCGAAAGGCGGCGTAGTTTTCAACTCCGACATGAAGCTGCGCATCTGCGAAAACAATCGCGTTTGCTATCCCGACGTCTCCGGTTTGTGCGGTCGCCCCGAGTATCTCGACGACACGCACGACGTGCTGCTCAACCCGTCGTTCATCGTCGAGGTGCTCTCGAAAAGCACGGAAGCATTCGACCGCGGGCGCAAGCTCGCGCTTTACATGGCGCTGCCGTCGGTGGTGGAAATCGCGCTCGTCAGCGTGGTCGATGTGCGCGTGGACAAATACACGCGGCAACCCGACGGCATCTGGCGCTTCGACGGCTACTCCGGCATGGAATCGCAGGTGCCATTTTCCTCGCTCGGCTGCGAGATCTCGCTGCGCGAAGTCTATGTCGGCGTGGAACTCGATCCACCCGGGCCGGAGCCAGGCTGCGAACCACTGCGTTGACTCGCGAGCCGCGCTGCCGCCAGCGCGAGGGCGATCAGCGTTCCCGCGAAATACCACGGCAGCCAGCGCAGCGTTTGCGCGAAGATCGCCTCCTGCGTTCCCGCATCGCTCAGCGAGCGCGATAGGCCGGCGAACATCAGGCCGACGGCACCGTAGGCAAGATTGAAGGCGAGGCCGCGGAAGCTTAGGACTGTGGCGCGTTGGGCGGAGTCCGTCACCGCTTCGTTGAGATAGTGCGAGATGAAAAAACCGAGCATCGACATCGCGATGCCGAATGGCGCGACGAGCAGCACACCCCACAGCGGCCATGCGAATGCAATGCCAACGAGACCAGCCATCGTGAGCGCGGCGACGATGCTGAAATTCACGCGCTTCGAGCTGTGCTGGACGAGCCACTTCGAAAGGCGCGGTGTGAAAAAACCGATGAGCGCAAAGCCCGAGCCGATGACGCCGAATGAGGCTTCGGGGAGTTTGATGAGGCGGTAGTAATTTCCGCCGAGCGTCAGGAAGAGGCGGATGATGCTATCGAAACACAGACCGGCGAGGATCACGACAAGCGCAGTCGGCGTCTGAAGAATCCAGCGACCTGCGGCAACGGTCGCGCGCCAGGTCGCGCCGGCGGAAGTGTGCGTGCGCGCGCTCCCCGGTTCGCGCAGGCGGAGCGTCACGAGCAGGCACAGCACGGCATTGAGCAGCGTGAGATAGATCGGGAAACGCATCGTCGTTTCCTGTGAAAGCGGGAGGCCGAGCCACCGCCAAGTGTGCGCGTCATATACCGCGCCGCCAATCAGCATCGCCGCGAAGAAGCCGCCCGACTGCCAGCGCATCAGTCGCTCCAGCACGCGCGGCCATTCCTGCGCGTGGCTTTCCTCCGCCAGCGAATCGTACGCGAGCGCCTCATCCGCGCCGCTCGCGCTCGCCTCCGCCGCGCCGCTCAGCACACGATTCAGCAGGAAGACCCAAAACAGCCACGCCGCTCCGCGCGGCGCGAAGGCGAACACCGCCATCTCCACCACCATCAGCGCCGCCGCGAAAACGACCATGCGTTTCCGCCCGATCTGATCCGCGAGCGCGCCCGACGGCACCTCCAGCCCCACGATCGCCGCCGCCCACGCCACATTCAGCAGCGCGTATTGCTCAATCGTCAGCCCGAAGTCGATGAAGAGCACCGCGAGCACGGGATAGTACCAGCGCGCATTAAAGAGCACGCGGAAGGCGATGAAGAGCGGGATGTTGGATTTCAGATCGCGGATTTCAGATTTCAGATTGGAAGTGCCGGACACGCGCCGCTTGTTTCCCTCTGAAATCCGAAATCCGCGACCTAAAATCGCTTACCCTACGAGCGGCGGTGGATATTGCCGCGAAGAACGCGGAGGAGGAGAGACTCTCGATGCCGGGCGGTGCGCTAGATCGCATTCACCCATTGTGTGAGAGGCGCTTCATGGCGGGTTTGCCAATCAAACCGCTGCACTTCCGCGTTTTCCGTGTCCTCACCACCTTCCGCGGTAACTCCTATCGCGGTTTTTAGGCTTACCCCACCGAGACGGGCACGAACGTCATCGTGTCATGGCCGAGCTTGTGACGAAACGCTCACACCCACTCCGCGCACAGTAGCTCCGCCTGCGCGAGCACGGTCTTCACAGCTTCCTCCTGCAAATCCGGCGGGTAGCCGTGTTTGTTCAGGATGCGCTTCACCATCACTTTGATCTTGGCGCGGGCGCTTTCGCGGAGGGTCCAGTCGATGGTGACACTCTTCTTCACCTGCGTGATCAGCTCCGCCGCGATCAGCTTGAGCTTGTCGTCGCCCATCGCTTGCACGGCACTGTCGTTGGCGGCGAGGGCGTCATAGAAGGCGATCTCGTCGTCCGTTAACAGTCTGTTGAAAAACCCTCAAGCGGCGGCGGACAGAGGGTAGCCTTGCTGGGATTGGAGATATTCGCGGCCAAAGCGCGCAGAGTGCGCGAATCGGCAGAGTAACCTCAGAAACGGTCGCCAGAACCGATCATAGG
>JANNWY010000296.1:0-4722 GCA_031409335.1 Chthoniobacteraceae bacterium | reverse complement strand
GTTCGGAATCACTACCAGCCCATACGATTTTGCCAGAGCCGCGGCCATCGCGGTACAACCAGATGGCAAGATACTCGTCGGTGCCACTTCCTATCGTTTCTCCGGATGTGATTTTGAAGGCTGTAGCGGCCTGGCCATCGGCCGCTTCGTCGCCCGGTTCCATGCCGATGGAAGTCCCGACACGAATTTCAACGGCGCATTCGTCGGTCAGGTGAGTTCCATCGCCGTGCAATCCGATGGCAAGGTGGTCATCGGGAGCGATGCGTTCAGCGCCGTCAAGATTGTGCGCCTCAATTCCAATGGCAGTCTGGATGCCAGTTTCAATCCGGGTACCGGGCCGAACGGGAGTGTTGTGTCGGTCGCATTGCAGGCCGATGGCAAGGTGCTAATCGGTGGTTATTTCAGCGCCGTCAACGGCACAAACCGCAACAACCTTGCCCGGCTCAATGCCAACGGGAGTCTGGACGACAATTTCAATCCGGGCACAGAGGCGGACGGAACTGTTCGTTCGATCGCGTTGCAGACGGACGGCAAAGTGCTCATCGGCGGCGACTTCACCACCGTCAACGGCACGAACCGCAACCGCATTGCCCGCCTCAATGCCGATGGCAGCCTAGACAGCAGTTTCAATCCGGGTACCGGAGCGGAAGGAACCGATGCTGATATCCGCGGGAGTGTTCGCGCGATCGCGTTGCAGGCGGATGGCAACGTGCTTATCAGCGGCGATTTCACCACGGTCAATGGCGTGCTGCGTCCGCATATTGCCCGCCTGTACGGCGATTCCCCCTGGCCTTCATTGACGATCGCACGCTTGAATGGGTTTGCTATTCTCTCCTGGCCTGTGACTGCGCTAAACTTGCAGTTGCAAGAAACCGCGGACCTCACACTTCCGAATTCCTGGTCTGCGGTGACACAATCGGCCGCGAGCAATGGCACGCAGATTTCCGTCAGTGTTCCCATCACTGCCGGCCAGAAATTCTTTCGGCTGACGTTGCAGTAGAAAGCATTGCGACCAGGCACGAATTTTCACCCGAACGTTGACTGGCTTTCCGCAGGCAGCGAAGGCAACATCACCCATGACTTGGCGCGAACGAATGATGACATCCGTCGGGCCGGGGTTGCTCGGTGGCATCACCTTTCGCCAGTGGATTGACCTTCTCTGGCAGGAGCGTTTCGCGGTCGATCCCGCGCGCCTGCCGCGTGCTCTGTCGATCACATTCCAGAGTTTGAAGAACAGCGCGTTCCACTATTGCGAACGGCATCGCTACGATTCCCTCGTTGAAAAAGTCAGCATTGAGCCGCCGCTTTTTGTCCTCGGCCACTGGCGGAGTGGCACGACCCATCTGCACCATCTGCTCGCGCAGGATCGCCGGTTTGCTTTTCCGAATGGCTATCAGACAGCATTCCCGCACACGTTTCTCACCACCGAGGCGAGAGACTCGCGCTTGATGTCGTTTTTCGTGCCGAAGCGCCGTCCGATGGACAACATGGCTTTGTCGCTGGCGTTACCGCAGGAAGATGAATTTGCACTCTGCACCGCGTGCCTGAAGTCGCCTTGCATGGGCTGGGTATTCCCGCGCCGCCGAAAACACTTTGGGCGTTACCTGAGCTTTCGCGATGCTTCGCTGGATGAAATCGCCGAGTGGCGTGCAGCCTTCCAGCTATTCGTGAAAAAGCTGACCTGGAAATACCGCCGTCCGCTCGTGCTCAAGTCACCGCCTCACACCTGCCGGATACGCTTGCTGCTGGAGATGTTTCCGGGGGCGAAGTTCGTGCATATTCATCGTGATCCCTACGCGGTATTTCAGTCCACGCGCAAAACGTTTGAGACCATGTTTCGCTGGCAGGCGCTCCAGCGGCCTGATTTGGGCGACCTCGACCATTGGGTTCTGGAGCAATACCGGGAGATGTACGACGTTTTTTTTGAGGAGCGGAATCTGATTCCGCCAGGTTCCTATCACGAAATCGCTTTCGAGGAGTTGGAGAACGATCCAGTGGGAGAGCTGCGAAACCTCTATCAAGCGCTGAGGCTGCCCGATTTTCGAGCAGTGGAAGCAGATATTCAACGCTACACCACCTCTCTGCGCGGTTATCAGAAGAATCAGTTTCCGGTCCTTCAGCCACAGCTCGAAGCGCAGATAGGCAACATGTGGCAAACCAGCATCAAGGAATGGGGTTACGCTCGGTAGGTCAACCCGCCGTCGAACCAGGAAGTAACCAAATAGCGGCCAGCACCCATCGATGAATCAACGCTTGTTGAAGACAACGACCCGATATGTTACCGAGGTGACCCGCGTCCGCGAGGTGTCGCTCCTTGGCAGCGCCGATCTTGCGTTTTGGAGAGAGCGGTTGAGCACGGAAAGTCTGGTTCCTGCGGAGCGCGACGGCAAGGCGCAGATATTGATCGTTGGCGCGACCATGAGATTCATGGGTATTCGCTTCACGGAGATCAGCTTCTCGGTCCTTCTATCCGGGCATGAAGAAGTGGCGGGACAAGGCGGCGCGTTTTTGTTTCAGGCGTTCAATTCGTCCCGGCTGTTCGCGTGGTGCGAACACGTGCTCTTCGCGACTCCCTATTCACACGCACATTGTCACGTCTCGGTTTCGTCTCCGATTTCGATTCAACTCGTGATGGGCGGAGAGTTGGCGTTTCGGGCGGAGATGCAGGCCGATTCAAAGCGGTCGCAAAGGCAATCCTTGCGCATTGGCGAAGAAACTTGGGAAGGGCCTGTTTTCCTGCCAAGGAGCCGTCGTGGCAACGCCGCTAAAGGTCGCTTCTTCTTTGCGAAAATGAAGGGGCAGACGGCAGCCTACCCGTTCGCGCGAGCGGAGGATGTTCTATCCATAAGGCCGTCACAAGAAGCGGGAATCTTTCAGGCGCTGCTCGACTCGGGATTCACGGGAGAAGAATGGGTCGTGCGGGAGGATGCCATGCATGGCAAATCAAGGAGCTATGCGAGGGCCGAACTATCCGCTCGGTAAACCGTAGCCGCCGCATGTGGTTTCCAATTCTAAGTTTCGTGATCGCCGTGGCGATGTTAGCAAAAGCCACTGTGGCGCTCCTGGCATCGCGACGTTTTTATACCAGGCGGCTGCTACAGTATTCCTCGGAAACTTTGCCGTCCCGGCTGCTGATCCCGCCGGTCTTGGTGCTCGCACTTACACTGGCGGCGTGGTTTGCCACCCTCTTCCATTACCGGCCTTGGGGTTGGGTAGTTACGGGCTTCCTTTCTGTGCTCACATGCCTGGCGTTTCACCATCTGTTCCACTGGGCAAAACATCGCCAAGCCATGCTCAAGGTGGTCGCCAACCCCAACGTGAAGCAGTTCGATTATCTTTTGCTGGCAGTGGGCTTGGGTTTCCTGGCGCTGTCTCTATTCGTTTACTGACGCGCATCGCGAGGGATGCGCATGGCAAAGGGTAGGCGCATTTGTGCCGCATGTTCTGCTGCTGTTGCGAATTACCCGGCTGCAGCCTGAGCCGCACGACGGTCCTTGGAGGATCGTTCAAACCCGCGTAACGAACGCTTTTAAGCCCGCCAAAAAATATTTGAGGGGTTTCGACCGCCCACATCGCATGACTCATTGAAGGGACGTTTCCCTTCACCAACGCGGATCGCACGGAGATTTTCCTGAGCAAATGAAGGGAACCACCAGCGCACCACAAACCCAGCACACACCATGAAAAACCTCACACTCCGTCTCGCTCTCGCAGCGATCGTTTTCACCGGCGCGCTCCACGCGCAGGTGCCTCAACTCATCAACTATCAGGGTCGCATCGCCGCGGACGCGGTCAACTTCGAGGGTGCGGGTCTCTTCAAGTTCGCGCTCGTCAACAGCGACGGCACCACGACGTTCTGGAGCAATGACGGCACGAGCGCCGCGGGCAGCGAGCCGGTGGATGCCGTGTCGCTCCCGGTGAGCAAGGGACTTTATTCGGTGCTGCTCGGGGACATAGCGCTGGCTAACATGACGGTCATCCCAGCGGCTGTGTTCACGAATCCCGACGTGCGCCTGCGCGTGTGGTTCAACGACGGCGTGAATGGCTCGCAACTGCTCGATCCTGATCAGCGTCTCGCCCCGGCAGCATATCTCGCCGATGGCGCGGTGACGGCCGCGACCATTGCCGACGGCGCGATTGTCGCCGCGAAGGTCGCGCCCGCCGCCATCAACGGCACGCACCTCGTCGCGGGCTCGCTGGATTTCAGCCATCTCAACGTGCAAACCGCGCCCGGCGTCGGACAGGTGCTCGGCTTCGATGGCGCGAGTCTTAACTGGACCGCCCCTGGAGTAGGCGACGGCATCTGGACGGTCCTCGCAGGGAACGCTTTCCGGAGCACCGGCAACGTTGGCATCGGAACGAGCAGCCCGATCTCGAAATTGCATATCATTTCTGATGCCAGCGATCTCCCATCGCGCCTCGAGTCTTCAGGCACGACCAGTTTTGGCGCCGGCTTTGATTTCTATCATGGAGCCACCGGGAAAGGCTATGTGGGCGCGCCCGATTCGGCTGCCGGGTTCGCTCCAGGAGAGTTGTTGATGTTCGGCGGTGCGGGCACCAAGATTTCGTTTTGGCCCGGCGGAGCTAGTGCTTTGTCAGCAGTGAGATGATGGGTAGAGCTTGATGAGTTTCACGCGGGCGTCTGCGGTGGTGAAGTGCCAGCGGATGCCCGTGGCGGCTTGATTACGGTCGCACTGCCAGGCGCGCAATTGCTGCGCGAGC
>JANNWY010000295.1:0-47360 GCA_031409335.1 Chthoniobacteraceae bacterium | reverse complement strand
GGAAGTAGCGCAGGCGCCCCGCCTGCCGGTTGTCGGACGGGCGCCTCGCCCGTCGGAGGAACTGCGGGCGGGGCGCCCGCCGGACTTTTGACAGCCGGGGCGGCTGTCCTACTTGCGAAGGGCGCGTAGTCGTTATTGATCACGAGCCGTGCTATCGCACGATGCGGGATCACGACGCCCTTCGGAATGCCCGTCGAGCCGGAGGTGAAAAGCACATACGCCGGATTGATCGCCGTGGCGGCCGAGGTGGGATTGTCCGCCGCGCCGGATTCTGGAAGAGCTGCGAGATCTAGCGTGCAGGCGCATTGCGCGCCCATCGTGGCGAGACGCTCCGGCGGCTCGCCGGCATCCAGCGGCACGTAAGCGCCGCCCGCTTTCACGATGCCGAGAATGCCCGCGACGAATCGCGCGCTGCGCTCCGCCGCTAATCCGACAAGGCTGCCCGCAGTCACCCCGTGCCCCTGCAAATCCCGCGCGATGGAATTCGCGCGCGCATTCAGCGCCGCGTAACTCAGCCGCTCCTCGCCATCGACGAGCGCAATCGCCTCCGGCGTGCGCGCGACCTGCGCCTCGAAAAGCGCGGCAACGGTGAGATGGGCGGGAAAATCGCGCGCCGTCTGATTCCAATCAACGAGCAGGCGCTGGCGCTCGGCAGCATCGAGAATCGGCAGTTGCGAGAGCGGCGTGGAGGGATTGGACGCGGCGCCTTGCAGCAGCAGCGCGAGGCTCGCGAGCAGACGGTCGATCGTGGCGGCGTCGAACTGATCGGTGCTGTATTCCAGCTTCGCGTCCAGCCCGGCGGCGGATTCGGTGATGGAAAGCGTGAGATCGAATTTCGCGGTCGCGCCCAGCACGGAGACGGGCTCGATGACGAGGCCCGGAATCCCCGGCGGCGCGGTGCCCGCGGCTTGGAGCACGAAGGCGACCTGGAAAAGCGGGTGATGGCTGAGGTGCCGCGTCGGTTGCAGTTCGCCGACGATTTTTTCAAACGGCACCGACTGATGCTCGAAGCCGTCGAGGACGGTCGTGCGCACGCGGCGCAGGATTTCGTGAAAGCTCGGATCGCCAGCGAGGTCGGTGCGCAGGGCGAGCATGTTGACGAAAAAACCGATCAGCGATTCCGTCTCGACGTGCGAACGCTGCGCGATCGGCGAGCCGATGCACAGGTCGGTTTCGCCGGTATAGCGCGCGAGCAGCGCCTTCA
Source organism: Chthoniobacteraceae bacterium (assembly GCA_031409335.1). GTDB lineage: Bacteria > Verrucomicrobiota > Verrucomicrobiia > Chthoniobacterales > Chthoniobacteraceae > JANLQB01. The sequence goes on along the minus strand of JANNWY010000295.1, from coordinate 46,156 downwards.
ATCCGGTGAGCAGGAGCATGAACAGCGTCACATTTTCCTCCCGGCAAACCTGGCGGAGAACCACGGTAAGTTCCGAGGAAAACTGGCGCGTGCGGGTCGCGCCGCGGTAGCTCTGCTGGGACGGTCGCGGGCGGTCGCCCGGCAGCAGCATGGGCGGACGATCCGCGTCGAGTTGCGCTTTCCAGTACGCGAGGTGCGACTGCATCCGTCCGAGCTTGAATGACTCGCGCTGCCAGTGCGCGAAGTCGCCGAATTGGATCGGCAATTTTGGCAGCGGATTCGCGCGGCGTTCGCGGAACGCCGTGTAGAGAGTCGCGAGTTCGCGCGTGAAGACGGCCTCCGACCAGCCATCGAATGCGAGATGGTGCCACGACAAAAGCAGCGCGTGATCCTTCTCCCCGAAACGCGCGAGCACCGCACGGAACACCGGGCCGCGCGAAAGATCGAACGGGCGCTCGGTTTCCGCCGCGGCGAGATCATGCAGATTGTCAGCGGTGGCGGTGACGAGGGGAATCGCGCGCGGGGCATGTGGCATCACGATCTGCAAGGGATGGCCGTCCGGGCCGCGGTCGATACGCGTGCGCAGGATTTCATGACGCCGCGTGATTTCATTCAGCGCACGCTCGAGAGCCGCGACATCCAGCGCGCCGCCGATCCGCCAGCAAAGCTCGATGTTGTACGTGGTGATGCCCGGAGCGATCTGATCGAGAATCCACAGGCTCTCCTGTGAAAATGAAAGTGGCGAACCCGCGCTGCGATCGGTGGGCGGAATGGTTTCCGCGGCGCGCATTTCGTGCGCGAGGGTTTCGAGCAGTTCGCTTTTGTGTGCGCCCATCGCGGCGCGCAATTCGGCGGTCAGCGCACCGGTCGGCGCGCTGAAACGCAGATTGTCGCCATCGCGCCAAAGCGCCACGTCGCGGCGTCGCAACTCGGCCAGCAATTCGTTCACAGCACGCCCTCCTCGCGCGCGCCCGCGCCGACTGCGCAGCCGTTCTGCCGGTTCGTCGCGACCAGTCCCGAGATGGTTGGCTGGGCGAAAATGTGATGCAGGTTCAAGCCCGGAAGCACGGAAGTGCGCAGGCGCGCCACGACCTGCATCGCGGTGAGTGAATGGCCGCCAATGGTAAAAAAGTCATCGTGAATCCCGACACGATGCAGGTTTAGCACCTGCCGCCAAACTTCCGCCACGCGATTTTCCGCGGCGTCGCGCGGCGCGACAAATTCCGCGTCCGCATCGCCGCGCATCGGCTCCGGCGCAGGGAGCGCGCGGCGGTCGAGCTTGCCGTTTGGTGTGAGTGGCAGGCGTTCGAGCGGGGCAAAAGCACCCGGCAGCATGTAGTCGGGCAGCTTCTGTTTAAGATGGGCGCGGAGTTCAGCGGTGGATGGAGTCAGTTTTTTGGGAACGAAGTATGCGATGAGGCGCGCGTCCGGCGTGCCGGCGGCGTGCGCGATGACGGCGGCTTCCGCGACGCCCGGATGCGCGCGCAGCACGGATTCGATCTCGCCAAGTTCCACGCGATACCCGCGCATTTTCACCTGCTGATCCGAGCGCCCGCGATACACCAGTTGACCGTCCGTGTTCCAATGCGCGAGGTCGCCCGTGCGGTAAATGCGTTCGCCAACCGGCGATGTGATGAATCGTTCCGCGGTCAGTTCGGGCCGCTTCCAATAACCGCGCGCGACACCTTCGCCGCCGATGAAAAGCTCGCCCGTGACGCCGATGGGGACCGGCTGCATTTGCGCGTCGAGAATGTAGGCAGTCGCATTGGCGATCGCGCGCCCGATCGTCGCGGGCCCGCCGGAGCGCCGCTCGGCAAAGGTCGCGTAGCCGGTTTCGGTCGGCCCGTATCCATCGCACACGCGCAGCACGGAGCTGGTGTCGAGCAGCTCGCTCACGAGCAATTCCGACAATGGCTCGCCGGCGAGAAAGACGGTCCGCACGCCCGCCGGGAGATCGTTCGCGCGCGCGAGTTCCGTCATCGCGGATGGGACCGTGTTGACGAGCGTCACTTCGTAGGCGTTCGGCAGCACGGGAAGTTCGAGGACGTTTTTCGCGAGGATGACGCTCCCGCCAGCGGCGAGCGGCGCGAAGATTTCAAAGATGGAAAGATCGAAACAGATCGAGGTCGCGGCGAGGACGCCGGCGAGTTCATCGGCAGAAAAAGTTTGCCGCGCCCAGTGGATGAAATTCACCGCGCTGTGGTGCTCGATCGCGACGCCCTTCGGCTGGCCGGTCGAGCCGGAGGTGTAGATGAGATACGCGAGATCGTGCGGGCCGGCTTCGCATGCGACGGGCTCGGCGCTTTCATATTTCGCGGAAGCAATATTTTCCCAATGGAAGGCGGGATGCGACGCGGCGTGTGTGGTGGCGGTTTCGGCGTCGCAGAGCACGACGAGCGGCTGGGCGTCGGCAAGCATCGTGGCGAGACGCTCCTGCGGTGCGCCGGGATCGAGCGGGACGTAGGCTGCGCCGACTTTTAGGACGGCGAGGAGGGCGGCGATCAGGTCGGTGGTGCGCTCCATGCAGATGGCGATGAAAGTAGGGCAGGCACCCCGCCAGCCAAAAGTCCCGCGGGTGCCTCGCCCGCAGTCGGAAGGGTCTGCGGGCAGGGTGCCCGTCGGACTTTTGGCAGGCGGGGCGCCTGCCCTACTTTGCAAGCGCCGCGCGATGCGGTTCGCGCGGCGGTCGAGTTCGCGGTAGCTGACGCGCTCGCCATGATCGACGACGGCGCAGGCGTCGGGCTGCGCAAGCGCGGTTTCCTCGAAGAGCGCGTGCAGCGTTTTTCCGCGCGGGAAATCGAGCGCGGTGCGATTCCAACTTTCGAGAATTTGCGAGCGATCGTTTTCACTCAAGAGCGGCAGATCGGCGATGGGTCGCGCGGGATCGGCGGCGATGGCTTCGAGCAGCGTGCGCAGATGCGCGAGCCAGCGTTGGACGGTCGCGGCGTCGAAGAGATCGGTGTTGTAGTCGCAGCGGAAGGAGAGGCCGTCGGGCGTCTCGGCGACATTCAGGTAAAGCTCGAACATCGCCGTGTCACGCAGGCCCAGCCAGGGTTCGCGGTCGGTGATGAGTTCCAGCGCGAGGTCGCCGATGTCGCGGCGGTAGCTGCCGCTTTCGTAGTTGAAGAGGACGGAAAAAAGCGGGGAACGGCTGGCATCGAACGGGAGATCGAGTGCTTCGAGTAGGTTCCCGAAAAAGTATCGCTGATGCTCGGTGGCTTCGAGCACGAGGGCGCGATTGGCGGCGAGGAGTTCGGGGAAAGTCGTCGCGGGTGCTAGACGGCTGCGGAGCGGAGCGACGTTCGTGGTGTTGGCGAAAAGGCGGTCGCCGCCGGGCTGCTGCCGCACGGGATCGGAGAATGGGACGGCAACAACGAGATCGTCCTGGCCGCTCAGCCGGTGGAGCAAAGTTTGAAACGCCGAGAGCAGCGTCATGAACAGCGTGCCGCCGAGTTTCGCGCCGGTGGCGCGCAGCGCGGCGACGACTTCGGGGCCGAGCTGCATCGTTTCGCGCGAGCCGCGAAAGCTCATCGCCGCAGGGCGCGGACGGTCGAGCGGGAGTTCGAGCGTGGGGACGCCGTCGGCGAATTGCGCTCTCCAAAAAGCGGCGGCGGAATCTGCGCCGTGGCTTGCCGCGTCGGTCGGCTCGCCGCTGGAGCGGCAAGCCACGTTGCGGTTCACAAATTCGCGAAGCTGCATCGCGGGCGGGAGCGTTTCTCCGCGCAGCGTGGCGCAGAGGTCGTCGAAGAGCGCGACGTACGACGGGCCGTTTCCGAAGACGTGATGGAAGGTGAGCAGCAGGACGTGATGATTTTCGCCGTGACGGCAAAGGCGCGCGTCCATGAGCGGGGCGCGCGAGAAGTCGAAATGCAGGGTGCGGACTTCGGTGAGACAGCGCGCGAGGTCGTCGGTGATCGGGAGATCGAGCGTGGCGCTGGGATGGATCGTGAGGGTCTCGGTCTCGGCGTCGATGCTGGTGCGGAGGGCGTCGTGCCGATCGACGAGCGACTGCAAGGCGGCGTGCAACTTGGCGATGTCGAGTGCGCCGCGGAGTTCGAGAGCGGAGGTTTCGTTGTAAGCGCGGGAGGCGTCGGGAATCGTGGCGGCGAGCAGGCAAAGGCCGCGCTGCGACGGGGTAAGCGGCCAAGTAGCGCAGCCGCCCCGGCTGCCGTCCGTCCGCCGACCGCCTCGGTCGGCGAGGGGGTCTGCGGGCGGGGCTCCCGCCGGACTTTTCACAGGCGGGGCGCCTGCGCTACTTCGGAGTCGTTCCAAATGCGGCAGGCTCGCCATGACGGCTTTCGGATCGACTCCGAAGTCGATGAGACAGCCGACTTCATCGACGCCGATGACGGCGAGTTGCCCGGCGATTTCCATGCACGATTCCGGCGTGCCAATGAAAGCCTTGCCGCTGGCGTAGTCATCGGCGGCGCGTTCGAGCAGGAAGTCGAGATCGTCGCGGCTGACTTCCGCCGCGCCGTTTTGGGCGAAGAGTTTGCGTTGCGAAATTTCCACATGCGAACGCAGATACTCGCGGAGCGGCTTCCGCGCTTGATTGCGCGCCTGCTCGATGTCGTCGGTGACGAAGGTGTGCAGCAGTATCGTGACGTGGCCGCGGTCGTGTCCGGCGCGGGCGCGGGCAGCGCGGTAGCGGCGGATTTTTTCGGCGATGTCGTCGAGGGTTTGGTTCTGGAGTTGCGCGAGGATATTGAGTCCGAGTTCGCCCGCGCGCTCGTACGACTCGGCCTGCACGCAGGTCAGCCACACGGGCAGCTCGCGCTGCACCGGCATCGGAAAAAGTTGCACGTCGATGTTTGCGCCACTGCCGCTGCGGACGTTGATCGCGTCGCCGCGCCAGAGCTGGCGGATGGTTTCGAGCGATTGCGTGCAGAGTTCGCGACGGTTTTCGTAGGCGTCCGGCGCGAAGACGAAATCGTGCGGATGCCAGCCCGAGGCGATCGAGATACCGATGCGGCCTTTCGAGAGATTATCGACCATCGACCACTCTTCCGCGACGCGGACGGGATGGTGCAGCGGGAGGACGACGCTGCCCGCGCGGAGCTGGATGCGCGAGGTTTCGCGGGCGAGCGCGGCGGCCATCACGGCGGCATTTGGCGAGAAGCCGCCGACGGAATGGAAATGGCGCTCGGGAAGCCAGACGGCGGTGAAGCCATGCTGATCGGCGAAGCGTGTGCTCGCGATGACGAGATCGTATTTGTCGTCGCGATGCGCGGCGGGATAGTTGCCGAAAAAGTAGAGGCTGAACTGAAGCGCCGAAGACGGCGAAAGCGGAGAGCGGAGAGCGGAAACCGGAAAGGGTTTTACGTGCGGAGCTGCTTCTGAATTCTTTCCGCTTTCCGGTATCCGCTTTCCGGTTTCAAAAAATCCTCCCGCGCGCATCTCGGCGATGCTTTCGCAGAAGGCGGTGTTGAACCGCGCCAGGTCTTCCTCGCTGTGCGCGGTCGAGAGGAAGAGCAGGCGGTTGTCCCACGCGTGGATTCCTTTTTCGCGGAGATGGAAAAAGAGCAGTGCGCCAAATGCGAAGTCATCGGTGAATTTGATGATGAACATCGAGGCGAAGGACTCGACGCGGATCGGCACGGCTTCGAGGGTGAGGAAGGAATTCAGGTCGGCGACGAGTTGGGCGGTGCGTTCGTTGAGGCGCTTTTGGAGCGCGGGGCCTTTGTCGCGCAGGTGGCGGAGCATGGCGCGCGAGGCGGCCATCGCCAGCGGGTGGCGCACGTACGTTCCCGCGAAAAAGGTGACACCGGTTTCGGGGCGCGAGTCGTCGCCGAAATTCCATGCGCCGCCATCGAGCGCGTCCATGTATTCCGCGCGTCCGCAGAGTGCGCCAACGGGCATGCCGCCACCGATGATTTTTCCATACGTGACGAGATCGGCGCGGACGCCAAACAAAGTCTGCGCGCCGCCCGGATGGCAGCGGAAGCCGGTGATGACTTCATCAAAAACAAGCGCGATGCCGTGCTCGCGTGTGATCTTGCGCAGCTCGTGCAGGAACTCGCGCGGCTGCAAATCGGGGTGCCGGCTTTGCACGGGCTCGACGAGGACGGCGGCGAGTTCGTGCGCGTGGGTGCGGAGGATTTCGAGCGACTCGGACGTGCCGTATTCGACCGCGAGCACTTCGCGCGCGATGTGATCGGGGATGCCGGGCGCGATGGCGACGGAGCGGCGCTCGCCGCCGATGGTTTTGGCGCGGACGAGGAATTCGTCGTTGATGCCGTGATAGCCGCTGCACGTCGCGATGCGGTCGCGTCCGGTGACGGTGCGGGCGACGCGGACGGCGGCGACGACGGCTTCGGAGCCGGTGTTGCAAAACGCGGCGCGATCGTGGCCGCTGAATTCGCAGAGCAGCGCGGCGACTTCACCCGCGGTCGCGGACTGCGGGCCGATCTCGACGCCGCGTTCGAGTTGCTCGGCGATGGCATCGGTGATGAAGCGCGGGGAATGGCCGAGCAGATTCGTGCCGTAGCCCATCGTGAAGTCGATGTATTCGTGGCCGTCGATGTCCCAGAGTTTTGCGCCCGCGGAACGCTCGGCGACGATCGGGTAGATCAGCTCTTTCCAAAATGGGCGGAAGCCGGAGACGGAGCGCGGGTCGGCGAAGTGTTTGCGGTTTTGCTGGGCGAGGTTTTTGGATTTGGCAGTGCGCGCGCTGGAGCGGGAGGCGAGCGCGTCGAGGTGGGCGCGCTGCTGCGGGGTGAGTTCGGTGGAGGCGGTATTGACCGGGCGGAAGGGGCCGAAAGTAGGGCAGCCGCCCCGGCTGTCGTCCGTCGGGCGGGCGCCTCGCCCGCCGGGTCCTGCGGGCGGGGCACCCGCGGGACTGTCGGCAGGCGGGGCGCTTGCCCCACTGATGAACGCGGCTAGTGACTGGATGGTGGCGAGTTCCTCGAAGAGCTGGCGGAAGGCGATGGTGACTCCGAAACGCTTGCGCAGCGCGAGGATGGCTTGGGTGAGGAAAAGGGAGTCGAAGCCGATTTCGAGGAAGGTGGCGGTGTCGGCCATGCGCTCGACGGGGACGCCGGAGAGTTCGTGCAGGACGGTTTTGATGGCGTCGGCGAGCGGTAGTGGCTGCGATGCCACCGTCGCAGGAGCCTCGGCGACGAGGGCGTCGCGGGAACGGTCTGCGGCAGGGGCGCCGCAGCCACTACTCAGCCAGTAGCGTTCGCGCTCGAAGGGATACGTGGGGAGCGGGACGCGCTGGCGGCGTTCGCCGGAATGCAACGCGGCCCAATCAATCGTAACTCCCGCGAGCCAAAGGCGGCCGATGGCTTCAAGCATCGCGGCTTGATCGCTCCCGGAAGTGTTCAGCGAACTGACGACGGTTCCGCCGCGCGATTGACGCGCGAGTGGCGCGAGGGTGGTGCCGGGGCCGACTTCGAGAAGGATGTGATTTTTCTCCACATTCGCGACGGCGCTGGCGAAGCGGACGGGCTGGCGAAGCTGATGGGGCCAGTATTCGGGGGCGGTGAAGTCGGCGGTGGCATCGCCGGTGAGTGTGGAAAAAAGCGGGATGCGCGGCTGCGAACGCGGCGTGCTTTTTACCAGCGCGGTGAAGGGCGCGATGACTGGATCCATCATCGCGGAGTGGAACGCGTGCGAGGTTTGCAACGAGACGGTGGCGACGTTTTCGGCGGACATTTCCTCGGCGAAAAACTGGATGGCTTCGGGCGGGCCGGAGACGACGCAGAGGCGCGGGGAATTGATCGCGGCGATTTCGATGAGGGTGCCGAGGCGCGGGCGGAGTTCGGCTTCGGGGAGGCGCACGGCGAGCATCGCGCCGGCGGGAACGGCCTGCATGAGCTTGGCGCGATTCGCGAGAAGGGTGAGCGCGTCTTCGAGGGTGAAGACTCCGGCGAGCGTGGCGGCGACGAATTCGCCGACGCTGTGGCCGAGGAGCGCGGACGGCGTGATGCCGCGCGATTCCCAAAGTTTGGCGAGCGCGTATTCGACGGAGAAAATCGCGGGCTGCGCGATGGAAGTAGGACAGCCGCCCCGGCTGTCAGAAAGTCTCCCGGGCGCCTCGCCCGGAGTGGCCAGGCGGGGCGCCCGCTGGACTTTTGGCAGGCGGGGCGCCTGCCCTACTTCGAGCGCATCCAGCAGATCGAGGTGCGGGCGGAGAATTTCGGCGCAGCGATTCAGCGCGTCGCGGAAGACGGGCTCTTTTCCAAAAAGCTCGCGCGCCATGCCAGGATGCTGCGCGCCCTGGCCGGGGAACATGAAGACGATCGGCGGGTTTTCGGCAGTGGCTTCGCCGAGGATGGCGTGGTCGGCTTTTTCGAGCGCTTCGATTGCCTCATGCGGGCTGCTGGCGACGACGATGCGGCGATGGGCGAATTGGCGGCGTCCGGTTTGGAGGGTGAAGGCGATGTCGGCGAGCGGCAGCCCGGGATGATTGCGGAGATGGGCGGCCAGGTTTGTGGTGGCGCAGGCTAGGGCGGTTTTGGTTTTCGCGGAGAGGACTAGCAGATGGGACTCATGGGTCGCATCGGTCGCATGGGACCTATTTTCCGGCGGTGCTTCTTCGAGGATCGCGTGGGCGTTGGTGCCGCCGATTCCGAAAGAGCTGACTCCGGCGCGGCGCGGGGTCGCGGTGCGCGGCCACTTTGCGGGCTCGGCGTTGACGACGAACGGGCTGTTGGCGAAGTCGATTTGTGGGTTCGGCTTTTCGAAATGCAGGCTCGGCGGGATGAGGCCGCGATCCAGCGCCAGCGCGGTTTTAATGAGGCCGGCGACTCCGGCTCCGGCGTCGAGGTGGCCGATATTTGTTTTCACCGAGCCGATGCGGCAATGGGCGTTGGCGCTTGATGTTTTGCGGAAGGCTTTGGTGAGCGCGGCGATTTCGATCGGGTCGCCGAGGCTGGTGCCGGTGCCATGCGTTTCAACATACGAAATACTGTCGGCAGTGATTCCGGCAGCGGTGTGCGCGCGCGAAATGACTTCGGCCTGGCCAGCGACGGAGGGCGCGGTGAAGCCGGCTTTGTCGCCGCCGTCGTTGTTGATCGCGGTGGCTTTGATGACTGCGAAAATGTGATCGCCGTCGCGCTGCGCATCGGCGACGCGTTTCAAAACGACGGCGGCGATGCCACTGGCGGCGACGCAGCCGCGGGCCTGCGCGTCGAAGGCGCGGCAATGGCCGTCGGGCGAAGGAATGCCGCCGTCGATGTAGGTGTAGCCGGCGTGGAGCGGCGCGCGAATGCGGCCGCCGCCGACGAGGGCGCAGTCGATCTCGCGGAGGCGCAGGCTTTGACAGGCGAGATGGACGGCGACGAGCGAAGACGAGCACGCGGTTTGCACGCCGATCGCGGGGCCGTGCAGGCCGAGTTTGTGGGCGACGCGCGTGGCGACGAAATCCTTCTCGTTGCCGATCGTGAGCGAGTAGTGGCCGAGGAGCGGCTTGAGTTCGGGGCGCGTGGCGAGGTTGTTTTGAAAGTAACTATTCAGCGCGAGCCCGGCGAAGACGCCGACTGCACCGGGGAAGCGCGAGACGTCGCAGCCCGCGTGCTCGAAGGCTTCCCACGCGCATTCGAGGAAGAGGCGCTGCTGCGGGTCCATGAGTTCGGCTTCGCGCGGGGTGTAGCCGAAAAATGCGGCAGCGAATTGGTCGGCGTTTTCGGGGACCGCGCCGGCGTTGACGTAATCGGGCTGCGCGACGATCGCGGGGTCGAGGCCGCTCGCGCGCAGTTCGTCGTCGGTGAACGGGCGGATGGACTCGGTGCCGGTGCAAAGATTTTTCCAGAAGGACTCGATGTCGCTCGCGCCAGGGAAGCGTCCGGCGAGGCCGACGATGGCGATGGGCTCGGGAAGTAGCGCAGCCGCCCCGGCTGTCGGCCGTCCCGCGGGCGCCCCGCCCGCAGTGGGCGGGGTGGTGTAGCCAAGTTGCGCGGCGAGCGCGCGGGTCTCTTCGGATAATGAATCGTCCGCGGCGCTGGCGGATGCCGCGGTGGAGTCGATGGCGCGGCGTTCGAGAAAATACGGGTCGTCGAAACTGTCGGCGTCGGGCGCGGGTGCCTTTTTGTAAGGGTCGAGCACCGCTGGATCGAAGGGAATCCCGAGCGCGGCGCAGAGCTTTTCCATTTCCGCGCGGGGCTGCGAGACGAGGTCGGCGAAACGAAGGTGCGCCTGTCGCTCGGCAGGAATGTTCGCGAGGAAATCGAGGATGTTTTCGTGCGCGATTTGCCAGACGGCTTCGGCGGCTTCGCGCGGGGTGAGATCATTTGCGGGAAGATAAACCTGGTCCATGCGCCGCTCGGCGAAGGAGCGGATCATCTCGGCGGGATGGCGCGTGAGGTGGATGTAAAAGGCGTTCTCGAAAATCTCCTCGGCGTGGCGCAGCGCGGCGGGGTCGAGCGCGTAGCTCGGCGATTTATCGACGAGGGTGCGCGGGGCGATGGATTGCTGGAGCAGCGTGAAGAACTCGGCGGTGGAGAGATTTTCCTGCTCGCACTCTTCGACGATCTGCGCGGCTTCGGCTTCGTCGCCGTGTTTGCTTTCGGCGAGCGCGCGGATGATGCCGCGATGCCAGATGCTTTGCGGACCGGAGTAGGCGGCGCGGCGTTCGGCGACGGTGTCGAAGCCGAGCAGGCGCAGCTCGGACGCAGTGAAGAGCGCGGGATGTTGCGCGAGCATCGCGCGCAGGAGCGTGGTGCCGGAGCGCGGGGGGGCGAGGATGAAGATGGCGCGCGGGTTTTTGCGCGATGGGCGATGGGGCGCTGTGCTTTTTGGGAGGAGCGCGCGGAGACGGTCGGCGGGCGGGGCGCCCGCCGGACTTTTCGCAGGCGGGGCGCCTGCGCTACTTGCGAAGGCGCGCGCCACTGCCGCGGAATAGTTTTTTTCCAGGAATACAGCGAGCTGCGCGATGGTCGGCGCGGTGAAGAGGGCGGTGACGAAGACGGGCTCGCCGAGCTTTTGCTGGAGCCGGTTGGCGAGCGTGGCGGCGCGGAGCGAGTCGCCGCCGAGGTCGAAGAATTTGTCGTGGATGCCGACGCGGTCGAGGGCGAGCGACCCGCGCCATTCTTCGACCAGGAAATTTTCTAGCGGGGTGCGCGGTGCGGCGAATTCGGTGTCGAGATCGGGGCGGGTGCGGTCGGGTTTTGGGAGGGCAGCGCGGTCGATTTTGCCGTTTGGCGCGAGGGGTAAAGTTGTAAGTTTTACGACGGTGCCGGGCTGCATCGACGGCGGTAGCTTTTCAGCCAAAAACTGGCGCAGGTCGGATGGGACGGAGGGGACGTAGGCGACTAATCGGCCTTCGTGGGCGATGACGGCTGCGGTGGAGATTTGGGGATGGGAAAGGAGGACGGCTTCGATGGCGTCGAGTTCGATGCGGTGGCCGCGGATTTTGACCTGGCGATCGGAGCGGCCGAGGAATTCGAGGTCGCCGTTCGGGAGTCGGCGGGCGAGGTCGCCGGTTTTGTAGAGGCGTTCGCCGGCCGGGAATGTGGTGAATTTCTCGGCGGTGATCTCGGGCTGATTGAGATAGCCGAGTGCGACGCCGGGGCCGCCGATGAGGATTTCGCCGCTTTCGAGAAGTTGGACGGTGGTACCGGGGATTGCCTGGCCGATGGTTATCGGCGCGTGCGCGGTGAGTTCGGCGACGGTGCTCCAGACGGTGGCCTCGGTCGGGCCGTATTCGTTGAAGAGTCGCGCTTGCGGGATGCGCTGGAAATGCGCGCCGGGCAGATCGGGCGGGCAGTTTTCGCCGGCGACGATGACGGTTTCGAGCGAGCGCAAATCCGCCGCCGTTTCTAACAGCAAGGCGTGGAGCGCGGGCAGGCAGAGCGTGTGCGTGATGCGGTGCTTCGCGATAAGCGCGGCGATGGCGGATGGGTCGCGCTCTTCGCCGGACTCGGGAATGACGAGCGCGCCGCCGCTGGCGAGCGTCCAGAAAATCCCGGCAACGGAACTATCGAAAGCGAACGAGGAGAGCAGGAGAAAACGCGTGGGCGGGTTTTCGTAAAAGGCGAGCCGGGCGTTGGTGGAGTGGGCGAGATTGGCGTGCGAGATGAGCACGCCTTTCGGACGGCCAGTGGAGCCGGACGTGTAGATGATGTAGGCGAGGTCATCCGGGGTGATCGCTGGCTCCTTGGAAGAAATGACCGGCGCGGTGTCAGTCGGGAGTTCTTTCGCCGCGCAATCCGCGGAAATGAACGCGAGCAGGTCGGCGGGATATTCGGGATCGAACGGGACGTACGCAGCGCCGCCGCGAAGGGTTGCAAGAATGTTGACGATCGTGTCGGCAGAGCGAGTCGCGCGGAGGGCGATGCGCTGATTCGGCGCGATGCGTTGCGCGAGGCTTTTCGAGCGACGGTCGAGTTCTCCGTACGTCAGAGATTCGTTGCCGCACGTAATGGCGAGCGAGTTGGGCGACTGCGAAAAGATTCGGGCCAGCAACGACATTAAAACAGTAACCTCGCAACGGATGCCGCGCTCGAAATGACAGGATTTTCAGACACGGCATTCCCCTGAAATGCGTCCGCGGTTTGCGGTCGGTTCGCGGAATGAATTTGAGAGCCGTGGGTCATGAATCAATGTCCTCGCTTTGCGCGCATTGGAAATGCTCGCGTGTGGGACGGCAGCGATGTTTCTATCTAAATCGTCGCAAGCAATCGAGTCATGTTCGTATCATCGCAGCAACGAAAAAGCAGACGTTATGCCGGGGAAAGGCATGAACATCGAACATCGAACATCGAACATCGAACATCGAAGGCGGAAAGATGCAGTTGAAGGGCTATACGACCGGCGACTTCGAGAGGGGTGCGTCGCGAGGGAAGGAGATGCTTTGGGTAGTTGTGAAGTGTGTGTTTTTTCAAACGCCGTGGCCGTGGCCATCGGCGCTGCGGGTCGCGCTGCTGCGGGCTTTTGGGGCGCGCATCGGCGTGGATGTCACGATTCGGTCGCAGGTGAACATCACTTTTCCCTGGCAGCTGACGGTGGGCGATCACGTTTGGTTTGGCGAAGAAGTCGTGGTCCTCAGCCTCGCCCCAGTCACGATCGAGTCGCACGTTTGCATCTCGCAAAGAGCGTTCCTTTGCACGGGATCACACGATTTTCAGTCGCAAATGTTTGAGCTGATCGTGAAGCCGATCACGGTGCGCGAGCGGTCGTGGATCGCGGCGCAGGTGTTCATCGCGCCGGGTGTCGAGATCGGCGCGGGGAGCATGGTCGCGGCGGGGAGTGTGGTGCTGGAGAATGTGCCGGCGGGGACGCTCGTGCGGGGGAATCCGGCGGCGGTGGTGAAGCGATTCGGATGAACATCGAACATCGAACATCGAACATCGAACATCGAAGTCGGAGGCCGCGTGCGAAGCTCTTTCCTACTTCGATGTTCGATGTTCGCCTTTTTTCCGCTGGTCGATGCGCGTCCTTTTCCTAAACCAATACTTCCCGCCCGATCCTGCACCGACGGGCATCCTGCTGCGCGAGCTGGCGGATGATCTGGCGGCGCGCGGGCACTCGGTCGATTTCGTCGCCGCGCGGGCGGAATATCGTGGCGCTCAGAAACAGGGCGGACGCACGCGACGCGAAATGACCGCTCTATTTAGAATGCTGCTCGCGGGGATGCGGAGGCCGCGGGCCGATGTGGTGATCGCGGCTTCTTCGCCGCCGTGTCTTTCGTTCGTCGCCGGCTTGGTCGCACTCTGGCACCGCGCGGCGGCGGTGCATTGGATCATGGATTTGTATCCCGAGATCGCGGTCGAGTTGGATGAGATTTCCGAAGGCGCGCTGTCGCGAAATGTGACGCGCGCGATGGGCTGGACGTATCGGCGCGCGGCGCAGATCGTCGTGCTCGACGAAGACATGGCGTTGCGCTTGCGAAAGTATGGCGTGGAGCCCGCGATCGTGCGGCCGTGGCTGTTTGCATCGGTGCTCGCGCGGCCTGTCCCGGCGATCGGGCCGAGTGCGCCATGGACGTGGATTTACTCGGGAAATCTCGGGCGCGCGCACGAGTGGGAGACGCTGCTGGCGGCGCAGGCGATCATCGAGCAGCGGGATGCAGAAGTGCGGCTGCTTTTTCAAGGCGGCGGGCCGGCATGGCCGATCGCAAAAGAGCGCGCGATGCAACTCGGATTGAAGCGCTGCGACTGGCAGCCCTACGTCGATGAAGCCGAATTGATCGCTTCGCTGCTGCGCGCGCAGGTGTGCGCGGTCACACAAATCCCCGCCACGCGCGGCTGCCTGTGGCCGAGCAAACTCGGTCTCGTCCGCACCTTGCCGCGCCCGCTCTTGTGGATTGGCCCCGCAGATGGCGCGATCACCAGGGAATTGCGCGGAGTCCCCCACGCTGGCGTGTTTCAATCCGGCGATGCTGCGGCGGTCGCAAGCTGGTTGCTGGAGAAAAAAACCCGTCCGAATCCGATCGCAGCGGACGCGCTGACAGATCCCCGCGCGGCGCGGGAGTCGGCGCTGAATTCGTGGCGCGAACTGCTGCGCTTGATCGGACGATGACGAACGCTCTGCGCCACGCCTTGTGTCATGGGAACTGCTCTGTCAATTTCGTGTCCTCTGAGAACATGCATCCAGTTTCGCGTCGGCTATTGCCCACCCATTGCCGCTCCACGATCCGGTGGCGCGGGCTTGCGGGGCGATTTGTAAAATGATCTACGCGGTTTGCTTTTTCGTTTGCGCGTTTTTCATCTCGCTGGCTCTCACGCCGCAGGCCATCCGGTTTGGCAAAATGGGCTACGGCCTCGACAAGCCGAACGAGAGCAGAAAAAAACACAGCCAGCCGATTCCGCGTCTCGGCGGCCTGCCGATCGTGATCACGCTGATGATCGGCGCGCTCGTCATTCTTTACATCGACCGCGATCGCAAACTGCAGTGGCTGCCGGTTTTCTCGGGATGCGGCCTGATGTTTTTCCTCGGGCTTTGGGATGATTTCAAACCGCTCGGCGCGAAGAAAAAACTGGTGGCACACATCGCCATCGCAACGCTCGCTTGGGGCCTCGGCCTGAGCATCGACCGCGTCACGTATCCTGGCGGCGCGTGGAGCGTGAATCTCGGCGCGATCGTCGGCTATCTCGCGACGGTTTTCTGGCTCATCACCGTGCCAAACATCGTCAACCTGATCGATGGATTCGACGGCCTCGCCGGTGGACTGGGCATGTTCATGTCCGTCACGCTTGGCATCGTCGGCCTGCTTTCCGAGCAACTCACTGTCGCCTGGTTTTCCTTCACGATGGCCGGCGCGCTGCTGGGGTTTCTCGTGTTCAATTTTCCCCCGGCAAAAATTTTTCTCGGCGATGGCGGCGCGTATCTCATCGGGTTTTTCGTCGCCGCGATGTCGCTCGTCGGCTCGCACAAAGGCTCCATCGCCGCCGTGCTGCTCGTCACGATCGTGGCGCTCGGCGTGCCGATCATCGACACCGCATTTGCGCTGCTGCGGCGCGGCGTCCGCGGCTTTCCGCTGTTCCACGCGGACGACGAGCACATTCACCACAAGCTCGAGCGCTTCGGTTTTTCAAAACGCCGAATCGTGCTCGGGCTTTACGGTGTCTGCCTCGTGCTGAGTCTGATCGGGCTCAGCATTTTCTGGAGCCAGGGCCGCACGCTGCCGATTGGCATTGGCGCGCTATTTGTCCTCGCCGTGGTTGGCCTGCGTTACTTTCACTTCCTGCACAATTGGGAGGATGTGAAACGTCGTTTCATTCGCGTTTTGGACCGCCGTCGGGAAGTGCGCTACGCGCTATTGCAGGCGCAACTGCTCGATCTCGAAGTGGACCGTTGCCACAGCGCGCAGGAGTTCTGGGCGCTGTTCGAGCACACCTTGCGGCGCATCGGATTTGTCGATCAAGGCGAAGTCGAAAATGAAATCGTCGTCCATGTGATGCACGAGGGCGCGACGCCGTGGACGCTGCACGCGCCACAGCATCGCGGTAATGTCGGCGAGTGGCAGAGAATCGCCGAGTGTTTTCGACCGGTCTATGTTAAAGCCGCCGCGAAATGGAATTAGCGACGCGAAAACACAAGCTGCAACGGAAGCGCATCACGCTGACGCCGGGTGCGTTGGCAACCGGCATTTTCATCCTGCTCGCGATCGCCGCGCCGCTCGCGTTTGGCGCGGTGGATCGCATCGTGCAGATCAGCCTGCTGGTGCTGTTCGCGATCGGCGTCTGGGCGCAGCCACCGTCGGTCGTCCGGCCCGGCCGCGTCGGCAACGCGCTGCTCGTCGCCGCCGTCGCGATCCTGCTGCTCAAGGAATTTGGCCCCGCGGCCATCTTTGGAAAAACCTACTGGCGCGAGACGCTCGCGCAGAGTTTTGGCGTGATCTTTCCATGGACGCACAACCCCGAGCCATCGCGCGCGCTCGACGGTTTGCTCACCGGCATCATCGCGATCGTGTGGTTTCTCTGGGCGCGCACGCTCGCCGTGGAGCGTTCGCAAAGAGTCGTGATGATCTGGGGCATGGCCGCATCCGCGGCGATCGTGGCGGTGGTGTCATTCCTCACGCGCGGCATGGATCCCGACGCCATCTACGGCCTGCGCTATACGCCGGGCTGGAAGGGCTTCGGCCCTTTTCCCAATCGCAATCACACCGCCAGCTTTCTCGCGATGGGCGTGCTGCTCGGTGCCAGTTGCATCGGCTGGGCTGGCAGCCGGCGGTATTTCCGGCTGCTCGGCACCGCGGTCGTGCTTTCGAGCATTTCCTTCGCCGGATTGCTCGCCACGGAATCCCGCGGCGGCGTCGTCTGTCTCGTCCTGGGGCTTGGCGTTTTCCTCGCGCTGGTGGTGGTGCGTTTTCCGTCCGTGCGCACGCTCAGCGCCGCTGCCGGCGGATTGCTGGTGATGCTCGCGATCAGTTTTGCATTTGGCTCACAGGTGATCGCGAGATTCACCTCGAAAGGGAGCGGCGCAGTATCGGGCGACATGCGCGTTCCCATCTGGCAGGACACGTTGCGGGTCTGGAAGGACGCGCCGATTTTCGGCCACGGGATGGGCTCATTCACGCAGATCTTTCCGATGTACCAGGAAGTCGCGACCGGCGAGGCGATCGTGCTGCATCCCGAGAGCAGTTGGCTGCAATGGCTGGTGGAACTGGGCGCGCTTCCGGTGCTCTTCGGCGCGATCGCCCTGGCGATTTACGTCGCTCCGCGCGTCCGCACCGCCGTCTCGGCAAATCGCAGCGTGTTCGTGCGAGCCGGGCCGTTCGCGGCTGCCGCGGCGCTCCTCCTTCACTCGCTGATCGATGTGCCCGCGCATCGCTGGGCCACGGCGGGTTTCGGCCTCGCCGCGCTCGCCATCGCCTGCTCGCCCGGCACCCTCGCGGGGATCCTCCCCGCCACGCGCAAGGCCGCCCTCGTGCCGGCTGCCATCGCCTGTTTTTGGACGCTTCCTTTCCTCAGCGATGCGCCGGCGTGGTCGCCGATTTCGCTCGCGCGCCTGCTCGCCCGCGAGCAGACGACGCCGTTTGTCTCCGTCCGCGAACTCGAGCGTTCGCTCCACTATTTTCCGTTGAATCCGACGCTGCGTTATTCGATCGCGCTGCATCAGATCGACGATCCGCTGGGCCGCCGCGCCGCCGAGTGGCAGCAGCATTTCCGCATCGCCGCGCGGCTCATGCCGGGCTCGTGGGAACTCGCGGCGCTCCAGGCGCGCGCGTCCAAGAGCGTGGCGCCCGGCATTTCGCTGCACTACTGGCAGATCGCCATCGAGCGCGCCGGACACCGGGCGGAGGAGGTATTCGGCATCGCGATGGATGAGACGCGCGGCCTGCGCGGTGCCACTCCGACTTGGGAGCAGTATGCCCGCTTGCATCCGGAATTCCTCCTCACCTACGCGCGCAATGTCCCCGAGGCGGCCTCACGCGAGGCCCTCGCGCTTTGGTGGAACGAGCGCGCATCGCAGTCCGTCGATCTCGCGGATGCCGAGGTGGGCGCATACTACTCGCTGGTCGAGCAGCGCGGCAGCCACGAGCAATTCCAGCAATTTATCCGGAATCATCCCGAACGGCGTGCCCGCGATTTCAAAACGTGGGTCGAGTTTTTGCACAAGTGGACGGAAGACGACGCGGCCTGGGATATCCTTGAGAAAGAGTGGCCGGAACCGGCCGATCGCGCGGCCACCACAAGTGAAAATGCAGGTCTGCTTGCGTCGCGATGGGACAGCGATCCGAGCGACGTCGTGAACGCCCGGGATTTCGCCCGACACCTCCTGCAAGCCGGCGACATCGAGCGGGCGAATGAGATCATCCTCAAGGTCGCCGCGCGTCCCACGCCGCCCGATTGGTTCGTCCGAAAAGCGGCGCGCATTCACGTGATCAACCGGGATCCGCGTGCAGCCGTCGCTCTTTTCCTCCGCGAGCCGCAGGTCGCTAAATAAGTGGGCGGACGACGGATGCCGAGGGTTTGACTCCCCCGCCCGCTTTCCTATCCTCGCCGCATGGACCCCGCGCTCCGGCAACGCATCTATCATTTCATCGCGAGTAAAAATCTCCGCAAGACGACGCAGCGCGATGCCATCATCGAAGCCGCCTTCAGCACCACCGAGCACTACACCGCCGAGGAACTCCTGCTCATGGCCCGCCGGCTCGATCCCGATGTCTCCCGCGCGACCGTCTATCGCACGCTGCCGCTGCTCGTCGAAAGCGGCGCGCTGAAGGAAATGGACTTCGGGAAGGACTACAAATTTTACGACCCGAACTACGTCGATCACCCGAATCACAACCACCTCATCTGCACCGATTGCAGCAAGATCGTCGAGTTCGAGGACGTCCATATCGACACGCTGGAGACCTGCATCAGCAAGCGGCTCGGCTTTACCCCGGAGCGCAAGACCGTGCGCATCGAGGCGAAGTGCGACCTGCTCGCGCGGGAAGGCGTGTGCTTGATTCGGAAGGTGCAGACGCAGTTTTAAGAAAGATCACGACCCATGTGGAAAGGCCGTTTTCAGCAGGACACCGCCCCGCTCCTTCAAAAATACAGCGAGTCGATTTCGTTCGACTGGCGCTTGTGGGCGCATGACATCGAAGGCTCGATCGCGCACGCCACCGCGCTCGAATCCGCCGGGCTGCTGACGGCGGAGGAGCTGGGGAAAATCGTGGTCGGGCTCCGCGGCATCGGCGAGGATATCGCGGCGGGAAAATTCGAGTTCAAGATCGAGCTCGAAGACATCCACATGAACATCGAGGCCGAGCTGACGCGGCGCATCGGCGCGCCCGGCGCGAAGCTGCACACCGCGCGCAGCCGCAACGATCAAGTCGCGCTCGATCTCCGCCTTTACCTCCGCGCCGAGTGCGATGCGATCACCACCGCGCTCCGCAATTTCCAAAACGCCCTGCTCGATCTCGCCGAGGCGCACCGCGAAATCATCATCCCCGGCTACACCCATCTCCAGCGCGCCCAGCCCGTCTATTTCGCGCACCACCTCCTCGCCTATGTGGAAATGACCGGGCGCGATCTCGGCCGCATCGCCGACACGCGGAAGCGGCTCAACGTGCTGCCGCTCGGCAGCGGCGCGATCGCCGGGTCCACCATCCCGCTCGACCGCGCGCTCATCGCCCGGCTGCTCGATTTTCCCGACATCTCGCAGAACAGCATGGACGCCGTGAGCGACCGCGACTTCGCCGTCGAGCTGCTCGCCGCGCTCGCGCTCATCGCCACCCACCTGTCGCGACT
This sequence comes from Chthoniobacteraceae bacterium, assembly GCA_031409335.1. Classification (GTDB taxonomy): domain Bacteria; phylum Verrucomicrobiota; class Verrucomicrobiia; order Chthoniobacterales; family Chthoniobacteraceae; genus JANLQB01. The sequence continues at coordinate 26,531 of JANNWY010000295.1, read as the reverse complement.
CAGCGAGGACATCATCCTGTGGGCGTCCGCGGAGTTCGCGTTCGTCACGATCGGCGATGCCTACACGACCGGCAGCTCGCTCATGCCGCAGAAAAAAAATCCCGACATCGCGGAACTCACGCGCGGGAAAACTGGCCGCGTCTTCGGCAACCTCCTGTCGCTGCTCACCGTGCTGAAAGGTCTCCCGATGACCTACAATCGCGACATGCAGGAGGACAAGGAGCCCGTGTTCGACAGCATCGACACCGTCAAAGCCGCGCTCGCCATCTACACGGCAATGCTCGGCAGCATCCGCGCAAATCCCGAAGCCTGTGCCCGCGCCGTCGCCGATCCGCTGCTGCTCGCCACCGACCTCGCGGATTATCTTGTGAAACGCGGAGTCCCTTTCCGCCACGCGCACGAGATCATCGGCCGCGCCGTGGCCCTCGCCGCGGAGCGCCGCTGCACTCTGCCCGCGCTTTCGCTCGCCGAGTATCAGGCGCTCGACGCCACCTTCGCCGACGACCTCTTCCAGGTTTTCGACCTCACGCGCGCCATGTCCGCGCGCACCGCGATTGGCGCGCCATCCCCTCAAAACATCGCCTCCCAACTCGCAAAATGGCGTTCGCGCGAGCCATGAACCGGCGCGGCTTTCTCCTCGTCCTCGAAGGCATCGACGGCTCGGGGAAATCCACCCTCATCCAGCAGCTCGCCGCATGGCTGCGCGAGTCTGGCCGCGAAGTCATCACCAGCCGCGAACCGACCGACGGGCCGCACGGCACCGCCCTGCGCCAGTCCGCAAAGACCGGTCGCCTCTCGCTTCAGGAGGAACTCGACCTCTTCCAGAAAGATCGCGCCGAGCACGTCGAATCGCTCATCGCCCCGGCGCTCCATCGCGGCGCGATCGTGATTCTCGACCGCTACTACTTTTCCACCGCCGCCTACCAGGGCGCGCGCGGCCTCGATCCCGACGCGATCATCGCCGCCAACGAAACCTTCGCTCCCCTGCCCGATCTTGTGCTCCTGCTCGATCTCGATCCCGCGGTCGGCTCGACGCGCATCCAGCGGCGCGGCGGCGCGCCTGATGATTTCGAGGCGCTCGACTATCAGCGCGAAGTCCGCCGCATTTTCCTCGCGCTGGATCGCCCCTTCATCCGCCGCATCGACGCCGCGCACAGCGCCGAAGCCGTCTTTTCACAAAGTCGCGCGCTGCTCGAAACGCTGCTGCTTTAATCCCCGTCGGCCCATTCGCCTTCAGTTTTGATCTGCCACCGCTCTCAATCATCCCCCATGAAATACCGCCTCCTTTCCCTCCTCGCCTGCGCGCTCGCGATCCTTGCCGGTTGCGAAAAGCAGACGGCACCACCCGCCAGCGCGCCGGCTTCCGACACGAAGGCGAAAGGCACGATCGGCGTCTCGCTGCTCACGCTCGACAATCCATTTTTCAAAGTCATCGGCGACAACATCACCTCGGAAGGGAAGAAGCGCGGTTACGAGGCGATCGTCGTCAGCGGCGACAAGGACGTCGCAAAGCAGAGTAATCAGATCAAGGACTTCATCGTGAAGAAGGTCAGCGCGATCGTGCTGAGTCCGTGCGATTCCAAGGCGATCATCCCGGTGATTCAGGAGGCGAACGCGGCGGGCATCCCGGTTTTCACCGTCGATATTCCGTGCAACGAACCCGGCGTAAAAATCGTGACGCAAATCGCCACGGACAACTACGCCGGCGGCAGGGAAGCGGCGCACGCGATGATCGAGGCGCTTGGCGAGGCGGGTGGAAAAATCGCGCTGCTCGGTTTCAAGCAAGCCGAGTCGTGCATCCTGCGGGCCAAGGGATTTCATGAAGTGATCGCCGCGCACAATGCAAGCGGGAAGGCAAAGGTCGAGATCGTGACCGAACTCGAAAGCGGCGGCGCGAAGGACGTCGGTTACAAGGCGGCGGAGGATGCGTTGCAGGCGCATTCGGATTTGCGCGGCATCTTCGCGATCAACGATCCCGCGGCGCTCGGCGCGCGTGGCGCGGTGGAAAAGGCGGGGAAAACTCAGCAGGTGGTGATCGTGGGATTTGACGGGCAGCCCGAGGGCAAGCAGGCGATCAAGGACGGCAAAATTTACGCGGACCCGATTCAGTTTCCCGACAAGATGGGCGTGCAGATCGTCGATGCGATCGTGCGCCACTCGAAGGGTGAAACGCTGCCGCCGCAGATGCTCATTCCCACCAAGCTCTACAAAAAGGCGGACGCGGAGAAAGACCCGGAGCTGAAATAACGGCGGCATTCGCGCCCGATGAAAACGAAGAGCCTGGAACTGATCCCGCAGACGCCGCAGCGTCTGCAGGCGATGATTGAAGGAAGGGACGTTTATGAAAGGACGTTTTCTCAAAGGATCGCGGAAGGAATCCACGAGATGATGACATCCGGTGATGTTTCCCAGGAATTCTTGACGAAGCTGAAAAGTGCGACCACGGCGGATCCGTGGGAGTGGGGTTATGGGGTGCTCCTGTCCGCCGAAAATCTGATCATTGGCTCCTGCGGATTCAAGGGACCGCCGGACGCTGACGGCGTCGTGGAGATCGCGTATGGAATTGCGCCCGGTTATTGCGGACGAGGATTCGCGACAGAGGCGGCACAGGCGCTGGTCACGCATGCACTCGAAGATGAACGAGTCCGCACTGTCTGGGCGCACACCCTTCCGGAGCCGAACGCCTCGACCCGTGTTCTCGCCAAGAGTGGATTCCGCCGAATTGGCGAAGTCACGGACACTGAAGATGGGTTGGTGTGGCGCTGGGAATACGCGGCGTTGACCGCATCATGAGCGCGCAAAATTTTCTCCACGAACTCGTCGGCTCGATGTCGCAAGGCGCGGCGGGCAATCCCACAGTTGCGATGATCGAGGCCGCGTTTGCCCATCACGGGCTGCACTGGCGCTATATCAATATGGAAGTGGCGCCGGGGGATCTCGCCGCCGCCGTGCGCGGGGCGAAGGCGATGGGCTTTCGCGGGTTCAATTGCAGCCTGCCGCACAAGGTCACCGTCATCCAACATCTCGACGGGCTCGGCGAATCCGCAGCGGTAATGGGCGCGGTGAATTGCGTGGTGCGGCGCGGGGAGCAACTCATTGGCGAGAACACGGACGGGAAAGGTTTCCTGAAATCGCTCGCGTCTGTCGCCGATCCGAAAGGGAAATCCGTCGTGCTCTTTGGCGCGGGCGGCGCGGCGCGCGCGATTGCGGTGGAACTCGGACTCGCGGGCGCGAAACGGATCACGGTCGTGAATCGCTCGGAGGCGCGCGGCGCGGAGTTGGCCGGGCTTTTGCGCGACAAACTGAAGCTCGATGCCGAACTCGTCGTGTGGCGCGGCGACTACGCGGTGCCGGCGGGAACGGACATCGTGATCAACGCGACCTCGATCGGCCTCTACGACGCGGACGCGCGGCTGGCGCTCGACGCGGGCACGCTGCAACCCGGCATGGTCGCCGCCGATGTGATCGGCAATCCGCCGCGCACGCGCTTCATCCGCGATGCCGAGGCGCGCGGCTGCAAGGCGCTCGATGGTCTGGGAATGCTGGTGAATCAGGGCATCGTCGGCATTCAATACTGGACCGGCATCGACCCCGATCCGGCGGTGATGCGCAAAGCCCTCGAAGCCGCGCTGGGCCTATGACCGACCCCGCGCGGCCGATCTGGATCGCCCCGCCCTCGCCCCTCTGCGCGACACGCTGCCGCCGAAGCTGAGGTGCGGGGAATTGAGCCTGACGGACACGGGACTACGACAATGAAACGTCGTAGTAGTTCGCTGCAAACGAGCCGAAACAGAGGCCTGTCTTCCAAAATCACGAAAACAAGGAAACTACACTTTCCTTATTTGTGCCCTTTTGGACATTGGAGCCATGACTAGGCCTGATCTCGAGTTGACCGCCATTCTTTGCGAGTTGAACCCGTGGCGGGGAGATCGGAGTTGAAATCTCCAAACCGGACGGAGCCATGAGTAGATTGAACAAATCCATCGTCGAAAACGCCGCGCTCCAACGCGGAATCCAAAACCTCCGCCGGACGCGCGACCTGCTGCTGCCGCGTCTGCTGTCGGGGCAGGTCAACCTCAAGGAAAACTGAATCATGGATCGAACCGCTGACTACACAATTCAAGGCTTCCAGTATCAGTTCAACAAAACCTTGTTGGAGGTGTTGAAGTCTGCCGATGACGCCGAGATTACCGTCGAAGGAATCATCGAAGACATTGAGGTTGCCGCGCCCGCAGGTCGCACCGCGATTCAGTGCAAGTATCACGAGGCGAAGGAAGTGTTTACTGTCAGCACGATTTTCAAGCCGTTGCTGCAAATGATGCAGCATTTTCACGCCAACCAGTTGGCGAATATTTCATACGTTCTTTTCGCTCACTTCCCAAATCTGCCCGCAAACCAGACCCTGACTAAGGTTGAACTCGAAGCCGCTCTTGCCTCCAAGGATAAGGACCTCAAAAAGAAATACTGCGACGCGCTGAACGGGAAGATTGACCTGGATAAATTCCTTCCGAGGATTTCAATGCAGTTCGGCCCATCGTGGGATGACATGGTGGCATCCGTTCATGCCGCCCTCGTGGCCGCAGGGATACCAAAAGGCGACGTTGATACGCTCGCTTATCCGAATGCAATCCAAGCGATCGCGAACCTCAGCATCCGACATGATGTGACTCAGCGGCGCATCACCAAAACCGCTCTTCTGGCGGATTTGCGCAAGATCAAGTCCACTGCGATCACACGTTGGACATTGGCCCTGAAAACCAAAAAGCAGCTTTTGGAAGCGCGGCGCAAGCAACTGAAGGCGCATCTGGATAAGAACGCCCGTCTCCGCTACTTCATTGTGAACTGCGCGACCCTTGAGGATTTCGATGCTGGCTTAGTTGGCTTCGTGTGCGACTTCTTGGCAAAGTATCACTTCAAGCCGGCCCACATCTGCACGCCGGTTTTGTGCTTGGACGCGACCGAAGACATCTTTCGGGACATCCAGCTTCGCCTGCATAAGAAAGGTGTCATCTCGACAGATGGATTTGTGGGCGGTCAGTTCGACGAGGCCCATTTCTTCCGGCCACCGCTAGTCCAGAAAGGGCGCAGTGCTGGTGTGTTGCGAAGGGAATTTCATCTTCGGATGTTGCGTTGGGACACAAACGGAACAGCGTTGTCGCACCAAAAAGGAGACGATCTGTTTATCGTCGGCCAAAACTGCTACACGGCGCTTGATACGAAAGATGTCTGCGTCGAGGTGCTCGAAACAACCAGTGTCAAGGAAGTCGCCTTCGTTACAGGAGTAACCCAAGCCTATGAATAAAATCGGTCAAGTTCTGCTCTGCGCCCCAAATGAAATCACAGTGGCGGTTGAAAACCTCAAGACTTTCGAGGATCACAAGTCGCACCTGCAAGTCGGGCGCTACCTGCAAATAGCTCAAGGCAATAACGACTACACCATCACGGTCATACGGAACGTCCGGGGCAACACTTCGATCAATGCTGCCGGTGAAGTTGAGTGGCAATTCATCGTTTCCTGCCAAGCTGTCGGCAATCTTACAGCGGCGAATGTGTTTGAGCGGGGCACAGTCTTGCTGCCAGTCCCAACCGAACCCGCCTACATCCCTGAACAAGCGACGCTAGACAAGCTGTTTGCCGAAAGCGCCGAATACGATTTTCCGTTCGGCCAGTTGTCTGTGAACAAGGACGTGACGCTGAGAATCAGCGGCGACCGCTTCTTCAGCAAGCACATCGCCATCGTTGGCTCTACAGGCTCGGGAAAATCGTGCGCTGTTGCCCGCATCCTGCATGACGCAGTTGGCATCGCGGGGAAGAAGAACCGCCACATCGGCAAGCAAAGAAACGCGCACATCGTGATCTTCGACGTTCATGACGAATACACAGCCGCGTTCACATTGGTTAAAGAGGAGTCATTCACCCTCAACCCGCTGGGTATCGATTCCCTGCTGCTTCCGTATTGGCTGATGAACTCAGAGGAGTTGGAAAGCATGTTCATTGAGAGCAACGAGCAGAACTCGCACAACCAAGTGTCCCAATTCAAGCACGCGGTAATCTTGAACAAGGAGAAGCACAATCCGAAGCTCACAGACATTACCTACGACACGCCGGTCTATTTTTCACTGCGCGAGGTGTGCAACTACATCGAGAACCTGAACCGTGAAGTCATAGGCCGGCTGGACAATGAAAACCTGCCAAAGCTAGCCGATGGCACACTGGTGAAAGAGCGAAAAGACGCTTACTTCGACAAGATCCACTCCTTCGTCCAGTCATCGACTGCGAAGGACACTCGCGCAAACAACGGGCCTTTTAATGGTGAGTTCAATCGGTTCGTCTCCCGTCTCGAAACCAAACTAGCAGACCGGCGATTGCGATTTCTCCTCGAACCCAAGAAGCCGGATGGCATGCTGTATCAGACCACGGATTTCGAGGAAATCATGAAGCAGTTCCTCGGCTATCTCAACAGAGCGAACGTGACGATTGTGGATTTGAGTGGGATTCCTTTCGAGGTGTTGAGCATCACGGTCAGCTTGGTGTCGAGATTGATTTTCGACTTCTGTTTCCACTACTCGAAGCTCCGCCATAAATCCGATCAAACCAATGATGTTCCGGTGATGATTGTTTGCGAAGAGGCGCACAACTACATCCCGCAGAATGATACTGCCGCTTACCGCGCCTCACGCAAATCCTTGGAGCGGGTCGCTAAGGAAGGCCGAAAATACGGCCTCAATCTGATGGTCGTGAGCCAGCGTCCTTCGGAAGTTTCGGAAACGATTTTCGCCCAGTGCAACAACTTCGTTGCGCTTCGGCTCACAAACGACGCTGACCAAGCTTATGTCCGCCGATTGTTCCCCGATAACGCAAACGGCATCACGGACATTCTGCCGAACCTCAGTCCTGGTGATTGCATCATTGTCGGGGATGCAGTCCTCCTTCCGGCAGTTGTTCACATGCCGCTGCCTGAGCCCGAGCCTCATTCGAGAAGTGTGCGCGTTCACTCGGAATGGCAGGAACTTTGGCGTGACGTAACTTTCAAGGATGTAATCGCCCGTTGGAGAGGTGAGTGAGCCGTTCGTCATGCCCCACGCCTACACCGAAGACCAGCTTGTCGAGCAGCCCGCAATCGGGTTGGGCGTATGACCGACGCGGCGCCGCTCCTCGAGATGCGCGGGATCGTGAAGTCATTTCCCGGCGTGCAGGCATTGCGCGGCGTAGATCTCAGCTTGAGGCCCGGTGAAGTGCTGGCCTTGCTCGGCGAGAACGGCGCAGGCAAAAGCACGCTGATGAAGGTGCTCGGCGGCGCGCACGGCGCAGATGAAGGCAGGATCGCAATCGATGGTCGCGAGACGCCGTTTCACTCGCCGCAGGATTCGCGGCGCGCGGGCGTGGCGGTGATTTACCAGGAGTTCAATCTCGTTCCCGGACTCACGGCGGGGGAAAACATTTTCCTCGGGCAGGAGGTGACGCGCGCGGGGTTCGTGGCGCTGAAACAGGAACGCGAGCGCGCGGCCGCGTTGTTCAAGCGGCTGGGTGTGGCGATCGACCTCGACGCTCCGTGCCGGCGGCTCACCACGGCGCAGCAGCAACTCGTCGAGATCGCGAAGGCGCTCGCGTTCGAGGCGCGCATCATCGTCATGGATGAGCCCAGCGCGGCGCTCACTTCGCACGAGGTCGCGCGGCTGTTTGAAATCATCCGCGACCTGAAAAGCCACGGCATCGGCATCATCTACATCAGCCACCGGCTCGATGAAGTTTTCACCATCACAGATCGCGTCACGGTTCTGCGCGACGGTCGGAATGTGGGCGAGCGGCCTATCAAGCAGATCACGCGAAACGAGATGATCGAGCTGATGGTGGGCCGCGAATTGAAGGACGAATTTCCCGCGCGCAACGTGACGCTCGGAGCGCCGCGCCTCGAAGTCTCCGGCCTCCGACGGGGCCGTGCGGTACGCGATGTTTCGTTTGCCGTGCGGCGCGGTGAAATTCTCGCGCTCACCGGTCTGGTCGGCGCGGGGCGCACGGAAACGGTTCGGCTCATCTTCGGAGCCGACCCGCGCGAAGCGGGCGAAGTTCGGCTCGATGGAAATCTTCTCGCCATCGGTTCTCCGCGGGATGCGATTGCGGCGGGAATCGGTCTGCTGACCGAAGATCGCAAGCTACAAGGACTCGTGCTCGGCCATTCCGTTCGCGAGAATTTCGGCCTGCCAAATCTCACCTGGCTTTCGCGCCGCGGCTTTGTGCAGCTCGGTCGCGAGCGCGAGCACTTCGGGCGCTACGTCGATCAACTCAATATCAAAGTGCCGAATCAGGAACAGCGCGCGGGCAATCTTTCCGGCGGCAATCAGCAAAAGGTCGTGCTCGCGAAATGGCTCGCGCGCAATTGCGACGTGCTGATTTTCGACGAACCCACGCGTGGCATCGACGTGGGCGCGAAATACGAAATTTATCTACTGATGAACGAACTCGCCGCCGCCGGCAAAGCCATCGTCATGATCAGCTCCGAACTGCCCGAAGTCCTCGGCATGGCCGACCGCATCCTCGTCATGCACGAAGGTCGCGTGACCGGGGAAATCGCGGACCCAAAGCGCGCGACGCAGGAGCAAATCATGCAGCTCGCCGTCGCGTGACCTTATGAGTCACGGTCCATTGCGCGTCGGCGCGCTGAATCCGCAGTCCCGGAGGGACGAAAGATGGTAGCCGGTGGTGAAGCGAGTCCGCGAGTGGGAACCACCGGACTCCGGCCAAAACGCGAGCCTGCCCTGAAGGGGCGTTGGAATCGCGTCCGCGTTTCCGTTCCAGCGCTCCTGCCGGGGCGGAGTCGTTTTCCTTCAAGGTCCGGTGGTTGCGCTCGCGGACTCGCTTCACCACCGGCTAATTTCTACTGTCCCTCCGGGACAACGGAGCCCCGCGCTTACTTTTCCTTCGATCACTTATGAAGAACTCCCGCTTCCTCGCCGACTACGGCATGATCTTCGTGCTGCTGCTGCTCTGCACCTTCTTCAGCGTGGCGACTTACAGCGAGCAATCGCCGACCGGCGAGGTAGCCGCAAAGCAAGTCGTGGCCAGCATTCAGGAGCAGTTCGGAAAAACGCCGCGCGTCCTCATTGCCGCGGGCGATCAACCGGACGACGCGGAGTTCGCCGCGAAGCTGGAGCGCGACTTCACCGGAGCCATCGTGGTGAAAGGCGAGCCGAAGGACGCGCGCGAGGCCTTGCAGAAAGCCGCCGCGTCCGGCGGAAGACTCGACGCCATCGCTTGTACCAGAGCCACGGGTGCATGGCTCGTTTTCTCCGACTTGAAGACCGACTTCCCCGCGCTCGGTGAGCCACGCGTCATCACGCCGCGCAGCTACCGCTGGCCAAATTTCCTGAAGTCCGAAAACCTCCTGAACATCGCGAACCAAATCGCCGTGATCGCCATCGTCGCGATCGGCATGACGATGGTTATCATCACCGGCGGCATCGATCTTTCGGTCGGAAGTCTGCTTGCGCTTTCCGCCGTGCTCGCCGCGCGATTCATCCGCGATTTCGCAGGCGGTGTGAATGCCTCGATCGGCGGAATGTTCCTCGCCTGCGTCGCGGCGATCGTCCTTTGCGGAATCGTCGGCGCATTTTCCGGCGCGATGATCACGCGGTTTCGTATCCTGCCTTTCATCGTGACGCTCGCGATGATGCTCGTCGGCAGCGGACTCGCCTACATCCTCGCGAAAGGCCAGTCGGTTTACCAAATCCCAGACTCCTTCGTGTGGCTCGGGCGCGGCGCGGATTTGCTAAGCCTGCCAAACGCCGTCGTGCTCATGCTCGTCCTTTACGCCCTAGCACACGTGCTGATGTCGCGGATGAAGCTCGGGCGGTACCTCTACGCGGTCGGCGGCAACGGCGAGGCCGCGCGCCTCAGCGGCGTGCCCGTCCCGCGCGTGTTGATGTTTGCCTACATCGCCAGCGCGCTGCTCGCCGGGCTCGGCGGCGTGATTATGGCATCGCAACTCAAGAGCGGCTCGCCGACTTACGGAAACATGTACGAGCTATACGTCATCGCCGCGGTCGTCGTCGGCGGGACCAGCCTCAGCGGTGGCGAGGGGAAAATGCTCGGGACGCTGACCGGCGCATTCACCATCGCGGTGATCCAAAACGGCATGAATCTAACCAACGTCGAAAGCTACACCCAGAAGGTGGTGCTCGGTCTCGTGATCCTCGGTGCGGTCTTGCTCGACAAGCTCCGCCACCGCCAGTGACTCGCGCGACCGCTCACACTTCCGCGCGAAACAGGCTCAACCCATCCGGCATGGGAGACTGCCGCGCCTTGAATTCGTCCAGCGCCGCCGCGAGTTGCTGCGGAGTGTGGCGCGCGCGGAGTTGCTCGATCTCGGCGACGGCGAGTGCGTCGCAGCGCTCGTTCCCTGCGTTTCCCGCGTGCCCTTTCACCCACTTCCACACGATGCGATGCCGTGCCGCTTCAGCGTCGAGGCGAAGCCATAGGTCAGCGTTCTTCACTGGCTCCCGCTTGACCGTGATCCAGCCTTTGGCTTTCCAACCCTTGACCCACTTGGTGATGCCTTCGCGCACATAGGTCGAGTCGGTGATGAATTCGACCGCGCACGGTTCCTTGAGACGCGCGAGTGACTCGACTGCGGCGAGCAGTTCCATCCGATTGTTGGTGGTCGCCATCTCGGCACCGCTGATCTCCTTTTTCACCCCGCCATACTCGAGCACCGCAGACCAGCCGCCCGGACCGGGGTTTCCGACACAGGCTCCGTCGCTGTGAATCGTGACGTTCTTCATCCGCAAGCTCCAGCCAGTCTCAGGTCAACGCGACTGCGCTCACGGGAACCGCGTCGCGATCCGGTAAAAGCGATGGGTCGCGAGCCCGGCGGAGGTGTCGGTGTAAGTGACAGTCTGCCCGCTGGCGATGACGGTCGCGAGCGATTGCCACGTATCGGTGAGCAGGTCCTCGCAATACTCCACGGTGTAAGCGCGCCCGCTGACGCCGGCCCAGGCCAGCGTGACCTCGCCACCTCCCGCGGTGCGCGTGGTGGCGGGGACATTTGGAATCGAGCTCGCATCATTCGGATTGCTGCCGAAGGCAAGCTCGACCGTATCTGGCTGGCCATCGCCATCAGCATCGGCGGCGAAACCAAGGTAGCCTGGCGAGCCGCCGATCTCCCGGCTCGCGCGCCAGTTCGTGCCGAGGCTGTAGAGCGCCGGATCAGTGGCGATGACTTCAAGCGAAGGTCCGAAGCCATCGGGCGTGGCGGGCCACGGCGAGATGTCGCTGTAGCTGAAATCGTGAATGATGTTACCAGCGATATCCTTTAGCGTGATGGCTTCGCCGTCGTTATTGAGCGACCCGGTGTATTGGCCGGCGATGTTCGCGCCGGTCCCGTGGAAGGCGATGAAGCCGGCGGTGTTGTTGGTGACGACGCAGTAGTGGCCGGGCTGGAGTATCAGATTTCCAAACGTGAATCGGCTCGAAAACGGATTGCCATCCTCAAAATACACGCCGGTCGGATCGACCGGGTTCAATCCGATATTCCTTAACTCCACGAATTCGACACCGCCGGAAACGCCTGGGTTGTACATGACTTCGGTAATGCGCAGGCTGCCGATGAGATCGTTACTTTGACCGGGATCAACGACGCCGAGATAGTCGAAGGCCATCCGCACGCCTTGCCTGGCACTGGTGGTGCCAAAGATGCCGCCCCGCACCGCGGTGCCCGCCGCTGGCAAGGTCACAATCACGGCCGCGGACTGTGCGCCGCTGGTGAGCGGCAACCACACGGCATTCACGCGCCGGTGGAATTGCAGTTGGTTGCCGATTCGCCGGATGCGCAGCGTGGCCCCGGTGCCGCTGGAGCCTGTGCCAGGGAAGGGTTGGAAAGGTGCCGCACCCACCGCGACATACGTGCCGGCCCCAGTCGCCTTGCGAAGCGCGAGCGTGCCATTGCCATCGACGCCGAAGGCATACTTCACGCTTGCTCCCGATTCCATCGTCTCGACAAACAGTCCGGTGAAGAAGCTGCCGTTGTTGCGCGTTTCAAAGCCAAAGTCCGTCTGGAGCGCAAAGTCTGCCGTAGTCGGCAAAGGCCGCGTGAGCAGCGGGAAGGTCGCGGCGGTATTACTCAGTGGCAGTGATACCACATCCGTGATTTGGAGGTTTAGGCTCCCTTGATTTGTCGTCAGTGAGTACCATGAGTTCGGTGAGTAATTGTCGAGCAGTTCGGTGCCGCTGACCGCAAATTTGGCTGGCAGCAAGGTATTGCCAAAACTGTCGAAATCTCGCGCGCTGAACACCGCGACCTCGCGCACCAAAGTCGTGCTCACGCTGGTGGCATTCGTCCCCTGCACACTGAACGTGTAGATGCCAGGCGTGGTGAACTGCGCCACGGCTTTGCCGGGAAGTGGATAGGTGACGGTGACTCCCGTATTTGGCGTGACGACCCATGCGAAGCTCAGTGCGCTGCCATCGGGATCGGTGCTGCCCGTGGCATCGAGTGTCATCACTTCGCCGAGACCCACATTATACGATCCGGGGTCCGCGGTGATCACCATCGCGGGCGCCGCATCACCGGTCTTGGTGATCGTCCTTGGCAGGTCCACGCCGACCTGCACGCCGCTGATATTGTACATGCGGAAGACGAGGGTATTCGGCCCTGTCTTCAGTCGGATGCCCGCGAGGGTCCAACCCGCGGGATTGGTGCCGCCGGAGCCGCCCCAGGTCAGCACTGCCTCGGGATGGTCCACGCAGGCCACGGAATATGCGGTGCTCGGCGCAGTGCCGACCACAGCGAGGATGCCTGCCGCAGTGGTCGAGCCGTCGGCTGGGGTCGTTACTGCAAAGAGCGTCGTGCGGGATGCGCCAAGGAAGGACTGGATCGCGGTTACCCGGCCGGTGGACCAACCCGAGTAGAAGCTCCCGTTGGCGGTGTAGGCAGTTGAAACGTTTTCCTCCGCAGTCAGCCATGCCTGCAGGCGCGGGCCGGATGCCGGAAAGCTATTGAGCATTTCCGTGAGATAGTAATTCATGTAGTGCCGGATGAAAGGTCGGCCAAAGTAGGTGCCGACACCGGGGAAACCGCCGAGGACTGCCTCATTCGTGTCCTGAAATGCAAGATCACTATCCCAGTGGAGCATCATCCACTTATGGTCCGCGGCACGCTGATGCATATAGCCGTTTTTCCCGCGTCGTATGGTCATGTTATCCCAATCACCAATGTATCCGCGGACCGCCGCGAGCGCTGTCATCGCCTGGGTATCCGCCATTCGCTCGCACTGCTCCTGGGTAATGCTGGCGTTTTGCAGTTGCTTGAACCATTCGAACAGGCCGCTGTAATCGTATTCGGATTCGCGGGACTTGGGAATGAACTGGCTGTGGTACAAGGTCGGATTGTCGTAACCCTGCGCATCGAGACCTTTGTAGCCCCAAGTGCCATCCTCGTTGGCAGGCTTCGAGGAGCCATCGTCACTAATCCAGAATTTGTCATCGAGCTCCACGAACTGCCCGTCGCTCCCATTCGGCCATATGCGATCGAGCATTTCCTTGTCGAAAGCCTCGCTCGTCTCGCGAACCGCGTACACTACGTTGTTGCGCGTGACTCGGCAGACTTCGTTTTGATTTCCCGGGACACCCAGGAGATACAGCCAGTAGCGGGTGGTCCGATTGTGCAGCATGGTAGCGCCAGCATCGTTATCCCAGTAGAGTTTCGTCTTTCCGCGGAAGGGACGGTCGGACGGAAGCACGACGCGCCCGCGAGTGAGATCGGCGTCCGTCTGGCGGGTCCACGGGCTGCCCGTCTTGCGCACAGTGGAGCCATAGTAGATGTCGCTCTCGTTGCTGATGAAGGTGCAGGGCACGTAGAGATTCGAGAGGCGCGGATACTTGAAGTTGAACTTTACGGTGTGTCCGCCGGTGCCGCTGTTTTGATTCAATGAATCGATCCAATACTGCGAGATGACGATGCGCATCCGGCGCAGGTCGGTGGGGACGACCTGGCTGTCGGTCGCCCAAAGGCCAGGCTGCACGGCGCCGTTGCGCGGGAGTTCCGCGAGGCTGCCATTGGTCGCGGTGGCGCGGACGTAAAACTCGGCGATGTAATTGCCGGCGTTATTGTATGCGAAAGCGGCAGGGGCGATTTGCGCGGTCCAGATGCCATCTCCCGCGATCGCATCGCCGCCTGTGCCACCGTCGTTCATCGCCGTGGTATTCCACGCTGCATTGGCCGCGGTGTTATCCTTCCGGTGAATGACCTGGACGGCGGACGGTGGGGTGGCCGCGGACACGCGGGCGGTAACGGTAACGGTTTGCGCCGAGGTGGGAATCGGCGGGCTATGGAGGAGCGAAGTAACCTGCGGTGCCGGATTCACCGCGAAACGCGAGTTCTGCGCGCCGGGCGTACCGAGGTTCGATGGGATCGGCACCCGCACGGTGCCACCCCAACTGGAATCCCAACTTTGCGCAACCAGCCGTGGCTTTCCAAAAATCCAGCGCGCTTCAAACGTAAGCGTGTACTGCGTGCTGGCGAGCATCCCGGCGGTATCCTTCTCGATGTGGTTGCACTTGTTGTCGCCATGGCTGGCAGTTACCAGATGCACCCCTTCCGCGTCGTGAAAACTCGCCGCATGGGTGCCGCGCGACTGCCAGCCGAGGACGTTGCCATTGGTCAGTGTCGTGACGTTCGGGTTGACCAGGATATTGGCGCCGCCCGCCGTCGGTCGCAGCACGAGATTGCGCAGGATGACGTGCGTGTCGCTCACGCCCCAGATGCGGATTTCATCGTCGATGCCAGGGCTGCCATTCCCCGCACCCTTGAGGTAAGTGCCGCCATTGATCGTGAATGCCTGGAAGGTGCTCTTCTGGCTTTCATCGCTATCCCGCCAGGCACCGCCGAAACGATTGTCGTTCGCGGGATTGACCAGCTCGAGCGAAGTGCCATTGCCATTGGCGAGTTCGGGCCATTCGCCGCCAAAACGATAATCGACTGCATTGGCAAGATTGCCGTTCTGATCGAGCAGCCGCACCAGCTCGCCACCATTGCTCAGCGAGCCGCTCCAGTCGCCGACTGCCCCGAGGCCGGGATAGGTGGAGTTCAGATGGTTCTTGTTCGCCGCGATGACGAGGTAGCCACCCGGCGCGATGAGGGTATTCAGGGGAAAGGTGTAGTTCAACGCCTCGTCGAGCCGCCAGCCACCGATATCCACCGTGGCGACGCCGCGGTTGGTGAGTTCGATGAATTCGCCGTCGCGCTGGTTGCTCGGCGGATCAGCCATGATTTCGTTGATGACGATATTCGTGCTGCGCGCCGGGTTGTTCTGCGCATCCCGCGTGTCCGCCGTGTCGTTAAACCACTCGCCGCTTCCCGCCGGAAACATCTGCCACGCATCGCGGCCCGCTTTCCGCCGCACCTTCACCGCGCTGCGCACATTGCCGGTCGCGTCGATCAGGTAAATGCGGACGTCACCGTCATTGTCCGGCAGGAAATCGACATTGAAGCTCGCTACTTCGCCCGGCGGCACGTTCCCACTCAGCGCGATCGGGTTGGCGGGATTCTGACTCGAAACCACGAAAAGCGCCGCCGCCGATTGCGCCGCCGTCCGCGAGTTGTTGCGGATCTCGATCCAATCGACATGCCCATCCGCCGCGCGGAAATGGAATTCATTCAGCGCCAGCCCCGTCGCCGGCAGTGCCGGATCGGCCAGGCCAGGCGAGCCGCCTTTGTTCGTGCTCGCACGCCACACCCGCCAGTCGTCGATCGCACGATTTTCATCCGCAAGCACCAGCGAATGCCCCGTCCCATCCGCCGCCACTGGCCAGCGCCCCTCGTCGCCGTAGCTCACCGTGCAAACAATCACCCCATTCTTGTCCTGCAGCGTCACGGTCTCGCCGCCGTTGTCGAGCGTCGTCAGCGGATCCCACGGCCCGAAAATCCGCACCGTCGCCGGGATCGCCGGATACGCCGCCCTCGTCGCCGCATCCGATGCCGCGCTGAGGATGATCCGCTCCTGCGGCTTCAAAATATGCGCCTGCAAACTGGCCGGATTGAAATCTGGAAACGTAAATTCCACGCCATCGCTCAACCGCCACTTCGCCGTGTCGAGCGGTGTGTTGGCAATATTCCACACCTCGACAAACTCCGGTTTTCCCACCGGCGGCTGATACATGATCTCGGAAAAAACCACCTGCTCGGCGGCGGCGATCCGCGTGAAAATCACCACGAGCACGAGCAGCAACGGTCGCGTTTGGATGCACCAGTTCATAGGAGAATAGCCATGCTCGGATGTGCCACGGAATCCGCTTTCCGTCCACGAATTTGCGGCTCCGCACCGCGTCTCCGGTGACTACGGAAACTCGGTGGCGATGCGGTAAAAGCGGCGCGGGACGAGGCCGGCGGTGGTGTCGATGTAACTCGCGGTCGGGCCGGGCGCGGGAACGGTGGCGAGCGGTTGCCAGGTTCCGGTGAGGAGATCATCGCGGTACTGCACGAGGTAGTCGCGCCCGCTTTCGCCTTCCCAGGTCAGCGTCACATTGCCGGTGCCTGCGTCGCGCGCGGTGGCGGGGACGTTGGGGACCGAGGCGGCGTTGTTGGGATCGCTGCCAAAGGCGATCTCGACCGTGTCGGGCTGGCCATCGCCGTCGGTGTCGGTGGCAAAACCGAGGTAGCCCGGCGAGCCGCCATTTTCCTGGCTCGCGCGCCAGTTCGTGCCAAAGCCGTAGAGCGCGGGATCGGTCGAGAGGACTTCCAGCGAAGGCCCCGCGCCATCCGGCGTGAGCGGCCACGGGGCGAGATCGCTGTAGTTGAAATCGTGGATGGTGTTTCCGTCGATGTCCTTGAGCGCGATGTGTTCGCCGTCGTTGTTCAGCGAGCCCGCGTACTGGCCCGCGATGGTCGCGCCATTTCCGTAGCGCGCGAGGAAGCCAGCGGTGTCGTTGGTGACGATGCAGTATTGCCCCGGCTGGAGCGGGAGATTTCCAAAAGTGAAGCGCGCCGAGAACGGATCGCCGTCCGCGAAATACGCCCCGTTCAGATTGATGGGATTCAGCCCGGCGTTTTTCAGCTCGATAAATTCCACGCCGCCGACGCCGGACGGATTGTACATGATCTCGGTGATGCGCAGGCTGCCGACGAGATCGGTGGTGCTGCCGGGATCGGCGAGCAGCAGGTAATCGAACGCGACGCGCAAACTCTGGCCGGGCGCGACGGGCGCGGCGTTCACCGCGCCGGATGATGCGAACACGCCGCCATTTCCGACGGTGCTGGCGGCGCCGATGGATTGCGTGAACACATTCACCCACGCGCCATTCACGCGGCGCTGGAAGTGGAGATTGGCCCCGGAGCGATGGATGCGCAGCGTGATATCGCCGCCCGCGTAGGCGATCGAACCAGGCGAGGTGTAGGTGCCCGCACCGGACGCGCGCCAAACTTTCACGCTCGTTCCATTTTCCAATCCGAACGCGTATTTCGTGGCGGTCGCGCCATCGACGGTCTCCACATACAGCCCGGTGAAGAAGCTGCCGAATTGCCGCGTCTCAAGATTGAAACTCGTCTGCAAGACAAAGTCCGCGGTCGCGGGCAGCGGGCGCGCGATGAGCGGAAACGCGGGCGCGGTCTGGCGCAGCGGGATCGTCGTCACGCCAGTGAGCTGCACGACGAGGCTGCCGCTGGTTTCGTTCAGCGAATACCATGTCGCGGGCGAATAATTGTCGCGCAGTTCGGCGTTCGCGACGGTGTATCCCGCGAGAATGCTGCCGCCGAAGCTGTCGAAGTCCGACGCGCTGTACACCGTGTAGGTGCGCGTGGTCGTGCCGGTTTGGCTGTCGGCGTCGGTGGCTTGAATGGTGACGGTGTAAGTGCCGGGCACGGTGAAGATGAGATTGCGCGCGGCCGCCGATGGCGAAGTCATCGTGAAGCCGCTCGCCGGCGAGACGGCATAGTTAAACGTGAGCGGGGTGCCTTCGGGATCGTAGCTCGTGATGGCGTCGATATTCAGCACCTCGCCGAGCGCCACATTTTGCGAGGAAGGTTCGCTCACCACGACGACGACCGGCAGCGCGTTCGTCGTTTTGTTCAGCGTGAGCGCGATGTCCGCGCCGACCTGCGTGCCGTCGAAATTGAGCATGCGGAACGTCAGCGCATTTGCCCCATTCCGGAGCTGCACGCCGGCCAGCGACCACGGCGAGGTGTTCGTGTTCACCGTGGAAGTCCACGTCAGCACCGCCTCGGGATGCCCGACACAAATGACGCGGTGCGCGCGCGCCGGCGCGGTGCCGAGGATCGTCGCGGTGTCCGTCGCCACACTGCTGTTATTGACCGGGTTCGTCGTGGCAAAGGGCGAGTTCAGCGAGGTCGCGCCGATGAAGTTTTGAAAATGCTGATGCCGGTTCAGCCCCGTCGAGGTGGCATCCGAATCGACGACCGTCGGCCAGGTTCCGTAAGACGACGGCAGGTTGAAGGAAGGGGACGAATTTTCCTCCGCCGTGATCCACGCGCCGAGCCGCGGACCATTCACGGCGTAGGTGGTGATCATCTCGTTGAAGTAATAGTTCAGGTAACGGCGGACGAATGGCTTGTCGAAAAACGCGCGCACATTCGCGAGCGTCCCGAGCACCGGGTCATCCACGCGGTTCGGTTGGAAAGTGTTGTCGCTGTCCCAGTGGATGAGCATCCATTTGTGATCGGTCGAGCGGTTGTAAAAGAAGCCGTTTTTTCCGCGGCTCAGCGTGATGCTATCCCAGTCCGCCGTGTATCCGCGCACGGCAGCGTAAGCAGTCATCGCCTGCGTGTCGCCCATGCGTTCGAGGGATTCCTGCGAGATCGCCGGGTTCGTTTCGATCTGCCTGAACCATTCGATCAGCGTGCCGTAGTCGTATTCCGACTCGCGCGATTTCGGCACGTAGTTGTTGTGATACGCCGTCGGATTTTCCGCGCCCTGGCTGTCGGTGGCCTTGTAATCCCAAGTGCCGTTATCGTTGGCGTTGCGCGTCGAGCCGTCGTCCGCGATCCAGAAGCGGTCGTCGATTTCATAAAACTGTCCCTCGCTCCCGTTCTCCCAGATGCGGTCGAGCATGTCCTTGTCGAAGACCTCGTTCGATTCGCGCACCGTGTATCCCGCGTTGTTTTTCGCCACGCGGCAGACTTCGTTTTGATTCGCCGGCACGCCGAGCAGGTAGAGCCAGTAGCGGTGGATGCGGTTGTGCAGCATCGACCCACCAGCGGCGTCGTTGTCCCAATACATTTTCGATTTGCCACGAAACACATGATCGCCCGGCAGGATGACGCGCGCGCGGTCCAGCGAGTTGGTCACGCCGCGGGTGAAAGGGCTGCCCGTTTTGCGCGCCTGCGCGTCGTAAAAAATCGTGTTGTCATTGTGGATGAAGACGCACGGGAAATAACGGTTCGAGAGTTTTGGATACTTGTAGTTGAACTTCACCGTGTGTCCGCCGGTCGCGCTATCTTGCGCCAACGCATCGCCCCAGTACGCCGAGATGACGACGCGGATGCGCCGCAGATCCGTCGAGGGCGCGGTCGTATTCACCACCCACATCCCCGGCACATTCGCGCCGCCTTTCGGCAGCTCGGCGATCTGGCCATTCGCCGCCGTCGCGCGCACGTAGAATTGCACGATCGCGCCGCTCGTCGCGTAGCCCGCGAAAGCACCCGGCGCGATCTGCGTAGTGTAAATGCCGTCGCCCGCCGCCGCGTCACCGAGCGTCCCGTTATCGACCATCGCGAGCGAGGCCCACGCGCCGTTCGCGTTGATGTTATCCAGCCGGTGAAAAAGCTCCACCGTGCCCATCAGCGTATTGCTGGAAAGCCGCGCCGTCACCGTCACCGTCTGCACATTCGTTGGCACGGCGGGCGAATGATTCAGCGCGGTCACCTGCGGCGCGGTGTTCGCGTTGTACCGGGAATTTTGCGCGCCGGGCGTCCCGAGATTCAGCGGGATCGGCACCTGCACCGTGCCGCCCCAGCTCATGTCCCAGCTTTGCGCCACGACCCGCGGTTTTCCCGACACCCACCGCGCCTCGAACGTCAGCGTGTAAGCCGTCCCCGCGACCATGCCCGCGCCGCTCGCCACGCTCGCGTCCTTCTCGATGTGATTGCACTTGTTGTCGCCGTGCCCGTCCGCGACCAGATGCACGCCCTCCGCATCGTGAAAGCTCGCCCAATGCGTGCCGCGCGCCTGCCAGCCCGAGACGTTGTCATTGAGCAGCGTCGTCACTCCCGCGTTTGCGTTGAAAAGATTCCCACTCCCGCTCGTCGGGCGCAGCACGGCATTGCGGATGATGAGATGCGAATCGCCCGTCGCCCACAGCCGGATTTCGTCGTCGTTGTTCCCGCCCTGCGTCAGATCGGAGTAAGTCCCGCCCGCGATGCTGAACGCCTGGAACGCACTCTTCCCACTCTCGATGCTGTCGCGCCACGCGCCACCCAGCGTGTTATCCGCGTGCGGATTCGCGAGTTCCAGCGAACTCCCATTTCCACCCGCCATCTCCGGCCACTCCCCGCCAAAACGGTAATCAATCTGATTCACCAAATTCCCGTTCGCATCCTCCACGCGGAGCAGATCACCGCTGTTTCCCAGCGAGCCGCTCCAGTTCCCGATCGCCGTCAATCCCGTGTAGATCGTGTTCAGATTCACCGCATTCGCACCGATCACCAGATACCCGCCCGCCGGGATCGTCGTCCCCGCCGGGATCGTGAAATTCACCGCGCTGTCCAGCTTCCAGCCACCCACGATCACGTCCGACAAACCGCGATTGTGCAGCTCCACAAACTCCCCGTCGCGTTCATTCCCCGGCGGGTCCGCCATGATTTCGTTAATCACGATATCCGTATTCCGCGCCGGATTATTCTGCGCATCGCGCGTGTCCGCCACATCGTTAAACCACTCGCCGCTCCCCGCCGGAAACACCTGCCAAGCCTCGCGTCCCACCTTCCGCCGCAGCTTCACCTCGCTGCGCACCTGGTTGCTCGCGTCGATCAGGTAAAGGCGGATGTCGCCATTGTTGTCCGGCGCGAAATCGACATTGAAACTCGCCACGCCACCCACCGCCACGCTCCCGCTCAGCGCGATCTTGTCGCTGAAATCCAGCGCCGAAGCCACAAACAGCGCCGCCGCCGATTGCGCCGTCGTCTGGGAATTGTTGCGCACCTCGATCCAATCGACGTGCCCATCCGCCGTGCGAAAGTGCAATTCATTCAGCACCAGCCCCGCCGCCGGCAACGCCGGATCAGCCAGCCCCGCCGAGCCCCCGTTGTTCGTGCTCGCGCGCCACACCCGCCAGTCGTCGATCGCGCGGTTTTCATCCGCCAGCACCAGCGAATGCCCCGTCCCATCCGCTGCCACCGCCCAGCGCCCGCTGTCAGCATATTTCACCGTGCAAACGATCACGTCATTCTTGTCCTTCAGCGTCACCCGCTCGCCCCCGTTATCCAGTGAAGCCAGCCCATCCCACGGCCCAAAAATCCGCACATTCACCGGGATCGAGGGATACGCCGCGCGCGTCACCGCATCCGACGCCGCGCTCACGATGATCCGCTCCATCGGTTTCAAAAAATGCGCCTGCGCGCTGCCCGCGTTGAAATCCGGGAACGTAAAATTCACCCCATCGCTGAACCGCCACTTCGCCATATCGAGCGGCGTATTCGTGATATTCCACACCTCGACAAACTCCGGCTTTCCCACCGGCGGCTGATACATGATTTCCGAAAAAACCACCTGCTCCGCCGCAGCGATCCGCGTCAAAGAAAGGCTGAGGAAAAAAAGAAAGGAACGCAATGAATTACAATAGCTCATTCGGGGGATAAAAATTTTGTCTCATTGCCACGGAATCGGGATTCCGTCCACCGATTTACGTCACTTCTCCGTCGGCTTCGCGGCTGGCGTGCCGGACCATTCCGCGCGGCGTTCGTCAAATTTCATGTCCACCTGCCAGACCATCGGCACGGCGGTGCCGCGCGCGTCCACCAACTCGCCGCGCAATGCCACCGCCGCGCGCCCCTCGGACTGGAGCTGCACGGTGCTTTTTGAAAAACCCGAAAAGCTGACGAGCGAACCGGCGGGCACGCTGCGATTGCGGACCACTTCGCGCGCGCGCCAGTAGGCGGCTTTGGCGGTGTATTCGTGCTGGCTGGCCTCACGCCAGCCATTGACGACGACCGGCCCGACGAATGCGCACACCAGCGCGAACGCGGCTGCGCCGACGAGCATGGCGAGCAATTTTCCGAGCGAGCGTTTTTCGACGCGCTTCGGCACGAGCGAGACGACGGGGGCCCACTGTTCGAGACCTTCACACCAGTACAGCGTCTCCTCGGCAATCAGGCCGGTGTTCAGCAGATGGTCGATCTGAGGAACGGTGTACGGCCCGAGTTGCTCGCCGTGGATGTGCAGGTAAAAAACCTCGGGTGAAGGCATGTGGTCCCTCTCATTCGTGACCACGCCACGTGCCGGATCAAGCGGAAACCTTCGCCGGGCACATTTCCAGCCGTCGCAACCACGCACATCGCGATCGGTCACGCCCGATTGATTTCCGCCCCTGCAAACTCACCCCACGTATCGCGAGCCACACCCACATTCACACATCGCCCCAGCCCCTGCACGAGCCACGCTTCCCGCTTCCCGCTTCCCGCCCAGCCTACACCGCGCGAGCATGACGCCCCGATCGAGATCGTCTTCACCTATGCCGCACCCCCAAAGCATGAAGCCCCGGTTTACGCCGGGGCCGTTTCCAAAAGCAAAGAATGCGATTTTACAGAGAATAGCTCCGCAGTTTCAAACCCGCTAAATTCCCAACGTCAGCTCGGGGCTGATCGATGGAACGCCGTTGGCGTGCGCTCCGCCTTCGCGCAATCCCACAGGCTAAATCGTATTAGCCGCAATCAGGTTTCCGGCTATCTGCGGCTTCATTGCACCGGAAAGGTGCGATCAAAGAAGGCGGTCACGCCCTGCCGGACAACGATGTTCTGACCAGCGACGGAGAAATTGAGCGGCAGCTTGCCAGAACCTGGCTCATCATCGAACTCGATCTTGCCGCGCGTCCCATTGCCGTCAGCGACGACATTCAATGTCCCGCGCACGATTCCTCCAACCAGCAGTTCATATGCGCCGGCATTGACGTCTTCGACTTCCACTTCAAAACTCAACTCGCCTGTGGCCTTGCGGGTCAGTTCCGCCTTGGCGGTCGCGTTGAAATCCGCACCCGAATTGAGCAGCGGCACACTGATGTCGAACGGCACCGTTGTCCCGCCGCCATTCACCGCGGAGCCGCTGCCGAAAAGATGCGAAAAGAATTTGCCCGTTGGCGAAGTGATTTCGATCAGTTGTCCGCGCGGATCGAAATTCAGCAGCAGGTGGCCGGGCTCGGGCTTGCTATCAAATTCGATTTCGCCCACGACACCGCCCGCGGTGCTCACCGCGTTGATGGTGCCGCGGGTCTTTCCTGCAATGACGAGCGCGTAGTCACCAGCCGCTAGCTTCTCGATCTCCACCCGAAACTTGTGGCGTCCATTGTCGTCCACGCGGTAGCGCGCGCTCGCCTTCGCATCGGCATCGAGGCCGGTCGAGCCGAGGAATTCCGCCAGCGCCGACGCTGGCTCCGGCAAGGGCGTCCCGCTTCCGTCACCAGTCCCGGGCGAAAACACTCCCCGGAAAAAGACGGTCGTGCCTTGCCGAATCGTGAGCGTCTTTCCCGCGGGATCGAACGTCAGCGGCAATTCGTCCGGGTTATCATCGCCATTCGAAAACTCCACTTCGCCCTCCGTGCCGCTGGCCGTCGAGGCGACCACGATGTTCCCGACATCCACACCACTGACGAGCAGGTCGTAAGTCCCCACGGGAACGTCCTCGATTTCCACGGAGAAATGTTTCCGCGCCCGCTCATCGATCCGCAGCTTTGCCGCAGCATGCCCATCCGGGTCCGCCCCAGTGGACGCCAGCACACCGCTCGCCAGGCGCGGCAATGAGATATTCACGCCGATCGCCCGTGCAGCGAGTTCACTCGAAAACACAACTTTCCCCGCGCGCACCACATCAAGCACCAGCCCGCGCGGATCGAAGTCCAGCGAGAGCACCCCTGGATCATCGATCCCGATGCCGAACTTGATTTTCGAAAGGATGCCTGCCGTCGTGAAATCGCCGCGCTTCACACCGCCGACGAATAACTCGAATGGTCCGGCACCAGCGCGCTCCAACTCCACTTTGAAAAGGCGGCGGCCATCCTTGCCGAGTTGATAGTCCGCCACCGCCTTGCCTGTTGCCCCCACGACCGCCCCGAGTCGCAGGTTGACCCGCTCCACCACGAGCGAGCCCGCTGGCTCACCTGCCCCGGAAAGGGTCGCCTGCAGCACACTCTGTGCACCCGAAAGCACACGCAGCACTTTGCCGCGCGGATCAAAATCCAACATCCGACCACCACCCGCGTTCGGCCCCCTGAATTTCACCGTCGCTGATCCGTTCACGCTGGTGAGAAAGGCGCCCTCCACCACTCCTCCCACCTCGATTTGATAAGCTGTGGAAGGCGAGAGCCTGGCAATCTGCACGATGAGTTCCGAGTTGCCCGCCGAGAGCGTGGAAAGAACGCCACCAATTGCATCTGCGTCCACACCAGTATTGCTAAGCGGAAGTCGAATGAACGAGGAATTAGCCGCCAAAAGCGGGCTCCCCAGCGTGGTGAGGATAGTGGCGATAAGGGTTGCGAGTTTGGTTTTCATGTTCGGGTAGCTGGATCCGGAAAGACATTCGCCCTCCGACATAACCCAATCAAATCGAGAACTGTATCTGAGTCGATACAGTCAGCCATCTGTGGGAAACCGCCCTTTAATGCGGAGTCGATCACCGAGGGCCACACACTCCACGCGTAGAAAGGAGTCGCTTCTTGAAACTCGCTCTTTCCGGTTCGGAACCCCCGCTTTGCGCTAGCTCCGCCGGTTAGTCGCGCGCACGATCGAGCGACGCGGGCCGGGCGTCTGGCCGGTAAAACCAGGAGAAAGGGTCAGTCCGGAATGGCGTTAAGTTAAGGCTGTTTTTCAGAGTAAATGCCTCGCGCGCCGATCCTAAACTGCTCTTAACTTAATGCACATTCGTATGTGCCCTCAAATCCAACGTTGCAAGGCTTCGAGCGTGTCGGAGGGCTTGGTGTTGAAGCAAATCCGAGCATGAGGCGCGTGTTCGTGCACGGCGTTGATCAGCTTCTCGAACAGGATGAAGTGGCTTGGGACGGCCCGAACGCCCGCACCAATCATGATGCAGTCAAACTGTCGCTGTTGAAGTCGGGCGGTGACCACCGCTTCCGCTGTCTCGCCAAGGTCGGTGAGACAATGATGCGCGTCATAGCCCAGAGCCTTCATCGCTTCTTCCGCTCCGATGAGTCCCGCCATAACCTTTTCCGCAGTCATTCCAGGAAAGGCGGCAAGCTCCGGTGACGAGTAATCAAGGAGAAAGGGATCCAGTCCAATAAGCAGAAAGCTTTTTCCACGAACGCGATTCGGGAAGCTGGCGCGGTCATCCGCATCCAGATAGTCGCAGAACGTGGCGGTCTCAGGGTTCAAGCCGAGGCTCACGCATTCGCCGGTAAACCATTCCCGCTTCGCCGGGTCGCTGTAAGGGCTCATGGCCTCGATCGAATCGCCCCAAGCAGTGACTTCCGCCGGCGTTTTGGGCGTTCCGTGCGTGTCCAGCCAGGCTGCGATTTCATCATCGCTCGCACCGGACGCGAGAAGGGGCTTAACGTCCGCGCCTTTCACGCCCTTGAAGCCGAAGAGGATGTTATCGACCGGGCAGTCGAAGTGGTATTCGCCAGCCGTGCCGGCGATTGAGGCGCGGCCCTTGTCCACCATGCGGGCGAGCAGGACGTAACCGCCGATACGGATGCGAGGACTGCGGGCCGGTTCTTTGCTGAGATCTTTTGGTGAGGTCATGAGATTGAATGTTTGTCGTGTTCGACAGCCCAGGACGCTTTGCCGGTGCTGAAGGTGCCATCTTGGCAGGTTGGTTCCGTTAGACAAGTAGGCACTATTTAGGGAACTGGCATCCTTTTAGTAACCATTAAGCTTGCATCCCTACCCACACCGGACTTTTGCGGCGTCGAAGCGACCATCGCCATTGTCGGCGGACGCTGGAAGGCGAACATTTTGTCTCATCTGCTCGAGGGCACACATCGCTTCAGTGAATTGCGTCGCAAGGGACGAGGCGTGTCCCAGCGTATGCTCACCCAGCAACTCCGGGAATTGGAACTGCACTGACTGATCACCCACAAGATCTTTCCCGAAGCGCCACCGCGAGTCGAATGCACCATCACTCCGCTCGGACTCAGCCTGAGTCGAGTTCTCAAAGCCATGTATGTAAGAGGAGAAAGGGGTCGCTTCTTGAAGCTCGCTCTTTGCGGTTCGGAACCCCCGCTTTGCACTAGTGCTTTGTCAGCAGTGAGATGATGGGTAGAGCTTGATGAGTTTCACGCGGGCGTCTGCGGTGGTGAAGTGCCAGCGGATGCCCGTGGCGGCTTGATTACGGTCGCACTGCCAGGCGCGCAATTGCTGCGCGAGC
>JANNWY010000294.1:0-18603 GCA_031409335.1 Chthoniobacteraceae bacterium | reverse complement strand
GCGCCGTATAAATCTGACTGCTGTATTCCGTAGGAATCCTTGTTCAGTGGATTGTCACAGCCTTGGTGATTATCGGGTATTTTTGAACAGGGAAAACGGACGTACCCATCTTGTTCCGACACGGGAGCAACAGGGGATTTGGGAGAGCCTTCGGCGCTTGTCGGCGGCGGCATGAAATCCTTGCGCGGTCGCCCCCGTGGACGTTTTGCGTCGCTAACGGTAACTGGTCGGGTGCGAGGCCTCCCGCGCGGTCGAGATGCAGGGTGGGGGAGGGTAATCGTCGGTGTGATTTTTTCACCTTCGTCCGCAAGCGTGGTGTAGTTGTGCAGGCACCGTCCTTTGCGGTCGTAAAAAAGCGAATGCTTGTCGAAAAGGAGCTTGGCCGGATCGGCCACCATCACACCCCAAGTGCTCTTTTTCGCGCCGCGCTTGCGACGTTGCTTCGTTTCAAAGGCAAGGCCGCAACTTAGCCGCAGTCGTGACAGTTCGCGCGTCGCGTGCTCGCGGCTGAATCCGGTGGTCGCGCAGAACGCCTCAATGTCCACGTCGCCCCAAATCGGCGAACGCTTGGCAACCATATGGAGCCACCCTCGCAAGCGGGCACGGCATGTCGCCGCGTTGCCAGGGCGTCGTCCGCGGCAGCGTTGGCGACTGTCTTCATTCCGCCGGCATGAAGGCAAAGCCTCCCGGCGGGAAAAACTCGGCATTTTTCCTTGACTCGCGCGCTCTCGGAATCAAGGCTCGCCGCGCTAGATACGGGTTGATCTTGACCCAAAAACTTCCGGGGTCTTGGCAAGCGACCAACTTGCCAAGGCCCTTTGTGCTGAGAGATGTGGATGGTTTTAGGTAGTCTTCATTGGGTCACCTCCTTGCTATTGAGAATGACGGCCACAAAGGCTCCCGTTTGGGAGCTTCGACTCGGCGCTCAATCAGCTTCTCGATCTCGTTTCCCCGAGCCACCCGTCTTCGAGACTCCTTGTCTTCCTGCTGGCCCACTCTCTCGGCAGAAAACCGTGGCAGCCTCGGTGAAAAACCTCCCGTTCCCGCCTGTGCCACGCCTTCATCGCCCGCACCCTCCTTTCCGAATCATGATTCAGGCTCACAAGCGTCGGCGGTGCATTCCCGCTGTATATCCCCGCGTATATCCCGGCGGTTTTACGGGGTGCCGCGCTGTGCCGCGCCGTGCATGGCTTTCATCGCCCGCCGAGCCGCTTCACAACAGGATTTTTCAGCATTTTGCCGCACTGTGCCGCGTCATGCCAGATGATGCCGACAAGTGCCGAAAATGCGTTTTTTTCTATGGGGTTCAAGAGGTCGCGGGTTCGAATCCCGCCGGCCCGACCACTTGAAACCAAGGTTGGTAAAGGATTTCCAGGCGATTGCTCTTTTCGGGGAAAAGTGGTGGTAGCCCCTATCGTTGTTGCCACCATGAAAACGAAGACCGAAGGCAAGAACCGCGGAACATTTGCACTTCTCGAAACGGTGGCTCCAAATCTTTTTCGTCACCGGGAGAACCAGTCGTATTGGGGCGTGAGAAAAATCGCTGGTAAGCGATTCATTCACGCGTTCGAAACGGCGGATCGAAAGACTGCGGATGGAAAACTCGCCGAATGGTTGGGCGACCTCCAGAAAGTGGACCCGGGAAATCGCGACCTGACGCTCCACATGCTGCTCGTAAAATATACCTCCGCGCGAAGCGACATCGCCCACTCCACAAAAGTCGGCGAGAGCGGACGGATCGCCAGATTTCGGGAGTTGTTTCCCCGCCCGATGGACACTCTCGTGGCGCGCGTGCTCAACTCGGACATCGCGACTTGGGTTGGTCTCGTCGGCAAAGGCAAGCGGCCCTCGACACGCAATCAATTCCGGGCCTTCGCTCGCGCCCTGTTTGACTTTGCCGTGTCCGACACGGTGATCGCGAAAAACCCGTTCGATCCGAAGATCATTCGGAAGGCGAAAAAGGAACCCATCATCCGCCTCATCCCTTCCCCGGATGAATTTGAAAAGATCATCGCCGAAATTCGTCAACCGAACTGGAAGGTCGAGAATGGCAAACACGGCGGACAGCGGCCGATGTATCAGCACGACAGCGCGGATTTCGCCGAATACCTGGGCGGGGCGGGCATTGGTCAGGCAGAGGCGGTGGGCTTGGATTGGGAGGACATCGACGACGAGCGCGACGTGATCCACTACCGCCGCAAGAAAACGCAGCGCGCATTCAACACGCCGATTTTCCCTTGGCTAAAGCCACTCTTGAATAAACTGCGCGCCGATGCGGGACCAAATGCCCGTGGGCCGGTTTTCAAGGTCAAGAATGTGAAGAACGCTCTCCGCGGCGCGACTCAGCGCCTCGGGCTGCCGCACTTCACTCAACGCAACCTGCGTGCGATGCGCATCAAACGCCTGTGGGAGCAGGGTGTGGATGTAAAGGTGATCGCGCAGTGGCAGGGCCATAGCGACGGGGGAAAGCTGATTATGACGACCTACACCGAAGTTTTCGGCAGCAATACGGAAAGCTACGAGCGCGCGCAGCTCGCCAAGGCAGCAGCGGCGGAAGCCGCGATGTCCCGGCCCAAGCCGCTCACAAAAAGGCCGCTTGATTCGTGGATCAACTCGTCCTCGCGAGGAGGGTTTCCACGTCCTCGCCGGGAATGAGCGTCTTTGTCTGCGCCTTGCTTTTGCGCAGGAGTTTACGGGTGATGAAATTGCGGATTTGCCGCTCGCTGACTTTGAGGTAGGCGGCGGCTTCCCTGGCCGTGTAGGTCGCCTGCTGCGGGATGAAGCGATCCTTCTTCATGCGGAATGCTTCGCGATCATCGGCTGCACGGGCGCGTTTTTCGTGACGCTCGGGAAAAGCTGGCCGATGCCGACGCCAAACACGTTCACGAAATAGAGCAGTTCAAAATCTCCGACCCAAACCATCCGGCATTCGACCTTCGCCAGTCCGCTGCGGCTGATATTCCAGCCGGCCTTTTGCAGATGATTGGCGAGTTTCGCCTGCGACCAGCCGCGTTGTTTGCGAAAGCGCGCACGACCGGGCCGATGATATTGCAGTGGGTTGCTCGCTTCATCTTTTCGGCGTCTTCGGAAGTTTGGCGCGCAGCTTGGTGATGTTCTCGTCCAGCCGCTTTGCCGGATCGAGGTTAGGAAAAAGTTTGGTGACGGCGATCTTCAACGCCTCGCTGAGACAGAGCATTTCAAAATCGCTCACCCAGATGAACTGGCTTTCGATTTTGGAAACTCCGGCGCGATCAATTTCCCAGCCAAGAATTTGCAATCTCGCGGCAGGGTCGGCCTGCTTCAAACCAAGGCTGTAACGCCTTTTCCTCACTTGCGGCCCGACGACGTTTTTGTGTTTTGCGCTCATGTGGGCGCAAGCAAAGGCGAACGAAATTTTCAGAAGCTCCCATTTGGGAGCCAAATGCAAAACGTGCGCGGCGACTACGCCCTGTCAGTTCGGCAGCAAACTGGCGCGCTGCTTCCAAAGCTCTTCCTGCGTCACGCCCAGCGCCGCGCAAAAGTAGAGCACTTGAAAATCTTTGATGACTGCTCGCTGCGCCTCAATTTTGCCGAGCCTGCTCGGAGAGCACGCCAAGCCTTCGCTGCGGAGCGCGGCCACCATTTGCTCGGGCGTCCATCCGCGAGACAGGCGGACATTTTTCAATGCCGGGCCGAGCACATTTTTTTGATCCGGGTTTCTGGCTCACTCGACGTGCTGGTTCGGCGAAGTCACTATTCGCCATCGTCGCGCCGGAGCGGCGTTGGAATCGAATATGGCGAATTGCGATCGAGCACGTAGTTGGCGGCTCGATGGTAATCGAAGTCGTCGCGTGGAATTGCGGGTGGAGCGAGATGATCCCGGCCGTGCTTCGCCGGCCATTCCGGCGTGCCGTTTTCCATCCCGTCCGGCGCAAAAGATTGCGGAAAGTTCAGCCCCGTTTTTTTCCCCGTCCAAAAAGCGCACGCAGCCCAAAGAAAATCGCGGCGAGAAAACCGAACGGAATGAGGAAATTGAAAATCGAGAGAACGATTGAGTGATCCATATCGTATTCGCAGCTGTCATCCTACCGTTCCGGCCCGCTCTCGCAAGAAAACCTCTCCGCTGGCTATCGCCGTTTCTTCATCAACTGGCTGACCGCGTCATCAAGCGGCAGTTTCGGATCAATGGCCGGAAACAAGTCCGCCAGTTTCACGCCCAGAACGCTGGCGAGATAGAGTTGCCGGTAGTCGTTCACCCGCACGAATCGCAATTCGATTTTTGAAACACCCGCCCGATCAATCCACCAGCCGGCGAGTTGGAGTTTTGCGGCGAATGCCTTTTGCGTCAGACCTCGCTGACATCGAATTTTGCGAATTTGCGGCCCGATGATGTTCTTGTGCCGGGCCATGCCGCCGCGCGTGGCATGTGACATCCACCGCTTGATTTTTCATAGAGCCAAGAGTGCGATGCAGAGCCGCTGTGGAATGCCGGAGGGTGACGATTTTGAGGCAAACGCTGATACGCCTTTAATTGCGGATTTCGCGCGGTGAAAAATCGCAGCCCCAGACGTGGAAATCCACGGAGAGATCGGGCGTTTTCACGCGCCGTCCAGCGACGCCTTGGTGCGCGGGTTTGTGAATGTGCAGGTTCATTCCGTAGCTCGTGAGTTCCTTGGAATCCTGCTCGCACGCTCGGCGCGGCGGCGGGGACGAGCTGCACCATCACGGTGAATGGTAGCACGCTCACACATTCGCTCGGCACGCTGAGCATTGGCGCGAATAAGCTGACCATTGCGAAAGGCGCAAATACGACGGGGACGACCGCACCCGTGGCCCTGGGCGCGACGATGCTGACGGGCGCGCCGACTTTCGCGCTCGGCGCGGTGGCGAACGATGTGAACAACGCGTCTTTCATCGACGCGGGCACTTTCCGGCAGACCGACGCGTCGGGAAATGGTGCGGGCGGGCTCACCTTCGATGCGAGCTTTGCCGGCACCGCCGTCGTCAGCTCGGCGAATACTTTCACTGGAACAGCGACGATCAGCGGCGGCACCGTGATCGCGCAAAACAATGCCGCGCTCGGCACGGGCGCGCTGAACCTCGGCACGGAAATCCTGACGGTGAGAGGCACGGGCGTCGGCGGAAACGGCGCGCTGGTGAACAACGCCTGCGCCCGGAACCCAGTCGTGCGCATGACTGCCGCCGGCTTTCTTGACATTGCTCAGGGCCACTCCAACTCCACGAGGGTCACGCCTTGGCGGGCGAGGGTGAAGGTGATTTCGCAATGGGCGTTGGCGTATTTCACTTCGGCCTTGTCGGTCGCGTGGGCGAGTTGGCTGGCTTTTTCCAACTCACGGATCTGGTCCACGGTCGGCCCTTGTGGAGAGCCCATCGCTTGCCAGGCGGTGAAGGAGTTTGAGTGCGTCTGATCAATGAGGGTACGGGTGATCTTCGGGCTGCCTTCGGGAGTGCCGGTGAGATCGAGAGTGATCGCTGCGCTGTCTCCGGGGACA
Source organism: Chthoniobacteraceae bacterium (assembly GCA_031409335.1). Taxonomy (GTDB): domain Bacteria; phylum Verrucomicrobiota; class Verrucomicrobiia; order Chthoniobacterales; family Chthoniobacteraceae; genus JANLQB01. The sequence continues at coordinate 13,111 of JANNWY010000294.1, read as the reverse complement.
TCGGCATCATGGTAATGCCAGACCAAGACAGTGATGCGTTTTCCGGAGCGCGCGGCGAGCGCGGAGACATCGGGCTTCTCGCGAACGCCAGTTTTCAAGAGATCATCGAGCGGCACCGCGCCATCGCTCTCGACGCGCAGGCGCTGGCCGTGCATGCGGGCAAACATGCGGAAGACATTGAGGACAGGCATGTCGATGCCGTTAGTGGCGAGCGAGCGGAAGCCAGCGAAGTAGGGCTGGTCTTCGAACTCGAAGGACCACGTGAGCGCGCCTTCGAGATTCACGCCATGCTTCTCGGCGAGGTCGAGTTTTCGCGGGAAGCTGGCAGCGGTGTAGCTGGAATACATCGTGCCGTTTCGATAGTCGCGGTCCGCTCCCTTGCACGCGGCGCAGCCATCGGGATCGGACTCACCGATGACGATGGGCTTGGCTTTGACCTCGGGATGACTGGCGATCACTGCGAAGGCTTCGTCGATATCGCGGAGCTGATTGGCGATGCCCATGCGCACATGACCGTCGGTCTGCTTCGGGCTGCCCTTCGCATGGAACGAAATGAAATCGAGCGGCGTGCCTTTTTCGCCCGTGGCCTTGTTCGTGCCCTTGAGGCAGTGATTGAGAAAGGCCTCCAGGAAGCCGCCGCCCTTTCCGCCTGCAATATCCGGCCCGCCTACCTTCGCGCCGGGAATGGCGCGACGCACCGCATGGATGGCGTGGTCGTGCAGCTTGAAGAACTCCTCCCGCGTGCCGCGCCAGTAGTCGATGTTCGGCTCATTCCACGTCTGCCAATACCAGCGCAGCACCTCGTCGCTGCCGTAGCGCTCGGCGCAATGCTTTGCCCATTGAAAGACCAGCTCTTCCCACTTCGCGAAGTCCTTTGGCGGATACGCCCAGCCGCCAAACAGCTCCTCATACTTCGCGTCCGGGAAGCGATGCCGATACGGCTCCGGCTTCGTCGAAAGCGCCTGCGGCATGAAGCCGATCTGCACATAAGGCCGCACGCCTTTGTCGCGATAGGTGTCAAAAATGCGGTCCACGATGGTCCAATCATAGACTGGATTTCCAGCCGCATCTTCCGTGTAGGCGTTGGTCGAGCCCCATTTCAATCCGTGCTCGCCCTTGCCGGTGGTGAGCAAACTATGTGTGCGGAAAAACACCTCGTCCTTCTTCAGCTCACCGAGTTCACCTAGCAGCTCGGTGCCGTGCTTCATGTAAGCATAGTTCGGCTCATCTGCGCCAAAGAAGCGCCAGATGGGTTTGAGCGGGCCGGTCGGTTTTGCCGCATCAATTTGGATGCTCACGGGAATGGTCTTGGCTGCGGGCGCGGGCAGTGTCCCTTCATAAACGCGGACGTAATCCACCACGAACTCATCCTCCTTGGTCAGCTCTTTTTCCCATTGATTGGTCTCCCCCGCCCACGGCGCGGCTTCGCAGCTCAGCTTCAAGTAGCCGGGCTTTTGACACGGCCCTTGCGACAGCGTCTTGCCGCCATCGCTTTTCCCCAGACCGATCAAATCCGTCCTGCCGATTTCCTTTCCATCGTAGAAAGCCACGTAAACGTGCTCGTCCCAATACAGCCCGAATCGGTGAAACTCCCCATCACGCAGTTCCGGCGTCGGCGCGAGTTCGACGCCGGTGGAATTGTGCTTCTCGCCATACCCGTTCCAATGAAACGCCAGCGCGAGTTTGGTCTTATATGCGAGCGGGAAACTTTCCAAAATGTCCGTCTCCAGACCTTCGCGCGTGTCGGCGCTGCTCACCTTTCCGCACATCATCCAGAACGCCGCCCAATAGTCGGCCTTCAAGTTTTTCGGCAGCTTCGCCCGCGCCTCAAAGTAGCCGTATCGCTGTTGGAACATTGTTTTCGACGGGTCGTAGTCCCGCTGCGTCCGGACCGCCGCGCAATCGTATCGGAGCACAGGATCGTCTGTGAGTCGGATGCCCAGATGCAGCGCCCCATCGCGCACCGAGACAAGTGACTTCACCCAGCGAGAACTCCCTTGCCGGGGCATCTCGGGTGCCTGCCATTTGGTCGTGTCGAGTTGGTCGCCGTCGAACTCGTCGTTAAACGTCATGCGGAACTGACTCAAGTCGATCTCAGGTGACTTGGCGGCCGGGCCGTCGGGCTCCGCGGCTGCAAACATCGGCAGCCACAGCGCCACAGCAGAAAGGAGGAAGAAAAACTTCATACTACGTGCATAGCAGCGAGCGACGACAGGGCCGATGGAAAAGAATTATCCGGTCGGATAAGAGACAGCGCCGGCGGGCCCTGCGATAACGGTCTCGTTGCTCCCGTTTCCGACCCACACACCATCCGCAAGCTCTACCCTGTGAAACACAATCGCCTCAAAGCAAATTCATTCCTCGCCCGGAATTCCGCCCGCCTGCTGGCGCTTGCTGGAATGTCGCTCTCCGCGCCGTCACTCTTCGCTGCCACCGGGATTTGGACCGGTGTTGGTGGTGATGGCTTTTGGGACATTACCGCTAACACCGAGTGGACCGGCGTCACCGGAAATGCTTGGGACGCGACGAATGGCCCGAACAATGTTGCCCAATTCAACTCCGGTGTTAACGCGAATATCGGCACCAGCGGAACTCCTGTCGTCAATGGCATCATCTGGAACGGCGTCAACGGGGTAATTAGCTTCGGCGGAGTTAAGCTGGATGGTACGAATCCCTTCGTTTCTGTCTCGTCCGGATTTAACGCCCTTTTGTTTGCAAGTCTTACGGGCACAAACGGCTTCACAAAGACGGGTGCAGGCACGGTGAATCTGGATGGTGGGGGTGGTGTCAAGGGCATCACCGGGGGATTTACCGTCAGCCAAGGAGGATTGCGTCTTACCTTGGGTGGTTCGCCGAATGTTGCGAATTCCTCGAATACCCTCAATCTCGCCGGCAGTAATCTTGAAGTGTTCGGCAACGGAACTCAAACCCTGAGCACCTTCACGCTCGGTAACCGTGGTAGCAGAATCGTCATCACCCCCAACGGTGCCGCGAACTCGACGACGTTGTCTCTCGCCGATTGGACAAGGGCGTCTTCTAATTCGAGCATCGTGATCGACTTGTCCGCTGCTAACGGAACAGCAAAGACCGTTAACTTAACAGGAACGCTTCCGTCGCTCACGAACTCAATCATCGGCGGCTACGCTACCGTCAGAGATTCTACCACAACTTACGGCTTTGCCACCCTCGATGGTTCGAACAATGTGGTTCGTTACACGGGTGCCACCCCGGTCGGTGCTGCTCTTGATGCGGATACCGTCAGCACTACCAACTACCAAGCTACCGCTGGTGGTACATTGTTTGACGGGAGTAGTACGACTCAAAGCCTTAACAGCTTGGATATCGCTGTTGCCCGTACGGATGGCGGTACTACTACGATAAGCGGCACTAGCGGAGCCACCTATGTGCCGGGTTCCGGGGGGTTGCTGTTCTCTGGCAATAGCACCAATGGCAACGTCGTCGCAAACATGACTTTCACCTCCGCGACCTCCGAACTGCAAATTGCCACGGTGCAATATAACAACGGATTTGCTGTGCCGATCGTTGGCGGGGTAACAGACAACGGCGGCACCAGCGTGAGCTTGATCAAGGCTGGCACCGGCGGCTTAAGCATGGGCACTGGCACATTCTCGTATACCGGGGATACCATCGTTAATGATGGGATCCTGCATAATATCGCAAACATTCCAAGTGGAGCCGGTAAAGGCAATCTCGTCGTGAATTCCCGCGGTATTGTTGCAATTGGGCTGGGGAATTCTGGTGGAACCCGAACCATCAATGGACTGTCCAACACTACGCTGGGTGGCGGAACGGTCAACAACCAGACTTTCTCTACAACAGCTGCAGCCACGTCGTTTCTGGATCTGGGCAACAACGATGGTTCCGCAACTTTCTCCGGCGTGATTACTGGCGCTTTCGGCATCATCAAGAGCGGCACCGGCACCCAGACATTATCCGGCGCCAACACCTACACCGGCACCACGACCATCAGCGCCGGCACTCTGCAACTGGGCGACACCGGGGCGACCGGTTCGCTTTCACCGAGTAGCACCATCGTCAACAACGGCACCTTCACCGTCGCGCGCAACAACGCGGTGTCTCAAGGCACGCACTTCAGCGGCGCGCCGATCACCGGCACGGGTGGCTTTACCCAATTCGGTGCCGGCACCACCACGCTCAACGCGGCCAACACTTATACCGGCCTCACAGCGATCAATGCCGGGACGCTGGTGGTCGCGGGCGGCTCGGCGATTATCGATACGGGAGCGGTGTTTATCGACAACGCTGCCAACGCCACCTTGCAATTGGATGCGAGTGAAACCATCGGCTCACTCAACGGCGGCGGTCTGACGGGCGGCACCGTGGCGCTCGGCACAAATACCCTCACCGTCGGGGATGCGACTTCCACGACCTACTCCGGCGCGATCACCGGAGCAGCAGGCACCTTGGTCAAACAAGGCACTGGGGCGCTCACACTCGATGGCAGCCAGACTTACGGCACGCTGACCGCAAATGACGGCACGACGAACGTGAAAAGTTTGCTCGGAACTGGAGCTTCCACCGTGAACGCGAACGCAATCGTCAACTTCACCACCAGCCAAACGCTCGCGGCGTTAAACATCGGCAACGGAGCCGTGGTGACGCTGACGGGCAGCGCGGGATTCGCACCGGAAGGCATGGCACCGCAGAGTCTGACTGTCGCAACCGTGCCGGAGCCCGGCTCGGTAAGCCTGTTACTAGTCGGTGTGCTCGGCCTGCTCGGTTACAGGCGACGCTCTGCGCGAATGGCATAAACACTTTTCCCAAGTTTCTTGACGGGGGCTTGGGAAATACGACCCGGGGAGTGGCTGAGGGCGGGTTCCGGGTCGATGGGAACGGGCCGGATGATTTCATGCTTCCGCTCGGACTGCGGAGGCGGCGTCGTTGGGGAACGGCGCCGCCTTCAACCCCCTGCACCTCGGGGCTGGGCGGCAGGCCATTTACAAAGCGTTCTGCGAGCAATGCCGATTTATCCGGCCGGATAATAGACAGCGTGGTGGCCACCGCGGTATCGACTGGCCTGCATTCAGTTCTCCCAAGTCCACGATCCTTCACAGCAACCAAACCACCGTGCGCCCCATGGAAACAAACCGTCTCACATCCCGAGCCTTCCTCACCCGGAATACCGCCCGCCTGCTGGCCCTCGCTGGAATGTCGTTTTCCGCGCCCTCACTCTTCGCTGCCACCGGGATATGGAATGGCACTGTTGGTGGCGGCGATGGCTTTTGGGACGCAACCGCTAACACTGAGTGGACCGGTGTCACCGGAAATGCTTGTGACGCTACGAATGGCCCGAACAACGTTGCCCAATTCAACTCCGGTATTAACGCGAATATCGGCACCAGCGGAATTCCTGTCGTCAATGGCATCATCTGGAACGGCGTCAGCGGGGGAATTAGCTCCGGCGGAGTTAAGCTGGATGGTGCCAATCCCTTCGTTTCTGTCTCGTCCGGACAGAACGCCAGTTTCTTTGGAAGTCTTACGGGCACAAACGGCTTCACAAAGACGGGTGCAGGCACGGTGAATCTGGATGGTGGGGATGGTGTCAAGGGCATCACCGGGGGATTTACCGTCAGCCAAGGAGGATTGCGTCTTACCTTGGGTGGTTCGCCGAATGTTGCGAATTCCTCGAATACCCTCAATCTCGCCGGCAGTAACACTTGAAGTGTTCAACCAGACCCCCTCACTCCCCGAAGCCCGCCCCCGTTCTGACCGTTTCCGATGCGGCGGGCGCGAAAGCAATTTCCTTCCAGTCTTAGCAATAAATGTGTGAATTGCCCTCCAGATCAAGTTGGAACGTTCGACGCGACCTTGGCTCGCTTTTCCTCTGCCTTTTTGTGTATTTGCTCGCCGTCGGAAGCATCGCGGCGGAAGATTTCTACCAAGAAAAGATCGTTACGATTCTAGAGGACGTCTGTTACGACTGCCACGGGGAAGGCATGAAAAAAGGCGGGTTTGCGCTTGATAAACTTCAAGCACGGGATGCCGAACTCAAGGACGTCGACCATTGGTTTTCGGTTTGGAAAAATCTGAAGACGCAGATCATGCCACCGGCAGACGAAGCACAACCAAGCGAAGAAGACCGGCAACTGATCCTTCGCTGGATCGAAAGGGCAGTCTTTCGAGTGGATCCAGAAAACCCGGACCCAGGTCGCGTCACGACTCGGCGCCTCAACCGCAGGGAATATCAAAATACGATCTTCGATCTGTTGGGCGTGAAGTTTGAAACCGATGAAGCGTTTCCGCCGGACGATACCGGTTATGGCTTCGACACCATCGGCGACGTATTGACTCTTTCTCCTATCTTGATGGAGAAATACCTCGAAGCAGGCCAAAAGATCGTCGAACAATTTACCCAGGATTTTGGGTCACGGATCCCGACCCTGTTTTTGGCGGGGGAAAGGTTTCTGGTAAGCCCGGACAAAAGCCAGAATGCCCGCTGGCTGCCGTTTGCCAAGGAGGTCAAAGCAGTGCAGTCGCAGCCCATCATGCATCCCGGGCGCTACCGGATCACCGTGACGATGTCGACGCAAGGCTCGCCAAAGACGACCGCGAATACTGCCAGACTGAATTTGTTGGTCGGAGAAAAACCGATTGCGAATCAAGAGCTGGGTTGGAAGTTCAACAACAATCATCAGTGGGTCAGCGAGGCGGATTTGACAGTGGGTGAGCAGACCCTGGCGCTGGTTTTAAGCCCAGGCAATCCGCCGCTTGAGAATCAAGAACCGCTGGCGCTCAATGTCTCAAAAGTGGAGCTCTACGGTCCACTGGACCGGAGTTATCTTGAGTATTCGGAGCCATACTACCGGGTCTTTAGCGATGGGCCACCGAAGGGGGAGGCCTCGGAGAAGGAGGCTTATCGCCGCAAGATCTTGGCTGGGCTGGCTTCCAAGGCCTTCCGCCGCCCGGTGGATCTTCCCACGCTGGAGCGTCTGATCCAGCTGGCGCAGACGGCGGAAACTGCCAGTAACGGAAATTTTGAGCACGGTATCAACCATGCCCTTTGTGCCATCCTCATTTCACCGCGCTTTCTGTTCCGCGCAGAAATCCAAGCCGAACCGAACAACCCAGCTAAAGTCGTCGAGATCGATGAATTCGCTCTCGCCTCCCGGCTTTCCTACTTTTTGTGGAGTTCGCTTCCGGACCCGGAACTGGACCGCTTGGCTGCGCAGGGAAAATTACGCACCAATCTACGTTCCCAAGTGGATAGAATGCTGGCCGATCCCCGCTCAGAACGTTTGGTGGAGAATTTTGTGGGACAATGGTTGCAGACGCGCGATGTCGAGGGGGTCAACGTCAACCTATATCGGCTCTTTGGCGAGTCGGGTATAAATTATCCCCAAGTGCGGGCCTCGATGCGCAAAGAGACCGAGATGCTCTTCGCGCAGATCCTCGCAGAGAACCGGCCAGTGCTGGAGCTGCTGAACGCGGACTACACCTACTTAAACGAGGTGCTGGCGGACTATTATGGAATCCCCGGAGTGAAGGGCGATCAGATGCGCAAGGTGACGCTGGCGGCGGATAGTCCGCGGCGTGCCGGGGTTTTGACTCACGGCTCCACCTTAATGGTGACTTCGAATCCGACCCGCACCTCGCCGGTCAAGCGGGGTTTGTTTATTCTGGATAACATCCTGGGCTCCCCCGCACCGCCCGCGCCGCCGAATGTGCCGGTATTGCCGGAAACAGAAAAACAAGCGGGCAATTTGACCATGAGGGACCTGATGGAGCAGCATCGCAAGGACACCTTATGCGCCTCGTGTCATGCACGCATGGATCCGCTGGGCTTGGCTCTGGAGCAATTTACCTATGGAGGGACACTCCGGAAGACAACGAATGACAAACCGATCGACACAAGCGGGCAGCTGATCACGGGCGAGAAATTTGCCAATGTGACTGAGCTGTCGCAGATCTTGGTGACGAGCCGAAAAGAGGACTTTTTCCGGTGCCTCTCTGAAAAGATGCTCACCTATGCGATCGGCCGCGGTTTGGAATATTACGACACCGCGACGGTGGGGAAAGTCGTGAGCGGATTCAAAGTCGAGCAGCCAACGCTGCGTGCGCTCATCTATCAAATCGTTGAGAGCGCCCCCTTTCAGAAGCGGCGGGGCGATGGTTCAAGTCACGTCACCACCAAATAGCCTATTTTATGAAACACTTGATTCCTCGCAGACATTTCCTCCGTGGTTTGGGCGTTAGCCTCGGCTTGCCGTTTTTGGAATCGCTCTCGCCCATGCAAAAGCTGCTGGCGGCGGATGCATCAAAACTGGCCGTAACCAAGGATGGGCGCCCCTTGCGCATGGCTTTCTTATACGTCCCTAACGGAGTCAATGAGGCCTGCTGGCGACCGATCGGCGGGGGCTCCAATTATCAGTTGAACCAGAGCACCGCTAGCCTGATGCATTTTCGTGAACACCTCCAATTCCTCAGCGGATTGGCTCACGCCAATGGCAAGCCGGGCACCGATGGCGGCGGCGATCACGCCCGCGCCAGTGCCACCATCCTCACCGGCGTCCGCCCAAAAAAGACCGCCGGCTCAGATATCCGCCTCGGCATCTCAATCGATCAGTTGGCCGCTCAGCATGTCGGCTCGCAAACCCGCTTCGCCTCGCTCGAACTCTCCTGTGATTCCGGACGCAAGTCTGCCTCTTGCGACGCAGGTTACTCCTGCGCTTATCAATACAATCTCTCCTGGCGTTCAGAGACTTTGCCGGTCGCCCCGGAGACCAATCCCCGCCTCGTTTTTGAACGACTCTTTGGCAGCGGGAAAAGTTCCGAACGCCAGCTCAGCGCTCATCTCCGGCAGGTCCAGCAAAAATCCATTTTGGACTTTGCCATGGAAGAAGCCAAAATGCTGAGGAAGGAAATGGGGCGCAATGATCAGAACAAACTGGACGAGTATCTGACCGGGGTGAGGGAGATTGAAACCAGGATCCAGAAGGCCGAGCAATTTGGGCCACTGCCGGACCCAGGGAGGGGAAGCCCGGAGGGAATCCCCACCAGCTATCAGGAGCACATCCGCTTGATGATGGATATGCAGATATTGGCTTTTCAAACCGACAGCACCAGAATTTCCACCTTCATGCTGGCCCATGATGGCGGTAATCGCAGCTTCAACGAGATCGGAGTCTCCGACGGCCATCATAATCTTTCCCACCATCAGCAAAAAGCCGAGTCCCTCGCCAAGATCGCTCAGATCGATCAGTTCTACACTTCCCAATTCGCCTATTTTTTACAACGGATGCGCGAAACACAGGACGGCTCAAGCTCACTGTTAGACAACTCGATGGTGGTCTATTGCAGCGGCTTGGCCGATGGCGACAAACACTCCCACGACAATCTCCCGGTGATCCTGGCCGGTCGGGCTGGCGGAGAACTAACCCCAGGACGACATCTCGAGGTGAGCCCAACTCCGATGACCAACCTCTATATGCGGATGCTCCAAATCATGGGCGTTCCGGCTGAGCGCTTCGGGGACTCAACCGGTGTCCTGGGCAACGTATAGCCGACCAACTCCCCGCTGCCACTGCCAATCTAGTTTCCTTTTTCACATGACCACAAAACCCATACAATTCAGCGTTCTTGCCTTGGCAGCGCTCGCGTGCATTTTCGCGCGTCCTTCCAAGGGACAGCAAACGACTCCAACCAGCAATGCCCAGCCGAGTCTTTATCCGGGCTGCGTGAAGATCTTTAACGGAGAGAATTTCGACGGCTGGGAAGCGGACCCCTTGACCTGGAGCATCACGAACGGCGCGATGCGCGGGGTGCCCGGCATCGGCACATCGCGACTGGCCTACACCAAGGCGGACTATGGCAGCTTTCGACTCATCTTCACGGCGCGGATGAACCCGGTGAACGACGATCACTTGGGCGTTCTGTTTTGGGGCGATCGTCCGAAGGATCCCGCGCAGCCCAAGATCGACAACGCCGGCTGGATCCAGTTCATGCCGCCGTTTGGCGGGACGTGGGACTATCATCCCCCCCAGCACCGCTACTTGCCGGTCCAAAGAGTCGCGGAAGGCTCGAAGGATTCCACGAAATGGTGCACGACGGAGATTCTCTGCAATCTGGAGAAAGGCACCATGCGTGCGGCGGTGGATGGGATCGAGTTGGCGCGCTACACGCATCCCACGCCCAGCGAGCGCCAAGACCCGGAGAAACGCATCATCGCAGGCCCCATCGGCCTGTTCCGTCACGCTGGCGGAGCGTCCGAATATAAAGACATCTACCTGGAAGCGAACCCCAAGGAGGACCGACTGATCACAGTGCGGTGACGTTCTTCCTCAGCCGTTCCGGTCATACCGAGTTCACCGGCTATTTCTTTGTAGGATAGACCGTCCACGAGGAATTTGAGGACTTGCTGCTCCCGCGGACCCAGGTGCGCATCCTCCACGGCCAAGCCAGCCGCCCTCACTCCCCGACGCCCGTCCCCGTTCTGACCGTTTCCGATGCGGCGGGCGCGAAAGCAGTTTCCTTGCAGTTCGATGGGAACGAGCCGGATGATTTCATGCTTCCACTCGGACTGCTGAGGCGTCGTCGTTGGGGAACGGCGCCGCCTTCAACCTCCTGCTCCTCGGGGCTGAGCGGCAGGCCATTTACAAAGCGTTCTGCGAGCGATGCCGATTTATCCGGTCGGATAATAGACAGCGTGGTGGCCACCGCGGTATCGACTGGCCTGCATTCAGTTCTCCCAAGTCCACGATCCTTCCCAGCAACCAAACCACCATGCGCCCCGTGAAAACAAACCGTCTCACATCCCGAGCCTTCCTCACCCGGAATACCGCCCGCCTGCTGGCTCTCGCTGGAATGTCATTTTCCGCGCCCTCAGTCTTTGCTGCCACCGGAATATGGACCAATCTTGGTGATACATTCTGGAATGATACTGCCAACACTGAATGGACCGGAGTCACCGGAAATGCTTGGGATGCTACGAATGGCCCGAACAACATTGCCCAGTTCAATTCTGGTCTTAACGCGAATATCGGCACCAGCGGAACGCCTGTCGCCAATGGCATCATCTGGAACGGCGTCAGCGGGGGGATCAGCTCCGGCGGAGTTAAGCTGGATGGCACGAATCCCTTCGTTTCTGTCTCGTCTGGACAGAACGCCAATTTCTTTGGAAATCTCACCGGCACAAACGGCTTCACAAAGACGGGTGCAGGCACGGTGAATCTGGATGGTGGAGGTGGTGTAAAGGGCATCACCGGGGGAATTACCGTCAACCAAGGAGCAATGCGTATTACCTTGGGTGCTTCTCCGAATACTGTAAATTCCTCGAATGCCATCAATCTCTCCGGCAGTCAACTTGAAGCCTTCGGCAACAATTCTCAAACCCTGAGCACCTTCACGCTCGGTAACGGGGGTAGCAGAATCGTCCTCAACCCCAACGGTGGCGGGAACTCGGTGACGTTGTCACTCGCCAATTGGACAAGGGCGTCTAATTCGAGCGCCCTGATTGACACCATTGCTAGCGGAGTAGCAAAGACCCTTACCTTAACAGGCACAATTCCGTCGCTCTCGAATGGGATCATCGGCGGCTACGCTACCGTCAGAGATTCTGGCACCACTTACGGTTTTGCCACCCTCGATGGTTCGAACAATGTGGTTCGTTACACGGGTGCGACTGTCGTCAACGCTGCCCTCGGTGCAGACACTGTCAGCACTACCAACTATAAAGCCACGACCGCTGGGACTTGGTTTAATGGAGCCGGCACCCCGACCCAAACGTTGAACAGCTTGGAAAGCGCTATAGCCGGAACTGTTTCTGGAAATAATGCAACCACCTACATCTTGAATTCCGGAGGCCTGCTGTTCTCCGACACGAGCAATACCACCAACGGAGGGAATGCGAACATGACCTTCACCTCCGCGACCTCCGAACTGCATATTGCCACGATGCAATATAACAGCGGGTTTGCTGTACCGACTGTCCGCGGCGTGACAGACAACGGCGGCCTCAGCGTGAGCTTGATCAAGGATGGCACCGGCGGCTTAAGCATGGTCTCTGGCACATTTACCTATACCGGTGATACCATCGTTAATGATGGCATCCTGTATGGTGTCGCAAACATGCCAACTGGAACCGGCAAAGGCAATCTCGTCGCGAATTCCCGCGGCACTGTTACAGTTGGGATCACAACGAGTGGAACCCGAATCATCAATGGATTGTCAAATACCACTCTGGGTGGTGGCACGGTCAACAACCAGAATTTCACTTCAACAGCAGCCACGTCCTTTCTGGATCTGGGCAACGGCAATGCTACCGCGAGCTTCTCCAGCGCGATTACTGGCGCTTTCGGCATCATCAAGAGCGGAACCGGCACCCAGACGTTCTCCGGCAACAATAACTACACTGGCACCACCCAGGTGAATGCTGGAACGCTGCAATTCACCAAAACAGCTTCCCTTTACAACAACACTTCCGCCAACTGGACGGCAGCCAACATCAACGTGAAGAACGGAGCCACGCTGGCCATCAATGTCGGCGGCACGGGCGAGTTCACCACCGGCAACGTCACCACGCTGCTCACCAACCTGGCCGCCAGCAGCAGCAGCACCAACGGCATGAACGCGGGGTCTTCCCTCGGTTTCGACACCACCAATGCCTCAAGCGGCACGTTCACCATCAGCGATGTGATTGCCGACACCACAGGTGCCAGCGGTGGAACCCGCGGCCTCACAAAGCTCGGCACGGGCAAACTGACCTTGAGCAATGGCAACAGCTACACGGGGTCGACTGCGGTAAAAGCCGGCACGCTGGAAGTCAGCGGTAACCTTAGCGCCACCACCGCGCTGAGCGTGACCGGTGGCACCTTGCTGCTCTCGGGAGCTGCTGGCGAGCAGGTCAATAATGGCGCGACGGTGGCGCTGGGCGGCGGCACCCTCGCCTTCAACAATGCTGGCAACCAAATTGAGACACTGGGCGCGCTGACCCTTAGCCCGACTTGGCGGATTCGCGCATCTTTGAGGCGTAAGTCGTTGATTTTCAAGGAAGGTGTCTGAAAAGTCTGCACTACAGGGCTTTCATTGGTCGAGTTGGCCGGCGGCGGTGATCCGGGGCGGGGCCTGCTCGGGA
>JANNWY010000293.1:0-84942 GCA_031409335.1 Chthoniobacteraceae bacterium | reverse complement strand
CATCGCCGCGTTGAAAACGACAATCACCGCATCGGTGAGCCTGCCATCGAGGCCGGAGCTTAGATCGTAGAGATTGATGAGATGGAAGCCGTTCCAAAGTGACCACACGAATTGGCGAAGCCGCCGCCCGCCTCCCGTGCTCCAACCGGTCTTGAGATAGTCGGTGATCGTCTCCAGCGCCTCATCGAGCCTGTCTGGTGGAATAGATTTCTTTCGTTCTTCAGCGCGCCTCATTTCACGCACAAACTCATTGAGCGCGGCTTGCTCCTCTTCCTCAGTGGGAAAGTGAATGGTTGGTCCGGGCATCGCGATTATCCCTTTCCGAACCATGAGCAGATTCTTCCGTTTGGTTCGATGGGAGGAAGTTGAGCGCGTTTGAAACCGCGTTCGGCGTGAACCAAAACGCAAGTGTGCTTCGGCAGACTGCGAAGGACATAGGGCTTGATCTTGTGGTCCTCCTGCTCGCTGTAATTGCTCGTTGTCCGGCCATACGAGAAACCCCACGTCCGTTTGATGAACTTCTTCTTGCCCAAGAAGTCGGCGCTCTCGACCGCGCCTTCCTCGTCGGCCGCTTTGAAGATCATACGGTTGCGGAGATTGAGCGTCAGCACCTTCGCCTTTTCTCTGCCGAGAGGCGGAACAAACGACGTGGAGGACTGCGCAGCGGCGACGACGGTTCCCTGCGCCTCGCGAATCACGTCCACGGAATTGTAGTCGCTCATCCCGTCCTCGCTCGCGGTCATAAACCGCTGCGCCTCGTCGGCCCACAGAATGAGCAGATTGTCGTCGCGCCGCTGCTCCTTCGGTTTGTCGAAGCGCCGCAGAACGTGCGTGTAGAAAAGCATCTTCAAAAACGTGTTCACGTAGCGCCGCTCGGTCTGAAACTTCTGCGGCATGGCCACGCAAATGATTTTGCCCCGGTCGATCTCGCCGAAGTCGAAGGTGTTCACCGAAGGACAAAAGACCTGGGTGATTTCCGGCGACAGGAAATGCTGGAGGTAGTTCGCGATGGTTTCCTTGACTCCGCCGATCTGCTCCGCCGGCTGGTTGAGAAGGCGATTCTTGAAATGATCGTAGAGCGTGTTTCGCCGCTCGGTCGCGTAGCCATCGAGCAAGTCATTCAGCGCCTCGTTCATGTCCTTCTCGTCGAGCAAGAGGCTGTAAGCATTCTCCAGCGTCACGTCGGCGCGGATTTCGTAAAGCGTTTCCAGCGCCTTCGCGATGTGGGTCTGCGCCTGATTCTTGAAGAAGCCCTTGTCACCCGCTTGCCCAAGACTCGACGCCGTATCGACGACGAATTTGGCATAGGTGCTGGCTGGGATGCTCCGGTCGGACGTGAGGTTGTAGGCGTGCTGAGGTGCCCAGCCTGGGGCCGCGTTGTCGGGTTTTACTTGGAGCAAAATCAAATCGTTCTGCCGGTTGAAGTGCGCGGCCATTTCCGAGAGCGTTTCCCAATAGAGTCCCTTGTCGTCGATGCAGACGCCGCCCCATCCCGGCTCGTTTTTGAAAACCTGATAGAGCAAAGGCGTGATGCCGGAGCGCGTCTTGCCGGAGCCGGTATCGCCGGCGATAAGCCAGCCGCGGCAGAAGTCCTCGCGCGTCCACGAAAGCCCGCGAAGCCGCACGATCACCTTGCGCTTTAGAGCGCCAGCAGGAAGCGTCAGTGCGTAGCACGCGAGCGAGCCGAAGGCCCCGGCCATGATGAGGGATTTCGGTGCGTCGAGAATTTGCAGCGCGTAATATCCGGCAGCCGCCGACAGCCCGGCGAGGATCACGTTGAGGAAACTCATAGAGCGAACTTTCCGATGGCAATACCTGCTCCGAGCGCGAGGAGCGTGAGCAGGAAGAAAATCAGCCAGCGCCCGGAACGCATCTGTCGCGCGGTCTCCGGGAGTTTCCGCAACTCGTGAGTCAGCTCCGTGGCTTGCTTTGCGAATGTTTTCGTCCGCTGGTCGAGGAGTTCGATGGATTCGCGAAACTCCTCAAATGTCGGCGGTCGCGAACCGTTCGCCGACGGCTCGTGCGTCCGCAGGTAAATGTGAAACAACTCCAGCGAAGCCAGCATCGGGTCGCCGTCGCGGATGCCGTATTTCTTCTGCCATTCGAGCACCGCATTTTGCAGGGCAAGATTGCGCTCCTCGGCGTTCACGAGACTACCGCCCCCGATGTTTCCGCTGCGAGTGCGGCTTTCTTCTTCGTCTTTCCGCCGCCTTTCGACTGCTCCGCATTCGGCAGGATCAAGTCACGCGCAAGGTCGAGCTGCTCGTAAAAGTTCGCCTGCCAGTTCTTCAACCGCTGGCGGTCCACGAGGCTGAATTCACTTCCCGCGATGGCCGCCGTCATGGACAGGTTCGTTTCGTTCAAGCCGGTCACGAGCCAGTCGTAGAGCCTCGGCATCACGATCTCGCGGCCTGCAAAGTCGTTGAGGACACGGCTCCGCGTCTGGCTGTTGTCGTAAATCCTGAACTGCTCGCTGTGCGCCTGATTGCGCACGATCAGATACCTGCATTTAGCGCCGAGCGCCTCCGCGATGATCTTGACCTGCTCCACGCTATCCGCCTCGTGGTTGACCGGCGAAACGATGGTCAACGCCGCGTCGAGCATGTCGAGAATCTCGAACGCGCGGACTTCGGCAAAGTAGTCGAGGAAGATGTCGGTGGAAGCTGCGCGGCAATCCACAACGACAAGGCTGCTTTTTTCGAGTGCGGCAAAGAGGGCGTCGATCTCTTGCACGTTGTTGATATTGATGAACTCGGCTTCGCCGTGGAATCGCTTCAACGTGGAGTTCTCGTTGTCCGTGTCGATGGCGTGATGCTCGATCTGCTGGTCTTTGAGGTATTGAACGAGGTTTGTGGCGAAGAAGCTTTTCCCCACACCGCCTTTGCCGTTCAGGATGATGACGAGTTGTTTTTTCATAGTCTTGGTTTTGATGGGCTAAACATTTTTCGGATCTGCGATGCGCGGACCCCGTGAGCGAACGGCTGGCACCGCAGGTGGCGGCACGGCCGCTTCGCGTTGTGCTTTCAAGATGCGGACGACATCGGGCTTTGCTGGACTGGCTACCGGTCGCGCCTGTGTCTTTCGTCGTGGGTTCTGCGCAAGGATTTCGCGGCAGAATCGGGCCACGGTATCGTGCGAGACATCGACGCCGGCCCGCTTCAAGAGATTGGCGATGGTTCGGAACGAAGCCTGTTTGCCACGCAGTTCGGCGATGCCCTTCTTGTGAGCCATGAGCGCCTGAATCTTTCCACCAGCGCGCCGCTCGTAGCCTCTGACAGCGGCATCGAATGACTTCTCGGCTGGCTGCGCCGTTGGTCGGTCAGTCATCCGACGACCTCCTGACATGGATACGGCAACGGCCTTTCACTCGCTGCTCCAATCCGCTTACAAGCATCTGCCGCTTGCGCGTCCCTGCACTGCCGAGCGGCTGGCAAAGTTGCGTCAATGCCCCGACAGGTGCCGCCTCAACGATCTTACAAACCTCTGAGACTCCTCTGCTATTCGTCGGACGCCCCCGCGCCGACACTCGCGCGAATCGTGCGGCGCACGCCTGCCACGGCTCTGACTGCATGGCGTGAAAAGTTCCTAACCCATCGTTAGGGGTAGGGCGTCCGTTCTTAAAAATCATTTCCACATCCTGCCTTGATGCAGATTCCAAACGGCTCCGCCGGTGGAGCAACTTTCAGCTTGGACTTAAATATAGTGAGCGGTTGATGCTGTCACCGCAAACGCAATACAATTTGAAGAATGCTCGGGAGTATTTTGAGGAGCATCTTTGTGCCGGAGACTATTACAGCGAAGGGCAGAGGATTCGTGGCCAGTGGTTCGGCAGAGGCGCTGAAGCTCTCGGTCTGCGCGGCGATGTGGGGCGCGATGAATTCCTCGCGTTGTGTGAAAATCATCATCCACAGACTGGCGAGTCTTTGACGCAACGCCGCAAGACTCTCCGGCGCGAATTGGATGAAAATGGAGATGAACGAAATGCCGCAAATCGGCGCGTGTTTTACGATTTCACGCTGTCTCCGCCCAAGTCAGTGTCCATCGCCGCGCTCGCTGGCGGTGATGAACGAATCATCGAAGCACATGGCCTGGCGGTTTCTGTCGCGATGGCAGAGTTGGAAGCATTCGCTTCGACTCGGGTTCGTCGTGGCGGAGGCTTGTCGGATCGGGAAACGGGCAATGTGGTAGGCGCGAGCTTTCACCACGACACCTCACGCGCTCTCGATCCGCATCTACACAGCCATTGCATCATTTTCAACGCGACCCACGACGCCACCGAAGCCCGGTGGAAGGCGCTCCAAAATTACGAAATGCTCCGGGCGCAAAAGTATGTCGAAAACGTCTATTACCACGAACTGGCCCGCTCATTGATCGGCCTCGGGTATGAAATTGAAAATCACCGGCGCGGCGATTTCGAGTTAAAGGGCATCACGCCCACACTGCTCGCCATGTTTTCCAAGCGCCACGCTGAGATTGACGAGCAGACGCGCATTCTCCTTGCGAGCCAGCCGGGAAAGGCTTCGGGAAATCTCGCCGACATTCGCGAGCACGTCGCTCACAACGAGCGTTCACGGAAGATCAAGAGCGTAGGGCGGGAGAAACTGATGAATCTATGGAGCCAGCAAATGACGAAAGACGAGCGCGCGGAACTCGCAGGGCTTTGCGTTGGGAATGCGCGTCGTGCCAAGGTTTGGCCGTCCGGTGTGGAGGCGGCGCTGAGATGGGCGGAGGATCATCTATTCGACCGCCGCTCCGTGGTGAGTGAGCACGAGCTTTGGCGGCACGCGCTTGAATTCGCACGCGGGAGTGAAATAGAAGTCGCGGCGCTCAAGGCAATGACAGCGAAGCGCGGTTACCTGCGGGATGAAACCAAGCCTCGGAGATTGACGACGCGCGAAGTGCTCGGTCGCGAATGGGATATTCTGCAAATCGCGAAGGATGGGGTAGGGCAGCATCAGCCGTTCAATGCGAAGCATGGCGCGTCGGATTCGCTGGATGATGAACAGCGCCATGCAGTCGAACAGATTTTGCGCTCGGCGGATTTTCTGACGCTGTTTCGTGGTGCGGCAGGCACCGGCAAGAGCTTCGCTTTGCTCGAAGTGCTGCGTGGACTTGCAGGCGCCGGCCACGCGGTTCACGTCATCGCTCCGCAAAGGCAGCAGGTGATTGATTTGGAAGCAGTAGGATTCGCTGCCGCACAAACGGTCAGCGAATTCCTTGCTCGGAAATCCATGAACCACGGCGGCGTCGTAATCGTCGATGAAACGGGCCAGCTCGGTGCCAAGCAAATGCAGGCATTGCTCGATTACGTGAAGGCGAATGGCGGGCGCATCATCTGTGCCGGCGACACGCGCCAGCACGGCGCGGTGGGGGCGTCGGATGCGTTGCGGGCCATTGAGAAGTATTCGGGATTGAAAGCCGCGGAGTTGACCTCAATCCGCCGGCAAAATCCCGCTCGGGCAAAGACGAATCAGGAGCGCAGTTTTATCGAGGAGTATAAGCAAGCGGTGCAGGAAGCCTCAGCGGGCCTGGCTGCGGAGTCCTTTGACCGGCTGGAACGACATGGTGCGGTAGTCGAATGTGGAGGAGGGGAGCAGCAAAAACGGCTCGCCGGTCATTACCTGGAACTCGCCCGGAAGGGCGAATCCACCGTCGTGGTCGCGCAAACGTGGTCGGAGATTCGCAAGGTGAATGAAAGCGTGCGCGATGCGCTCAAGCGGGCGGGGTTGATCGGCGCTGAGGAGCATACAGTCTCTACGCTCGAAGCCGTCGATCTGACGGACGCGCAAAAGCGCGACGCGCGTTCCTACGAGGCAGACAGCGCGATTGTTTTCAACCGCGACACGAGCGGCTTCCGAAAAGGCCAGCGCGGGCGTCTGCTCGCGATGAGCGGCGACGCGATCATAGTCGAGGCGGGTGACAAGATTCGTGAAATCAAGTTTGCCCAGCTAGCTCGGGTCACGGTTTGCCGGGAGCGGGAAACCTCGTTCTCAATCGGGGACCGATTGCAGCTCAAGGCAAACGCGAAGACGAAGAATGGTCGGGCCTTGGCGAACGGCGAACTCGTCACCATCGCGCGGATCGAGAGCGACGGTCGTATCGTATTACACGATGGCCGCGTGCTGGAACGTGACTACCGGCAGTTTGTGCGCGGCTATGCCGTCACGTCCTATGCTTCGCAGGGCAAGACCGTCGATTACGTGCTGTTCTCCGACTCGGCGGTGCAGGCCGCTACGAGTCGGCAGCAATGGTATGTGACCATTTCACGGGGACGCAAAGGCGTCAGAATTTTCACTGCCGACAAGGAGCTGTTGCGCGAGAACATCGCGCGCTCCGGCGACCGCGAACTGGCGCTCGATCTGACAATACCGCGTCAGCCAAAGCGTCGGAGCTTGCGTCGCGGTCTGACAACCGGCCTGACACGCGGGCGTCAACTCGCTGCCACAATCTGCTGCCGCGTCGCCGTGCTAGCGTCACGGGTGAAAGCGAACGTATTCCGCCGGGAGGTTTTGATTCCATGATCCGAACCGCCCAAACAGAGAGCAAAGCGGCTGAGCCTGCCACGACCAAGCGCAGCATCGTTTGTTGGAACGAAGACCCGCAAACGCAAGCGATCCGCGTCGAACTAAACAGCGGCAACTTCTTTGTCTTCCCCGTTTCTCATTTTCTCTCTGCCGAATTCTCGCATTGCGAGGGCAGTGACTTTCTTGAGCTACACTTTACCACGCACAGGATAACAGTTCGGGGAAAGCATCTGCGCGAGGTCGCGCTGGCGATGCAAAAGCTCGCGGTCGAATCGCTCAAAGAAATCGCCCCGAAATATGCCGCTCTGGCCGAACCGAACACTGCTGTCATCTTGTCGATTCAAGTTGCAGCGGTGGAGGAAAAAGAACTTTCGGAAACAGAGCAGGGTAGTCGATAGAAATTCAACTACCGCGGAAAAGTCGCGAGAACTTGTGCGTGGACGCGCGCCAGCTCCTCCTGGTCGATGGGCAAGGTATATGCCGGTCGATTTTCATTATACCAATTTCTAACACGCTCGCTCCGCGTCATGCCGTCGCGGGCAAGAAGTTTCCGCGCTTTTGCGGCAGTCGATGAAAGGTTGAAGAAGGTGATTATCCCCGTGCTAGCGGCTTGGTCCACGGCAAATCCGTGAGTGACGTAGAGTGCATCGGCATAGCAGGATACGATGCGCTCCGCTCGATGCCCATCGCTCAGCGAATGCAGGGCATACTGAAACGCAGTTCGGCGGGCAAAGGTGACTTTGCAGTTGTCCCAATGGCAGTCGCAGAGCGGTTTCAGCATCGCGAACGCCCTTTTTCGCAATGCCGGAGCACTTTTGCGCCCCGGAGGGTCTTCTTTCCAATCGCGCCACTGCGCAACAATGCGCCCCGCGCCGTATAAATCTGACTGCTGTATTCCGTAGGAATCCTCTCCAGTATTAGCATTGTCACAGACTTGGTGATTTTCGATGGGTTTCGAGGGAGAGGGTTTTTGCCGCTGCGACGACTCACATTGTTTTTGAGTGGGAGCTTGCTTACTCGGACTGGCGGACGCTTTCGCCGTTGTCTTTCTTGGGCGACCGCGCGGTCGCTTCTGCGGGGCCATGATGATCGTCGGCGAGATCTTTTCTCCTCCGTGGCCAAGCGTTGTGTAATTATGAAGTGGTTTTCTGCTTCGGTCGTAGAATAGGGAGTGTTTGTCGAAGCAGAGCTTCGAGGGGTCGGCCACGATCACGCCCCATTTCTTTACCCTGCCGCGCCCTTTACTTCGTATCTTCGTCTCGAAAGCCAACCCTCCATCCCGCCGAAGTTTCGATAACTCTCGTGTGGTGTGCTCGCGGCTATATCCTGTCTTTCGACAAAAAGCAGCGAGGTCTATGTCACCCCAGATAGGGGAGCGCGCAGCGACGTTCTTGATCCATCCTTTCAAGCGAGCACGGCACGTTGCAACGTGGCCGCGGCGACGACCACGGCAACGACGAACAATGTTAGTTTCTTCCCGGCATGAGGGCAGACCCCACCGGTCAGAAAAACTCGGCATTTTTCTTGACTCCCGGCAGTTGGGAGCCAAGTTCGTCGTGAATTACTTCGACCTCTTGGCTCCTAAAAGCCTTCGGGGATTGGTGAGCGACCAACTCACCAATCCCCGCTTTTTTTGGATAGATGGTTAGGTGTTAGATGGGCATAAAGGTCACCTCCTCGCAGTAGGGGATGGGGGCCGGGAAGCTGCGCCGCACACGGAGCAACTTTTGTCGGAAAAGGCGTCCCAATGACTTGGGCGTGTCATTTCGGTGGATGTCTTTGCGTTTGCGAAATGCGGACTCCACGCACTCCCGCGCATTGCTCCGCACACAGCGCAACTAGGCTTCGCGCACTCCGGTAGCGTGCCACCCATTATGAGCCAACAGACCTATAAGAATGTAGTGGGGCCAAAGATCAGAAGTTTGCGCATCCAGTTCTCCTGGACCCAGGACGCACTCGCGAAATATCTGCGCCGAATGGGTTGGAATATCTCGCGCAGCACCGTGGCTAAAGTCGAAGCGCGCCTCATCTGTGTGAGCGACTCCGATCTACTTTATTTCGTCCACTTGTTTGAAGTGGAACCTACTTATCTGCTGCCCGAAGTGGACCGGGAAGAGCATTTAGGAACAGCCGTCCAGCGTCTTCTCGCCCGCCAGCGCACCGCTTAGCCAAGACGATTGGAAACGATGGCCTCAATACTCGACCGCATGACATCGCTACCGGCGCGATTCGAGCCAATGTCCGCTCAGGATCAAGAGTTTGGCGGGAGCGAGTGCGCCAACGAAATTAAGAAACTCGCATGAGCGATGTAGAAGCTATTGCGCGGCACACCCGCGCGATTACCGATCTTCTGCACGAGGAGGTCTTGAGCGTGCTTCAGAGGCTGCACGAAGCCGAACGGGAGGCGCTGGAACGAATACAGCAAATCGCCCCTAACGAATACGATTACAATTCCGCAGCCATCTACCTCGGCATCCCGCGACGCACGCTGGAGCGGCGAGTCGGCGACCGGAAGGTGTCTTTTCGCAAGGATGGGAAGCGGGTGCTTTTTACTAAGTCCGCGCTCGATCAATACAAAGTGACATTGACGAAAAAGCGCAGGGAGCAACGAACGCTCACGCTGTAACCGCCATTTGTTTTTCTGTTGGCTGGGTTGGATGGTCGGGATGTATCGCAAAGAACGCTTTGCCCTCCTCTTCCGTGACCCGTTCAAGGTAGTGGCGCTTGATGATCGCCTCGCTATTTCCCGCCCAAAGCGCGACCTGTCCGATTTGCTGCGCAGCGGCCACCGCATAGCTGATGAAAGAGTGACGCATCACATCAGAACTCCATTGGATTCCCTTCGACTTCGCGAAGGCGGAAAGTTTTTTGTAGGCGATCGCAGGCGCAATCAGACCCACCGACTCCCGATACGGCTCAAGCCACTCGGCGAGATTCGCCTGCATTTTTGTGAGTCGTCGAAATCCTGTCTTCGCCTGGTCGGCACGGATTTCGATGTCCCCAAAGTTCCAGCGAAGCGCCTCCTCAAAACGTAGCCGGGTCAGCTCCGCAGGCCGCACTCCTGCGAAAAAACCAAGCGCCGCGTATGGCACCAGTTCCGGCTTTTCGGCAAGCAGCGCAGACATGAGCTTCGCGACCGTGGCGACCGGGAAAATGGCAATCGTGGTTGGCGCATCGAGTTTCTTGATCTGGCTCGCTTCGACCGGCGCTCCAATGGGGAGATACTTTTGGTTTTGTGCCCAGCGGGAAAAGGCCACCAAGGTTTCACGCTCATTGTTGCGTGCGCGTTTGCCGAGATTGAGCCCTTTGATCCAGCCCTCCATTTCGCTCGCGGTGACTTCGTGAAGAAGGCCGGGGAAGCTTGCCGCGAACCGCTTCAACCGATTGTGCGCGCGGGAGCGGTAGGCGAGACTCGTCTCGTCCGCGAGACTGATGGCGTATTCGGTCACGAGTTCCGGGATTTTTCGGCCAGTCTTCTCGGGTGTAATTTTCCGGTAAACCTCCACGGCATCGAGCAGCGACGCGCCGTTGAGCCGCTGCATCGCGACGGCCCACTCGCGGCAAGCAACATCGACCGGAGCGAGTCCGCCGAGCACCGTTTTTGCGGCAAGGTAGATGGTCGCATCTTCGGTTTGTGAAAAAACGGGAGCCCGCTCGTTCAGCATCGCGAGGATTCGCCCCGCATCGGTGTGGGCCTCACTCTCGTCCGCTCGCGTTTTCATCCGGCGCTGGCCGGCCACGTAGTATTCGATGCGAAATGCCTCGCTGCCGTGGTCCAAGACTTTGCGAATGACAACTCGCTCGCCGTGCTCTTCCAGCACCGCAGGATATTTCTTCGATTTCACAAATTCCTCATACGACGGCCAGCGCCGAGGAACAAGGAAAATGGTAGGAAAACTGGTAGGAAAATATCCGATTGACTCACAAACTACTCAATACGAGATATTAAAGTGGTGGAGGCGAGGGGAGTTGAACCCCTGTCCTGAATGCTTTCAACGCAAGCTTCTACATGTTTAGCCGGTCTTTTAATCTCAAGCTCCGGGTCGCGAATCGGCACGCATCCGGGGCTCCAGTGTCCACGAAATCGAAGTCATCCAGTGGCGCGGTCACACCGCCGCCGGACTAGCCTACTGTCGTCGCTCTCACACCTAGTAGGCGTCGATGTGAGAACGTCGCGGTCAATTAAGCCGCGAGAGCGAGGTCTTCGTAGTCGTTCGCGTTTATTGTTTTGTCCGGAGATTTTACGTGGCCAACCAGACTTCCACGACATGCCGCCTGCGCTTCGAACTATCAGTCGAAACCAGTACGCCCCCGTTTTTTGGGAGGTCGCAAGTTACGAGGCTAAATGTGGATTGCAAGCGGGTGTTGCCGCGCTCTCGACCAAATTTCGGTCATTCCATCGGGAGGCAAAAACTCCGCGCTGCTCATTCGCGGCGCGGTGTTTATTTTGGGTGCTTGAAAAGCTGCCCTATTTCGAGGCCGCGAGGTAATTCTCCTCCGCCTGCGCCCAATTGATCACGCCCCAGATCGCCTTCAGGTAATCCGGGCGGCGGTTTTGATAGTTGAGGTAGTAGGCGTGCTCCCACACGTCGATGCCGAGGACGGGCTTGCCTTCGATCCCGGCGACGGCTTTGCCCATGATCGGGTTGTCCTGATTGGCCGTGGAGCCGATTTCGAGCTTCCCGCCATTCACGACGAGCCACACCCAGCCGCTGCCAAAACGTCCCACGCCCGCGGCTTCCACTTTCGTCTTAAACTGATCGAAATCGCCGAAGCTCGCGACGATGGCTTCCGCGAGTTTGCCGGTCGGTTTGTTGTCCGCCTTGGCAGCCGTGAGGAGCTTCCAGAAAAAGCTGTGATTGACGTGACCTCCACCGTTGTTGCGGACCGGCCCGCGGATGGCCTCGGGAACAGCCGCGAGGTCTTTGACCAAATCATCAGCGCTCTTCGACGCGAGGTCGGGCGCGCTTTCGAGCGCCTTGTTGAGATTGGTGACGTAAGCCTGGTGATGTTTGTCGTGATGAATCTCCATTGTCCGCGCGTCGATGTTTGGTTCGAGAGCGTTGTTTGGATAAGGGAGTGGTGCGAGTTCGTGTGCCATAGTTGTTTGTAGGTTCGTGCGGATGATGGGAAGCGGATGTCTTTTTGGCAAGAACTGCGGGATTCGCCATTGCGAAAATCGGTGTGATTGACCCGCGAGCCGCGCCTGCCCTAGCGTTTCCCGACTACATGAAAATTCAGCGCGCTTTGATCTCGGTCTCGGACAAGGAAGGAATCGTCGCATTCGCCCGCGAGCTCGTGAAGCTCGGCGTCGAAATCGTCTCCACTGGCGGCACTGCCGCGTTGCTGGCGAAACAGAAGGTGAAACACATCGAGATTTCCGAGTTCACGGGCTTCCCCGAAATGCTCGATGGCCGGGTGAAAACGCTGCACCCGAAAGTCCACGGCGGGCTGCTCTTCGTGCGCGACAATCCCGATCACGTCGCGCAAGCCGAAGCCCACGGCATCCAGCCGATCGACCTCGTGGTGGTGAATCTTTACCCGTTTGAAAAAACGATCGCGAAAGCCGGGACGACGCTCGAGGAAGCGATCGAGCAGATCGACATCGGCGGGCCTTCGATGCTGCGGAGTGCGGCGAAAAATTATCGCTCCGTGACGGTCGTCGTCGATCCGGCGGACTACGCGGACGTGCTGGAAAACATGCACGCAAACGATGGCGGCACGACGTTGAAACTGCGCGAGCGGCTGGGAATCAAAGTGTTCGTCACCACCTCGAAATACGACGCCGCAATCGCGAACTATCTGAACAAAGAGCAGGAGGCGACCTCCTCATTTTCCATCTCGATGCCCGTCATCGCGCGGCTGCGCTACGGTGAAAATCCGCATCAGCAGGCCGCGCTTTACGGGAAATTCGACGAGCATTTTCAGAAGCTGCACGGGAAGGAACTCTCGTTTAACAACATCCTCGACATCACCGCGGCGTCCGAGCTGATCGAGGAATTCACCGAGCCAACCGTCGCCATTCTCAAGCACACCAATCCGTGCGGCGTCGGCAGCGACGCGGACTTGCGCGGGGCGTGGGACAAGGCGTTCGCGACCGACAAACAGGCGCCCTTCGGCGGCATCATCATCTGCAATCGCCCGCTCACGGAATCGCTCGCCCGCGCGATCTCGGAGATTTTTTCCGAGGTCATCATCGCGCCGGATTTCGATGCGGACGCGCGCGCGATTTTGCAGAAGAAAAAGAATCTGCGCCTGATGAAAAAACTGGAGCGACCCCTGCCGACTTCGGAGGAAGACGACCTCCTCATCCGCTCTGTCGCCGGCGGCGTGCTCGTGCAAAGCCGCGACAATTCGCCGGAGACCAATCTCGAAGACAAAGTGGTGACGACCCGCACCCCGACCGACGAAGAAATCGCCGCGATGCGCTTCGCATGGCGCGTCGTGAAGCACGTGAAATCCAACGCGATCGTGTATGCCGCGAAAGACCGCACGCTCGGCATCGGCGCGGGGCAAATGTCGCGCGTGGACTCCTCGCGCATCGCGATCTGGAAAGCGAAAGACGCCGGCCTTTCGCTCGCGGGAAGCGCGGTCGGCAGCGATGCCTTTTTCCCCTTTCCCGACGGCCTCATCACCGCCGCCGAAGCTGGCGCGACCTGCGCGATTCAGCCAGGCGGCTCAGTGAAAGACCCCGAAGTCATCGCCGCGGCGAACGCACACCGGATGGCAATGATTTGCACGGGCGTAAGGCACTTCAAACACTGAGCCGTTTTGGAAGAGCACGCCTTTCTCGTGCTGACCATCAGCCCCGAGATTCCCTTGCAGACTTTTTCCCGCCCCCATTCACCAGCCGGATTCCCGCGGGTTCCACCACGATGATGCGTTCGCGGTAAAGCGCGCCGACTGCCTGTTTGAACGCCTTTTTGCTCACGCCAAACGCAGCGCGAATTTCCTCCGGCGAACTCTTGTCGTGGTAAGGCAAAAACCCGCCGTCCGCTTTCAATGCATTGATGATCTGCTCCGTCAAGGGTGCGATCCGCCGATAGCCCGCGCGATCGAGAGCGAGGTCGATTTTCCCATCGGGCCGCACGCGCCGGACGAAGCCGTCGAGCCGCTGCCCGATCGTCAACGGCCTCGCCAGATCGGAGTGATACAGCAATCCGGTGTGCGCCTCGTTCACGATCGCATTGTAGCCGAGCGGCGTCTCGCTCTCGACGATCAGGCGGACCGCCTCGCCATCGGTGAAACTCGGCGGCGTGAGATTCAGCCAGCGACTCAGACGCGTGCTCGCGAGGATGCGATCCGTTTTTCCATCGAGTAAAACGCGGACGAGAACCCACTCGCCCGCACGCAGCGGGCGTGCCTGCTCGGCGATGGGGAGGAGAAGATCTTTCGCCAGACCCCAATCGAGAAACGCACCGATCTTCGGGTGCGCATTCACCACGCGGAGCAGGGCAAACTCGCCGACGATCGCCGACGGCACCTCGGTCGTCGCGACGAGCCGATCCTCCGAGTCGCGGTAAACAAACACATCGAGCCTGCCGCCCGGTTTTGCCCCGCGCGGGATGTAGCGTCCCGGCAGGAGGATTTCGCCATGCGGCCCGCCATCGAGATAAAGCCCGGGCGCAGCTTCGCGAAGGATGCGGAGTGAATTGCGTTTGCCGAGATTTGCCATGCGATCGGAACCGTGCCCGCAACCGCGCGCGATGGGCAGCAAATTGCGAAATCAGGCGAGCACCTGACGATTCGCCCCTCGTTTCCAAGTTGGCAATGAGTTCCAAAGCGGGGTCCCGAAACGCAAAGCGCGAATTTCAAGAAGGGGCGCCTTTCTTCCATAGGGTCATTTTCCAGCTAAAATTCTCGATTTTAGAGCTGCCCCCATTTTTTCCATTCTTTACACGCTTCATTTCCCGGCATGTCGCCCACGCCGACCCCGCCGGTCTATTGCCGATCCCCGCAACGGTTGGTCTAGGGATCGACTCTGCGGCCTTCGCCCAATCTCGAGGGGCTCGATCCGAACAAGCTCTCGTATTTCTACGGCGGACTCGATCAGCGCCTCGTCGGCGTGACGGGCGCGGAGCCGATCGCGGGGATTATTTGAGCGGCAAATTCACTGCACTCGGAGCCGAAAGAACGCGGCGGCGTCGGGCGCGGTGAATTGAAACTCCAGCTTTCCGGCTCCGTTGATGATGGTCTGCGGGGCGGTCATGGGGAAGGGGAGGAACGTGTTCAGGTCCGTGCTTTTTTCGACGCCGATGGTGAGTGTGAAGGCACCGGTGGCTGGATTGCGCTGGAGGAGCGGGGTGCCGATGTTGAGCGCCTGGATTTGCGCGGTGGTAAAGAGGCCGGCTCCGTTGGCGCTGGCGAAGTAGGTTTCGACGAGGGCTGGCTGGCTGGTTTGCCAGTCGAAGCCGAGCGCGCCCATTTGCAGTTCGGAAGCGTCGCTCAGGCCGTCGCCGTCGGAGTCGATGGCGAAGGTAAGCGCGGTGCCGGTGAGCGGGATGTCGAAGGGATTTTCGTCGCTGTCGTTGTTGGCGATGCTGAGCGCGGCGGTTTTTGCGCCGCTCGCGGCGGGGAGAAATTGCACGGTGAAAGTGGTGGAACCGGTCGGCCCGCTGATGAGGGCGGCGGGCTGCGTGGTGATGGTGAACATGCTCGCGTCCGGGCCGTTCACGGCGACGCGCGGCGTGGCGGTGAGGAGCAGATTGCCGGGGCCGGTATTTTTCACGGTGAAGGTGACGCTCTTCGCCAGGCCGGGGACGCTGGGGCCGAAATCGTGGCTGTCGCCGTCGCTCACGTTGCTGTTGGCGGGTTGTTTTTCCACCGTGATCTCGGGGAGTTGCGCGGACGATGGGCCGAAGACGTAGGCTGCGCCTTTGTCCGTGATTATGCTGTCGTCGTAAGGCGTGCCGATCGCGACCGTGTCGCCGTCGATCGCGACGGACCAGCCGAAGCTTTCTTCCGGGGCCGGGCCGGGATTGTGAAGCGCGGCGACGGGCGCGGTGGGCGTGGCGCTGGCGAGGTCGTAGAGATAGGCGCTGCCGGCGTTTTCCGCGCCGGTGTCGTCCCAATACGCTCCGATGACGACGCGCGAGCCGGAAATAGCGACCGCGTTTCCGAAGAGGTCGATCGCGGACGGGGCGGGATTGCGCAGCGTGAAAATGGGCGCGGTCGGTGTGGCGCTGGCGAGGTCGAAAACGTAGGCGCTTCCCGCGGCGCTCGCGCCCGTGTCATCGCCCACGGAGCTGATGACGACGCGGGTGCCGGAGATGGCCACGGCGGAGGCATACTCGTCGTCCGCGACGGGGTGCGGATTGCTCAGGATGAGGGTGGGGATAGTCGGGGTGGCGCTGCCGAGATCATAGACGTACGCGCTGCCGGAATCGTTTGCGTTCGTGTCGTCGCCGTACGCTCCGACGACGACGCGCGGGCCATCAATCGCCACCGCGTAGCCGAAGAAATCCGAGGCGGCCGGGCTCGGATTGCGCAGGATGAAAGCGGGCACGCTGGTGATGCCTCCGGCAAATTCAAAAACGTAGGTGCTGCCCGCATCGGTCGCTCCCACGTTGCTGCCGTAGGCGCCGATGACGACGCGCGTGCCGGAGACGGCCACGGAATGGCCAAACCGATCGCCAGTGGCGACGGGAAGGGGTTCGGTGAGCGAGGCGACCGGAGTGGTCGGCGTCGCGCCGCTGAGATCATACACATACGCTCTGCCGACATTGCCTCCGATCGAGCCACTGCCCGGCGCGCCGACGACTGCGCGTGTCCCATCAATCGCCACGGCGAAGCCGAATTGGTTGCCGTCGGCGGGAAAAAAAGGTGTCTCGAGCGCGAAGGCGGGAACCGTCGGAGTCGCGCTGCTGAGGTCGAAAACAAAGACGTTTCCGCTGCGGATGCCGCTCGCGATTCCTTCCGGCGCTCCCACGACCAGCCACGGACCGGAGACCGCGACGGAGTAGCCAAAATGATCCTGCGTCGCCGGGCCGGGGTTGCTCAGCGTGAAGGCGGGCACCGTCGGGGTGGCGCTGCCGAGTTCATAGATATACGTGCTGTCGGCGCCGTACGCACCGATGAGCGCGCGCGTCCCGTCGATGGCCACGGAGGCACCGAAGACGTCGTTCGGTGCCGGGGTCGGGTTGTTCAGCGTCGCCGTCGGCAGTGCGGGCGTGGCGCTGCCAAGGTCATACAAATAGGCTCTCCCGAGCTGGCTCAACGTGGGATCTTCCGGGCGGGTGTAGCCCAGCGCGCCGACGAGCACGCGGTTGCCGGAAATCGCCACGGACCAGCCAAATTCGTCCGCGCCCGCCGAGGGTGGCCGGGTCAAAGTGACGGCGGGTACCGTCGGCGTTGCGCCTGCGAGGTCGAACACATGAGCGCCGGAATCGCGGCCACCGAGGGTGCTCCTGCTCCCGACCACGACGCGACTTCCCTCGATCGCCACCGACCAGCCGAACGGGCCAAACAGCGCCGGATTCGGATTGCCGAGCGTCACCACGGGCACCGTTGGCGTGAAGCCGCCGAGATCATACACGTAGGCGGTCCCAGCGTCGCTGCCCCCGGTGTCGTCGCGATTTGCACCCACCACCACATGCGTGCCGTCGATCGCGATCGACCAGCCGAAGAAATCGCCCGCCGCTGGCTCGGGATTGTGCAGCTTCAGCACCGGGACCGTCGGTGTTCCGCTGCCGAAATCATACACGTAGGCGCTCCCGGCGTCGGTGGCTCCGGTGTCATCGCGATACGCACCGATGACGATGCGCGTGCCGGAGATCGCCACCATGCGCCCGAAGTTATCGTCCGCCGCCGGCTCGGGATTGTGCAGCGTCAGCACCGGGACCGTCGGTGTTCCGCTGGTGAGTTCATACACATACACGCTTCCGGCGTTGCTCGCTCCCGCGTCATCCAGATGCGCCCCGACGACCACGCGCGTCCCTGAGATCGCCACTGACCAGCCGAAGTAGTCTTCCTGGTCCGGCTCGGGATTAGGCAGGAGAAAAAGCCGCGCGCCCGTCGTGGCGTCGAAAATTTTCACGACGCCTGCGTCGATCGCGCCGAGGTCGTCGAACGGCGCACCCACCGCCGCGAGCCCGCCTTTTACAGCGACGCTAAAGCCGGACTGCGCACCGTTCTGAGCGCCTACCAGCGGCGCGGGGACGGTATGGATGAGCGCATCGGGCTGTTGGGCCCGTGCGGGCATGGTGAAAGCGAGCGCCAGTGCAAGGCATGCCAGCTTCGCAGGGCAGCGAATGGAGGGAACAGCGCGGACGAAGCGGAGAACATTCATGGGTGTTATCTTTTTTCACTATCAAAAGTAACCGCGCAGCCTATGAAATAGAAGTGCCGCAACCGGGTGAAATGCCTCGCGAGTTGACTTGTGTCAAACCACTGCGGGGAAGGTCTAGCAGAGAGAGATGCGCACGCCTCGGAGAGTCTGGCTCGTGAAGGCGGTCCGCCTTTCCGCCCTGTGCGGCATCGGAGGAGCCAGAAGCCTTAGCTAAGACCCGTATGAAATGGGTCGCCTCGTGCGCGAACGCGAGGAAGGGTCACGATGGCAGTTTCATCGCACGGTGTTGGTGCCGGTGGAGGCACGATACCCTGCAGTCGAGGAAGCAGAGCCGTCTTGGTTGCGGCGGTGAAGCAACTGGATGTGCTTTGCGGGCAGAGATTCAAAAGCAACGCGCAGAAGCTGGGCGAATGGATCGCGGCGAGCCATGTGAAGCGGGTGGCAAGCGGCGGTGATGAGGCGCCGTAGCGGAAGACTCGCGGCGGCGGGCGTTGTTGAGGGTTGAGTGTTGTGTGGCGTTGCAAGATGTTCCGCGCGCACACTCATTCCGCACTGGTTTCCATTTTGGAACGGCGTGTCACTGCATACCTCACACCTCCACATGCTTCTCGGCGTCAACATCGACCACATCGCCACGCTCCGGCAGGCGCGCTACGCGGACTCGCTTGATTCGCAAAACGCCGAGCCCGATCTTGCGTTTTGCGCCGCGGTTTGTGAACGCGCGGGGGCGAGCGGGATCACCGTCCATCTGCGCGCCGACCGGCGGCACATCCAGGAGCGCGATGTGCGGCGGCTGCGCGAGACGATCAATACGAAGCTCAATCTCGAACTGGGCAACACGCCCGAGATCGTCGCCATCGCGCTCGATGTGCTGCCGGAGGAAGTGTGCATCGTTCCCGAAAATCGTCAGGAGATCACCACGGAAGGCGGCCTCGATGCGGCGGCGCAGATCAAGCAACTCGAGCCCACCGTGCATCGTCTGCAAGCCGCTGGGATTCGCGTGAGCCTCTTCATCGAACCTTCGCCCACGCAGATCGAAGCCGCGGTCAAACTGCGCGCGGATATCGTGGAGCTCCACACCGGTGCCTTCGCAAATGCGACTGGTCAGATGCAAAAAGGTGAGCTGAAGCGCCTTCGCTCGGCCACCGAACACGCGCTCGGATTTGGCCTCCAGGTGAATGCAGGGCACGGGATCAATTACACGAACATCCGCCAAATCGTGAGCGTGCCGAATCTCGCGGAGTTGAACATCGGCCACTCCATCATCAGCCGCGCGGTCGTTACCGGCCTGGAATCCGCAGTGGCGGAAATGCTCGGGCTCATGAAACCGTGAAGCTCATGGCATCGCCCGCATGATCCTTGGAATCGGCGTGGACGTTGTGGATGTCGAGCGCATCGACCAAAGCATCGAGCGCCACGGTGGGCGCTTCCTCGATCGCGTCTTCTCGGAAAACGAGATCGCCTACTGTTCGAAAATGCGGATTCCCGGCCCGCACTACGCCGCGCGCTTCGCGGCGAAGGAGGCGGTCTCAAAGGCGTTCGGCACTGGCATCGGCGCACAGCTCAGTTTCCTCGAAATCGAAGTCTGTCACGGCGAATCCGGCGCGCCGCTCATCGTGCTTCACGGTCCCGCCGCGGAATTCGCCCAGGCGCGCGGTGTGCGAAAAATTCACGTCAGCCTGAGCCACACCGCGACATGCGCGGTGGCTCAAGTCGTGATCGAAGGCAGCTCCGGTTAGGGCGCTTTTTGTTCGTCGTACGTTGGCTTGTAAGCCTCCACGTGCATGTCGAAAAACAGCGTCTGATAGCGTTCCGGCTTGGAGGGCTCTTTGGCGTCGAAACCGAACAGCGGTTCGATCGGCAGCTTCTTGACCCAATCCCCGTCGAGCTTCAAAAACTTGCAATCCACCTGGTCCGTGTGCCGCATCGCCCATCGGAGCGCGAGATTGACGTTTGGGCTGGTCTGTTCGGGATTCGATTTCAGCTCCCGCCACGAACCAAGCGCCGGGCGCGTCAACGGCGGTTTCTCTTCCTTTTCGTCGATCGATCCCCACGCCGGCTGATCGTAGTCGCCGATGATTTCCATGTTCATGACGTAGCCCGCGATTTCGTCCAGAGTCACGCCATCGGGCAGATTGACCAGCGGAGCCGCGAGCAGGTGGCTCGGAGTCGCCTGGCCGTCTTCTTTTGTTTTTCTCGCCGCGAGCCCGATGTAAGGCGCGAGCAGCTTTGCAAGCGATCCGGTGTCCCGTTTTGAGTCGATTCCAAACGTCGGATATTGCTCGACCTTCAGAGGCCCGGGAAGCGTCGAATCATGTTCCGCGGCGTAGGTATTCATCGCCGTCCCGATCTGTCGCAGATTCGATGTCGCGCGCGTCTCGACACTGCGGAGGCGCACTTTGCCCATCACCGGAAAGAGCAGCCCGGCGAGTACCGCGATGATCGCGATGACGACGAGCAATTCGATCAGCGTGAATCCGGAACGCGCGGATGGTTCAATATTTTTCATGGGTATCAGCGGGTGAGAAACTTCGATCGGCCGCAGCAAAAGACCCTTGCCACCGGAAATCCGAACGCGGTTCGTGTTTATCACGAAGTCGAAGCGACGCAATCACGCAATTGAAACGATCCGGTACCGGGCAGGGTTGCGATCCAATCCGCGCGCTGGGCTGTCCCCGCGCGGCATCACGCGGATCGTCTCCGAAAGCCGATGCAGAGGGGCGCGGCAGGCATTCGCATTTGGAACTTTCGGATTGAAATGCGCGGCTGGTTTGGGTCAAATCGAAGGACTTTCCGAAAGCGGAGATTGCGAATGACGAGTCATTTTCGAGGCAACAAAGCAATCCGGGAAGAATTGTGCCGCAGTGCGGTGTGCGCGAGGCGCGGGCAATGGAATCCAGTTTTATGAACACGAACATCAAACTGCTCGCCGCGACTGCGGGAGTGCTCGCGGTGGGATTCATGGCGGCGAGTTGCAACAACAAGCCGGGCTCGGGAAAATTGGCAATCAACTCGCTGCTCGATGATGGCGGCGGGCGAAAACCAGCGGATTTTCCAGAGCTGGCGCTGGACGTTTTCAAGGCAATGGACAGCGGCATCGCGCTCACTGCCGACGAGATCAAGGGCCGCAATACGTGGAATCTTTGGTGCGGCGGAAACGAGCAGTTTTGGGATCGCGTGGCGCGGGAGGCATTGGGCCTTTTCGATCTGCTGAAAACGATCGACTCACGGAAACGCGACGAGCGTTTCGCGGTGCTCGGGCTGATCAATCAACCGGGCTTCAAGCAGGCGATGAAGCCGGACAAATTCGGGCTGTGGATCGACGAAGCGGTCGAGCCGGAACCGCCGGGGATTGATCCGAACGTGTACGGCCGCCCGTCTGGCGTGATGGGTTTCCGCCTGTTCGACAATCCCGATTTCAAGGGCGATGCGGTGAAGCAGTGGGATGCGGAGAAATTCAACAGCGATCCGAAATACGCGACCCAGAAGGGGCTCATCCGCCCGTATCGCGTCGGCGTTTCCTGCGGCTCGTGTCACATCGCGTTTCACCCGACGAATCCACCGGCGGACGTGAACAATCCAAAGTGGGAGAACCTCGCGTCGGCCATTGGCAATCAATACATTTCCGAGGGCCGCGTGTTCGCGCCGAACGTGAAGGAGGGCGGATTTTTCTGGGAGATGTTGAAGGCGCAACCGCGCGGGACTTCGGACACTTCGCGCATCGCGACGGATCACATCAACAACCCGAACACGATCAACGCGATCTTCGAACTCGGCGCGCGCGCCGCTGCGGGCCACGATGAAACGATGGCCGGCGAATCGATGCTCATCCCTGGCGAGCAGGCGACGATGAAGGTGCCCTACATTTTGAAAGACGGCGCGGATTCCGTCGGCGTGCGCGGCGCGACGATTCGCGTCTATCTCAACATCGGCATGTACTCGCAGCACTGGATGCAGCAGCATCAACCGCTGCTCGGGCTGACGCCACAAAAGCCGTTCAGCATCAAAACGGCGCAGGAAAATTCGGTTTATTGGAATGCGACCCAGGAGAAGGTGGACAACATCGCGAAGTTCTTCATGCGGCTCACTTCCTACCGCCTCGCGGACGCGCCGGGCGGCGCGGAGTTCATGACGAAAGACGACGCCGTGCTGTCGCACGGGAAGGTCGCTTTCGCGGAGAATTGCGCGAAGTGCCACTCCAGCAAACAGCCTCCCGCGGGAAAAGATGAGGATGCTTTCTTTGCGGAAGAAGTGATGAAGCCGGACTTTCTCACGGCGAACTTTCTCTCGGACGAGCAGCGGCATCCGGTGACGAAGATCAAGACCAACGCCGCGCGCGCCTTCGCGACCAATGCGAAGCGCGGGCACGTGTGGAATTGGTTCTCGTCGGAGACTTACAAAAACCTGCCGTCGCCCGGTAGCATCGACTACTGGAATCCCTACTCGGAGGCGGAGGAAACCTTCGCGATTCCAGAGGGCGGCACCGGATATTACCGCACGCCGTCGCTCATCTCGCTCTGGTCGTCCGCGCCATTTTTCCACAACAACGCGCTCGGAAAATACACCGGCGATCCGTCCGTCGCAGGACGCATGGCGGCGTTCGATGACGCCGCGCAAAAACTCCTCTGGCCGGAAAAGCGCGCGGGCAGGGATTCCATCTGGCGCACTTCCGCGGAGTCGCAATTCACGCTGCACAGCGACTACATGCCGGACCTTTTGAAGAAGGCGCTTGCCGGCCAGATCGACCCGGACGGCTACTTCCGCATCGGCCACATCCCGGCAGGCACGCCGATAAATCTGCTCGCGAACGTGAATCCCGACATGTCGTTCGGCGAACTCGCCACGCTCATCGTGAAAATCAAAAAATCGCTGCTCGAAATCAAACTCAAGGGCCTCGACGGCGACGCGGCGAAGGACGTGATGAAGCGCGAAGTCGCGCCGACGCTGCTGAAAGTCAGCATGTGTCCCGACCTCATCGAGGATCGCGGCCACACCTTCGGCGCGGACCTTCCCGATGCGGATAAACTCGCGCTCATCGAGTTCATGAAAACTTTCTGACCGAAACCCACGCACCCGAAAAACCCATGAGCACCATCACCAATCCTGAAGACTTCCTGAAACTTTCGTCCGGGCAACTCGACGAGATTTTTCGCAACGCGCCCGCTGGCGACATTCCCACCGGCGAAGGTGAAGGCACTGCCATCGTCGCGCCCGGCTCGGCGGTGTCGGATACGATCGCGAAGTTCGTGCATCTGTTTTCGTGGAAGGGAAAAGTTTTCACGCCCGATCCCGTGGACCCGCAGCGCGCGACGCTGAAAAACCGGCTGCTGCTGTTGGGCACGAAAGCGATCATCGCGCAGGTGTACAAAGACGGAAGCTGGCTCGATGGGAAGGAGTGCTGGGTGCTCGACTACTCGCAGACGTCGATCGTCGCGCAGTGGATTCGCGATGAAATCCGCGAGGTCAGCCCCGGCGTGTATCTCGGCGTCGTCTATTGGGGAAAAGAGAAACCCGACGCGCACCGGCTCATCCACTTCGCACTGAAATTTCCTGCCTAGAATTGCATGGCCTTTTGTTCCTGCTTTCTGCCTCGCGTTAGCCCTCCGGCAGGGCCAATGGCCCGAGATATCCCAGCCCAGGGCAACGCCCTGGGAAATCATTTGAGAAAAGGCCCAGCCCTGAAAGGGCAAGACATTGTCCCGCCCTTTCAGGGCTGTTTTGAAAATATGGCTGATACCGAGGGCGTTGCCCTGGGCTGGGTTGTTTTGGGCCGTTGGCCCTCACTGCGAGTGACCTGCGAGATACAGCACACGCTTTAACCGGAAATTCATCGTGCCCCTCGACCGCTCGCAGCTTCTCAAAATGTCCTACGAGCAGCTCGACGAGTTGTTCGGAAAAAGTCCCGCGGGCGGGCTGCCGGACGGCGAGGCGACGGGCACGGCGATCGTGTGGCCGGGGACTTGGTGCGCGCCGTTTTTCGCGTGGATCGCGCGCTGGTTTTTCTGGCAGGGAAAAGTCTTCGACGCACAAGGCGGCACGCTGAAAAACCGTGTTACCGCGTTTGGTATCCGCGCGATCAAGGCCACGGTCGCGCCGGGGAAAAGCTGGCACGACGATGCGGACTGCACGGTCATCGACTACTCGAAAACCTCGCTCGTCGCGCGCATGGTGCGCGACGAAATCCGCGAGGTCGCGCCCGGCCTTTACCTAGGAAAAGTTTTCCTCTGGCGCAAACCGTCGATCCATTTTTGCGTCTGCTTTCAATACGCGCCAGCACGGACGTTCTGGCGTCGCATCATCGCCGCTACCGCGCTCGCGCTGCTCGCCTCCACGATCTACCTCGCCGTCCGGCTGAACCCGCGCGATCTCGGCACGCCGGTGACGTTTGCGAGCGACGACGATCATTTCAAATACGGATCGCTGGGTGGCGAGGCGGACATGGGCGTGCCGTACGCAATCTGGCAGACGCTGCCGAAAATGTTCGCCGACTTGCTGCCCGGCGAGGGACTGCAGTCGGTCGGATTCCTATACGAGAAGGATGAAAACGGGCGCGACAAGG
This sequence comes from Chthoniobacteraceae bacterium, assembly GCA_031409335.1. Classification (GTDB taxonomy): domain Bacteria; phylum Verrucomicrobiota; class Verrucomicrobiia; order Chthoniobacterales; family Chthoniobacteraceae; genus JANLQB01. Next base: position 60,572 of record JANNWY010000293.1, on the reverse strand, counting down.
ATTTGCCGATCGGCGTCTCGAAACGGCGGGTGCAGGGCATCGACCGCGTGTTTCTCAACTGCGCTGTTTGCCACGTTGGCACTGTGCGCGAGACGCCGGAGAGCGCGCCGCGCATTTATCTCGGCATGCCAGCGAACAACATGGACCTCGAAAAATTCGAGCGATTCCTATTCGCCTGCGTCGCCGACGAACGCTTCAACGCGGATCGTGTACTGGCGCAAATGGAGCATCACGGTTTCCGCGAAAGCGCGCTCAATCGTGCGCTGATCAAATTCGTGGTCATTGATCGGATGCGCTCGCGCACGCTGCTGTTGCGCCAGCGTTTCCTGAGTTTCCTCGATCGCGAACCGCCGACCGGGCCGGGGCGCGTGGATACTTTTTCGCCGCCAAAAGTGCTCTTCAATTTCCCGATGGCGAAGCTGCCGGAAAAGGAATGGATCGGGAACTGCGACCTGCCATCGATTTGGAATCAGCGACAGCGCGAAGGGATGCAACTGCATTGGGACGGCAACAACTCATCGGTCGAGGAGCGCAATCGGAGCGCGGCCTTTGGCGCGGGCGCGCGGCCCGCGATCCTAGATCGCCCGGCGATGAAGCGCACCGCCGACTGGCTGCGTGACAAGGCGAAGCCCGCGCCTTTTCCCAAATCGAAAATCGACCCCGCGCTGGCGGCGAAAGGCCAGCCGCTTTACGAGCGCTACTGCGCGGCATGCCACGGGAAAAGCGGCACGGACTTCGCGGGTGAATATGTCGGCAAGGTCACGGACATCGCGGACATCCGCACCGATCGGCACCGGCTCGATTCCTACACGCGCGAACTTTCAGCAAATCAGAATCTGCTGTACGCGGGCTACCCCGAGGAACGCTTCACTCATTTCCGCAAGACCAACGGCTACGCGAACCAGCCGCTCGACGGCATCTGGCTGCGCGCGCCGTATCTGCACAACGGCTCGGTGCCGACGCTCCGCGATTTGCTCGAACCGGCGGCGCTGCGCCCGAAAACTTTTTTCCGCGGCTACGACGTGTACGATTTCGCGCGCGTCGGTTTCCTCTCGAACGTGGCTGCGGAAAAGGGCCGCACATTTTTCCTCTACGACACTGCCGTGCCCGGCAATGGCAACGCCGGGCACGCAGACCCGGCACCCCTTCCCGCGCCGCTCCAATACGGCACAAATCTCCCCACCGCCGAGAAGGACGCGATCGTCGAGTATCTGAAAACTTTTTGACGCCCGATGAGCACCAAACCGAAGCGCAAACACAGAAAGCTCCGCTTCTTCCTCGCCGTCTTCCTCCTGCTCGCGCTGTTTGGCGGGTGGTTTGGCTGGCTGAAATTTTTCCGTGAAGTGGACCAGCCGCCATTTGAAAACGAGGCCGAGCGTTTCAAATACGGCTCGATCGGCGCGGAAACGAATCGCGGGATTCCGTATTGGATCTGGGTCGTGCTGCCGCGCGTGTTTCCCGACCTCCTGCCCGGCTCCGGCGGCTATCAGTCGTTCGGCCTCGTATGGGAGGAGGGAAAGGAATTGCCGTCCGGCTTCTCCAAAAAAACGGTGGGTTTTCCACGCGTCGCGAACAACTGCGCGATCTGCCATACCGGCTCGTGGCGCGCGGCACCGGATGAAACGCCGCATGTCGTCGTCGGCGCGGCGTCGCACACCGCGGACATCCAGGGCATGATCCGCTTTCTCTACCGCAGCGCGAACGATCCGCGCTTCAACGCCGACGTGCTGATGCCGCTGATCGAAAGCGAAATCCGACTCTCTCTCGTGGACAGCCTGCTCTATCGCCACGTCATCATTCCCGCCGCGAAACGGGAACTCGCCGCGCAAAAAGATGCGTTCGCGTGGATGGATCGCGCGCACATGCCGGCGTGGGGAAAAGGGCGGGACGACCCGATGAATCTCACCAAATATTTCATGACCGGGATGGCCAAGGATGAGACGACCGGACAGGCGGATTTTCCGTCGATCTGGAATCTGAAAGTCCGCAAAGGCCCGGAGCTTTACCTCAACTGGAGCTGCGACACGCCCGCGGTGCGCTCCGTCATCATCGACTCCGCGCTCGGCCTCGGCGCTGCGCCCGGCAACTTCCCAAATCAGCCACAGGACTTGCTCGGCGAGGTGCGCGGCCAGCTCGACTGGATGAACTGGCGGATGAAACGCCGCGCGTGGTTTGAGAATCGCATGGCTGAGGTGGACAACTTTCTCAGCGAACTCCGGCCGCCGAAATTTCCCTTCCCGATCGACACTGCACTCGCCGCAAATGGCCGCCCGATCTACGATCAGCACTGCGCGGAATGCCACGAGCCGGGTCGCCCGCGCACGAACAAACCGATCCCCATCGCCGAGATCGGCACCGACCGCGAGCGCATGGACACCTGGATCCAGCAGGCCGCCGATATTGCCAATGAGCGCGTGAAAAGTTTCGGTATCGACCGCCCGAACATGGTGAAAATCGAAGCCTACCAATCGCCGCCGCTCGACGGACTCTGGATGCGCGCGCCCTATTTGCACAACGGCTCCGTGCCGACGCTGGTCGATCTGCTGAAGCCGGTGGCCGAGCGCGCAAAAATCTTCCACCGCGGCTACGATGTGTACGATCCCGTGAACGTCGGTTTCATCACCACCGGCCTCGAAGCCGAGCGCACTGGCTGGCGGCACGATGTGAGCGTGCGCGGCGATAGCAACAGCGGCCACACTTACGGCGTGAATCTCGGCGCCGGAGAAAAAGCGTCGCTGGTGGAGTTCATGAAGACTTTGTGATGAAACCGATGATCGCTCCGATATGAACCGCCGCCATTTCCTCCGCACGACCGCCGCCGCCGTCGCATTCCCCGCGATCGTTCGCGGAGGCGATGCCAGCTCGAAAGTTTCCATCGCCGTCGTTGGCGTGAATGGGCGCGGCAGCGAACTGGCGGTGGCATTTGCCGGATTGCCGAATGTCGCGGTCGCGGCGCTTTGCGATGTGGACGAGCGCCCGCTCGCGAAAGCGATCGACGTGGTGATGCGCAAGGCCGGCAATGCGCCGCGCGGCGAGCGCGACTTTCGCCGGCTGCTCGATGACAAGAACATCGACGCGGTGGTCATCGCGACGCCCGATCACTGGCACGCGCCGGCGGCGATCCTCGCGTGCGCGGCGGGCAAGCACGCCTATCTGGAAAAGCCATGCTCGCACAATCCGCAGGAAGGCGAATGGCTCGTCGCCGCGGCGCGGAAGCATCAGCGCGTGGTGCAGCACGGCACGCAGCGGCGGAGTTGGCCGGCGATTCAGGAGGCGATCGCGAAACTGCGCGGCGGCGCGATCGGGCGCGTGCTCAGCGCGCAGGCGTTTTATTTCAACAACCGTCCCTCAATCGGCCATGGCAAAGCCGCGCCGGTTCCCACTGGGCTCGACTGGGCGCTGTGGCAGGGGCCTGCGCCGGAGCGCATATTTCACGACAACTTCGTGCCGTATCACTGGCACTGGTTCTGGGATTGGGGCACGGGCGAACTCGGCAACAACGGCGTTCACATGATCGACCTTTGCCGCTGGGGACTCGGCGCGGACCACGCGCAGCGCACCACGTCCGCAGGCCGCAAATCGCGCGACGACGACGATCAGGAAACGCCGGACACGAACGTCGTCAGCTTCGACACCGGCGCGGCAACGATCACCTGGGAATGCCGGAGCTGGGCCGCGCGCGTGCCGCACGATCCCGCGCACGATGTCGCTTTCTTCGGTGAAAACGGGAGCCTGCTCATCAGCGGCGGTGGCTACACAATTCACGATCCTGCCGGCAAAGAAACCGCGCGCGGCACGGGTCCGGGCGGCAACGACTCGCATCTTCAGAATTTCATCGATGCCATCCGCGGCGGGAAAAAGCTGAACGCCGAAATCGAGGAGGGCCACAAGAGCACGCTGCTGTGCCATCTCGGAAACATCGCGTGGCGCACCGGCCAGACGATCGACTTTGTGCCGCAGTCAGGAATCGTTGGCGACGAACGCGCGAAGAAATTGTGGCGGCGCGAATATCGGCCGGGCTGGGAACCGCGAGAGGCGTAGCCTCAAGGTTTTGTCACCGGCATGGCTCGCACCGCTTCCTGGAGCGACTTGATCTTGTCGCCCAAGATGTCCCCCGCCCCTTTGTCCCGCGCCTCTTCGTAGGCACGCAACGCCTCATACTTTTTGTCGAGCAATTCCAGCGCGACGCCCTTGTCGATCAAGAGCGGGACATCGGGCGTTTTCGGGTTCAGCCGTTCGTCGATTTCCTCCAGCGCGGATTTCAGATTTTGCTCGGCTTCGGTCTTGTTGCCGAGCCCGAGCAGGGTCTTCGCGCGGCGGATCAGCCACGAGCTTTTGATGCGGGAATCCGCCAGCTCGGCATCGATGAGCGTCAGCGCTTTCGGAAATTGCCCGGCTTCAATCAATGCCTCGACGCGCTCGATTTCCAGAATGCCCGCGCCGGTTTCCTTGATCCCTTCTTCAATCCCGGCGAGGCGCTCGGTGTGCATTTTCAGACGCCGCTGAATGTCGCTGCGGAAGACGTACCATTCCGGGTTTTGCTTGTGCAGGCGCAGACCCGCGTCGCAATCCTCCAGCGCTTTCTTGTTCTCGTTTTGGGCGCGGTGGATTTCCCCGCGCAGCATCCGCAACGAAGCCAGATCGGCGGGCTCGTCGCTCTTGATCGCCAGGCCGCGCGTGGCGGCGGCGTTGGCCTCGTTCAATTTTCCACCGAGCAAAAGGACGCGCCCGAGCTCCCGCTGGATCGCGATCGATTCAGCATTGTAAGTGGCGGCGCGCTCGAGATCGGCCGCCGCTTCCGTCAGCTTTCCCATGACGCGATATTCCACCGCGCGCTCGGTGAGTAACTCGGCGGATTCGCCGTGCTTTTTCATCTGCGCGGTAAGTTCCTCGATTTCATGCTCGGGACCCGCGTGCGCATTCGCGGAAAAAGGCGCGGCGCAAACGAGCAGCGCGGCGAACCGTGAAAGTGGAGATGGAGTGCGCATCAGTCTTCGAGGATGAGCGCGGGATTCAGCAGGAATTCCACGCTGTCACTGGCGCTGGAGTGCCCCTCGATGGAAAGGACGTTGGTTCCATCGATCAGATATTTTTGCGGGTCCGGGAGCGGGATGAACACGCTGCCTTTCTGCTCGCGCGGCTTCACGCCCTGGGCATTGCGACCGCTGCCCCGGCTCACGCCGTTGCGGGCCACTTCACGACCGTTGATGTAGGCGATGAACGCGTCGGCGAATTCGATTTGCAGACCGACTTCCGTGACGCGATCGGCTTGCACGATTTGAAATTCCCGCCGCGCGTAGAGCACCGTGTGCTTGCGCCGCATCTCGCGGAGGTCCGTGCGAAACTCCACGCGACCGTAGCCAAAACCCGCCGCTCCCGTTTTCCACCCTTCCTCCGCGAAGCCGGCGCGCGTCCACTCCTTCCCGCGAATCGGGAGATCGAACGTGTACTTCCACTCCGCGCCGGGCGGCACCGCGTAGCTGAAGTCCGCCGGCGGTGCGGCGACGACTTTTGGGGCGTTTTCGGGCTTCTTGTATTCGGGCGGCATCCACGGCAGCGGGAGCGGCGCGGCAGTGACTTTGCCGCGCTTCACGATGCTGAAAAAATCCGACTCCGCGCCCTCGCGATTGATCATCCGTCCCGTGAGCGTGTCGCCTTTCACATCGATCAGCGCCGAGCCGTGCTCGACGACGATCCGGCGCATCACCGGCATCGAACCGACGCGCCCGAGCGTCTGGCCAGCGTTGCCGGTGACGATTTGCACGGTGCCTTCGTGCGCCTTGATGCCCTTGCTTTTGCGATACGCGCCGTCGCCTTCGGGGTCGCCGTCGCCGTCGTCGAGGATCACGTTTTCCGAAACCGTGGGCGTCGCATACGCGCCGTCCATCAGCATCGAGCGCTCGTAAATGTGCGAGTGCCCCGTCAGCACCAGGTCCACGCCGCCCGCCTCGATGATCGGCATAATGAGTTTGCGCATTTCGGTAAGATCGGCCTCCTTATCGCTGTCGTGGCTGCCTTTGGTGTAAGGCGGATGGTGCCAGAATGCGACCAGCCAGTCGGACTTCGCCTTTTCCAAATCCGCCTTCAGCCAGCTCGCCATCGGGTCGCCCGGCTTGCGGCTGAGATCGTGCGAATCGAGGCAGATGAAATGGATGTTCGCGTAGTCGAACGAATAATACGCCTCCGTGCCCGAAGCCACGCCACCGGCTTGCCCGCGCGTCGGCACGACATACGCGTCGTAGTACGGTCCGATCCCCGTCTTGCCGTTCGATGTCCCGCCCTCGTGATTTCCCATCGCCGGCCAGCACACTTTGTTGCGCAGCGTGCTCTCGTACATTTCAAAAAACCGCGTCTGAAACTCGTTATCGCGTCCCGTGTTGTAGGCCATGTCTCCGACGTGAAGCCAGAAATCGAGCGGCCGTTTTTCGCTCTCCACCGCCTTGCGCATCGCCTCATGCACGGCCGCCTGCGGCTCGCGAGCCGTGCCGCCATCGCCGATGATCCAGAAGCGCACCGGACGCTCCGGGCCGGGAGTGGGATGAGTGGCGAAACGGTAGGACGCATCCTCCGGCGTCAGCCGCTTTGCGCCATCATACACTGCGTAATAATAAGTCGTGTCCGGCTCCAAATCCTTGAGCCTTGCCTCGTACTGAAACGTCCCCACCGGGGCCGAGTGCAGCTTTGGCAGGGCGAGATTCTCCGGCGTGCGCAATGCCTCCCACCGGGGCGCGATTTTTTGATCTTTCGCCCCCGGTGAAAACCGCACGTCGATGGATGCGACGCGCACTTCCTGATCGAGATTGCCGAGTTCCTTTCCATACCGCACGACTGGCTCGATCGGCCCCACCGTCCGCCACACCACATGCATTCGATTCGGGCTGGCAAATTGAAGGTAGGGCGCGCGCGAGAATGGCGGCGGCGGATTCGCGCCATCGGATATTGGGGTGAAGGCGAATGCCAGCGCGAATGCCACGAGGGATCGGCTGCGATTAAGACTTGGACAAAGGGACATCGCGCGGAAGCTAGTCGCGCCCCGCGGCGGGGGTCAAACAATGTTGCAACGCAGCAAACCTCCGCTGGCGCGCGCCGCAAATTTAACGCTATAAACTTCACCCACCCCGGATGCGCGCTTCCCGCCAAAGTTTCACCTTCCAACCCGCATCCTGACGGGTGGCATCCCTGCCCATGCGCATCCTCGTTGTCGAAGACGAAAAAAAGATCGCCGATTTTGTGGCGAACGGATTGCGCGCGGCGCAATTCGAGGCCGAGGTGGTCCAAGATGGCGACGTGGCTTTCGCCAAACTCCAATCCGAAACCTACGCCGCCGCGGTGCTCGACATCATGCTGCCGGGACGCGACGGACTCAGCATTTTGCGCCAGCTCCGCGAGGGCGGAAACAATGTGCCCATCGTGCTGCTCACCGCGCGCGGGTCGGTGAATGAACGCATCGAGGGGCTGCGGCTCGGCGCGGATGATTATTTGCCGAAACCGTTTTCCATCGACGAACTCGTCGTGCGCCTCCAGGCCGTGCTGCGGCGGGTGACGGGTGAAAAACTCACCGTGCTCCATTACGCCGACGTGACGCTGAATCTCCTGACGCGCGACGTGCAGCGCGCCGGGCGGCTGGTGGATTTGTCGCCGCGCGAATTCGAGCTGCTCGAATTTTTCCTCCGTTCGCCGGAGCGCGTGCTCGGCCGCATGAGCATCATCGAGCACGTCTGGGGCAGCCATTTCGATCCGGGGACGAATCTCGTGGACCAGTACGTGAAGCGCGTGCGCCGCAAGCTGGAGGATGGCTTTCCCGCAAAGCTCATCCACACCGTGCCCGGCAGCGGCTACCGCTTCGGCCCGCCGCTATGAAACCGCTCCCGCTCCGCACCAGGCTCGGCGTCTGGTCGGCGGTGATGCTCGCGCTGCCGCTCGTCGTGTTCGGCTGCGTGGTCGCGGTGAGTTTGTATTTTGGCGAAGTCGAGGCGCTCGACCGCGAGCTGCAAGTCGAGGCCGTCTCCGTGCTCGGGCGGATGATCGAGGCGCGGGAGACCGGACGTGAGCCGGTGGAATTGCGCGCGCTGATCGAGCCCTTTCACCCGTATCTCGAAGTCGTGCGCGATGATGGCACACCGGTCTATCGCTCGACGATGCTCGCGAATTCTCCGCGCGTCACCGAGCCCGCCGCGACGGGCACCGTGCGCACTTTGGAAATCGCGGACACCGCCGTGCGCCAGGCCACCGCCGCATCGGACGGCCTCGCCGTTTCGCTCGGCGCGAGCCTGGCGCGTCCGCGCGAAAAACTCCGCCAGCTCCTGCGCAGCTATGTCATCGCCGCGCCGTTCCTGCTCGTCGCATTCGCGCTCGGCGCGGTGTGGATCGCCCGCCGCGCGCTCCAGCCGATCGAGGAAATCGCCACGCGCGCCGAAGGCATCTCTGCCGCGAGTCTCGACGCGCGCCTCCCGATGCCTGCGGCAAAGGACGAATTGCGCCGCCTTACCGAAGTGCTCAACGGCATGATGGGCCGCCTCGAAGGCAGCTTCGCGCAAGTCGCGCGCTTCACCTCCGACGCCTCGCACGAGCTGCGCACGCCGCTTGCCGTGCTCCGCGCCGAACTCGAAACCGCGCTCCTTCCCGGCACCACCGACGCGGCGCGCGTCGCCCGCATTCACGCGATCCTCGATGAAGTGCGCCGCCTGTCCTCGCTCGTCGATGGCCTGCTCCTGCTCTCGCGCTCGGATGCGGGAAAACTCGATCTTGATCTGCAACCGACCGACTTCAGCCGCATCGCCGCCGCCGCCGTCGATGACGCGCGCCTGCTTGGCGAAACGCGCGGCCTGGCCATCGAGGCGGAAGTTTTCCCCGAGGTAAAAGTGCTCGCCGATCCCGGCCGTCTGCGCCAGGTGCTGCTCAATCTCGTGGATAACGCCGTGAAATTTAACCGCGATGGCGGACACGTGCGCATCGGATTGAAGGCGGCGGGCGACGAAGCCTGCCTCACCATCGGCAACACCGGCCCCGGGCTCAGCGCCGAGCACCGCGCGCGGATCTTCGAGCGGTTCTTCCGCGGCGACCCGGCGCGCAGCCGCGAGGTGATGGGTTTCGGGCTCGGCCTCAGCCTGTGCCGCGAAATCATGCTCGCCCACGGCGGCCGCATCGACCTCGCGCGCAGCGAGGCGGACTGGACGGAATTCCGCGTCGCGCTGCGAGTCGCGCGAGTGTCCGCGATCCAGCGCGCCGAGGCTGACGCGACAAGCATCCGGGACTCACCTCACGGATACGCGAGGCGGTAAAAGCAGCGTTCGTCCTGACCCGCCGAGCACTGCAAAGGTGATGGAGCGGCGGAGTTTCATGGGTTCGCGGGAGTCATCGGTTGGCTTTGAGTCGGATGAAGCGCGTGGCGGTGCTGCCAACGGGAATCGTGTCGCGGGCTTTGAGGAGGGTTGCGGAATTCGTCACGACGGTGGCGGGTAGCCAGGTCTGCAAATCGCCGGAGACTTCGACGGTGAGCGTGATGTCGGACGGCGGCAGGAAGCGCGCTAGGTTCATGGCTAGATAACGCTGGCCACTGAAGACGTCGAAGGCCGGCACCGTGGCATCGCTGACCGTGGGAAAGTTCGGCGACGTGCCGAGGCCGTACTCGACGATGTCCGGCAAGCCATCGCCGTCGGAGTCGAGCGTCGCGGTGAGATTGCCGACCGTGACGGAGATGGTCCCCGGCGCTGTCGAATCGACATAACTGCCGCTATCGCTGGCGGCGTAGGCGAAGTTGTCCGGGCCGCCGTAGCCCGCCTCGGCGAAGTAAGTCGCCACGCGCCCGCTGACCGCGACGGTGCCGTGATTTGGCTGGCGGATGATGCGCACCGTCGAGCCTGTGCCGGTCGCGCTGAGGGTGAGCGAGGCGGTGCCGCCAGCGGGGACGCTGAGCGTGCCGTTGGCGACGGCGGGGCGCGTGCGCGTCGTGGGATTCGAGCTGTTCGATCCGCTGTGGCACTCGTAGCAGCCGATCTCCTGGCCGCGCCAGAATGCCTTCGCGCCAAACTTATCCGTGGTGACGGTCCGGTTGGCGGAAGCGCGCGACAGCACGGTCCCGCGATCATTCGTGCCATGACAGACGCGGCACTGCGCGACGCCAACCGACTCCGCGATGTCGGGGTGATTCTTCGCCCAACTATTGCCGAGCGGGTGCATGCCATGCGGACCCTTGGTGGCATTGGTCGCGTTGGCCGCGGGCATCGTGGCGTGGCACGCGGTGCATTCCGCCAGCACGCCGATGTGGCCCTGGGCCTGCGCGCTTTGCACGTTGTCGTTGCGATGCGCGGCGGGGAATTCGGCGTGTGTCGAGCCATGGCACGCGCTGCATTGCAGGCCGCCGTGGCCTTTGGAAAAGCGGTAGAGCGACTTGCCGGGGAGTGGCGTGTCGGGATTCGTCGCGAAGAGTGGGCTGACGGCCTGGCGCAAATGGCCGGGCGCATCGAAGGCGCTGGTGTAGCGGATTTGTCCGTTGTTTTGCGTGGCGCTGCCGGTGTGACAGTTCTGGCAGTTGGGCTCGTCGAGCCAGCCGGTGCGCGTCGGCGCACCGACATCGCTCATCGTGCCGTGGCAGCTCTGGCATTGCATCGCCAGCGAACCATCCGTCGCGACCGCCGCGCCCATCGCACCGCGCAGACAGCGTGTGGTCGAGCCGGGATGGCATTGGTAGCAGGCACTGCGATTGGAGATGTCATTCAGGATCAAGCCATTCGTCGGATTGATGACCGTGGCGTGCTTCGCGTGCATCGCGGCGGTGAGCGATGAGGTGCCCGGCGTGCTCGCGGTGCCGAGCGCTTCGGACGAGTGGCACTTCGCGCAAAGGACCGGCGTGTTTGCGATCGTCACGGTATTGAAGAGGCCGTCCGCACGGAAGCCGACCAGCGCCAGCGCATTTTGGAAGACTGGATCGCCGAGATGCTTCTCATCGTGCAGGCGCAGGATGTTGAGGCGGTAGTCGCGTTTGGCGATGGGATCGTTCACCCAGCCGCCCGCGGGCTGCGCATCGGGGCCGGAGTTCGAGCCGTGGCAGGCGCGGCAATCCATCTCGCCGGAGACGGGCAGCACGATGTTGGACTGCGCGACCACGGCGCCCGTGCCATTCCGCGCGACGAGGCGCATCATCGGGTAGGAATTGGCACGGCCCGCGTCGTCGATCGGCGTGATGGGAATGCCGAGGCCCTCGAACCAATTGAACGCACCGCTCCACGTCAGCGGTTGCGGCGTGTTGGAAAGTCCAGGCATCCAGGTGCCCGCGACGCCTGCATCCATCGGCAACGCCGCGCCATACGCCGCGGGCGCGAATTCCCAGAAGTTCGATTTTCCCGCGGACGTGGAGTTGATCGAGCCATCGAGATCGGCGACCGCCTCATAGGTGAGCGACCAGCCCGCCGAGGTTTTCACGAGCTTGCCCTGCGCGTCGATGAGGTGCGCATCCACGGTGTTGTAGGGCGGCAGGATGGTGAAGACGGAGTAGTCGTCGTCCATGCAATGCATCCCGAGATTGTTCCAGCCGATGAGCGTCGGCTGGCCATTGCCGGCGAGCGCGCCGGCGACGAACGTCGCGCTGAGCGCGAGAGTGGTGAGAAGTTTTGTTTTCATGCGGGTGATCGGATTTGAGATTTCCGCCGGGGAAAAAACGTCCGCGCGAACGGACGCAGGCACGGCCCGGCTGTGGCGTGTCTGTCCATGCATGCTTCCGCGAAACCCGCGCGTGTCTGGTGACCGCGCGCCTCGGCTTCGCCGTGCGGCGTTATCTCAAATGAGCAGCAGCGTGCTCGCCAACTCGACCAGCTCCGCAGGCGGTCGCGGCGGCGCGCCCTCGGGCCATGCGCACGCGAAATTCGGACGCGGAATCGCGACCTCCGCGACGATGAAATACACAGGCATCGCCGCATCGGAACTCAGCGGCGCATCGGGCACGACCGTCCGCTTTTCCAAACTGCGAACTGAGCCTCCGGTGAACTTCAGCAAATGATCCGGGTTATCATTGCGCGGCGGCTCCGCGAAGGCCGTGAGCATTTTCGCGAAGAGACAATGATGATGAATCGCGTCGTGCGGTTTCCCGGCACCACCGGGATGCGTGAGCACGACAGCGACCTCTTCACCGCCGATCCGCAGCTCGATCCCGTGCGAACCTTCCACCAGCGCCAGTACCGCAAACGCTGCCGGCAGCAGCGATGGCAGCGTGCAGGCATAAGCCAGCACGAGCAGCCATCCGGCAAGCCGGGCGCGCATTTGTGGAGCGGCGGATTTCATCTATTGCGGAATGTTCAGGCGGTAAAAACTCTGCGTCGTATTCTGGCTCGCGGAGTCGGGGCATAGCATGACTCCATCGTCGCCGATGGTGACGGTTTCGAGCGGATCCCAGTTCAGCAAATCGCTGGAGACTTCCACTTCGGCAATGGCACCGACGGGGCCACGGACTTCTACGGCGGGAATCCCGTCCGCGGCGATGGTGACTTGCTCAATCCATGCGGGATCGGCGGGCGGGAGGCCAGCGGGCAGCACATTGTTGTAGGCGATGAGCGCGCTGGCGACGCCGACGCGGCCGGTGGCGTCGAGCGGGGTGATGGTGACGCCTTTGTGCCAGACCGCACCGGTGGGCACGAGGCCAAAGGCGTGGCTGGTGCCGGTGGCAGTCATCGCGCGCGAATAGGAGCGGCTACCGACTTGCCAGTGCATCGTCACTCGGTAGCTGGCGATTGGGAAAATGTTGTCGAGGGGCGGCTGCCAGTTCGCGACGGCGCTGTCGCCATTGCGCGCGGCGATGGGATTGCGCACGGGTCCGGAGAAGTTCACGAGGATGTTCACGGTGACATCGCGCGGGCCGATTTGGTTGGTAACGCGGATGGTGACAGGGATTGCGCCGACATCCGTGGTGGAGGGCATCCAGCGTCCTTCGCCAGTGATGGGATTGAGCACGAATCCGGCGGGGGCGCTGACGATGGAGAAAGTCGCTGGGCCAAAGGCGGGATTAGATTCGGTGAATTGCACCACGGCTTGGTAGCCGGCCACGACGCCGGGGCTGCCGTTGGCATTGGCGATGGTCCAGCCGACGACGGGCAGGCCGGGGCGCGGGATGAAGATTAAGCCAGGTGGGTTAGTGAGGCCGCGATTGTCGGTTTCGTCCACGGCGTTGACATACAAGGTGTAAGTGCGTCCGGAGACCAGGCCGGCGAGTGTCACGGTCGGGGTGGAAGCGTCGGTTTGATAACTCACCTGGTGCGTGCGGTAGGTTCGACCGGAGCGATAACGCGCGGTGGCGAGGACGGTGTAGCCGGCGACTCGGTCGGTGCCGGTTCCGATGGGTGCAGTCCATGTGGCGGTGGGATAAAGGTCGGTGAGGCCGGTAACTTGCAGACTCAAAACCGGCCCGGTGAAATGCACGTAGAACTCGAAGGTGATCTCATTGCTGGCGGCGGCATTGGTGGCGCGGACCATCACGGGGCGGAGACCGGCGTCGTCCGGCGTGGGCACCCACGAAAGCTGGCCGGTGATTGCGTTGATCGTCATGCCCGGGGGAGCCGCGACGATTTCATAAGTGGAAGTCGTGTGGCTGGCGTCGAGCACCTGCGCGGTCCACGCAGAGCCGGCGATGGCATCGCGCAATCCGCCCGCGCCCGGCACATACTGCACGGAGAGCACGGGCACGTCGGAGCGCACGGTGAGATTCACGGAAAGGTCTGCGGTGCCGCCGGTATTGGTCGCGCGCACCACCAGCGTATGCGCTCCGACATCGGCGGGAGATGGCATCCAACTCGCAACACCCGTCACCGGATCGACGGTGAGGCTCGCGGGACCGGAGAGGATGGAGAAGATGGCTGCTGGATTCGCGTTGGCGAAAAACTGAAGCTGTAGCGGGAAGTTTGCGGGCAGACTGGTCGCACCAGTGTAGCGGAAGGACACGGGCGGCGAGAGTGTCTTAAACGAGACCAGTGGCGAATTGGGCGATGAATGGCCGGAGGCATCGAAGGCTCGGACGGTATACAGATAGGAGGTCAGCGGCGGGAGGCCGGTGATAGTGGTCGTCGTGCCGGAAATGTTATTCTGCACTATACCATAGCACCGCTGGATGCCCCGGAACCCGCAGCGGTATTGACGATAGACCGCGTAGTGATGAATGCCCGTCGCATCCGTCGCTCCGCTCCACGAGAGTGTCACGGAAGTCGCAGTGACATCCTCCACGTGGACCTCGGTGGGTGCCTTCGGCGCGATGGTGTCGCTTACCACGGTGATGTTGAAGCTCTGATTGACGAAGCCGATGCGGTTCGTCGCGCGGACCGTCACCGGATGTACGCCGACTTGTCCCGCGACTGGCTGCCAGCCGATGGAACCAGTGGCCGGAGCGATGGTCATGCCCGCCGGACCCGTGACGAGCGAGAACGTGGGTGCAGGATTTCCCAGCGCTCCGGCGAGGTAACCATACGGGCGGTCGAGCGAACCTACAGTCACCGGCACGGTGTCAAAGATCGGCGCGGTCTCGGGGATGTTCAGTTGCTGGGTCTGAAAGTCGGACGCCGAGGCGACGCCGGCCGCGTCGTAGCCACCAGAGACCAGCATTTTTCCCCCGGCAGTATAGATCGCGCCATGCGCATACCGCGCGGCGGGCAGCGGTGTGTCCAGCGACCACAGGCCCGTCGTCAAGTCATACACCTGCACCGTGGCCACCGCGCCAGACGCAGCGACGCCGCCGGTCACGTAGATGCGGTTCTGGACGAGGACGGCCACGGCTTGGCGCACTGCCACCGGCATCGGCGCGAGCGTCTGCCAGGAATTGGAAGCGACGACGTAGCGCCAGGCCGTGGCCTGCACCGCAGTCGAAGTCGCGCCGCCGAAAAGATAAATGTGCGTCCCGTCCACGCTCACGGCCGTGGCCCCGTAGCGCGCAGCCGGCAGCGCGGCGATGGCCGACCACGCATCCTGCACCCAGTCGTAACGCTCCGCACTGGATAACACCTGGTCGGATTCTCCCAGACCACCGAACGCATAACACCGGTCCGATCCATCCGCTGCATACGCGAATTTTTGCCGCGGCGTGGACATCTTCTCCGCGTCCTGGCTGTCGCCGTAGTAGTAGTCGTAGAGCAGCGCCTCATCGGTTGGCGTGTTCCCGTTGCGACCGCCGAAGACCAGAATGCCGCTCACACCAAAGCGCACCGCGCCGAGCCCGATGCGCGTGCTGTCGATCGGGTGACCGGGAACCCAGCTCGTGGCTCCGTCGAGCAGCTTCGGCACGATGGTCGCACCGGATGGGCTCACCCCACCCATCAGCAGCACCGAGCCGCCCGGCGCGAGCACTGCTACAGCCTCGGCGCGCGGCGAAGGCAGACCCGGGCCGGAATACCAAAGCAACGAACCTTGCGCGCCGGCGCGGACGCCGGAGCCAATCAAGGCCGCAAAGATAATGAGAGCGCCGAGCCGACGGACCAGCCCGGTCGCGTGGAGTAAGTTCGAGGTTTTCATGGGATGTGGTGTACTAGTTGTTTTGTGAGTGTAGCGGTCCGCGCGGCAGTCGAGGTGGGCTGAGGGCAGCCCGCGATCATGCCATTGTCATGGATCGCCGTGGCACATCCGGTCGCGCCAGTGAGTGAACCTATGTCAGTAACTTGATAGGTCTGCGCGCTGGCGATGGGTGCGACCGCTGAAAGGATGGCCGCCGCAGCGACTGCGAAGGAGCGGGGAATTTTCATGGCGAGAAAAGCCAACTTTTGGCAACCCCACGCTATGAGCATTTCTTGGAAATTGGCCAGCGGTGATCCGGGTTCTGAACGCCCTGTCACAACACCGTCAGCCCACGGAAACGACTGGAATCGGATTGGCGGAGGCGGTTGGTGTGCGAGCCCGGCAAGCGAAAAAAAGCGAGATTCGCCAGAGCACACAACGCCACCCACCGCACCGCACTTTTCGGATCATTTGCCCGCGGCGGAAATCGGATCGGCCTCCCGCCGTGCGCAAAATCCAAGTGCAAAGACGCCATATCTCATTGCGCACCCTACGCCGCAGTGGATTTTCCCCGAGCCCACCCGCTCCCCCCGATCTCACATCATACCCGGCGTTTCATTTTCACCTCAGCTGCGATTTCCAAGCACCGCCCTTCTCGGAACAGCCACCCACTGCTCGCTTCGCTGGCTCTTCGCATGGCTGCTCATCCTTTCCCCCGTGTCGGCGGGAATCCTCTCGTTCACTGCCAGCCCGACGACTTTTCTGCCTGGGCAGGAGGTGACGCTCGCGTGGTCCGTGACGGCGGGCGATGTCATCTCGATCAACCAGGGCGTCGGCGCGGTGAGCGGGGCAACGGGTTCGGTGAAAGTGATCCCGACGGCGCTGACGACTTACACTTTGACCGACACGACGAGCAGCACGACCGCGCAGGCCACGGCGACGCCAGCGGTGCCCGCGGCGCTCACGCATCGGTGGAGTTTCAATGAGGCGAGCGGCACGGTGGCGACGGATTCTGTGGGTGGCACGAACGGCACGCTCATCAACGCCACATCCGGCACGAACTGGACGCGCACGAATGCCGCGGGCGGCGCGACCACGCCCGACCGCGTGCGGCTGCCCGGCGGCGGCTCCACCACCGCGCCTTACATCGACCTGCCGAATAACATGATGTCCGGGCTGACGAAATTTACTTTCGAGGGCTGGATGACTTTGCAGGGCGCGCAGACGTGGTCGCGCTATTTCGATTTTGGGACGAACAGCGTCGGTGAGCAGAACGCGCCCGGCGGAAGTTTTTCCGGCACGGAGTACATCATGCTCAGCGCGCAAAACGGCGGCACGGCGACTCAGCGGGTCATCGCGATGAAAGACAATAACGTCGAGCAGCAGAGCATCGTGGGGGATGCCGTCAGCTACGGGACGGAGTTTCATTTCGCGTGCGTCTATGATCCCGTCGGCAACAGCGGCTCGCCGCGGCTGAGTTGTTTCAAGAATGGCACGCTGGTCGGGTTCCTGAATACGACCTTCCGCCCGCAGGACTTGGTCTTTGTAAATAACTGGCTGGGCCGCTCGAACTGGTCGGGCGATGCGAGCACGAACGCGAGTTACAACGAATTCCGCATCTGGGATGGCCCGCTCGGCGCGGCGGGCATCGCGGACACGATCGCGGCGGGGCCGGACACCGTGCCCGTCGTGCGCATCGAGTCGTTCACCGCGTTTCCCGCGACCACGATTTACGAGGGGCAAAGCGCGCGGCTTTCCTATCTGCTCGCGAATCCCTCGGCGGGCACTTTCACCGCGAGCATCAATCAGGGCGTCGGCGCGGTCGCGGGGACTTCGGGTTACGTCACCGTCTCGCCCACGACCTCGACGACCTACACCCTCACCGTCCTTGCCGGCGCGGTGACGCGGACGGCGCTGGTCGCGATCACGGTCATCCCGAGTTCGCCCACTGCGGAAAATCTCAGCGTCGTCGCGCGCTACCAAACGGCGACGCCAATCACGCTCGTTTCCTACGACTACAATCCGGCGGCGCTGCTCGTGTATTCCATCATCGCGCCACCGCTGCACGGCACGCTCAGCGGCACCGCGCCGAGTCTCACCTACACGCCTGCCGCGGGATACAGCGGCCCGGATTCCTTTACCTACAAAGCGAACAGCGGCATCGACTCGAACATCGCGACCGTGAGCATCGTGGTTAATCCGCCGGCGGTCCCGCCCTCGTCCATCGCGCTGAGCGAGGCGTCGCTTTACACCGATCTGCTCGGCGGCTCGTTCGCGGGGATTTTGAATGCGGCGGACGGGAATCCCGATGACACTTTCACCTTCGTTTTGGTGAACGGGGCGGGGGACACGAACAACGGATTTTTTCCATCGTCGGAAACCAACTCATCTCGTCGCACAGTTTTTCGGGCGACCTGAATCAGACGATCTCGATTCGCATTCGCGTCACGGACTCTTCGGGAAATGCGGTCGAGCAAATCCTCACGCGCTCCGTCGCGGCGCGGCCGCTGCATGTGAAGATCAACGAGATCAACTACAACGCCGCGCGAAACACGCAGCTTTCCGAGTTCATCGAACTCCACAACCCGACCGGCGCGGACGTCGATGTGTCGAACTGGCGGCTCGCGAAAGCGGTCGATTTTATTTTCCCGGCGGGCACCGTTTTTACGGCGGGCGGCTACCTCGTGATCGCGGAAAATCCCGTGACGATTCAGGCGCTCTACGGTGTCACCGCGCTCGGGCCGTGGACCGGCGGGCTCAGCAGCGACGGCGATGAAATCGAATTGCGCGACGCGCTGGGCTCGACCGTGGACAAGGTGATCTTCGGCAACACCGCGCCGTGGCCTTCGCCGCCGAACGGCGACGGGCCGACGCTCGAACTGCTGAATCCCGCGCTCGAAAACAATCTCGGCGGAAGCTGGCGCGCGAGCACGGTGACGCAGACGGCGACCACGTACGTCGCCGCGGGCAGCGCGGGCTGGCGCTATCGCAAAGGCACGAGCGAGGCGTCTTCGCCGATCACCGCATGGCGCGCGGCGGCCTTTACCGAAGACGCGACGTGGCTCACCGGCGCGCTGCCGATCGGCCTTTTCAAACTCAACAACAACAACCCGCTCGCCACGCTCGCCGAGACGGGCGTGACGCTCGCCACGCAGCTCACCGACATGGCGACCTACGTGAGCAGCAATGCCGGATCGGGCACGAATTTCACCGCGAGCTACCGCTCCGTTTTTCTGCGCAAAACCTGCACCGTCTCCAGCGCGATCCCGCGCTCCGTGCTGCTGCGCGTGATGCACAACGACGCCGCGATCGTCTGGATCAACGGCGTGGAAGTCGCGCGCTTCGGCTTCAATCCCAGCGCGCCGACCGATCCCACTTTCAACAACAACGCGTACTACGAGGAGGGCAACGATCCGTGGAGCGAGACGGTCCTGCTGAATGCCGGCGCGCTGCTCACGCCGGGCACGAACATCATTTGCGTGCACGGTTTCGCAAAGCTGCCCTTCATTCGCGCCGGGCAGGACGACCTCAACACTTACAACCTTTTCGATTTCTGCGTGGACGCCTCGCTCGGCAGTTCGCCCGACATTCTCGGCACGCCCGGCGCGCAAAATTCCGTCTTCACCGTGACGCCGCCGCCCGCCGTGCGCGACGTGGATCATTTGCCAAAAGCGCCGAAGCCGTGGGAGGCGATCGTCGTCTCCGCGCGCGTCACCGATCCGCAGGGCGTCGGCAGCGTGCAACTCCGCTACCAGGTCAACGCGCCCGGCGCATACATCCCATCCACGCTGCCGCTCACCAATGCGGTGCTCCTCGCAAACCCGCTGCAAGACCCGCCCGCGAATGCCGCTTTCGAGAGCACCGGCTGGACGACCGTCGCGATGGTCGATGACGGCAGCATCTCCGGCGACACGCCCGGCGACGGCGTTTTCACCGCGCGCATTCCCGCGCAGGCGCACCGCGCGCTCGTGCGCTACCGCATCGTCGCGGCGGACCTCGGCGGCGCGAGCGTCACCGTTCCCGCTGCAGACGACCCGCGAAAAAATTACGCCTTCTTCGTCTTCAACCGCATCCCGATTTACACCGCCGGCTCGCAAGTCTTCGCGCCCGCCACGCTCAACACGCTGCCCATTTACCAATGGATCACGCGCCCCGCCGACATGACGCAACTCATGGCCTACAACGGCGCGGATCAATTCGCGAACACCGCCGCGCTCAACGCGCTGCTCGCGCGCCGCTACGAAAATTTCACCGGCACGCTCGTCGTCGGCCACCAGGTGCTCGACCATGTGCGCGTGCGGCTGCGCGGTGGGAATTCGCGCTACCTCGGCAGCGGCAAGCGGCATTTCCGCTTCAACTTCGCGAAGGGCACGTCGCTCGATGCGTCGGACGAGGCCGGGCGGAAATACGGACGCCCTTGGGAGTCGATGCTCTTCAACAAAATGTTCGGGAACAAAGGCTACTACGACTACGGCATCCCGTACGAAGTCGGCAGCAAACTCTGGCAACAGCAGGGCACGCCGATGCCGGACAGCCATTGGGTGCAGTTCCGCGTCGTGCAAAACACGGACGAGAGCCACGCTTCGCTCGGCGATTTCTGGGGAATGTTCCAGGCACTCGAATTGCCCGAGGGCAAAAATTATTTACGCTCGCGCAATCTGCCGCTCGGCAATTTTTACAAAATGTCCGACTGGACGCAGAACGCCGAAATGGACGCGCGCTATCAGGCGCCGGGCGCGGTGGATTTCGGCGAGGACTTCGACAACATCCGCTACAACCTGCACCAGTGCGCCTCGCAGAGCGACCTCGAGCGTTACATGAACATGCCGCAGTGGTACCGCTTCGACGCGGTGAAGGAGGCCATCCGGCACTATGATATTTTCACCGAGCCGACGGGACGGCATCGCGTGAAAAATCTCATCTGGTGGTTCGCGCCGATGGTGAACACGAACAATCTCGGGCAGCTCGTGCAGATGCCGTACGACTGGGATGCGAGCTTCGGGCCGAATTGGAACAGCGGTTGGGACTTCATCCACAACGCGCTCTACAACCACAACGACGTGACCGATTCGCCGACGTGGACCGGCGTGAAACCGAGCCGCGTCCCAATGCAAATCGAGCACCGCAACATCATCCGCGAGCTGCGCGATCTCTCGTGGTACCGCGACGGTGCGCGCGGCCCCGTCGATGACATCATCGACGACGCCGCGGCGAAGATCACCGCCTTCGCGCCCGCCGACACCGCGCGCTGGCCGAGCCCCGGCGCGCAAGCCGTGTACGCGGGCGGCGTCGCCGCAAAGGTCACGGACATGAAAGCGTTCTGCTTCACGGGCTGGACGGACACCGCTGGCAATGGCGATCCCGCCGTTGGCGTGGGCGGACGCGCGGCGTATCTCGACTCGCTCACCGACACCGTGGACGCGGGCCAGCTTCCCGCCACGCCGACCATTGCCTACAGCGGCACCGCGGGATTTCCGATCGATGCGGTCGGCTTCACGAGCAGCGCGTTCACCGATCCGCAAGGCGTGGGGACGTTCAACGCGATCCAATGGCGCATCGGCGAAATCACCGACGCGACTGCGCCCGCGTACGACCCGACCGAGGAGCGCATCTACGAAGCCGTGCCTGTTTTCGACAGCGGCCCGATCCTCACTTTCAATGCAGGCATCAGCATCCCCGGCACGGTGCTCCGCGTCGGCCACACGTATTGCGCGCGCGTCCGGCATCGCGACAGCACAGGCCGCTTCGGCCACTGGAGCGCGCCGCTGCAATTCACGGCTGGCACGTCGAACTACATCCAAACGCTCAAAGACAATATCATGGTGAATGAACTGATGTATCATCCCGCGACGCCCGCTGTGCCTTACGCGGAGAACGATTACGAATACATCGAACTCGTGAACATCTCCCCGTCGCTCACGCTCAGCCTCGCGAACGTGCGCTTCACGAAAGGCGTGGATTTCGATTTCGCCGGAAGCGCGATCACGAGCCTCGCCCCCGGCGCGCGCGTGCTCGTGGTGAAAAACACCGCCGCCTTCACCTCGCGTCACGGCCCAGGCAAACCCATCGCCGGCCAGTGGGATGCTGCCGACAGTCTCAGCAACAACGGCGAGGAAATAAAACTCAGCTACGGCGCAGGCGCGGCGATTCAAAATTTCATCTACGACGACGACCTGCCGTGGCCCGCGCCAGCCGACCTCGGCGGCTACTCGCTCGTCCTCCGCACGCCCGAGACGCGCCCCAATCACACCGTCGCCGCGAGCTGGCGCGCGAGCTACGTCGCAGGCGGATCGCCCAGCGGAGCCGACCGGCAAACCTACGCCGAATGGGCCGCCGCCAACGCCGCGAGCGACCCGCTCGCCGACGACGACCTCGACGGCCTCTTCAACTCCGTCGAATACGCCCTCGGCGGCTCGAACACCACCAACGACCGCGGCAGGCTTCCCTCCGCCTCCCTCGCCACCCACAGCGTCAGCGGCACATCTTACACCTTCCTCACCATCACCCTGCGCCGCCCCCTCGGTGCCGACGGCGCTGCCGTCACTCTGGAGTGGTCCCTCTCTCTCGATCCCGGCTCATGGGATACCACCGGAGTCTTCGTCAGCAGCACCGACCACGGCGATGGCACCGTCACCGAAGTCTGGCGCTGTCCCACCAACACCAGCGCCGCCCGCTACTTCGCCCGCGCGAAAATCACCCTTTTCTAACCGCCCGCCGAAGCAGGCGCGCGGGATCGCCGCATCGTTCACGGAAAACTCCGAGTAGCCGATCTCCACGATCTTCGGAGAAGTCGTTCGCAAAGGTTCTATCGGTGGAAGGTGAATTCGCCGCCGCGCTCGTCGGCGCTTGCCCGCCGTGGAGCCGCCAGGCACCCTCCCGGCACCATGAGCCTTCCTGCGAACGTCGTCAGCATTCACCCCTACTTCAAAGCCCATCCCGGCAAACTCGACGCATTCAAGGCTGCGATGCCCGACTTTGTGGAGAAGACGAAAAACGAGCCGCTGCATCTGTATTACGAGTTCACGGTGAATGGTGATGAAATCTTTTGCCGCGAAGGTTACATCGGCGCGGCGGGCGTGCTTGCCCATTTGGAGAATGTCGGGCAGTTGCTCGCGGAGGCGCTGAAAATCGCCGACCTCACGCGGCTCGAATTCCACGGACCCGCGGACGAGATCGAAAAGCTGAAAGAGCCGCTGGCCCATTTGAATCCCGCGTGGTTCGTGATCGCGTGCGGCGTTCCGCGGTAGCCAGCAGTGCGGTTCAGCCGCGGGCGAGTGGCAGATGTGCGTCGGCGCTAACCGCCCGGCGTCAGGTCCGCAACGATCGCGCGGTGGTCGGAGAGCAGCGACCAGCCGAGTTCCGCATGCACTGCCCGCCAGCGCGGGCCGAGCCAGCATTGGTCGATGCGAAGCGCCGGCAAAAACGTCGGCCACGTTTCGGCGAAGCCGCGCCCCGCGCTATCGAATGCTTCGCGGAAATTGCGCCGCCAGCCGTCGAAATGGACCGACTCCCGCGGCGTGTTGAAATCGCCCACGATCACCAGCGGCTCGTCGCGATGCCGTGCGATGATTTCGTTCAGCCGTGAAAATGGCGCGGCTCGCGACGAGGTGATGCGTGTTTCAAAATCGACCAGCAGCAGCGTCACCGAACGCTCTCGCACGAGGCAGCGCGCGAGCAAATAGTCGCCGCGATCCGCGAGGCGTCCGATCTCGATCGAGACCGGTGGCTCCGGCGTGATGAGCAAAAATCCCTGTCGCTGGATGATCGAGCGCCCCGCAAATCCATCGCGCCATTCCACGGGCATCTCGTCCTGGTAAACATTCGATTCCGCGACGGCGACGATGTCCGCCTTGAAAGATTTGAGATACGCCACGCTTTGCGCGCGCCGCGCTTCCGGTCGCGCCGCGTTCCAGAAAACGAGCCGCAACGCGATCTCTCCGCCCTGCGGTTGCGCACGCGCAAAACTCTGGCGCGTCCACATCGCCGCGCTCCCCGCGAGGACCAGCGCGAGGATCAGCCCCCGCGCGCGCCGCCGCCGCCCGAGCGCGTAGCAGGCCAGCGCAAAGGCCAGCGCGGCGAGCACCGGCCACGGCGTTGCGTAAAAAATCACGCCGGGCACCACGACCCGGTCGCGCAGTCCGCTCACGCGCACCAGCAGGCCGAGCAGCAGCAACACCGCCGCCGCGCGGGCGATCCATGGCGGGAGAAACGCGAGCAGTTTCATTTTTGGCAACGCGAAAAAAAAGTCGCGAGCTGCTTCGCGACGATCGCGAATGACAACCGCTCGCGCGCGAGTGCGAATGCCCGCTCGATCACCGCCGCGCAATCGTGCGGATGTTCCAGCAAGCGCGCCGCGATGTCGAAAAGCTCCTCCGTACCGCGCCCGTGTCCGCAGAGTTCGGGAAAGACGAGGCGCTCCGTTGTGCCATTCCCACCCACGCACGGCACGCGGCACAGCAGCGCATCGCCAGCGACCTGACCCGGCACCGCGCTCGCGTCGAGCTGCCAGACGATTTTGTGTTTTGCCAGCAGCCGCAGATACGCGGGATACGGCAGCCGTTTTTCGATCACGCGCAGATGTCCCTCCGTGAATCCGAGGCGCGCGATCAGCCGTCGTCCGCGCCAGCCGTCGCCATTGAAAACCGTGACTGGCTCCAGCATCGACTCCGCCATCGGCTTGATCGCGAGCAAGGCTGCGAGGTGATTTCGCGACGGCGTGGAAAACTCGCGCGTGCCGACGAAAATCCCGCGACGCTCCTCCAGCGGCGTTCCGAATTCCCAACGCGCATCCTCCACCGGATACGGCGTCGGAATGAACTCCACTTCGCGCGCGCCCGCGTGCCGGTAAAGCAGCTGCGCATCCGGCGTCGTCGCCAGCGCCGCGTCGGCGCGCTGACAGATTTCGCGGAAAAGCGTGAGTTTATCAGGCTTCGCGAGCAGCGCCGCGATTTGAAATGCGCCCGCTTCCTTGAAGGAAACGATCACCGCTTTCTTCGCACGGCGCAGCTCCAGAAGCGCCTGGCGGCTTGCCTTCAGGTCGTGGCGGAGCAGCAGCAGCACGGATTTGATTTCTGCTGGGATCGAGCGGTCATCGCGATAAAAGCCGCCGCCGCTGCAAGCCGCGAACGCATGAAAATTCACGGGCGGATGGAGCGCATCCGTCGGCGCGCCCGCGCCATCGGGAAACGGCTGGTCGATGTCGCGACCCTTCGGATTTAGAACGGCGATTTTCATCCGGGGCGGTGGCAATTCGGGTTCGGTCATCACCGAAACGATGACGGACGCAGCCGCGCGCCGCACGCTGAATTGTGAACGAGACGGCTCGGGTGCGGCGTCAAGCGTCCGCACCAAACCGCCTTCGATCGGGATCGCAGCCAGGCACCGCCCGCGCTTTCCGCCCGCAAATCCCGCCGCACCGGCCAAAGCTGTGGGCAACCTTTTGTTGCATATGCAACAAAAGGTTGTCATCGCGATTGCGCGTTTTTTTTCTCTCCTACGCGCGGGCGCTCGGGCAGAGCGCGCGGATTTCGCAGCGGGGGCAGTCGGGTTTGCGCGCGACGCAGCGGCGGCGGCCGTGCCAGATCAGCCAGTGGCTGAAGAGCGTCCAGCAATTGCGCGGCACCATCTTCATCAGGTCGCGTTCGATCTTTTCGGGCGTCTTCTGCTTCGTGAGACCGAGCCGCGTCGAGAGCCGCTGCACATGTGTGTCCACGACCACGCCTTCCTCCATGCCGAAGGCATTTCCGAGGACGACATTCGCCGTCTTCCTTCCGACACCAGCGAGCGCGGTGAGTTCACCCATGGTTTTGGGAACGTTGCCGCCGTGATTTGCGACGAGCGCGGCGCAGCAGGCGCGGATGTTTTTTGCCTTCGCGCGGAAAAAGCCGGTGGACTGGACGAGCTGTTCCAATTTCGCGGGATCAATCTCCGCGTAATCGCGCGCGGTGCGGCAGACGCGGAAGAGTTCCTTCGTCACCATGTTCACGCGCTTGTCGGTGCATTGCGCGGAGAGAATCGTCGCGACGAGGAGCTGGAGCGGGTCCGCGAAATCCAGTTCGCAATGCGCGTCGGGATACACTTGGCGGAGCGCATCCACGACCGCGGCGGCGCGTTCCGCCCGCTTCACTTCTTGGAGCCCTGCGCAGCGCTGAGCGCCTGCGCCCGCTCCTTCGCTTTCTCGGCGTGCGGGGAATCGGGATATTTTTCCGCGAGCTTCTTGTAGTTCGCGAGAGCCTTGGTTCGCAGCTCGGTTTTCTGAGCTTCGGTGAGTTCGCCAGGCGGGAGGACGGCCTTTTTCTTTTTTGAACAGCCGACCGCCAAAAGCGCGATGAACGTGAAATTGAGGAGGGTTTTCAGCATGAATCCGTGGCTCTCTATTTTGCGGCTTTTTTCTCGGGTGCCTTCTCTGCTTCGGTTTTCTTTTCCGGCGCAGGCGTGGCTTTCTGGACCTGCTTCAGTTCGCCGCTTGCCTTTTTTTCCTGAAGTTGTGCGCCGCGCCAGAGTCCGTCCGCAGCGAACTCGGGCAGGCCCTCGAACATCATCGAAACCTTGATGTAGTTGTTGATCGCAGTGTCGATGTCGCCCTCGGCCTCGGAGATTTCCCCGAGCGTCATCATCGCTTTCGCGCGAATTTCGACCGGGCCGGAGGTGGCGCGCGCCACGGGGCTGAGACGGGATGTGGCGTCGTCGTATTTTTTCTGCTGAAAGAGGTCGATGCCGATGCCGAGATCGGCTTCGAGCAGTTTTGGCGACCACGGGTATTGCTGTTTGAGCTGGCTGAAGAGCGATGCCGCTTCCGCATTCTTCCCGCGGTTCTGGAGCACCTTCGCCTTTAGGAAAAGGGCGGACGCGACGGGCTCGAGCGCGCTCCGCGATTGCTTGGTGATGTCCGCATTTTTTGGCAGCGCGAAGTCTTTCTCGATCTTCGCCACGATCTTGTCCGCTTCGTCATACTGCTTCTGCTCGATCAATGCCTCCGCGTTCGTCTCGAGGTCGGCCCAAGCGTACACGAGGTTCGGATCGAACGCTTCCTTCATCATCGTCAAAGCCTTCGCCTTGTCCTTCTCCGCGTAGTAGCCGGCGAGCGTGAATTTGATCTTGTTCGCGATGGTGGGTTTCGCGGAAAATCTTGCCGCGAGTTCATTGAAGTATTTCTCCACGTTTGTATCCGCCTTGAGACGCGCGGCCACGAATCCCTCCTGCACCTTGCGCAGATTTTGCAATGCACCGGCGACCTCCGCGCTCTCGGTGTATTTGTTCAGGATCGTCTCCGATGCCTCCACGCTCTTGTCGCAATACTTCCGCCAGTTCTCAAGCTGCGCCGGTGGGATCGCCACATAGCGACCCATCGCTTCCGCCATCTTTTTCCAAATGTCGCTCACCTTGAGGATCGCCGCCGGGGCGTCTTTTCCATCCCGGTATTTGGCGATGAATTCCTCGTAATGTTTGATCGCCTCCTCCGGCTTTTTTTCCTGAAGGTTCAGCACTTGCGCCACGTAATCGTACGCCGAAAAAACGCGGTCGCTGTCCGGGTACTTCGTGACGAAATCTTTCATCACCGCCTTCATGTCATCGTACTTCAGCGCATTTTGCAGCGTGGTCGCGCGCAGGAAGTAGCTCGCGGGCGCGGCATCGGAAGCGGAATGCTTTTCGCCGACCTCTTTCCAGTTCTGCAGCGCCGCGTCCACCTGGCCGGAATCGCGCAACGCCTGGCCGAGCGAAAGCATCGCCGCGGGCACGAGTTCGCTGCTTGGAAACTTTGCGAGGAATCCTTTCAACTCCGCAATCGCGCCCTTGCCGTCGCCCTTGCCCAGCAACATCTGCCCGATCCAAAACGCCGATTGTTCCGCCTGCTCCGTGCCCGGATATTTGGCGAGCACCGCCCGGAATGTTTCGACGGCTTTGTCGCGCTCGCCCGTGTCCTTGTAAATCGTCGCCAGGCCAAACTCCGCCACCACTGCCTGCTCCTTGTCGGGTTTCGCATCGAGGAATTCCTTCAGCTTCGCCGTGGCGGAATCGTATTCCTTGAGCTGAATGCGCGCGAGCGCCGCCTGCATCGTGGCCTGTCCGGTGAAGTTGCTTTTCGGAAAATCCGCCGCCTGCCTGTCAAAATAGGCAATCGCCTTTTTCGGGTCGTTCACCTTCGGGTCGGGATCGAGGTACATCGAACCCATGAGGAGCGGCAGATTTTCGCCCATCGGGTCATTCTTGAAGGCACCCGTCCATTTTGCGAACTGCTCCTCGGCTTCTTTCGGGAGATGCTGACCGGCGTAGGTGAGCGTCACTCCGTAGAGGATTTGCTTCTGCTGCTCGGGATCCTTGGTGAATTGCTCGACGAACCGATAAAGCACCCGCGCCTCGTCCATGCGCTCGCGCTCCTTTTCCTTGTGCAACTCGAGGTAGATCTGCGCGCTCTTGATCTTTGCCGCCAGCGTTTGGTCCGGGCGCCCCGTGATTTCGCCGAGCTTCGCCTGCTCACGCGGGAGCATCGCCTGGAAGCGCCGGACGCCCGCCACATCACTTTTCTTGCCGGCATCGACCAGCCGTTGCTGGATGCCCTTGATGCGAAAGTTCTGCGCCTGCACCACGGTTTCAATCGGATACGTGTTCCGATACGCATCGAGCGCCCGGTAGAAAATTGCATCGCGTTTGTCCGGTGTCGTCGAGGATCCGCGCGCGGCGAGCATTTCCCCGAGCTGGAATTGCGCGTCGTTCATCATCGCGAGATCGGTGCGCTTCATCACGATGTCGCGCAGTAGTTTCTCGGCTTCATCGTACGCGGTGAATGCCGTCTTATCCTCACCCGGCGCAGTGGCCTTGCGGATCGTTTCGCGAGCCTGCGTATCGAGGATCAGCGCCAGCATGAATTGGTTGTCCAGGATGGATTCGCTGGTCGGAAATTTCTGGATATTCGAGCGGAGCGGTTCCGTCGCCTCAACGAATTTTTCGAGACCGTAAAGCGCGCGCGCCTTGCCAAGATTTGCCTGCTCCGCCTCCGGGCTCTGCGGATATTTTTGGAGGAAAACATCGAACTCCTTTACGGCGGCCTCAAGCGTCGGCTTCCTGCTGCCGTCGTTCGGATTCATCTTCTGCGCCTTCGCCGAGAGCAGTTGCGGCACGAGCCCGTAAGAGTCTTCCAGGATCTCTGGCAGAATGTTTTTGTTGTTCAGATTCTTTCGGAGTGCCGCGATGCCTTGGTCGAAATCACCGGTGAAGAAGTAGCAAAGCCCCAACTGGAGATTTGCCCCGGGGATGTATGGCGAAGTCGGGAAGTCCTTTTGGATCGCGTCGAAAATTTTGATCGCCTCCGGGTATTTTTCCGCATTGTAAAGCTGCTGCCCTTGCTGGAATGCGAGTTGATCGCGGCCCGGCGGCGGTGCCGCCGGCAACTGCGCATTGAGCGTGGCTGCACCGGGCATCCCGAGCGCGAAAGCGGCGGCGAGTGCGAGTGAGCCGGGGAACTGGAGGCGGGCATTTTTCATGGCGGAAAAGAGTGCGGGAACATAACGAACACCCTTTGGACTGACTACCAGATTTCTTCCGGCAGCGTTCTTTCAGCCACTTTTTTCCAAATCCCCGACCACCCGCGGCTAAAACCGGATCGAAACCGACACCCCGCCGCCTGTGTCCCACTTGTGGTAATCGGGGATCGACGGATCAGTTGAGTCGCGCACTTCGTAGCTGGTGAAAACCCGGACGGACGACCAGTCATTGATCAGGTAGGCGAGCGCCACGCCGAATGTGTTGATGACATCGTTGCGGTCGCTGTTCTCGGTGTAGTGTGCGTGCTGGAAGCGGTAGAACGGCTGGACGATCACCTTTTCACAAAGCTGATGCACAGCCGTGGCGAGGAACACCGAATCGAGCCGGTCATTGATGTTCGTCGTCGGCAGCGGATCGGTATGGGTGAGGTGATACGCGCCGAAATAGCCCATCGAAACGTAGGTCTTTTCATTGATCTCAAACAGCCGCTCGATTCCCCACTGCGGCACGGCTTCGGTGTAAAATTCGTCGAAGTTTGACTCGAAGCTCTGGAACCGGTTGTAGTCCAGCCCGAGCGACGCGGTCCATTTTTCGGCGAAAGTGAAGCGTCCATTCAGATAGACGGTGCCGACGGTGAAATCGAAGTTGTTGAGCTGGTTTGTGGTCTTGTCCAAACCGTAGTTGTAGGCCTGCTGTTTGTAACCCGCGCGCCACTGAAATTTGCCGCCCCACAGATCGAACGGCGAAGGCGCGAGCCCGAAGTACGCGGTCGAAAGCAGCACGCCCGTATCCGTGTTCCCCTTCTCCGTCAGCAGCGCATTCGACGTGTAGTAATACTGCAAATCCAACCCGCCCTCGAAATACACTTTCCGTATCTGCTGCATGATGAGCATCTGCGGGCCGACATCGCGATTTTCTCCGGGGTAAAGTTCAGGGACCGCCTCGCCATCCACGGCGCTGCCGCGAGAATAGGCTTTGAGCTGGCCTTGATTGCCGGCGCCTTGCGCGGTGTTCACGGCGGAGTCGATGGGGCTGGCTGCGTTGGCGGTCGCAGCGGCGAGAAGGAGAAGGGCGATGGTGCGCATATCAGTGGAAGTCAGACCGGTTTATTTCTTGGAAATGGAGATGCCCGAGCCCACGGCGTTCTGCGCGGGCGAGCCGCCGTAGGTCACGTTTTGGATGAAGTTCACTTTGCCGACTTCGACGGGCCGGCCGGTGTTTGGCTGCGTCGCGAGCAGCCCTGTTTCTGAGCGGAGCGTCACATTCGAGAGCGCGGGAAAGGCCACATTGGTGAGCGTCACCGTGCGCGCATCCAGCGCCACGCTTTGCGCTTGGAGCGCGACATTGGTGAGCGACATCAGATTTCCTGCGGAAAGATTCACCGACTGCGCCGGTCCGCCGCTCGTGAGGAAAGCGACATTGGTCAGCGTCATGTTGTTGCCGGCGGTAAAGTCCGAGTTCAGCACCGAGGTCACGCTGTTCGTGATGTCGATATTTCGCCCGGCAAAGATCGTCACCGATTTCGGCGCGACGAATTGCGGCGCGCTCGCCCCGAGTCCGAACGCGGTGAAATCCGTCGATGCACTCGCGATCACGCCACCCGTCTGCGACCCGAGCACGCTTTGATTCAAATCGAAGCTCGCCGCAAACAGCGAAAGATTTCCCGTCGCGCGAATGCCGCCGCCCGTGAACGCCAGCGGACTCCCCACCACCGCACCGCCCGCCTCCGCCGCATCCAGACCCAAGGCAAACACCGACGCGTTTGCCGCGTCGATATCGAGGAACGCACCTGGCACCTGCCGGACCGTGCCAAGCGCGAAAATCCCCACCGATTCCGGCCCACCCCCGATCGCGACGCTCTGCTCCACGATGAAATCGCCCGTCGAATAAAACAGGAACGTTCCCAGATACGGCGAGAGATCGATCGCATTCGTGCGCACCGTCGTATTCCGCGCGATGTAGAGGGAATAGTCCGGCGGCAAATCCCCCGCGATCCCCGAGCCTGGGCCGAGGACCGGCGGCGCATCCGTCAGCGCCGAGAATACCCGATCCAGATCAAGCTGCGGCTGCGCGATCACTGAATCGGCCAGCCCCGCCTGCCCGGAATTGACGATCCGCTGCGCCCGCTCCGGCGACCGCACCACGTCGAACGCGATCGTCGGATCCACCTTGTAAGCCTGCGTCGGCGAATCGCTCGCCAGCAGCCCAGTCGTCACGAGCTGACCCTTCGCGATCTGCGCCTCCTGCTTTGCCACTGCCTTGTCGATTTTATCCTGCGATGCCAGCGGCGCCTTGAATCCATTCACCAGCCGCGCCACGCCGACCTGCTCCGCGAGGTGAAAATTCAGCACCCCGCTCAAATCCCCGCCCGGCAGCACATACACCATTTGCCCCGCCCCGATGGAGCGCGTCTTGCCGTTGGATTTCACACTCCCGCGCCCTTCCAGCAGCAGCGCCTTAAAGCCGCCATTCTGCGTCGTCACCACGATCAGCGTCGTCCCCTGCACCGCCGCCGTGGCCGCTGCCGTGCGGATCGTGCCGCCACCTTTTCCCGACGGTGAGTTAAAGAGCACGCTGCCCTTTTGGAGATTGATCTCCCGCTTCTGCGGCTCGAACGAAAAAATCGTATTCGCCCCCACGCGCGTCACCGTCTGATCTTCCGCGATCATCTCCACGCGCGAATCCGAACCCGTCCGCAGCACATCCGGCACGCCGAACACATCATTCACCCGCGCCGCCTTCTTTCCCTTCGTCGCGCGCAGCAGCACCGTCGCATCTTTCACGACTTCCGTGATCGTCGATCGCTCGATGTCGGCGGCGCTTGCGGGGTTTGTGAAAGTCACCGCGGCAGCGATTGAGAGTGCGATGGAGGAGTGCAGAATCGATTTCATAAAGAGATGAATAACCAAGGCGAGGCTTAGAAAAGTGCGCTCCCCGCGTCAACGCGATAAGTCGCCCTACTTTTCCGCCAGCGTGTACGCGCCATCCCAATCCGCAGGCGGCGGATCGCCCGTGTATTCCGCGATTCGCGCGAGATACATCTCGCAGAGAAAATCCTCGCCGCCGATCTCCGCCGCGACTTCGCGAAAAAGTCCTGACGCTTCCGCGAATCGTGCGCCGCGGAAAAGGGCGACTGCCTCATCCCACCGGGCGAGCCACGCGGGAGCCGGCGTCGCCGCGTCGCTCAACACCGCGAAAACCTCGATTGGATGCGTCTTCCCCTTGAAGCGCGCCCGGTCCACCGCGCGATACACAAACTTCCCGCGCGTCAGCGCCTCCACGCTCCCGCCCACCAGCAGATCGACGTGATACTGCTTCGTCGCCGATTCAAACCGCGCCGCACTATTCACCGCATCCCCGAGCAGCGTGAATTCCTTCCGCACGCCCTGGCTGCCGATCTCGCCGACAACTACCTCGCCGTGATGCACCCCGATGCCGATGCGCATTGGCACGCGCGCGGGTGTTGCCTTCCACCTTTCGTTCAGATCGCGTAAAGCATCACGCATCGCGAGCGCGGCAGCGACGGCCCGCGTGGCATCCTCTTCATATCCGAGAGTATGCGTGTCTCCCCATCCCGCCATAATCGCATCGCCGATGAATTTGAGAAACGTTCCGCCAGCTTGCTGGATTCGGGCGATCATCTGCTCAAAATACTCATTGAGCTGCTCCACCAGCGCCGTCGCATCGCTCGATTCAAAGATCGAAGTGAACCCGCGCACATCGCTGAAAACGATTGTCACATTCCGCCGCACCCCGCGCATCATCTGCTCGAAATCCTCCGCATGTTTGAGCACCACATCCGCAACGTTTTTGGAAACATACTGATTGAACGCGCCGCGAATCCGCGCCTTCTCCATCTGTTCGATCCAAAAAGTGTAAAGCACGCCGAAAACCCCAATGCCGAGCAGCGCAAACGCCGGCTGCACCACCGGAATGATCGTCCCGGCACGACTAAATAAAACATGCGCAGCCACGGCCAGCGCGACCGTCAGCCCCGCGAATACCGCGGATTGCGTCAGCGCCTGCCGGCAAAAAATCAGCAGCGCCACCGCCCCGATCGTCACGCCTAGCGCCAGCCAGCGCGCCGTGCCCGGCGGCGCATCGCGCAAAGTGCGCCCACTCAGCAGTGCCCCAGCGATGTTCGCGTGGATCTCCACGCCCGGCATCCCGCCGAACGGCGTCTTGTGGACATCGTGCAGGATTTCCGCGATCGGCCCGACGAAAACCAGCTTGTCCTGAAATACCTTGCCTCCCCCGAATTTCGGATCGCTCGCAAAGTAGCGATCAGTCAGCACCTCCTCCATCGGCAGATGGAAGTAAGTGGTCGCCCGACCCTGATACGCGATCGGCACGCCATATCGGTGCGGCACCGATTTGCCCTGAAACTTCGCAACCGCGAGCGGCGCAAAACTCACGATGTCATCCGAGTCATCTTCCATCCCCGCTTCCCGCATCAGCGAAGTGCGGAAATCGAAGCGCCGGATCGCCAGATCGATCTCCTGCCGAAAAAGGCACGAGCCCACGATGTCCGAGCTGTCACCCTCGCCGGTCAGCGTCGTGGCGGGCGCGGTGAAAGTGACATTTCGATCCTCGCCATCGGCAGTCACATCACTAAAGCGCGACCCAAGGACGAGCCGGTCCCGATACTTCGCCACGACCGCCGCGAGTTCGTCCGTGCCCGGATTGTTGCCATCGAAAATGAAATCGAGCGCGACCACTTTCGCCCCCGACTGCATCAGCCGCTCGATCAGCAGAGCCCACACCTTGCGATTCCACGGCGGCTTCTGCGCGGTCATCAGCGCCACGCCCTCCGACTCCGCCGCGAGCCCTTCGAGCGCCGTTTGTTCGAGCGAGGAATCGTTCATCCCAACGATCACGACATCGGGATTTCCGAGCAGATCGCCACGCGCCTGGAAGCGCCAGTCGATGAGCGCTTGCTCGACCTGCTGGACCCGCGTCAAACCACCAAACCACGCCGTCTGCGAAACCGCAAAAACCCCCGTCGCCCAAAGCAAAAGGATCACCACGCGCCCCTTCCGCAACAGCCGCGGCAGCCGGCGAAAAACGGCTTGGCGGGAAACGATTTGGCGAAGCCAGCTCACGTCGCGGATGCAAATCGCCGCTTCCCGAAGTGGCAAGTCGGAACGCTGCAAACTCCGGGGAGCGCGCTCGTCCCGAGTGCTGGCGAAGGCGTCCCGCCTTCGCGGACTTTCAAATGCGTGCAACGGCCAGTCAGCGCGCCTCGCGGGAAGGACGCGCAGGAAAGTTCGTTTCGGCGGGACGCCAAAACCAGCACTCGGGACGAGTGCGCTCCCCGGATCACCCGCGCGTCGCGAGCACGTTCTGAAACGCGTTCGGTTTCGCATCCCAAGCGGCAAACCGCCCCGCATCCATCGCCTGTAAATCCGGCGTGCTCGCCAGCTCCCACCCATGCTCTTTGAAAAAGGAGAGCAACTCCCCCGGCTCGGTCCCCGCGCGCCGCAGCCCGGCAGGCCAGTATTCCACGAAAAGTTTCAACGCCGGATTCGCCGCAAACAGCCCGGTCATCCCGCGCAGGACTTCCAGCTCCCAGCCCTGCACATCCAGCTTGAAAAAATCCACGCGCGTTCCCGCGAGCACCGTGTCCAGCCGCGCGACATCCACCTGCGCCGCGCCCGCCTGCGCTTCGCGCGAAAGATGCGTGTCACCGCTGTTCAGACCATCCCACGCGAGGGAAAGTTTTCCCGCTGCCGAGCCCAGTGCGCAGTGGTGCGGTTCGACGTTCGTGACTCCCGCGCGCTCCAGATTTTCGCGCAGGCACGCGAAGAGATGCGGGTCGGGCTCGAACGCAAACACGCGCCCATCTGGTCCGACGAGCCGCGAAAGCTGGATCGTGTAAACGCCGATGTTCGCGCCGGCCTCGGCGATGTTCATGCCGGGCTTCACCTGCGTCGCAAAAAACGCGCGCTCTTCTTTGCCCATGAAGCCGAGCCGATGCAGCGTGAGATAGACGAGCCGGTCGAGCGAACACGCGCGAAAATCCGCGCCCCACACGCGCACGCGGCGATGCCAGACCGGCAGACGATTGAAGCGGGCGGCGAAGGCGGACATCAGACGAAGCGCAATTTCCGCGCGGCGAAAATCACCATGCGCAGCAGCATCACGCCGTGACGCCAGCGCTGGATATTCGTGTCGCCGTAAGTGCGGTCGCGGTAGCGGATCGGCACGTCGGCGATTTTCAGTAGCAATTTATCCGCGCCGAACAGCAGGTCGAAATCGCCGAACGGATCGAAGTCGCCGAAATACGCGCGCTGCCGCGCGAGCCTTTCGTAGTCCGCGCGGAAGAGCACCTTCGTCCCGCAGAGCGTGTCCTTCACTGGCTGCACCAGCAGCCAGCTAAAGATGATTCCGAACGCCTTGTTCGCGCACAGATTCGCGAACTGCATCGCCTCCGATTCCATCGGATAGACCAGCCGTACGCCGTTCGCGAACTCGCCGTGGCGCGACGCGACGACTTCGTAAAACTTCGGCAATTCCTCCGCGGGCATCGTGAGATCGGCATCGAGAATCATCAGAATTTCCCCCGTGCAAACCGCGAACGCCTCGCGCACGGCGTTGCCCTTTCCCTTCCCGGTCTGCTTCATCGTCTTGATGTTCCGCCCCGGATTCGCCGCGGCGACTTCCTGGATTTTCGCCCACGTATCGTCGGTCGAATTTCCCTCGATGAAAACCAGCTCCGTCCCCGCGCCGAGTTCCGGCGTGCGCCGCACGATGTTCTCGATGTTGCCCGATTCATTCCGCGCCGGGACGACGACCGACACGGTGAACTCGCGCTCCCGTTTCCGCTGCGGCCGCGGCCGCGCGATCACGAATGTGGTAAGGCAAAACCACGGCAGCAGCGGCGCGAGCCAGCGATTCAGCACGTCGCTGACGATCGGGATTTCGATCGGGCACAACACGCGCGGCTGCGCCTTGATGACCTCCCAATTCGCGAGTTCGAGCATGTTTTTCACGTCACTCCGGTCGAGCCAGTTTCCCTGCGGCGCACGTCCGCGCAGCCCCATCATGGTTGCCAGTTCCAGCACGGGCTTCCACAGCGCGCTGTAGAAATTGCAAAGGAGTCGCGAGCCCGGATGCGACACCGCCAGCGCGCGCTCGAAGATGCGCTGCACGTCCGCGGCGAGATTCACCGTCTCGGAGATGATGATGAAATCGAACACGCCTGCGACCGCGAGTTCCTCACCTGCCTGCACATGGAAAACGCCGTGCGGCACCGCGGCGCCCGCGGCTTCGACATGCTTTGCGGAAAGGTCCACGCCGGTGACGCGGCGATTCGGCAGCAGACTCAGCAGTTCACCCGCGCCGCAGCCGATCTCCAGCACGCTCGCATCCTCGGGAATCAGCAGCCGGTAATAGTGCGCGAGCAGTGTCTGATACTGATGCCCGGAGGGCGTCCGCTCGACGGGCTCGTTCGCATAAAACGCGCGCGTCCGCTCGATCTGCTCGCGGGTGAGGATGGGAAGATCAGTCATGGCGTTCGAGGACGACGAGCAGCCGCGTGGAGAAAACGCCCGGCAACAGCGCGAAAACATTTTCGACGATGCGGACGAGTGGTAGCAGGAAGCGCGGGTAAACCTGCGGCCCGCGAAATCCACCGCTGCCGATGTAGGAAAACGCAGGCATCCGCTTCACCTCCACGAAGCGCCAGCCCGCGAGCTTTTCCCGCAATTCTCCGTCCACAAAAATGCGCGAAGCATTTCCCTGCGCCGCGTAGTAACCATGTCGCTCAGGATCCCAGCCCGGCGGCGCATCCCACTCGATCTTCTCCCCGAGCGCGATCGGCTCGTGGTGAAACTTTCCGAAAATGAGTCGCCCAAGCGCGCCCATATCCGGCTCGATCAGAATCACACGTCCGCACGTTTCCAGCGCGCGGCGCATTTCCCCGAGCGCCGCGCCAGGATGCCGCAAATGGTGAAAAACATCGAAGAGCACGAACGCGCTCGCGCTGCCATCCGCGCAGCTCAGGCGATACACGCTTTCCACACGATCGAGCCACGGATTTGGAAACAGGTCGGTCGTCACACACTCGGGAATCCACTCCTTGATATTCCCCATCCCCGACCCGATCTCGAGCACCGCACCCTTCCGATCGCGCGGCAACCGATCGCGAATCATCCGGTAAAAATGCGCATACACCTCGCGCAGCAACGGCTTCGCCTGCCACGACGCGCGATTCTCGTGGATCTCGACATTGTGCTGATCGAGCGGAGCGCCTGCGTCCGCGGCTGCTGCTGAGGTATGAGAATCGAAACGGCCCATGGCCTCCGCAGCCCACATGACGCGCGGCACCGAGAGCAAGGATTTTGCTAAAAAAGTTGACGCTCGCTGCGATCTCCCGTTCAACCGCGCAGTCATTTCAGTAAGATGTCGCAATCGCTTACCAGTTCGCCGAGTGGACCACCAATGTGGCAGCGCCTCTGTCGGCGGATATTGGCACCCGGACTGGTCATCGCAATTCTACTGTCCGCGGCGTGGCGTGAAGACCGGAGCCACCCACTGGATTTCTGGAGCCACAGCGAACCGGCGGGCGATTATGTCAACATCTGCCTCGCGCACGCGTTGAATATCGACTTCTGGGTTTCCCAAACGCCGCTTATCAACGGGCGGACGGTCAACGACAATAACAGCCTGCATCCGGGACTACCGCTGCAAGCCACTTCATGGGCCGCCTATCGGATACCCACGCTTGGAAAATCGGCCGATGTTGCGGAACGCTGCGAATCCGTTTTTGTCGATCCATCGTCATTCTGGGTGGTCCTCCGCCTGGCTGCGATCGCTCTTGGTCTGGTTGGTTCGATCCTTCTCGTCCGAGCCGCCTCCACCTATGGCTTCCTATATTCCATTGCCGTGGGTCTCGTGTACTATTGTTACGAACCGGCGTGGAAATATACCATCTGCATGTTGGGCAATGAGAGTTTCGCCCTGCCACTTTCACTCGCAGTCGCGTGGTTTGCATCTCGAAGTCTGAACCCGTCGGAGGGCGGGGCCGCCCTAAAATGGTACTTTGGCTGGGGCAGTCTTTGCGCCCTTTGCTGGCTGAATAAACTAAACTATATCGCATGGACTGTGGCTGCGCTGCCAGCGTTCGCTGCATACTACTTTGCATTGCGACCTCCGATCCGCCAAATGGGTTCGCGCCTGGCTGCCTTCGGCTGCGGTTTTATCGTCGCGGCATATGCCTTGGCGACTTTGTTTCTGGGTTCCGGCGGACTAAGCCGCATCCTGCATTTGCACTTTGCTGTGTTGACGCATTCAGGCAATTACGGGATCGGCCCCGCGGGCGCGGTATCCCTCTCGGCGGTCCGAAACGCGCTTTTTTCCCTTTCGGCCTACTGGCCGTTTCTCGGGCTATCCGCTGGAATCTGCGCGCTTGGTTTAGGGGTCGTCGTTTCCACGGCGCGCAGCGGCTGGCCACGATCCGGCAACGCCGCTTATTTGATCTATTTGCTCTGTGCCGCCGGGCTGTTCCTAGCCGCCACCTTGAAACACTATGGCTCGCACTATCTCATCGCAGGTGTGCCAGCCATTTCGCTGCTCCTGCTGGCGATCGGCGGGCATGTGGGTGCTGTAATGAGGGTGGCTTTGAGCCTGGCGGTATGCCTCGGCCTGATCCATAGCTATCGCCGCTTCTGGATCCTCGAAGACACGAACTTCCGGCGGGAGATGGAGATGAAGACCAGCCTGCAAGCGGTCGAGGATCTGCCAGGCCGGGACCGGGGCGGGGTCATGTGGACTTATCGCCTGCCCAATCGCCGCTTCGTGATGGAGCTGATCCAATACCTCGCGGGGGTGCCGGAGGTCGCCGCCGTGATTGACGAAAAATTCCCAACGCCCGATTCCGTTTATTTTTTGTGGAATCCAGACGTCCGAGTCGGGGCCGAGACGAGGCCTTTCGATAAGGCGAAATGGCGTTACGCCGTCTTTCAGCGGGATTACTACGGCTACCTTCTGACGGGCTCTCAAGCCAGCGCAAAGGAGTATTTCGAGCGGCACTGCAAACGTATCATCGACGAGCCGATGACGATCGTATTTGAACGGACGGCGGAATAATGGGCGAATCTCCCTGCGATGTCCTATTTGCCTAGCCCTCCCATTCGGAATCAAGCTTTGCTGCGATCCAACAAGTGGCTCGCACCCTTGCTGATAATCGCGATCCTGATTGCCGCTGCGTACCGTGAGAACCAAAACCACCCGATCGAGTTTTGGAATAATGGACTCATGGACTACCCGGGCCTTTCTCTGGCACATGCGTTAAACATGGATTTCTGGTTGTCCGGACCCACGTTTCTGAACGGGCGTCGAGTCAATTTTGACAATACCATGCACCCTGGGTTCCCCTTCCAAGTGAGTTCGTGGGTCGGCTACCGTCTCGCCTTTCTGGGCACCGACTTGGATGCACGCGGGCGTTGCGAGGATGCCTTCGCCAATCCTTCTTCCTTCTGGCTGGCAACTCGGCTTATAGCGGTGGTGATTAGTTTGGTCGTCACGTGCCTGTACGTCCGGGCGGCGTATCGCAACGGCATTCTTTATTCGTTGGCGGTTGGACTTTCTTACTTCTGCTACGAGGGGGGATGGGACTACTCGATTCGCCTGCTCAGCAATGAAACCTTTGCCCTTCCGCTGGGATTGGCTGTTGTGGTTATCGCCGGCAGGAGCCTGTCCGTTGGAATGGGCATGCCGGCTATTCGCTGGTGGGGTGCATGGGGTGCCGTTTGCGCGCTTTGCTGGCTGAACAAACTGAATTATCTGGTTTGGACGGTCGCGGTTGTTCCCGCCTGGGGCTTCTACTATTTCGCGAGGCGTCCATCCATTGCCAACCTGGGAATGCAGATCATGGCATTTGTCATGGGTTTCAGCGCGACGGCATACATTCTGGCGAAACTAGTGTTAGGTGCTGGCGGATTGGCGAAAATATTGCGCCTGCATCAGGGAGTGCTGACGCATTCCGGTCACTTTGGCGGCGGTTCCGCCGAGATTGTGTCACACAAGGCGATCTGGACGGCACTTCAGTCGTTGATGGCATTCTGGCCTTTTCTGCTCCTGGCGTGCGCAGTATGCGCGCTTTCTGCCTCGGTTTTGTATTCATTGATCAGGCGCGGGAAAGCCGCAACCAGCAACGCCGCTTTGATCGTTTATTTGCTATGCGCTGCGAGTCTTTTTTTTGCGGCGGTCTTGAAGCACTACGGGCCACACTATTTGGTTGCCGGAGTTCCCACCATTGGCTTGCTGCTTCTCGCCATCGGTGAGCACCTCCACCGAAAGGTCCGTCTGATGGTGTGCGCCGCCGTCGGGGTCGTTTTTTTCGCGAGTTACCACGGTTACACAAATGCGTCTGAAGCGCGCTATCGCCATGAAGTCGAGGTGAAGAAAGGTATGCGGAGCTTCGATGAATTACGCGGGCACCCTGATGATGTGACTCTGTGGACCTACCGGGTTCCCAAGCGCGAATTTTGCCTGGAGTTACTGCAAAGCTATGCGGGTGTTCCCGAGGTTTCGGACATTATCGAGAACAAGTTCCCGTATTCGGACTTGGTGCTTTACCCTTGGGATCTGAAAATCAGGGTTCGATCGGAATCGGTGCCATTTGAATACGCCAAGTGGAAGTACGCCGTTTTCGACAAAGCGTGGTTCGCTGAGTACCCCACTGAAATCAGGGAGTTCTTCGAGAAACAATGCAGGCGTATCGTCGACGAATCCTCGGTTTGGGTTTTTGAACGCAAGAATCCGTAACCATTACGAAGGCGCTATTGCGGAGCCACCGGCTCCTCCAGCAGCGTTTGCGTTTCCGGAAAAATGGGGGCGACGATGGCGCGGGTGAAGTCGGGTTTGAATCCGGGTGCGGGGATGATGGCCAAGGCTTCGACGGATCTCGTCAAATAGGGTTCGATCGCCGGACGATATTTTGTCAGGCCGATCACGATGCAGAGAGAGTCTCGCAGTTCCGGCGGGACTTGGCCCGCAAACTCCGTCCAGATGCCTCCTGTAAAGGATTCGCCAGATCCACGAAAAATTAAGCTGATGTGACCGTATGGGCGCGGTTCAAACCGATTCGTCCAATGTGGAAATCCGATGTTTGCCGGAAATTCATACGCCTCCTTTTCAATCACACCGAACTCAACAAATGCCCGGCGCCTCCAAATTCTGGTGGCTTCCATCAGCGCGGGGTCGGACATCCGCTGCCATGTGGGGAAACGGGAGACGAAGTCCTGAAGCAGTAATGAACGTTCCGTATCGGAGAGACGCAGCGGGGGGGACGGCGGTGGCGTCTTGATCGCATTGAGAAAAACGAGGCGGCTCGTCGAAACAAAAAGGAATGCCGCGAATCCCCAGGCGATCCAGCGAAGCCACGGTGCGGTTCGTTCGTCGGCGCAATCGCGAATCTGGCCCGCAGGCACACTGAGAAGTGCGCGCACCGGAACACGTATGACTATCGCCGCGATGACGCTCGCGAGTGCCAGCACGCCAGCGAACGTCCAGCCTGCCTCCACCCAGTCGATGAGCAGACGGACGCGTTGGAGATCGGGATTTCCGAAAAGTGCGCTGCCCAGCAATCCGCCGCCGTGACAGACAACCAGCACAGCCGCGGGAAAGGGGCGCCACCAAAGTGTGAACGCCGCACCGAGGATGGCGAATGCGGTGGCGTATTGATTGTTGGTAACCGCCAGCAGAGCGGTTGCGGGGATTACGGGCAACGCGATCAACAGAATCGTTTTCATGCTGCCAAATCGAAGGGACATCAGACACAGCGCCGCCATCGCTCCCACCGCCGCGCCGAGGAAAACCGGCGAAACATTCGAGCAGCCCTTCGCAGCGACGGCGAAACTTCGCGCGACATTCGAAGCGTAAAACCCGGGATATCTCCTGAGATTTTCCTGAAAACGCGCCTGGAAAAAATCATACCGGCTTTTCACCTCATTGGGAACGCCCGACTCGGCGGCAAGAGATTCCACGCCATTTCCCCACACGCCAAATTCCGGCGAGCTCGCGGCGAAAAGTGCGGAGGAACTGTTCGCGGATATCGCCCAGATGCCGTGGACGACGCGTTCACGAATGACCCACGGCGCGAGGCAAATCACAGTCCCGATCGCGAAGGCCGCGGGATGAAACGCTGCGGCCCGCCAGCGGCGCGGCTCGCGCAGAAATGCATTCACCGCGATGACCGCGACGAAGAATGGGAATGCGAAAAGCGTGAGCGGTCGCGCGAGGTTTGAGCACGCTAAAAACGCTCCCGCGACGAACAACATTCCGATCCGCCGCCGCTCGCCGCCGACGATGAGGCACCACGCGGAAAGCATGGTGAGCAGGAGGCCGAATGGCTCCGTCATCAGCCTGCCCGCCTGGGTGACCTGGCGCGGATCGACTGCGAAAAACAGCGCGGCCGCGAGCGCCGACCAGAGTGGCATCGCGCGGCGCAGGATCAGGAAAATCAACGCCGCCGAAGCCGCGCCGATCATGGCCTGGAGCCATTTCGCAAACAACACGGAGTCGCCGAACCACGTGAAGAAATTCGCGAGGAACATCGGGTAAAGCGCGCGCATTCCGGGAAAAGTTGTGTCCACTCCGTCGCCGCGCGCCGTGGATTTTGCCATATCGAGCCAGCCCTTCGCATCGGAATACGGCGTGCCGCGAATCGACATCTGGCCGTCGGTGTAATCGGGATTCAGCCACAGAAAA
Source organism: Chthoniobacteraceae bacterium (assembly GCA_031409335.1). Taxonomy (GTDB): domain Bacteria; phylum Verrucomicrobiota; class Verrucomicrobiia; order Chthoniobacterales; family Chthoniobacteraceae; genus JANLQB01. The sequence goes on along the minus strand of JANNWY010000293.1, from coordinate 17,915 downwards.
CCGAGCCGCGCTGCCAGCGCGATCACGAACAAGACAAGCGCCCAAGCGCTGGCGGAAATCGCCGGCGCGCCACCCGCGCCTTCCACAGCGGAACGGCGCAGCCACGCGGCGAAGACGAACAAACGTTTTCCGAGCAAGAGCAGCGCTGCGAGTTGACCGGCGCAGAAGATGAATGGACGCAGCGGCGGCGGAACGATCGCCTGCACTCGCAGCGTGTATTTTCTTCCGTTCGTCAGCGCATCGCTGCCGTCGCTCGTGGAAAAAAGCACGCGCTCGCCGCCCACGCGAAACGTGCCGCGACCCTGTTCCCGGACGACGGCGTTTTCGTTGACGGGCGTCAGCGCGCGTCCGTCTTCCGTCAGGATTCCCGATCGCGGCGCGTAGGTGAATCCAAGCCACGGCGCCGGCATTTTCGAGGTGAAACCAACGCCTTCGGTTGCACGGATTTTCTTCAACTCGAATGACCGCTGTGGCCACGAAAGCGTGCTCGTGGCCCAGAGAAGCAGGAGCGCGGAAAACGTGACGACTGCCGCGAGGACGACCCGCCACGTGATCCAAATCGCGCGGCGCAAACGTGCTGTCATTCCTTAAAACTCGCGCTCCGGTTGGCAAAACATCGGGCGTGAGTTTTAGCGGCGCTCCCAGCCGCGACAAGCGGTTTCACGGCGGCGAGCCGGGCCGGATTATTCCGCGGAGCCTTGCCCGCCCGAATCTGTCACTTCGCGCGTGCCGTCTTCCAAGAATCGAAGCTCGATCCAGCGCGTGCGCGCGGGCAGCACGGCGCGAAATTTGTCCGCCCACTCGACGATGACGACGCCTTCCTCCGCGAGATAGTCGTCGATGCCGATCTTCAAAAGCTCCTGCTCCTCCTCGACGCGATACCAGTCGGCGTGAAAAACCGGGAGGCGGCCGCCGCGATATTCGTGGATCAGGGTGAACGTCGGGCTCGTGACCGCGCACTCCGCGCCGAGGCCGGCGACGAGGCCTTTGACGAGATGCGTTTTCCCAGCGCCGAGTTCGCCGCAGAGCGCGACGACATCGCCGGATTCGAGCGTGCCGGCGAAAGCTTGTCCAAAAGCGATCGTATCTTCAGGCGTCCGCAAAATGGTCGTGACCATTGGAGAAAAGTTGGGAGTTGAAAGTGGTGGCTTGAGAGCAGGTTCCGATCTCGCTGAGCGGCAGCTTTGGAAATGTTCGTCGCCATTTTGCCGCAATGCCAGCGGCTTTCCGCGGGGCGAGCGCGAAGAGCAATTCGAAATCTTCGCCGTCGCCGAGCGCTCGGTTCAGCGTGCAACCGCGGGTGATCGGGATGCGCGATTCATCGAGCGTGAAGCCGCATCGGCTCGCGCGGGCAAGGCGCGGGAGATCGGCGGCGAGGCCGTCGCTGAGGTCCATCATCGCGGTCGGGCGGAAATTCTCCACGAGCCAGCGCGCTTCGGCGAGGCGGGGCGTGAAGTCGAGATGTTTGCCCGCGCGCGATCCGCCGAGACGGCCGGTGACGAAAATCGCGTCGCCGCTTTTCGCGCCGGAGCGCAGGATGCAGCGCGTGCGCTCGACGAAACCGGTGAGCGTCACGTTGACAAAAAGCGGACCGGGCGAGCGCGACGTTTCGCCGCCGACGATGCTCACGCCAAATCTGCGCGCGGCCTTTCGCAGCCCGGCGTAGAGCGCCTTCACGCGCGCCACGTCGTCGTCGCGCGCAATCGCGATCGTGATGACTGCGTGCTCGGGCACGCCGCCCATCGCCGCGATGTCGCTGATCGCGCGGCAGAGCGCCTTCCAGCCGACGCGGCGCGGATCGTCGTCGCGGAGAAAATGCACGCCTTCCACCACGGCATCTGCTTTCAGCAAAGTCCAGCGCGTCGCTCGCGGAGAGCCGATCACCGCGCAATCGTCGCCCGCGCCCACGCGCACATTCGCGTCGAGCGGAAGACCGCGCGTGATCTCCGCGACGAGCCGGTCTTCGCCGTATTGCGCGAGTTTCATGCGGGGATCGCGGTTCGGGTGATGTGGTAGAGAAACGCCAGTTGGCCGGCATTGAACAGCGCGTGCATCGTGATCGGCACGAGCAGCGATCCCGTGGACTCGAAGGCGATGGTGAAGCAGATCGCGAGCAGGAATAGGCTCGGGAATGCCGCGAAGTTGAGATGCGTCGCCGCGAACAGCGCCGAGACGATGAGCGCGCTGGCGGTCGCGCCGATGTAGCGCTTGAAGACGACGTAGAAAAAACCGCGGAAGAGAAACTCCTCGCAGATCGGCGCGAGCACTGCGCCGGCGAAAAAAATCTGGCCGATGCCGGTGCTGTTTGCTTCGCGGGTGACCTCGCGAAAGAGCGTCACGAGTTCCTGTTCCTCGACCTGCTGCCGGTAAAAGATCTGCATCATGGCCGATGCGCAAAGCAGCAGCGGCAGCGCGGCGGCGATGAGCCCCAGACCGATCGCGACTGCGCCAATGATCGAAATGCGGTTCAGTCCAGTCGCCTGGATCACATCGATCCCGCGATAGCGCAGAAAGCCGATGACACCCGCGAGCATCGCGACGAAAAGCGCGCCGCCGACCAGCACCTGATCGAGCGTGGCCTCCGGCGCAGCCTTTTCGGAATGCATCGCGCTGGCGGCGATATTCGCGACGAAGTAGCCGCACAGCACGAGGCTGACGAGCAGCTCGGGAAGGTCGAAGGTCTTGGCGCGAATCTTTCCGCCTTCATGCCACATGCCGCCGATGAGGCTGCCGAAAATGACGAAGGTGAAGATGCTCAGCGCACCGATGAAAAGGAGCGATTCGACGGTGGGAGCGGTCACGGGAAGAGGGATGTCGAAGGAAAGAAGCCCCCGGGCCATCGACCTTCCATCACGGCGCGTAGTAGCTCGGGAGGAAGTAGAGCTTGCCGATTTCCAACTTCGGCAGGAGCGATTGCGCGAGGTCGATCTCGATCTTCGATTTGCCCGCGTTGCTTTCACCGAGAATGCGCAGCAGCCGCCCGAATTTGAACGGTGCGTCGTAGCGGATGATCGCGGCTCGGGGCGCGCCGCCGAGTTCGCGCGCTTTCGCGTAGGCGTCCTCCACTTCACCGAGCTGATCGACCAGCTTGGCCGCGAGCGCGTCCGTGCCGGAAATCACCCGTCCGTCGGCGATGCCGTCGCGGAGCTGCTGCTCGGGCAGGTTGCGTTCCTTCGCGACGATGCCGACGAATTTCCCGTAGGTCTGCATGATCATGCCCTGCAGATACGCCTTCTCCTCGTCGGTCGGCTGGCGCGAACCACTGAGCATGTCCTTCATCTTCCCGCTTTTGAAAGTGATCGTCGAGACACCGACTTTGCCCATCAGCGCTTCGTAGTTGATCGACTGCATGATGACGCCAATCGAGCCGGTGAAAGTCGTCTCGTTTGCCACCAGCCACTTCGCGCCGCACGCGACGTAATATCCGCCGGACGCGGCGAGCGAGCCCATGTAAACGACGACGGGTTTTTTATCCCGCGCGCGCTTCACCGCATTGTAAATCGTATCCGAAGCGGTAACCTCGCCGCCGGGCGAATCGATGTGCAGCACGATCGCCTTCACATTGTCGTCCTCGAGCGCCTGCGCGAGCTGGAGCTTCATATCCTCGACCATCGTCTCGCCGATCGCGCCTGGCTCGAAGCCGCTGATGATGCCGCGCAGCGAAAGCACCGCGATCTTGTCATCCGAGCCCTGCTTTCCCGGAGCCACGAGGCTTTCCTCAAATTTCGGGAGCTGCATTTGCACGCCCATCGCGCTCGTGGCCATGCGGGTGCTGCCAGCGACGACGAAGATGAAATTCAGCACGAGACTGAGGACGAGGAGCACGACCAAACCGATGCCCATGCAGCCGAAGCTTTTGTTGTTCATGAGTGGGCGACGGTGGAGGAACCGCGGGCGTTAGACAAGTGATGTTTGGCGCTGGAAATCGAAAGGTGAAAAGTCCCCGCCGCGACCGACTCGCCATTCACCAGCCACTCCACGCGATGCTCACCGGCGTGGTGTTTTCGCGTGGTGAAATCGCGGATGCGCTGGCGCTTCGTGAGCGTGATTTCGCCGCCCGCCGCGAGCGTGATTTCCTTCCACTTGAAGACCTTTGCCGACGCCGCGCCGGATCGTTTTACGTAGTGAATCGCGTAGTCGATCACGAGCTTCTGCGCCGTGCGCGCGGTCGAGACGATGCGGCAGGAAAGCGTGAGTTCGTCACCCAGTCGGAGGCGTCGTGGCGCGATGGAAAACGTCTCGACGCGAATCCGCGCCCGCTCGCCTGCGCCGAAAACCGCGAGCGCGCGGCGGTCGCCTTTCTTGATGAGCGTCCGCAGCGCGCGCTTCGCAATCCACGCCGTGTGCGGGTGCGCGAGATTCCACGCGGCCATGCGATCCAGCACCCAGGCGGGATGATCTTTGGTGATGTCGTTCAGATGATTCCCGACCGATTTGCGCACGCAGAGACTCGGGTCGGCTTTCAGGTTTTCGAGGATCTTCGCGACTGGCGATGGATCGGCGATGAGCGCGGTGAGTTGGAAAGACCACGGCAGGCGCGGGCGGCAGCCTTCGCTGGCGAGTCGGCGGACGTGTTCGTTTTCATCGCGCGACCACTTTTCCATCGCGCGTAAAGTGCGCGCGAGATCGAGGCGGAGGAATTCGCGGATCGCAAACTCGGATGAGCCGAACGGGGTGAAAAACTTGAGTGCATCGAGTGAAAGATCGAAATTTTCCCGCCCGTAAAGTCCGACGAAATCCGGCAGCACGAGCGCGGTGAAACCTTCGCCGTGACCCGGCGCGAGCCGCCGCAAGACTTCCAGCGCGTCGGGATATTTTTCCGGCAAAGTCGCGCGCAAAGCCTCGGTCGCCCGGCGCAACCGCTGGAGCAGCGAAAGCGACGCGAGGTCCAGCAGCGCGTGGGCGAGAAAGCGTTTCTGATCGAAGCGCGGCTGCACCACCGCCACATCGCGCGCCATCTTCCGATAGCGCGCTTCGTTAAACATTTCCTTCAATGCAGGAGCCTGGGAATCACTCATTTTCGTTGCGCCCATTTTCGTCCAGCGAACAGCGCGGCAAGCTTTTGTGCGAGCCGTTTCGCGGAAACAGCGTCGGCGCATTTCCAGCATGATCGCCACCGCCGTGGATGCATCCGGCGAGCGCGCCGAGCGGAGCGAGCACCGCTACTCGCGCCACTGCCAGGCAGTGATGGCGTTCAACTCGCGGATGAAAAGCTCGCGTCCGCTGACCGCGAGATGCGCCCAGGTATCCGCCTTGGAAATCTTGCGCTCGTCGAGCTTCTCAAATCTCTCCGGCGTCGCGGCGAAGAGGAAGAGGGAGCCGCGTTCATCGAGCGCGAGCAGGCGTTCGCCATTCGCGACGAGACTCCAGTATTTGCCGAAACTCTCGCCCGTGGTCCACCGCTCCGCGCCGCTGGCCACGTCGATGGCCATCGCGCGCTGGCTTTTGAGGTGGGTGTAGGCGGTGCCTTTCACCACAACCGGCGTGGTCATGTAGCCCTGCGACTTGTGCTCCCAGGCGCGCGCGACGGTCCACTTGCCGCCGCTTTCCTGCACGCGCCAGCCGATCGTTTTGCCGCCGTAGGTGCTGGTCAGCAGCAGGTCGCCGAGGACGATCGGGGTGAGAATGTTCATGCCGCGAAAGGCTTCGATCTCCTGCTGCCACAGGACCGCGCCATCCTTCGGATTCACCCCGGCGAGTTTCGATCGTGTCTGCACCACGAGCTGTTTCTGGCCACCGAGCGTCGTGAGCAGCGGCGAGGAAAACGCCCCGCCCATCATGCCGCCGCCTTCGTCGAGCGTGCGCCAGACGAGTTTGCCGGTGAGTTTGTTCACGCGGCAGACCGCGTTGCCTGCCTGGATGTAGAGCGCGTCGCCATCAAGCAGCGGCGAGCAGACCGCGCCAAACGAGGGCGCGTCAGTTTTGAGCTGCTGCGGGAAGTCGAAACGCCAGCGCTCATCGCCGGTCTTCACGTCGAGGCAGACGAGCACATCGCGGATGCCGACCACGTAGAGCCACTCACCGTCGCAGGCTGGCGTGGCGCGAATCCAGTCGCCATTCGATTTCGCAAAAAACGGCACCGAGATCGCGCCCTCCCATTCGCGCCGCCACAGCTCCTTGCCGGTCGCGCGATCGAGCGCGCGCACCCGCTCGCTCTTTTTGCCCACCGTCTCGGTCACGAAAACCCGCCCGCCGGAAACGATCGGTCCGGAGTAGCTCGGCTCCAGTTCCACGCGCCACATTTGCTTCAAGATGTCCTCTTTCAGCGAAACCGGCCACGCCTTCCCGTGGATCACGCCATCGCGGCTCGGCCCGCGCCATTGTGGCCAGTCCTCGGATGCGCCGCGGGCTTGGGCGGCGGTGAAAGTGACGACCGTGAGCAGGATGGGGATGAAACGCATATCCTTGCTACGAGGATGAACGGTTCGCGGATGCTGCGCGTGAGCTGCAGGCAGCCGGCGAGCAGAGCGAACAGGGCAGCCCATTTCATGAGGCCGCGCATCGCGCCGTTTTTTTTAAGCGAGCAGCGTTTTCACGTGGGCGAGGGCGGCGTCGAGTTGCGTCGGGTCTTTGCCGCCGCCGCGCGCGTTGTCGGGTTTGCCGCCGCCTTTGCCTCCGACCAGCGGGGCGATGGCGCTGATGAGTTTTCCGGCTTGGGCTTTTGCGGTGTGCTCGGATGAGACGGATGCGACTAGGGCGACGGATGTGGCTGATGCTCCACCGAGGACGACTACGCCTTTGAAACCATGCGCCTTCAAGGCATCGGCCACGGTCTGCAACGTATCGCCGTCAGCCGCGCCGAGATTCGCGATGATCGCGGGCACTCCGCCGATCGTCTCCACCTTCGCGAGCAAATCCTTCGCCCGTCCCGCCGCCTCGCGTTGCTGCGCGGATTTCAGCGCCTTCTCCAGCTCCTTTTGCTGCGCGAGCATCCCCTCGATCCGCTTTTCCAAATCCGCCAGCGGCGCACCCATTTTCCCGGCCAGCGCGTGCAGGCGCTGCATGTCGGCGGTGGCGAAATCGTAGGCGTTCAGGCCGGCCACGGCTTCGATGCGGCGGACTCCGGCGGCGATGGCGGCTTCGCTTTCGATGCGGAAAAGCCCGATCTCGCCCGTCGCCCGCGTGTGCGTGCCGGCGCAGAGTTCCTTGGAAAATCCGCCGATGTCCACCACGCGCACCATCTCCCCGTATTTGTCGCCGAAGAATTGCATGATGTCCGCCCGCCCGCGCACGTCGGCGTAAGGCACCTCATTCCAAACCACGCCCGCGTTTTCCACGATGCGCGCGTTCACCAGCCGCTCGATGTCGCGCACCTGCTGCGGCGTGAGCGCGGCGCTGTTGAAATCGAACGTCAGCTTGTCCGGCCCCACGAACGAACCCTTCTGCGTCGCCTCGCGCGACACCACCTCGTGCAGCGCCCAGTGCAGCAGATGCGTCACCGTGTGATGCCGCTGGATCGCCGCCCGCCGCCCCGCATCCACGCTCAGCGTCACCGCGCTCCCGACCGCCGGCGCATCCTCACCCATCACGCTCTCGATGAAGTGCAGAAAAGTCGCCCCGCTCTTCTGCGTGGTGAGCACATTCCAAAGCTGCCCGCCCCCCGCGATCTCGCCCGAATCGCCCACCTGCCCGCCCATCTCGCCGTAGCAAGCGGTCGCATCCAGGACCACGGCGGTCTTGTCTTTCAAAGTGACGACTTCGAGCACGGTCGCGGCAGTCTCGAGCGAATCGTAACCGACAAACTGCGTCGGCTCCTTCGTCTCGATTTCGGAAAGTTCGATGACTTGGCGCTTCTGCGCCTTCCGCGCCCGATCCCGCTGCTTCTCCATCTCCACTTCAAAACCCGCCGCGTCCACCGTCAGGCCGCGCTCACGAGCCATGAGTTCGGTTAGGTCGAGTGGAAAGCCGTAGGTGTCGTAGAGTTTGAAAGCGAAGTCGCCCAAAATTTCGCCTTTGCCTTTGGTCGGATCGAATGCCTTTAACTCAGTTCCTCCGTCAACCTTATCTGCATCCAGGTTGACCCTTAAAATATCCGCTTCTTTCGATGTAATGCGTTTGCGGTGAATTAACGAAGTGATGTCGTCGCCAGCAGAGACAACAAACTCAAACAAATAAATCCCCCGATCCAAAGTCTTATTAAACGCCACTTCCTCCCGCCGCAGCGTTTCCTCGACGAGCTTCTGCTTCGCGCGAATTTCGGGGAAGACGTCGCCCATCGTGCGGGCGAGGACGGCCACCAGTTTGTAGAAAAACGGCTCCTTGAAACCGAGCGTCCGCCCGTATTTCACCGCGCGCCGCAGGATGCGCCGCAGCACGTAGTTCCGGTCGTTGTTGCCGGGCTGGATGCCATCCGCGATGGCAAAGCTGAGCGTACGGATGTGATCCGCGATGACGCGGAAGGCGATGTCGATCTGGATCTGCGCGGGCGTGGCACAGGCATCCTGCCTGTGGGGCGAGTGGGCATCCTGCCCGCTGTCCGGCAGGCAGGATGCCTGCTGGCCACACAGGCTGGAAGCCTGTGCCACGGGCAGCGTGCCCGCGTATCGCAGCCCGCTCATCTTTTCCAACTCATCGAAAATCGGGCGGAAAATATCCGTCTCGTAGTTCGAGATTTTCGCATTTGCGAAATCCGTAAAACCTTTCGTCCCCTGAATAATGGAAGTGAGGCGCTCGAAGCCCATCCCAGTATCGACGTGCTGCGCGGGCAGCGGGGTGAAGGTGCCGTCGGGGTTGGCGTTGAACTGAATGAAGACGTTGTTCCAAATCTCGATGCACCGGGCGTCGCCCTTGTTGACCAGCGCGCCTCGGGTGTCGCCGGCGGGCGTGAGGTCGATGTGAATCTCGCTGCACGGACCGCACGGACCGGTCTCGCCCATCATCCAGAAGTTGTCCTTTTTGTTGCCGTTGACGATGTGCTGCGCGGGATCGAGTCCAACGCTCGCGAACTTCTCCGCCCACAGGTCATAGGCCTCCTGATCGCGCTCGCTCGGGTCGCCCGGATCGGGCTGGTAGATCGTGGCGTAAACGCGGTTCGGCGGAAACTTGAACCGCTCGACGATCAGCTCCCACGACCACGCGATGGCTTCCGCCTTGAAGTAATCGCCGAAGCTCCAGTTCCCGAGCATCTCGAAAAACGTGTGGTGATAAGTGTCGAGCCCGACGTCATCGAGATCGTTGTGTTTGCCGCCGGCGCGGATGCACTTCTGCGTATCCGCCGCGCGCGTGTCGCTGCCTGGGATGGCGCCGCCCCACTTGCTCACGTCCGCCTTTTTCTCCCCGAGGAAAATGGGGACGAACTGGTTCATGCCCGCATTCGTGAAGAGCAGATTCGGCGAATCCGGCATGAGGCTGCCGGACGGGACGATCGTGTGCTGCTTCTCCCGGAAAAAATCGAGGAACTGCTGGCGGATTTGGGCGGCGGTTTGCATGGGTAAAAGGGCGGCGAGACTACCGCACTCTGGGCAAACGTAAAGTCGGTGCCGCGACCCGCACCTTCGCCCTATCGCGAAAACGCATCCGCCCCAGCTGTGAGGCCCGGCACGGACTTCGCCCGACCATTCGCCGCGAGGTGGATGAGCGCGTGATACACCGCCTCGGGATCAGCAGTGATGGCGGTCGCGATTTGCTCCGCGGTCTGCGGCTCGACCTTGAGCGCATCCGCGGTCGCACCGAGCGTGCGCAGCACGGAAGCCGCGGCCTTTTTCCCAGCCTCGACGCCGGGCTGGTGATACGCGTTCACATTCACCAGCGATCCGTAAAAGCCGACCGCGCGATCATACAACGCGATGAGCGCGCCGACGGTGACGGGCGTGACGGCGGGAATGCTGACGGTGATCGAGTCGCGCCCGTTGTCGTAAAGCGCGGCGCGCGTCCCGCGCAGGAAGCCCTGGAGAAAATCACCGCTCGTCACGCCGGGCTCGACTTCGATGTCCGCGCCCGCGCGGCCTTTGCGCACCTCGATGAAAGTGGCGAAAAAATTCGCGACGCCATCGCGGAGCTGCTGCACGTAGGCGTGCTGATCGGTCGAGCCTTTGTTGCCATAAACGGCGATGCCCTGGTTCACTTTTTTCCCATCGAGATCGAGTTCCTTGCCGAGCGATTCCATTACGAGCTGCTGGAGATATTTCGAGAAGAGCGCGAGCCGGTCTTTGTAGGGGAGCACGACCATGTCTTTCTCGCCACGCCCATTTCCCGCGAAGTGCCACGCGAGGGCGACCAGCATCGCGGGATTTTTCAGCGTCTCGCTGCCGCGCGTCCACGCATCCATCGCCGCCGCGCCATCCAGCACGCCCTGCATGTCGAGCCCTTGCAGCCACAGCGGCACGAGGCCGACGGCGCTCATCACCGAGGTGCGTCCGCCGATCCAGTCCCACATCGGGAAACGCGCGAGCCAGCGGCCGGACGTGGCGTGGTTGTCGAGCTGCGAGCCATCGCCCGTCACGGCAACGGCGTGCGAGCCAAAGTCGATGCCCGCTTTTGTGAATGCCGCCTCCGCTTCGAGCATTCCATTGCGCGTCTCCGGCGTGCTGCCGCTTTTTGAAACGACGACGACCAGCGTGTGATCGAGCCGGTGCTGGAGCCGCGTGAGCACACGGTCGATGCCGTCTGGATCGGTGTTGTCGAAAAAGTGGAGCCGCATCCGATCGTCATCGGTGCCGAGCGCATCGCTCACGAATTGCGGCCCGAGCGCCGAGCCGCCGATGCCGATCAGCAGCACGTCGGAAAATTTCCCGCTCGCGTGAACCTGCGCGACGAATGCCTGGATGAGCGCATTGCACGAAACAATCTCCGCCTTCAAATCCGGCGAAGGCGCAAGCTGCGGCGCGCGCAGCCAGTAGTGGCCGACCATCCGGTCCTCATCGGGATTCGCGTGCTCACCGGCTTCGAGCTTCTGCATTTGCGCGAAGGCGCGCTGCGCCAGCGGCTCCATGCGCGGGAAAAAATCATCGCCAAACCGCATCCGCGAAACATCGACGCTGAAGCCAAGCGAATCGTGTCGGACGAGAAATTGACGATAGCGATCCCAGAGAGTGCTCATAATGCCGCGGAGTGGAGCAGATGCGCGCGGCGGTGTCACGGTCGGGTATTGTTCATACGCGTTCGATCCGCGAAGGTCGCCGCCTCACGCATGTCAAAACACATCCTCGTCATCGGTGCCGGCGTCATCGGTCTCAGCACCGCGTATTACCTCGCGAAACGCGGCTGCCGCGTGACGATCCTCGACCGCAATCCCGCGCAGCGCGACGGCTGCTCCTTCGGAAATGCGGGCATGATCGTCCCCAGCCATTTCACGCCGCTCGCCGCGCCGGGCATGGTCGCGATGGGGCTGAAATGGATGTGGAATCCCGAGTCGCCCTTTTACATCAAACCGCGGCTCGATCCCGGGCTCATCGCGTGGGGCTGGAAATTTTGGCGCGCATCCACCGCGGAACACGTCGCCCGCTGCGCCCCGCTCATCCGCGATCTATCCTTCGCCAGCCGCGCCTGTTTCGAGGAACTCGCGGAGTTGCCGGGAAATGATTTCGGCCTCGTGAAACGCGGCCTGCTCATGCTCTGCAAAACGCAGCACACTCTCGACGACGAAGCGAAGATGGCCGCCCGCGCCCGCGATCTCGGCATCCCCGCCGAAGTGCTCGACCCCGCCGCGCTCGCCGCACTCGAACCCGATGTCCGCATGGATGTCGCCGGCGCGATCCTTTTCCCGCAAGACTGCCACCTCTCGCCCGGCCGCTTCATGGCCGGGCTCGAGCGCGATCTCGAAAGCATGGGCGCGAAGTTTTCCTACGCCACGGAAGTCACCGGCTTCCGCGTCACGCATCGCCGCATCGACGCCGTCCACACCCGCAGCGGCGATTTTTTCGCCGACGAATACGTGATCTGCGGCGGCGCATGGTCGCCCGCCGTCGCCAAAGATCTGCGCGTCGCGCTGCCGATGCAGGCCGGGAAAGGCTACTCGCTCACCCTAAGAAACCCGCGCCAACTTCCCCAACACTGCGCGATCTTCACCGAGGCCCGCGTCGCCGTCACCCCGATGGATGGCACGCTGCGTTTTGGCGGCACGATGGAAATCGCTGGCCTGAACGACACCATCAATCCCGCCCGAATCCGCGGCATCGTGAACGCCGTCCCCGATTATTTTCCCGAGTTCACCACCGAAGATTTTACCGCCATCAAACCCTGGAGCGGTCTGCGCCCCTGCTCGCCAGACGGCATGCCTTACGTCGGCAGACTGCGCGCCTACGAAAACCTCTCCACCGCCACCGGCCACGCCATGATGGGCCTCAGCCTCGGCCCGATCACCGGAAAACTAATGTGCGAAATCCTGCACGAAGAACGCCCCACCCTCGACCTCACCCTGCTCGCCCCCGACCGCTACGCGTGAAAATCCACTCGGTAAAAAACAAACTCGGCATCTTCAGAGCCGGAAACTTTACCGAATAGTAAAGTGGTTGCGGGGGCAGGATTTGAACCTGCGACCTTCAGGTTATGAGCCTGACGAGCTACCGGGCTGCTCCACCCCGCGTTTTGTGTGCAAAGTTTAAGTGACCATTTCACATGCGCAAGGTTTATTTCAGCCCATCGAGTGAAGTCCATCCACCCGACCACCGCACCGACGCGAAACCTTGATGAATGCAAGGCTGGAGCGGGTGACGAGACTCGAACTCGCGACATCTTCCTTGGCAAGGAAGTGCTCTACCAACTGAGCTACACCCGCGTTTCAGCGGGCGGAAAGTAGAAGGGCGGTTCCGGGGTCGCAAGCAGTTTTTTCCGGCCCTTCACAGCCCCGCGGCGACGCGCCCGGCGATCTTCAGGAGATCGCTTTTTTCCGCGTCCGTCCAGTCGTGCGCCTTCGCTTTCGCGATGCCGAGCACGCCGGAAAGGGTCTCGCCGCGCAGCATCGGCACGGCGACGGAACCTTCCATTCCAGTCGTCTTGGCGGCAGGGCGTGCCTGGCCGGTGGTGTCGGTTTGGAGGTTGCAAAGCGAGACGGGTGCGCGGCGCTCGGCGGCCAGACCGGCGATGCCTTTTCCGAGCGGGACGGTCTGCACGATTTGCACGATCGGCGGTGGGATGTTGACGTGCGCGGCGAGCGAGAGCTGGCCTTCTTTCAGCAGATGGATCGTGCCTGCGTCGCATTGAAAATGGGCCAGCGTGGCGCGGAGGATGTCTGCGAGATTCCCGGAGGCGAGGGCAGTTTCGAGGGCGGACGATTGATTCATGCGCGGATGTTAGCCCGGGCGGGTCCGCGCAAAAGCGCAAATCCGCCGCGCAGTTGTCGCTTGTCACGATGGAGTGAGGGCAGGAATGTCGCGGTCTTTTATGCCAGCGGACCGCCTCAAACAAATTCTCGACGTCAAAGCGCAGGAAGTCGCGCGCCTTTTGCCAAAGGCCGATCTGCTCCGCGCGGCGGCTTTGCAGCGCGATGATTTCCGTGGTTTCGCGGCACGGCTCGATCACGGGCCGGATCGTCTCGGGCTGATCGCGGAGGTGAAAAAGGCGTCGCCAAGCGCGGGTGTGATCGCGGCGGATTTCGATCCCGTCGTGATCGCGCGGCAGTATGAAGCAGCGGGCGCGGATTGCGTTTCGGTGCTGACCGACGAGCAGTTTTTCCAGGGGCATCTCAGCTATCTCACGCAGATCCGAAAAGCCGTCGCGCTGCCTTGCTTGCGGAAGGATTTCATCATTCACGAAGTGCAACTCTACGAGGCTGCGGTCGCCGGCGCCGATGCGGTGCTGCTCATCGTCGCGGCGCTGGAGCAGGCGCAGCTCGCGCAGCTTTTCCGGGTTGCGGAAACGTTGCAAATGGATGTGCTGGTCGAGGTGCATACCGAGGAGGAACTGTTTCGGGCGCTCGATCTCGGCGTGAAGTTGCTCGGGATCAACAATCGCAATCTCGTGACGTTCGAGGTCGATCTGAACACGACAGAAAAACTCAGCGAAGAAGTGCCGGACGGAATCATCCTCGTCAGTGAGAGCGGCCTGAAAACGCGCGCCGATGCGCAGCGCGTTTTCGCTTGCGGCTGCGACGCGATCCTCGTCGGCGAAGCGCTCATGCGCTCCGGCGATATCGGCGCGCAAGTGGCGGAACTGCTCGCAGTCCAGTAGCGGCTGCGCGACAACGATCAGAACTTGAATCCGATTTCCCACGCGCTCCTTTTCGTCTCACTGCTTTCCTCCTGCGTCGCCGGGCCGGTTTGGAATTCGCGGGCGATCGCGGGCGATTCCCTCTTTTTCATTCGGGCGGAAAACGAGGCCACGGCGAAGGCGTCGCTGCTTGTCATTCCGGAAAGCGCGCCTGTGCTGACGAGCGCGACGCGCGAGATCGTGTACGAAAACGGCCGTGATTTCGCGTGGACCGCAGGCACTCGTGCGATCGTGCTGACGCGCGATTCGCGGATTCCCTTCAAGACCACCGCCGAGCTGCATCCCGCGCCGGGCTCGCCAAATTCCTACGATGGTTTCCGCGATGGAAAATCGCACATGCTCTACGCGCAAGGCCGCTTTTTCCACGATCTGCAAACCGTCGCGAGCTACACCGCTGCCGAATCGTGGACCAGCCCGAAGCCCGCGCCCGCCGCGCAGCTCGATCGCATCCGCAACCGGCTCGCCGCGCGCGAGCCAGTGAAGATCGTCGTGCTCGGCGACAGCATCTCGACCGGGCTCAACGCGTCGCTCACCGGCGACGCTCCGCCGCGGCAACCGGGTTATCCCGATTTGGTCGCGCAGGAATTGGAAAAACGCTTCGGCGCGATGGTCGTATTGAAAAATCTTTCCGTCATCGGCATGGGCGCAAACTGGGGCTTGAAACAGATTCCCGCGGTGCTCGCGGAAGCGCCCGATCTTTTCATCTGCGCATTCGGAATGAACGACGCGTCGGGTAAAATCGCGGCGGAGCAATTCACCGCGACCCTGCGCCAGATCGTCGAGCAGCTCCACGCCGCGCGGCCCGAGTGCGACGCGATCCTCGTCTCGCCGATGCACGCAAATTCCGAATGGAACCGCGCTTCACCCGAGCTGTATCCGGCCTACGCTGCGGCGATGCAAAAGCTCGCTGCTCCGGGCTGCGCGATCGCCGACGTGGGCACGATCTGGACGGCACTGCTGGAGCGAAAAGGCGCGCTCGATCTCAGCGGCAACGGACTCAATCACCCGAACGATTTCGGCCACCGCATTTACGCGGACGTGATTTTGGAAACGATCAGCGCGGCGGCTGCGTCGGACCGGTCGCGAGGTGCATCACGGCTTCCTCAGTGAGCTGTCCGCGGGTGAGTTCCCCGGAGATGCGGCCTTCGTGCATGACGAGGACGCGGTCGGACATGCCGAGGATTTCCTCCATCTCACTGGAGACGAAAAGGATCGCGATGCCCTGCCGCGCGAGGTCTTCCATGAGGCGATAGATTTCCTGCTTTGCGCCGACGTCGATGCCGCGCGTGGGTTCATCGAGCAGGAGCAGTCGCGGGCGGAGCGCGAGCCATTTTCCGAGCACGACTTTTTGCTGATTTCCGCCCGAGAGGAATTGCACGATCTGGCGGTCGCTCGGCGTTTTGATCCGCATCTCGCGGATCATTTCGGCGGAGAGTTCGGCGGCGCGTTTTCGATCGAGAAAGCCACCGCGTGAATCGCGGCGGAGGCTCGCGAGGCTGATGTTGTCGCGCACGGCCATTTCGAGGATGACGCCCTGCGTTTTGCGATCCTCGGGGACGAGGGCAAGTCCGGCGGCGATGGCGTCGCGCGGGGATTGCGGGGTGATTTCGCGGCCCGCGACGCGCATCATGCCGCCAAGCGCGGGGGTAACGCCGAAGAGGGTCGCGAGTATTTCGGTGCGCCCCGCGCCGACGAGTCCGGCGAGGCCGACGATCTCGCCCGCGCGAATGCTGAAGCTCAACGGATGGCGCGGATGCGCGGGCGTGCGCAGGTCTTTCACCTCGAAAACTATGTCGCCAGGCGTGTGCGGTTCGTGCGGGTAAAATTGCGAGAGATCGCGACCGACCATCAGTTTCACCATCGTGCCGTGATGGATTTCATCGCGCGCGAGATCACCCGCGTTTTCGCCGTCGCGCAGCACCGTCACGCGATCGGCGAGCGTCTTCACCTCGCCGAGCCGGTGCGAGATGTAGATGATGCTGACGCCTTTCGCGCGCAGCTCGCCGATGACTCGGAAAAGATTCTCCGCCTCGCGCGCTGAGAGGCTGGAAGTGGGCTCGTCCATGATGAGCACGCGCGCATCGACCGAGAGCGCTTTCGCGATTTCCACGAGCTGCTGATGCCCGATCGTGAGCGTGCTGACGAGCGTGTCGGGGCCGACCTGAAGGCCGACGGCATCGAGAAATTGCCGCGCCTCGCGCCGCTGCCGGACGCGGTCGATAAGGCCGAAGCGGAGTTTTTCGCGACCGAGAAAGAGGTTGGCGGCGACGGTGAGATTGTCGGCGAGATTCAGCTCCTGATGGATGAGCGCGATGCCGTGCGCGAGCGCATCGTGGACGGAGCGGATCGCGAGCGCGCGGCCATCGAGCAGGATTTCGCCGGAGTCGGGCCGCTGCACGCCGGCGAGAATTTTCATCAGCGTGCTTTTCCCCGCGCCATTTTCGCCGATCACCGCGAGCACGTCGCCGCGCGCGAGCGAGAGGCTCACGCCTTTCAGCGCACGCACGCCGGGGAAGGATTTTACGAGGCCGCGGACTTCGAGGAGTGGGGCAGACATGGCGCCCGGCGGCACTATCGCAAGCGGACGTAAGGCATCAGCCCGTGGACGCCGCCTTCGCGTCCGAAGCCGCTTTCCTTGTAGCCGCCGAACGGGCTGGTGGGATCGAATTTGTTGTAGGTGTTCGCCCACACGACTCCGGCGCGGAGCTTCGCGACCATCTTGAAAATCTTACTGCCCTTGTCCGTCCACACGCCGGCGCTGAGGCCGTACGGCGTGTTGTTCGCGCGCTCGATCGCTTCGTCGGGCGTGCGGAAAGTCATCACGCTCAGGACGGGGCCGAAGATTTCCTCCTGCGCCACGCGATGGCTCGCGGTGACGCCGGTGATGAGGCTCGGTGGGAACCAGTAGCCCTTTTCAGGAAGTGCGCAGCGCGGCTGGATTAGCTCGCCGCCCTCACTCACGCCCGCATCCACGAGGCGGCGGATTTTTTCGAGCTGCGGCTTCGAGTTGATCGCGCCGATGTCGGTGTTTTTATCCAGCGGATCACCGACGCGCAGCGTTCGGATGCGGTCGCGCAAGCGGCGCAGGACGGCTGGGAAAACCGATTCCTGCACGAGCAGCCGCGACCCGGCGCAGCAGACGTGGCCTTGATTGAAGAAGATGCCGGCGACGACGCCCTCCACGGCTTGATCGATCGGCGCGTCCTCAAAAACGAGATGCGCGGCCTTGCCACCGAGTTCGAGCGTGAGCTTCTTTTTCGTGCCCGCGGTCGCTTTGGCGATCCACTTGCCGACATCGGTCGAGCCGGTGAATGCGATCTTATCCACGTCGGGATGCTCGACGAGTGCCCGACCCGTTTCGCCCGCGCCGGTGACGATATTCACGACGCCCGGCGGCAGCTCCGCCTCCTGCAAAATCTGCGCGAGATGCATCGCGGTGATGCTCGTCGTCTCGGCGGGTTTTAAGACCACGGTATTGCCGCAGGCGAGCGCGGGCGCGAGTTTCCACGCGGCCATCAGCAGCGGAAAATTCCACGGAATGATCTGTCCGCACACGCCGACCGGCGCGGCCTTTTTTCCGGGGAATGCGTAGTCGAGTTTGTCCGCCCAGCCCGCGTAGTAAAAGAAATGCGCGGCGACCTGCGGCAGGTCGAAGTCGCGCGATTCCTTGATCGGCTTGCCGCCATCCATCGTTTCGAGCACGGCGAGTTCGCGCGATTTCTCCTGAATGATCCGCGCGATCCGGTAAAGATACTTCCCACGCTCGCGGC
>JANNWY010000292.1:0-2567 GCA_031409335.1 Chthoniobacteraceae bacterium | reverse complement strand
TGAGGCGGTTCGCCCAGAAATCCGCCTCCTCGCTCTCGCTCTGGAGTTGCTCGACCTGGATGGCCAGCGAGCGCAGGCCTTCCACCAGCCGCAGCCGCAGCATCAGCGGGATCGCCCAAAGCTCACCGATGTTCAGCGGAGACACCGACTGAAATGCGACGAGGAAATTCCGGATCGTCTCCGCATCCACTGCGCCATCGCTCTCGGCCACGATCTCCGTCGCGATCCGGTAAACGCGCGGCAGTCCCGCCTGCGGGCCGCTGGCGATCACCGGCAGTTGCTCGTAATAATTCTTCGGAAGGCTCCGGCGGATCTCGTTGATCTGCCCCTGAATCAGGTAGGCATTATCCAGCAGCCACTCCGCGGAGAGTGCGAACGCATGATGCACCTCCGCCGACATCGTCAGGCTGGTATCGGTCCATTTGAGAATCCGCTCGCTCTCGCGCAACCGGACCAGAAGCGGATGACCGCGCGGCTTCGCTCCGGCCTCGATCGAAAACGAATGCGCCAGCCGGACCGCCCGTTCCGCGAGACGCTGGCTCGACGGAGCTTCCTGACGGAGCAAGCTCGCCTCCGGCTCAAAGTCGAAAGCCGTTGCAAGATGGAAGGCAAACGTCAGCGGCGGCTCGCCTTCCACGGCGCGCAAAATCGTCAGGACGCGCACCGCGTCCCGGGCCGGCACCTCCGCCAGGACGACGGTTTCATTGCGCACCACCCATCGCTTGAACCGCTCCACATGCGTCGCATCGACCCGCGCGTCCAACGATCGAAACACCAACCACCCGGTGAGCGCGCCAGCCACCGCGAAAGCGGCAAGCTGGAGCGCCACTCCGGGAATCGCTCCCTGCTGCTCCATGACCTGCGGCGGCAGCAGCATGACGACCCCGAGGAACAGCCCAATCAGCGCCGCTCCCAAAGCTCCGCGTCCCGCGCCAATGCCGTGCTCGTCCACACGCACCTCCCCAGCGGCCGTGCAATGCACCGCCGCCGACCTGCGAAACCCATCGCGCCGGAGCTTCGTCAAAGCAGTGCCAGTGATCTCCGGACTTTGGTAAAAGCCGATCACCAGCGCGCGGTCCGTTCGGTGTTTCAAAAGTCTCATATAACCTTGGTCAATGCTCGAGGCCGTTCGCGATGAGACCAAGGCTATTCCGTCTCACTCGTCCATCGGCTCTCGGCCCGCGGGCGCTTGCGTTCAATCGTCGCGGCTCAGTGCTGCGGTCGATCGTCGAACTGGCCCGGTCGAAACGGCTGCAACGGAAGTCCGCGCACTGCGTTCCGCATTTCGCCAACCCTCGGGCAGAAAATGGCAAGCGCCGGTAAGACGACCGGGACAAGTTATGGGACCGTTGACGCATGATTACCATCATCCTCATCATCCTGCTCCTTATGGTCATCGGAGCATTGCCGACGTGGCCGCACAGTTCGAAGTGGGGTTACGGCCCGAGCGGCGGTCTCGGCACGATCCTCGTGATCTTACTCATCCTTTATCTGCTGCGCGTCATTTAGCATCACGTGTGGTGCGACGTAAGGGTCGGCAGCACTCGATTCCGGAGTAACTTCCGGAAGGGTGATGATTTCGCTGGTGCCGTCGTTTTTGAGCAGCAGGAGTCGGTCGTGAAATTCCTTGAGCGTGGAGCGATGGCCGACACTGACGTATGCGATGCCGGAGGCTCGCAACTTCTGGTAGAGGAAACGTTCGTTTTCTTCGTCGAGCGCACTGGTGGCTTCGTCGAGGAAAGCGATGGCCGGGCTTTTCAAAAAGAGCCGGGCGAAGGCGACGCGCTGTTGTTCGCCAAGGGAAAGCACGTTGGTGCGCGGGTTATTTGCTCCGTTCCCTGGGTCGGAGGGATTGGCGCGGTGCGGGCACCCTCGGGGTCTGGGCACGGATTTCTTCGCGCCCCGCTTTACCCCGTGAATCCCGGGCCTTGGGATACTCACGCGGATCCGATGGCTGTTTCTTGTTCGCGGTTACTTTCGATGGCTGGCTTGGTGTTGGTTTTTTCATAGCTGCGGTTGGTTGTGCTTTGTCAAAGCTGTCGTCGCAGGGTGCCCGCGATCTCGGCGAATAACTTACCCACCTTCGACCGGTCCTGAAACTCCGCCCGCGTCATTAGCCGGGACTTGAGCTTGTCGGCTTCAAACACCTTCACCTGTTCCGAGGCGAAGGCAGCGTCGTAGATGTTCAGGTTGGCCTCGTCGTTCAGGCGGAAGGAACGGTCGTCGAAGTTCGTCGAGCCGACCGACACCCACACGTCGTCCGCGATCATGACTTTGCAGTGGTACATCGTCGGTTGGTATTCGTAGATCTGCACGCC
Source organism: Chthoniobacteraceae bacterium (assembly GCA_031409335.1). Classification (GTDB taxonomy): domain Bacteria; phylum Verrucomicrobiota; class Verrucomicrobiia; order Chthoniobacterales; family Chthoniobacteraceae; genus JANLQB01. Next base: position 249 of record JANNWY010000292.1, on the reverse strand, counting down.
GGCATCCAGCAGTGCGCCCCACAGTGAGCGGCTGGCGCTTTGCACGATCTTCGCGTCCATATTTGGTCCGGGGACGATGATTTCGATCTTCACCCCGCGCTTGCGGGCGGCGATGAAGGTGTCGATCGCCAGATCGTCCGGCACGAAATACGCCGCCTGCAATCGCACGCTCGCGGTCGCCGAGGCGATGGAGAGCAGATACATCAGCCGCACACTTTCGCTGCCCTCGCCGCGCGAGCTTTTGAAGAC
>JANNWY010000291.1:0-2841 GCA_031409335.1 Chthoniobacteraceae bacterium | reverse complement strand
GGCATCGTCGCAGTGGTCTTCGGCCTGGGCCTGCTCCGCGGCACGAAACCGTTCGAGTTGTTCATGACCTCGGTGAGCCTCGCCGTGGCCGCCGTGCCGGAAGAACCGCGCCGCCTCCCGCGCCTCCGCCTGCGCCCGCTGACTTACAGGCCGGCATGCGCCGCGCCATCGCCTCGACATGACCACCGCGCTCGGCTGGCGCGAATCGGAAAATCGTAAGCGCTAGATCAAAGAGCGCCTGCTTCCCGCCGTGCTCACGCTCAAAGCCGTCGCCGCCAAAAACCCGAAGCGCCATGACCGACGGGGACATCAAGAAAATCATCTTCACCGAGCTCGCCACGATCGCCCCCGAAGCCGATCCCGCCGCCCTTTCGCCTGATGCCAACGTCCGCGAATCGCTCGACATCGACTCCTGCGACTTCCTGCAATTCCTCATCGCCCTCAGCGAAAAGCTCGGCGTCGAAGTCCCCGAAAAGGACTACGCCAAATTCACCACGCTCGAAGGCATGGTGCGGTATCTCGCCGGACGCGCGCGTTGACTTTCCGGCAATCCCACGTTTCGGATTGCGCAGGCAAATTTCCCGTGCAGGCTGCGCGTCTTCACCGAAATGGAGACGGGACACCCTCGACTTAAGATTTTCACCACCGCGCTCCTTCTCGCCCTCGCGATTTTTTGCACGGGGTGGCTGGGCATGATGCTGCCGGCCTTCGGCTCGACGATCACCCTCATCTGGATGCCCACGGGCATCGCGGTGGCGGTGATGCTCCGGTGGGGCTTCCGCTTCTGGCCGGGCCTCACGCTCGGCGGGATCGCGGCGAATCTGGCGATCGGCACTCCATTGCTGGTGGTGCTCGGGATCGCGGTGGGAAATACCCTCGCGCCCATCCTTGCCACGTGGACGCTGCGGCGGGTGGGCTTTCATCCGGCCTTTGATCGGTCCCGCGACATCCTCCTGCTCGCGGGCGCCGGGGCGCTCGGGATGCTGATTTCGTCGAGCCTCGGCGTGACGGCGCTTTCGCTCGGGGGAATCGTGCGGGAGGGTCGGCTGGCGGCATGGCTGACGTGGTGGGCGGGCGATTCGATGGGTGTCATCCTGGCCGCGCCGCTCGTGTTCGCGTTCGTGAGCGAGGAGCGCCGCGTGATCCTCCGCCGAGGTGCGGAGTTTCTCACCTGGCTCGGCGTGACGTGCGTGGTGACGTGGGGCGTTTTTGTCTTCAACCACGGATCGGATGGCCGGCCGTGGGCGCTTGCCTTTCTTCCGCTCCCGCTCCTGGTCTGGGGGACACTGCGCTTTGGTGGGGCAGGCACGTCGCTCGCGGTCATCGTGCTCGCCGTGGGCGCGGCCTACGGCACGGCGACGGGGCGCGGCCCGTTTTTTCGGGCGAACCCGATGGAGGGGATCGTCGTGCTCTGGATCTACATGGCGACCAGCGCCACGCTCGGCTGGCTGATCTCGGCGCTCCAGGCCAAGCGCGAGCAGAGCGTCGGCATCCAGCGGCTGTTCGAGCAGGCGCTCAGCGATGTCTCGCTCGGCGTGCTCCTGGCCGGGCTCGACCGGCGAATCAATTACGCGAATCAAGGCTTCACCCGGCTCACCGGCTACACGGAGGCCGAACTGCTGGGGAAAAGCTGCGCGCTGCTCCAGGGGCCGCAGACGGACCCGGCGACGGGGAATAAGCTGAAGGCGGCGCTGCACGGAGACGGTTTCTTCGACGGCGAAATTCTGAACTATCGCAAGGACGGCACGACGTTTTGGAATGCGCTGCTCATCTCGCCCGTGCGCGATGAGCGTGGCGTGATGACCGGCTTCCTCGGCATCCAGCGCGATGTCACCCAGCGCAAACAGGCGGAGCTGGCGCTGTCCCAGAGCGAGGAGCATCTCCGCGCGATCATCGAGCTGGAGCCGGAGTGTGTGAAGATCATGTCGCCGGAGGGCCGCCTGCTCGAGATAAACCCGGCGGGCCTCGCGATGATCGAGGCCGGTTCGTTCGAGCAAGTGCGCGGGTGCGCGCTCGCGGATCTCATCGTCCCCGAGGATCGCGCCGCTTTTTCCGAAGTACACCACCGCGCCATGCAGGGTGCGACCGACCGCTGCGAGTTTGCGATCGTGACCCTCAAGGGCACGCGGCGCTGGCTGGAGACCCACGCGGTGCCGTACCGCGACGCGCAGCGCGCGATCATCGGGGTTCTGGGCATCACGCGCGACATCACCGAGCGCAAGCACGCCGAGGAGGCGCTGCGCCGGAGCGAGACGCAGTTCCGCAGCCTGGCGGATAATCTACCGGACGTGGTGGCGCGCTTCGATCGGGACCGGCGGCATCTTTACGTCAACCCGGCTGCGGAATCCGCCACCGGACTCATGCCGGAAGCCTTTGTCGGCAAGACGAATGAGGAACTCGGGATGCCCGCGGAAAACACCGCGATCTGGAAGGCGACCCTGGAGCGAGTCTTCGCGGCGGGAGCCGACGAGCGGCTCGAGTTTTCCTACCCCGGCCCGACCGGAATGGCTTTCTGGGAATCGCAGATCGTCGCGGAGCGCGCGGCCAATGGAGACGTGGAATCGGCGCTCGTCGTCAGTCGCGACATCTCCGAGCGCAAGCGGGCCGAGGAGGAGCGCGCGCATTTGCTGCACTCTCTGGAGGAAAGCCAGGTCCGGCTGCAGACGCTGGTCAGCAACCTTCCCGGCATGGCCTACCGCTGCCTGAATGATCCGAATTGGACGATGTCCTACGTGAGCGAGGGGTGCGAGGCCGTCACCGGCGACCGGCGCGACGAGTTGGAAGGAAACCGCACCGTCGCTTACGCCGATCTCATCCACGTGGACGACCGCGACTGGCTCT
>JANNWY010000290.1:0-3594 GCA_031409335.1 Chthoniobacteraceae bacterium | reverse complement strand
GAGCACCCGGTGCGGCGACGGATCATCCTGCACCTGATCATTGCCGGGAACATCGGCATCACCTCGGCGCTGGCGGCCCTGGTGTTGACCCTGATGCAGACCCACCAGGACGACGCCCACTTCTGGCTCATGGTGCCGTTGCTGATCGCCGGGGTCGTGGGCTTCGGTCTCCTGATGAACGTCGGGTTGATCAAGAGGCCGCTCGACGCCCTGATGTGCCGGTTTCTGACCCGGGCCGGGGTGATCCGGGCCCTCGATTACGAGGTGCTGCTGCACGTCAAAGACGGCTTCTCGGTGTCGGAAGTCGAGCTGGTGGAAGGGCATCCCTTCGTCGGTAAGGCGCTTGGCGCGTCGCGGCCTTCGGATTTCGGGATCGTGGTCCTAGGAATCCACCGCAGGGACGGGACTTTCGTCGGGGCGCCGGGAAAGACCGTGGTCCTGCATGCCGGGGACGTGGCCATGATCTACGGGGCGGATGCCGCGGTGAAGCGGATGAGCGAGGGCTACGTGGCCGCGTCAGGGCGGTTGCCCGGAAATCCCCCATCATCAATGGCCATTGTCGTTTTGAGAAGAAGCTAGACATTTGGCCCTGTTTTGGCAATTTCAGGCTGCCATGGAAGCACTGATGACCAAACCCGCCCTCGTTGTTGACAACTTCGTCCTGCGCACCGCCACCGAAGAAGCCGAGATCGACCATCTCCGCCAGGTCCTCAACCAAGGCCACTACCTCTTGGCCGGACGCCCCGCCGGACACGTCCTCTGGCAAGGAATCTACCGCACCGACACCGAGGCGGACTGCCCCGAACTCGTCGCCGTCCTCTGCTGGGGCGGAGCCGCCAAGCGCCTCAAGGAACGCGACAATCACATCGGCTGGGACTCCGTCACCTGCGCGAACCGCCTCAAACTCATCGTGCAACTGCGGCGCTTCTACGTTATCGACAGCGCCCGCCGCCCCAACCTAGCCAGCCAGTGCCTCGCCCTTTCCCTGCGCACCATTGCCGGCGAATTCGAAATCCGGCACGGCTTCCAACCCCTTCTGGTCGAGAGTTTTCACGACCCCGAAGAGCACACCGGCACGCTCTACAAAGCCACCAACTGGCAGCCGCTCGGCTTCACCAAAGGATTCAAGAGACACCGCCGCGACTTCTATGAGGACACCGGGAAACCCAAGCACCTTTGGATTCGCCCCTTGAAAAAAGACGCCCTCGCCCTGCTCGCCCGCCCTGGCCTTCTGCCGCCCGTTCATCAAGCTGCCATTGCCGATGGCGACACTGCCGGTGCCCGCTGCGCCCTGAAATGCCCCGAGCTGCGCACCCTGCGCCACGCCCTGTTAGATCTCACCGACACCCGCAACCCCAAAGCCATCCGTCACCCCTTTAGCGCCATGCTCACCCTCATCGTCTACGGCCTCATCTGCGGAGCCCAGGACGTCAAGGCCATCTGGCAGAAATGCGCCCCCCTCGATCAGAACCAGCGTCGGGCCATCGGCCTGACCAAGCGCAGCAAAAAAACCGGCCTCCTCACCATGCCCGGCTACGGCGCGCTCAACGACATGGTCAACCGCATCGACCCCGTCGAACTTGCCTGTGCCCTCAACGCCTGGCTGACGGAAAACAGCGACCTTCTCCCCAAATCCCTCGCCCTCGACGGCAAGGATCTCGGGGCCAAAGGCCGGCTCGGCGGCATCGTGACCCTCTGTTACCACGCCACCGGCCAACCTCTCGCGCAAAGCACCTATAGCGGTAAAAAAGACGACTGCGAACTGCCCGTCGCCCAACGCCTCCTCGACCAAGACGTCGCCGCACAACTCGAAGGAGCCCTCGTCACAGGCGACGCCCTCCACGCCCAAAAAAAACGGCATTGATCATTACCAGCCACGGCGGCGACTACCTGTTAGGCCTCAAAGACAACCAGCCCACCCTGCACCAACTCGCCCTGGACAGGCTCCCCGCGCCGGTTCTCGACGAATGGGTGAGCGACTGGGAAAAAGAGCACGGACGCACCGAACGCCGCCATCTCGCCCGGATCGATCTGGACCAGGACATCAGCCCCTTTCCCGGTGCCCGCCAACTCATCCGCAGCACCCGCGAGTGGATTGAAGGAAAAAGCACGGAGCTCAAAAGCGAGACCCGCTACTTCATCACCAGCCTCGACCGGGAGGACAAAAGTGCCGCCCGGCTCGCGCAAGCCGTTCGTGGCCATTGGTCGGTAGAGAACAGGAACCACTGGAAACGCGACACCAGCCTATGGAAGGAAGACGCCTCGCGTCCGCGCAAGAAAGCCAGCGGAGGCCAGGTTCTCGCCCTCCTGAGGGGGGCCATCCTGCGGCTTCATGATGCGGAATCCTTCGAGAGCCTCAACGCCGGCTTCCACCACCACAGCGCCAAACCCTACGCCGCCATGCGCCTTCTCAAAAATCCCCCGCCGCACATCACCTAACCAGACAACCGCCCTGTTCGTACGGGTGAAAAATCGAATTGTATCCGAGTGACCACGGGTCCAGTCTGCCCGGCGCCATGAAGATCGGAATCTCCCTCCGCCGCCGGATCCGATGGCCCAAGACGCTGCTCGGCCGTGCGCTGTGCGCTGCCGGGGTGGTGGCCGTTTGCCTGCTGGGCCTGCTCGGGCTGGTCGCCGGCAGCGTGTGGGTGGAAAACCGCTATCCGAGCGACGAACCGGGCCGCGCGATGTTTCCCCGGGCGCAAAGGCTGTTCACCCGGCCGATCGTCGTGGCGCTCGGCCGGGAGATCCAGAGCCACTACCGCCGCCAGAGCGAAGCGAAGTACCTGGAGACCGGCTTGAGCCTGAAGGAGACCATCGCGTGTTTCCTTGATGAAGGAAGCGACCTCGCCACACGGCGCGACCATGCATTCCGGCTTGCGCGCGAGGGGACCCCGGAGGCGCTGGCGGCGCTGCGGCAGGTGCTCGGGGCGGCCTCTCCCGCCGACTTGAAGCACATGCTCGCGCTGATCGGCCGTGCGGGGAACCCGGCCACGGTGCCGCTGCTCGCGGAGCGGTCGCGTGACGAAGATGAATCCGTCGCCCGCGCCGCGATCCGGGCGCTCGGGCTGATCGATAACGAGACGGCAGTCGGGCACGTCGCGGACTTGCTGGGCGATCCGGCGTGCCCGCAAGCGCTGCGCATTGAGGCCGCGGTCACCTTGGGAAACATCCAGACGATGACCGCGCAGCTCGCGTTGACCGAGGCTCTTGATCGCTTGCCTTCCGGAGAGGTTGCCACTGAAATTCTCCACGGATTGGGCCGCTATGATTTCGACCGCGTGGCTCCGGTCTTCCGCGGCTATCTTTCGTCCCCCACGGCCCGTGGCGAACTGCGGATCGCGGCGGTGGAGGCGCTCGCCAAGTCATCGGCCGATGCCGTCCCCTTTCTGCTCGAAGTCGCCCGCGCCGACGCCGACCCGGAGGTCCGCGCTTCCGCGGCGTGGGCGATCAGCACCCACCAGACCGCAGAGCGATTTGGCAACCCCTTGACCGGGATGGCCGAAAGCGAGCCGGAGCCGGAGGTCCGGCGGCGTTTGTACGAAGCCATGATCAACCAGTCCGATACCTCGGCCGACCGGATCCTTCCTCTGG
>JANNWY010000289.1:0-37385 GCA_031409335.1 Chthoniobacteraceae bacterium | reverse complement strand
GGCCTGACCGGTTTTGCCTTTGTGGGTGGTGCCGCCGGAGGTGACGGTGGATATCTGGCTGGCGAACCGAGTGGCGTAATTGCTCTGCGCGGTGTCGCCGTCGAGGTCGAGGCGCCCGGCCATGGAGCTGGTGTAGGCGGGGTCGATGAGGGCGTCGTGGAGGACGGTGGCTTGCGAGAGGAGGGTGCTAATCGGGAAGTTCCATTTGCGGGAGATCATAGTGGGGGAAAAGTTGAAAGTGGAAATTGGGAAAGGTGAAATTTTGAAAAGCGGAAAGCGGAAAGCGGAAATGCTAAGAAGCGGAAGGCGGAAAGCGGAAATCGGAAATCGGAAGGGAGAAGCAGAAAGCGGGAAGCGAGAAAATCGGGGATTCCGAATTCGCGTGTTGTTGCTTTCGCGGCGGGTGTTGATTAGTCGGTGGATTCGCCTGCTTCGCGACAGAGGGCTTGGAACAAACGGTCGGAAAGGTAATATCCGCCAGCACGCATCTGCTCCATGAGAGGTCGGATCGCGCCGAGGAAACCGCGCTCCTTTGCCTCGATGAGGAGTCGGCCGGTACCAATGACGGGAAGGCCGTAGGCCAGAGATGCGACCCTGCGTCCTTTTCGTTCGTCCATGAGGACGGCAATCTTCAGTTCATTGGCGAGTGCGATCACCGAGGCTTCACCGGCATCAAGTTCAGCGGTCAGGAAAGCATCCGGTGGGTGGGATGGATTTTGCAGGACGATGGATTTCAGCCAGGTATGAATGGAACCGTCGGGGCCGTCTGCGCCCTGTTGCAGTTCCCTCTCCACGATTTGTGGGACACGAATTGAGGGTATTATTTTTTGGATGAGGTCCAACTGATTGATACGGCTCAATGCGATAATGGGTCCGGTATTGCAGACCACCGCAATCGGCAGAAGGCGGCGGGCGACCGATGCGCTCACGATTTGCCGAGCTCTTGATCGAGTTCCTCTTCGTCCAGATCCGCCACCGGCACACCATGCTGGCTGGCAGCCCCGAGGAACTCGACGCGCGACAACCCGGACATGGCGGCTCCCTGCCCGGAGGTAATTTCACCCAATTCAAAGTATTTCAAGGCGAGCAGGAACCGACTGCGGTGTTCGATGGACGCGTGCGATTTTGCATCATGCCAGAAGAGGCTTTCGGGCAGTTCGAGAGTGATGGTTTTCATCGCGAATGGTGGGAAGGTGAGAGCGGAGGGCGTGCTCGGTTCTTTGTGCTTGGTGCTTGGGGAAAAGTGGAAAGTGGAAAACTGAAAAGCCGAAATTCTGAAAAGCGGAAAGCGGAAAGCGGAAAGTGGGAAAACGTTCGTGGTGCTTCGTGCTTGGTGCTTCGTTATGTCAATCGACGTGCGATGATCAGGATTCGCCGATCAGGTGCCCCAAGCGGCGCTGATGGTTCAGAGATGGCGCAGGATGTCTTCCTTTTCGACACCTTGCGCGCCAGCGACGGCGCGCAAGATCGCATTCAAAGTTCCAATCCGAAGCGGAGCATGGTCGGGGATCGAGATTCGGTGCTGGCGAGGATTGGCCGTCTCCAGAATCACATGACTGCCCTCCTATTCACGCGACGGTAGCCAAAATGTTTGCACAGGAGCTTGATCAACTCTGCTCCGCTCAAATCTCGCGGCAGCTTCATGCCGCGGCTAGCACCTCATCCCGCACCAGATGCAGGCGGATGACGTCTGGTTTGGGCTGGTCGAAAAAGAACCCGGCTACCGATTCCCGGACATTGGCGCGCAATTCATCCCATGTGCCGCCCTGTGTAAAAATGTCGTGCGACAGACACTCGGCAACAAAACCTCCATCGGCTTCCTGCGTGACGCTGAAAACTATTTCCATGTCGGGAGAATTGCAGAATAACGGAAGCGAAACAAGATGGTTTGGCGGAGGAGAAAGTGGAAGTGGAAAGTAGAAATCGGAAGGCGGAGGGCGTGTTTTGTTCTTTGTGCTTCGTGCTTTGTTGTCAGAGGTTACGCGATCCGGCTTGCACGAGGTATTTGATGAAGCCGCCGATTTTGGCGCGGGCATGTTGGGCGAGTTCGTAAAGCTCGGAGAATTCCTGCTGCGTCAGGTATGATTGGTCTAACGCAACGTAGAGTTCGCTCTGGACTTCGGTGCATGAACGTTGCGCATAGCGGAGGAATTTTGCGAACTCGGCGTTGCTGCCTCCATCAAATCCTTCAGCGACATTGTGCATCACCGAGCCGGAGGCACGCTGAATCTGATCTTTTAGACCGTAATCCTTCGCAAAGCCTCCGCGTGATGTGGCGGCGTAGATTCGGCGTGTGAGTTCCCTCCCTATTTGCCACCCTTCGATATCTTCAAAGCGTTCGATTTTCACGATACTGTATTCTTGTTCCTTGTGCTGCGTGCTTTGTTCCGAGTGCTTTGTCTTGAACGAAGAACAACGAACGCGGAACCCCGATCAAATAATGTCCGCGAAGGTTTTTTCGGTTTTTCTGAAATACCAGATGCCCACGACTAGCGAGGCGATGGCCAGTAGCGTCGAGAGGCAGAAGCCGGGAAGGTAGATGGGGCTTTCGCCTTTTAGGATGGCCCAGCGGAAGCCGTCGATGACTCCGACGATGGGATTCAGCGAGTAGAGGAGGAAGAGTTTTTCGCCGAGTTTTTCGCGAATGACGCTGCTGCTATAGGCGACGGGGGAGACGTAGAGGCCGAACTGGACGATGAAAGGGATGACGAAACGGAAGTCGCGGTATTTGACATTGAGCGCGGTGATGATGAGGCCGGGGCCGAGGGCGGCGATGAAAGCGAGGATCATGAAGCCGGGCAGGGTGAGGATTCGCCAATCGGGGGCGAACTGGTACCAGAGCATCATGCCGATGAGGATGGCGAAGGAGATGAGGAAATCGATGCAGGCGACGACGACGGCGCTGGTGGGGATGATGAGGCGGGGGAAATAGACCTTGGAGATGAGGTTGGCATTGCCGACGAGGCTTTGGCTGGCGGAGGAGAGGGAACTGGCGAAGAATTGCCACGGGAGCATAGCGGCGAAAACCATGATGGCGTAGGGAGCGCTGCCGACGGAGGGGAGTCCAGCGACCCGGCCGAAGATGATGGTCATGATGACCATGCTGAGGAAGGGCTGGACGAGTGCCCAGGCGGCTCCGACGACGGTTTGTTTGTAGCGGATGGCGATGTCCCGCCAAGCGAGGATCTGGAAGAGTTCGCGGTAACGCCAGAGGTCGAGCCAGTAGTGTTTTTCGGTCTGGCCGGCTTCGAGCCAGAGGTCGAAGTCGCCGGGGGAGCAGGGGGAGAGGGGCGGGGCTGCGGTGGCGGTTGATTCGGGCAAACTAGAAAGTGGAAAGTAGAAAGTAGAAAACTGAAATGCTGAGACTGACTATTTTGAGTTTACGCGGGTCCATTCGGCTTCGAGCCTGAGTTGCTGGATCCAATGGTGGAGGTCGGTAGCTGAGATAATCGGACCGGACGAAAGAATCGCACGAATGTCGTCGAGATGTCTTTCGGACTGGCCTTCCCGAAAGAAGGGAAGCTTATGCACGATCACTGCTGCGGGTGGCGAAAACCAAAAGCCACCGAACGGGGTTTCGATGCGCTGGCGTTGCTGCAGCTCCCAGTGGGAGAGTTCGCTTTTTCAAGGGAGGTAACAGTCTGCGCGCAGGGCGCTGTGGTGGTGAATGATATTGAAGTGGCCGCGGGATTCCCGGGCAATTTCGGTAAGGAGCACTTCAGAAGGAGGAAGATAGAAATTCTCGGGAGGAAACGCTTTGATGAGCAGTTTCACATGGCAGGCAGCCAGCTTGATCACGATGTCGGCGTCGAGAGTGAGACGGGGCCGACCATAGGCAATTGCGGCGAGTCCGCCGACTAGACAATAGCGAATGTCTGCTGCATCGAGTGGTTCGGTCAGAAACCTAAGTTCCTGCATAGCCGGTGACGAAGATGCGGCGGGTCGTTCGCTGCACCTTCGCTTCACTCCAATCGGGATGCTGGGTGCGCAGCCACGCTGCCTTGAACTGCCACGCGGTATTGTAAAGCGATTGCGCGATCTCGATCCGTCGCCCGGGGGTCATCTTTCGAATGAGAGCGGTCTGGATGCTTTCGGCGTCGGAGGGAAGGGAGGAGCGGAAAGTTGAAAGTTGAGAGTTGAGTGGGGCAAGACGGAAGACGAAAATTGAAAAGGTAATTCTGTTCTATTGGGAAGTAACGGTGGATGACTTTGCGCAGTGCTCGAGTTCGTGATCGACCAGGCGGGCGACTACTTTTTGGAAAGCGGTCTGGGTTTTCCAACCGAGCGTGGACCGGATTTTGGCGGAGTTGCCGCAGAGGGGGGCAAGTTCGACTTTTCTGAGGAGTGATTCCTGGTAATCGACGTGGTCTTTCCAATGGAGGCCAACGTGGGTGAAGGCGGCTTCGACAAATTCTTCCACCGAATGAGTTTCTCCAGTGCCGAAGACATAGTCGTCCATCGTGTCGTGCTGGAGCATTTGCCAGAAACCTTCGACGTATTCGGGTGCCCATCCCCAGTCACGGCGGGCATTGAGATTGCCTAACTGGAGTCGTTCTTGCACACCAGTTTTGATGCGGGCGACGGCGGCGCAAACTTTTTTGGTGAGGAATTGCGGGCTGCGCCGGGGGGATTCGTGGTTGAAGAGGATGCCGCTGCCACAGGGGAGGCTATAAACGTTCCGGTAAATGGTAACGAGCTGTTGGGCGAATGATTTCGAGGCTCCGTACGGAGAAACAGGGTTGAGCGGGGTGGATTCGTCCTGTGGAGAAATGAGGGTGTCGCCGAAGACTTCGCAACTGGAGGCGTGGAAGAAGCGGGCGGGGTGGGGAAGGCGGCGGTTGGCTTCGAGCATGCGCAACGTGGTGGTGGTGTTGCTTTGCAGGGTTTCTTCCGGATTTTCAAAACTAACGCGTGGGCTGCTTTGGCCGGAGAGGTGATAGATTTCTTGGGGAGCAATGGCTCCGATGAGACCCTCCAAACCGGCGTCATTGAAGACATCGAGGACATGCAGGAAGAGGCGGGAGTTATAGATATGGGGGTTGGCGAGGTGTTGTTTGAGGTTGCCGTTGGCTAGGGCGCGGCTGGAGCGGGTGGTGCCGTGGACGGTGTAGCCTTTTTCGAGCAGGAGATCGCACAGATAGGAGCCGTCCTGGCCGGAGATGCCGGTGACGAAGGCGGTCTTCATGGAGAAAACGGAAAGCGGAAAAACTGAAAGGTGGAAACTCGGAGGTAAGAGGGCAATGGAACTCTGTTACTTGGCCCTTTGGCGAATTTTTTGGGGAATCGTGGATTTCCTCTGGATCGCTTCGGTTGTGTCGGCAGCCAGATCGAGAGCTTCTCCGATCACTTGGTCCATATCGAGGTAGCGATAGGTGCCGAGCCGCCCGATCGGGGTTACATTCGGTAACTGATCAAGCTGCTGTTCGTAGTGCTCGTGGGTAGCCATGTCGGCGATCAGGCGCTTGGGGTAGTAGGGGATGTCGGCGGGTTCGGTCTCCTTGCTGAATTCGCGAAAGGCGACAGTGCGATCGAGTTGTTCCCACGGGGCAAAATGTTTGTGCTCGTGAATTCGCGTCCAGGGAATTTTCTCGGCAGTATAGTTCAGGACGGCGTTGCCTTGGTAATCGCCTTGCGCGTCGATTCGTTCGAAACTGATCGTGCGGTATCCGAGGCGACCGTGCGAGAAGGCGAAGAGTTCATCCAAAGGTCCGCTGTAGAATACATGATCGAAACCATCGGCCATGGATGGTTCCCACCGGGAGTTCAGGGTCACATGGATGCCGGGATGATCGAGGATGCGCTGAATGATGGAACTGTAGCCTTCGGACGGAATCGCCTGGTGGCGGCTGTTGTAGTAGTTGTCGTTGTAGTTGAATCGGAGCGGGAGGCGCTTGAGGATTGAGGCGGGTAGTTCGCGGGGTTCGCAGCCCCAATGTTTTTTGGTGTAACCGTGGAAGAACGCTTCATATAACTCGCGACCGACAAACTTAAGGGCCTGCTCCTCGAAATTCGCGGGGTTCTGGATCGAGGAATCCGCGCGTTTGGCAATGAAGGCTTTTGCCTCATCGGGTGACAACGTGGTTCCGAAAAATTGATTGATCGTGTGGAGATTGAGCGGAAACGAAAAGACGCCGCGTCCGGTGACGGCTTTGACGCGATTGATGTAAGGGCGGAAATCGCCGAAGCGATGGGCGTATTCCCAGACGTCGTGATGAGAGGTGTTGAAAATGTGCGGGCCATACTGATGAACCATCACGCCGGATTTTTCGTCGCGTTCTGTGTGGCAATTCCCAGCGAGGTGGTTGCGTTGGTCGATGATTTCGATCTTTGCGCCAAGCCGTTCGGCAAGTTCCCGGGCTAGCACGGCTCCCGAGAAGCCTGCGCCAACGATTAGGAAGTGGGGGGCCAATGACTGAAAAGCTGAAAGTGAAAAACGAAAACGACTAACGATCAGTTTGCCGGACCATCAATCTCCGCCTACCTCCGCCCATGCTGCCGCACTTGGTCGATTGAGCGTTGCCCAAGACCTTTCGTTTTTATGCTTTCGGTAATTGGCCGATCCAATTGGCGGATGGCATGCTGCGTGACTGTTTGGCCTTTGGGGCCTGTAGTTGCCGCGGGTTAGGTTTTTGAGCCGTACACTCCGTACACTCCCTTCGAGGAGTAGGTGCCGTAGTATTTGCCCGAGTAATAATATTCATTGCCTGAACCACTGGGGATGGAGTTGAGGACTATGCCCGCCGGGCGGCATTTGATTTCGGTGAGGGCGCGGACGGCCCTGGCGGCGGTTTTGCCGGAGGTCGAGCACGCTTTGATGACGAGGCAGGTGACGTTGACGTGAGGGGCGATAAGGACGGTGTCGCTGACGGCAAGGACGGGCGCGGTATCGATGACGACGCGATCGTAGATCGTGAGCGCTTCCTCGATCAACTCGCGCATGCGCGGCGTCGCGATGAGTTCGGCAGGGTTCGGGGCGCGCCCGCCGGCGGTGAGGACGGAAAGATTGTCGATCTCCGTGGAGCAGACGGCTTTGTCGAGGGTGGTCTGGCCGGAGAGGATCTCGGAAAGGCCGGGTTTGCGGTTTTCGCGGAAGAAGACCGTGGAAATCATGGGTTTCCGAAGGTCGGCGTCGATAATGAGGGTGTTGAATCCCTGCTGGCTGAGACAGACGGCGAAGTTGGTGCTCGAAAACGTTTTGCCTTCGGAGGGAAGGGAGCTGGTGAAGAGAAAACTGCGTCGGTTTTCGCCGTTCGCCAGCATGGCTACGGAGGCACGCAGCGAGCGAAAGGCCTCAGCGATCATTCCGTTGCGATCGATATTTGCCTCCAGCGAACGCTCGTCCGGCTTGCCTTTCTCCTTTTTCTTTCTAGGAACGGCGCACAGCACTGGCAGTCCGGAAATCTGCTCCGCTTGCTCGACGGTCTGGACTGTGTGATCTAGAAAATGAAGGCCGAGAATGAGACCCACGCCTAGCGCGAGGCCAAGAAAGATCGCCGAGCCATACGCTTTGACCGCACTGATTCCGACTGGCGAGGCACCAGTCGCCCGCTCGTGGACGCGGACGGGCGAATCGGTAAGGCCTTTTGTCACGTCGATTTCTTTCATGCGTCCCAGCACGGATTGATGCATGGCGGTATCGGTTTCCAACTCACGCCTGAGGTCGTTGTTTTCGACGGATTTGCCGGTGATGGTCAGCAGTTTTGCCTCCTGCTCCTCGCGCGCTTTTTTGCTTTCCTCGTATTGCGTTTGAAGGTGCTCGCGGCCCGTTTCGAGGAGGGATACGACGGTTCGCAGGACATTGTTACGCTCGGTCGTCAGGGATTGGAGCTGGGTGCGCGCGGAGACGAAGGCGGGATGTTTTGCACGATAACGCTGGGAAAGCAAAATGATCATCCGCTCCTGTTCGGCGATGCCTTCCGTCAATCTGGCCACCTTCTGCTCGGAGGCAACGCTCGGGAGCCGGAGCAGTTCATCCGGTTTGCCCACGTTCTGGCGGGCGACTTTCAAGTCCGTGTCGAGTTGGAGCATGCGTTGCTCCATGTCGCTCAATCGCGCGGTCATCTCGGTGAGTTTGGCTTGCGTGCCTTCCTGCAAGGTCTCGAGGGACGCTGCGCGCTCGCGCTCGCGGAAACTCTGCATGGCTTCCTCGGAAACGCGCATTTTTTTCCGCAGGCGGTCGGCTTCTTCGACGAGGAATTCCTGCGCGACTTTATTCGCCTCGGTGCGCTTTTCGAAAACGAATCGCAGGTATTCCTCCGAATAGGCATTCGCCATTGCTGTGGCGAGAGTCGGATCGCCGTGGGTGACGAAGATGTCGATGAGGCGGGTGTTTTTTCGATATTGCGCGGCCACCAAGCGGGTCAGAAACGCCCCTGCTTCCGGCACCGTCATTTCGCCACCAGCCGACGGAGGTGCGGTTGCGAGGAAGCGGGGTTCCTTGTTTAGTTTGAGACGCTCGGCCACACGCTGCGCGAACGAATAACTGCACAGGAGATCGACCACCGTGTTGATCATGTCGAGGCTGCCGATCGACTCCTCGCGGACGCCTTTGACGTCCTTCAGCACACGATCCTGCTCCTGCTCGAGGAAAAGGACCGAGCGCGCCTGAAAGCGGACCTCCTGGCGATTCATAAAGATCGCGGCCCCGATCCCACTCAAAACGAGAACCAGCAGCACCACCCAAAAGCGTGAGCGAATGACGTGCAGGTACTCCTGCCAGTCGGCGCTTTTCGACGATCCACCACCGCCCAACTCCTGCAATAGACTGGAGAGGTCGTCGTCTTTCAAATTGAAGTCCCGTTCGGTCGCATTAAAACCAGCTTTCCCCGACGGTGATCACATCGCCCGGTGCGATATTGAATACTCCCTTCCCCTCCGCAGCCATCTTTTTTGCGTTCAACTTCAGCGTTTCTTCCGTGCCGCCTTTCGCTGGACGTTTGACGATCACTTTCCCGCGGTCCGCCGTGCGCGTGAAACCGCCAGCCATTCCAATCGCCTGCAAGAGCGACAGCGAATCTCCGCCCGGGAATTCGTAGGTGCCCGGCTTCGCGACCTGTCCGAGCACGGTAAATTTCCGTTGCGCGTAATTGATGACATTTAAGTAAACTTGCGGATCAACCAAATAGTCGGCGTCGTATCGTTTACGAATGATTTCACGCGCTGACCGGACAGTCATCCCCGATACTCTTACGTCGCCGATCAGTGGAAGCTGCACCGTGCCATCGCTCGCGACGCGGCTGCGAGTGGTGAGATCGGGCTCGCGAAAAATCGACATCTCCAAAGTGTCGGCATTGGACAAAATGTAGTCATTTGCCGCGGAAGAAATGACGGGAGCGGCTTGCTGGCTTGGCGGGTTTTCCTGGGTTGGCGACGCGGCTGGTTTCGCAGGCTGAGCTTCCAAGACGCGCGGTTCGGCTCGCGGGGAAGGCGCAGTGGGAACTGGCAGTGAGCCTGGCGACTGGGCTCCAGCTTCGAGAAAACCGAGAAGAGCCAAACCTCCGAGTGTCCATAAAATAGCGTGTTTTCCAGTCCTGCGATTCATCAGCTTCACGGACGGGAAGGGACGTGTTCGAGATTAGAAAGTCAATTGAAAACTCGTCGAAGCACGGCTTTCAGTAATGCCGCTTCCGCTCGCTGCCGCACCGCGTCCGGAGGAGTAGCGATACTGCGCCTGCCAGATGAGCCACGAGTTGATTTCCCACCCCAATGTGGTCGCGAAAAAATAGTACGGATCGGTGTCGGCTTGGGTGCCGTCGAGCGCTTCCTCCTGCTCCCAGCCAGCGCCGAGGCCGAGCGTCAGGCGGCTGAAAAGGCGTTGCTGACCGTTGAGCAGCGCGCCTCGTCGAGTGCGTTCCAGATTCTCCAAGAATGTGGAAAACCCCGTGTTCTGGTAAATCGAAAGACTAAAGCGGGTATTTTCCCGCGGATGCCAGTTGATCGCGAGGGAGACTTCGGGTTTCGAAGCTGCGCCTTCGAGCCCCACGAAAAGGCGAACCGATGTTTTCTCCGTCGGGACGTAGTCGATCGCGAGCGAATAAAGCGCGCGGAATCCAGCCTGCGCTGCGCTGCTCTGGCCGGTTTCGTCGATGACGCCAAATCCGAGTGCGGGAGTGAACGTGAATTTTCCCGTTGGCTGATAGTTCAATCGCAGGAGGCCCTGATAGTAGCTGCGATCCCGCGTCGTGATGTCGCCGGAAATCTGGCTGTCCATGCCGACTCCGAGTTCAAAGCGGAGGCCAGTTTTCCCCGTTAAAATCGACTCGGCAAAGAGTGTCGCGGCCCATTGGGAAATCGAAGTGTCACCGCCCGCGGCCTGCCCCGAATAGCTTTGGTGGGAGCCCGTGAGGTTCGCGCCGGCGCGAGTGAACTCAGTGATCGAATAGTCCGCGCCGATTTGCCCGCCGAACGTGGTGCGATCAATCTGCGCGTCGCGCTCGATGTCGTAGCCCGATCCCGAAGACGCGCTGGCGGTCGTGCGAAAGGAAAGGCGGCTGCCCTTGCGCGCGACATTGAGGCCGGCGGTTTGGGAGAGGCCGCCCGCGGTTCCGCCGCCGTCTGGAGCGTAGTCGCCATCGAGGTAGCGCAGATATCCCGCCGAATAGCGGAACGACACCGCCCACGGCCCGACCTCGCGATCGTAGCCGGCGAAAACCGCCGGGGCCGTGAAGAAACTACTCTTGCTGCGGCCCTGCTGTTGCGTGGTGGAGAGTCGGCCGGTCGAGTATTCCCAGCCATTGGTGACGCTGCCCCGGAGCACGATCGGGCCGGTGCGAAAGAACGAGCGCAGCGCGGGAGCGATGCCCGTTTCGGCTTCGCCCGTTTCGGGATTGACGCGGGCTGCGACTTGTTCCGCCTGCACCTGGTCCGCGTTGTAGTTCGACCAGCGCGATCGGAATTGCAGCTCGCGCACCGTCGAAACCGTCTGCGCGTGGACGACGAGCGGAGTCAGCCAAACCGCCATCGACCACCATGCGCGGCGGCGGACGAAAAGAGGCTGGCTCAATCCCTGCAAATGAAAGGCGCTCGGTTCAGCCACCGGCGCAGCGTATTTGATTTGGAAAAAGTTGCATCCTTTTACCTCGGAAGCGGAATCCGATGCTCATGGAAAAGAGTCCGGTTGTGCCGCGCGCAAGTATCGCTCGACATACTGCCACGCGGAATCCCACCGATTTTCCCGCGCGCTCACGGCAGCGCTCAGTCGCCAGATTTCCGGGTCGATGGGGGATTTTTCCGCGCGGGCGTCTTCGAGGGTGCGCTTCGCGGTCACGACATTTCCGATGCGCCAGTAGTATTCAAATGCCTCCCGCGCTTTTTCCGGCGCAGTGGCGGGCGCGTCGCGTTCGCCGCCGCCCGGCTCCGGGATGTCGAGCCTGAAGCCAAACTGGCTGGAAGCCGCCTCGACGGCCTCGGAAAATTTTCCAGCATCGACCAGTCGGCGGAGCGTGATGGGGCGCGCGGTGTCGCGCCACTCCGGCTTCCCGGCCAGCCACGCGAAAAGCCGCTCGCGATCGCCCCGGCGATACCAAACTTGGAGAAAACGATGACGCTCCGGCTCCGCGAGCAGTTCGACGAAACCCGCGTTCGCCGCGAGCTTCGGCAGCTCGGCGGCGACGAGTGCCGGCCCGGCTTGATCCAGCCATGCGAGGGTAAAGTCCGCGCTGAAATCCGATGCCGCGAGCAGCCGGGTTTGGATCGCCGGTATCGCCGCCGAGCGACCCAGCAGATCGCGATACAGCGCGAGACTTCCATGCCGTGCGCCGGATTCGAACAGGTCGATTTTCAAGCGCCGCGTCACCGCCTCCAGCCATGCATCCCCGGTTCGCTCGGGATCGGTTTCGAGCCATGCCTCGCCTTGGTTCATCATCACCGCGGTTGGCATGGGATTGATCCTGCTTTGGTTGCGAAAAGCGGTGGCGGCTTCCTCGCTGCGACCGGAGCGCAGGAGCGAAAGACCGAGCTGGTAGTGCAGCCGGTCCGCGAGCGGGAAGGTCGCGATGGATCGGTGGGCCGCCGCGATCGACTCCGCTTTCTTCCCATCGAATCGGAGGCCGATGATTTCGATCTCCGCGTCCGCCGCGGCGAACGGCGGAGATGCGCGGCCGCCAAACCAAGTCGCTCGCATCAGGAACACGCTCAGGGCAATTGCGCCGCATCCTGCGAGGATGAAAATGCCGTGTTGAATCCGCGACGGTCGCGCGCCAAGGCGCGGCACGGATTGGAAACCCAGGCAAGCCACCACCAAAATCCACCACGCGAGCGCGGAACGGTGCGCTGGCACATCCACGAATCCGTGCAGGAGCGCGGCGAGCGCGGCGCACAGCAGCGCCCACCGCAACGGCCAATAGGGATGACGGCGCAGCGGCCACACCGCGCGGACGAGCAGGGCGATGCCGGAAACGAGCGCGAGGATGGACGGGATGCCGGTCTCCACCGCCATCAGGAGCCAGTCGCTTTCCGGGTGAATGACGGGCGCTTCCCAGAGCGCGCGCTGCCGGTACATGGGAAACACGAAGCGGAAATTCCCGAGCCCGACGCCGGTGATGGCGTAGTCGCCGAGCATTCGGACGGTGTCGGTGAAAATGGGAACACGGCCATCGAGCGGTGCGGCGTCCGGCGCTGTGGAAACGAGGCGATCTTTCACCGAGCCGGACAGGTTTAGCAGCCGGTCGCGGACGATGCCGGGCGATGAAAAGAGCAGCAGGATTCCGCCGACAAAAACGGCGGCGAATGAGACGAGCAGCGGCTTTGAGCGATGGGTGGTGCCGAGGCCAATTCCCCAGACGAGCGTCCCGGCGAGAAGCGTGACGATGCCGCCGCGCGATTTCGTGAAAAACATCAGCGCGCAGATGCAAGTGGCGAGGCTAATTGCCGCCACCGTGCCCGCAAACCAATGGTGGTTTTTGAATGCGACGGCGAGGATTCCCAAGGCCACGACGCAGCCAGTGACGAGAAATGTCGAGGTGTGGTTTCGGTTGAGGAAAAATCCGAATTCCTGCGGGTCGGGTGCGAATGGATATTGCCAGCCGGATTGCCGCGCATAGATGGCGAGGGCTGCATAGACGCCGCAGATGGCGACCGCCGCCACGGCCAGCGCGAGCTGCATCCGTGAGCGCACCGGGTGCGACAATGCGAACAGCGCGCCGCACGTCACGACCGCGAGGATCGCGATCCAGAATACGGTTTCGTGCGGCATCGCCGAGATCGACGCAGGAAGCGGGACACCCGCCGCCAGCAAATCCCGCCGCCATGCCGGCGCGCCAATCCAACTCTGGGGAAGCAGCGCGAGCGATGCGGAAAGGATCAGCGCGGCAGCCGCCAGCCACACTTTCCCATCCACCCGAATCCGCGGCGGACACAGCAGCAGAGCCACTCCCGCCGCCATCAGGAATACGGCGAAATTTCCATCCTGCCGCCCGCCGGCAAGGAAAATACCGGCAGCCGCGCCGATGAGGAAAAGCAAATGCGCGACGGGCGAAATGCGCGATGGCTGCCAAGCGTCGGGAGTTCGCGGCGCGGGTTCTTCCACGATGTCAGCCGATTGCTTCAGCGGCGGTGTTTTGAGCGCGCGAGGAGGATGGCGCCAGCGGCGATCAGGGTCGTGCATCCGGGTTCGGGCACCGCCGTTGCCGGATTGTCGAATCGCGCCGCGAGCGCGGCTGGTGCGGCGTTGCCGGTGAAACCAGCCAATTCCACGGTCCCGCCGCTGCCGATGTTCAGCGCCGCGAGCGTCTGGCTGACTTCAAAGTGAACCGTGCCGGAGCCGCTGGCGCTGACGGTGCCGTTGGCGATTTCGACGCCGACATTAAGCAGGCCATCGCTCGCCGCGAGGCTCGAATAATTCTCCTGCGTCGCGAGCGTCCACGTGCCGGGGCCAGTCTTGGAAATGGCGAGCGAAACGCCGCTTCCCAAACCGTTCGGCAATGGCGCGAGCGTGGCGTCTTGCGTGGGGCCGCCCGACAGCGTCAGCGACGATACATTCGCGATCGGCGCAGTTTGCAAAACATTGCCGGTTTCCGTGGCGAGCCCGCTGGTTTCGTAAGCCCAGTCTTTGATGATGCCGCCCGGCGTGTTCACCGTGAAGACGACGCGCATCCAGCCGAAATAGGGACCGGCGTGTCCGTCGGTGGTAAATCGAAAACTAAGATAAGCTGGCTGGCCGATTCCAAACTGATTCAGCCCCGCGCCGAGATGGGTGCTCGATCCGCCATTGCCGCTGGAGAATAAGAGACTCGCGTTCACCTGAGCGCCCGCTCCGAATGCGCGGAGGGCACTTTCATTCGCGACCCCGGTTCGCGCAGGTTGAAAAGCAGGGCTATTGGCGATTCCGTAGCCGCCGAAAAACGGATTGATATCCCACCCAGAGAACTCCACCGCGCTGGTGACGCCGGTATCGAGATTCAAATAGACGCCGGCAAAATCCGACGGGACCGGAATGTTTTGCACGCCGCCATACACAACAGCGCCGTTTGCCAGCGATGCGGCGCATTGCATCAAGATCGCGATTCCAACTCCGCCGAAATGGCGCTTGGAATCGGCAGGTTTGAACAGCCTCATGGACCGGTGATTACCAAATGGAAGAAGCGCGCTTTTTTGCCATTGATAAAAAGCGGGTAGGGGACGGTGACGGCTTGCAGGGTGCCATCGTCCAAAACGATGGTCGGTGGGTCCGCGCTCGGCACCCAGGCGATGAGGTCGGCGCTGAATTCGACGGTGTATCCGAGGCCGGCGGCCAGATAGTTCGAGCGGCGTCCAAACATGGCGCGGAAGTCCACTGCACCGGGCGTGTTCGTGACGACGGTGGTCGGACTGCCCGGAGTGATCACGCTGGCATTGATGGAAATCGCGTTGCTTTGGCTCACGATCGGATTCGTGCCAGATGCGAACTCCATCAGATTGTTGGAAGCATCGCCGTCCGGGTTCGCCCCGTTCGCCGCGTTTCCGCTGTTCGCGGTCATGCCGAACCACGACAGCCGCCATGCCTCGATCGGTGAAAGCGAGGTCGTGGCGATGACGAACGAAGAAGGCGCGTCAGCATTTGCCGCAGACTCGAGCGTCAGGATCGCTCCCGAACTGGCGTCCTTCGCCACGCTGCGTCCGATGCCCTGGCCGATGTGCGTGACGCGAAAGCTGTTGGGATTTTGCGTCAATGCTGAGGCAGTCATCTCAGCCACCACGAAAAAATTCCGTGTGGAAGCCGGCGCGATGAGAACATCGCCGACGTTTCCCGGAGTGAGCGTCGCCGTCAGACGGCCCGCGCTCAATTGCAAATTCCCGACCGAACCGACCAGCGCATCCGTGGCAGACTCAAACGCGCCCGAGCTGTTGGAATCCACAAAGATCTGGAGGTTTTCGATGAGCGCATTCGCCTCGCTCGTCGTCATGGAAACACCCGCGCTTTTCTCCAGATGCAGTGTCACTGAAAAAAGCTGCGCATTGTTGTCACCGGCAATTCCACGATTGCCCGCGGTGATGCGGAGGACGTCGTCCCTTGCACCACTCGCGATCGAAGCCGGCGCGGTATTCACCGATGCGAGGGCGCATTGTCCGCCCCGGTTCAGATATGCCACGACTTCTCCGCTGCCGTTCGATCCAGCTACGACATCGATCGTGCCGTCCTGATTGAAGTCCGCGGTTGCGACGGAGATTGCCTCGATGGCGATCAGTGAAATGATTTTCTCATTTGCTGCAGGATCGCCCGCATTCCAGCCAAAGTTTCCGCCGCCTAGATTTTCGTACCAAGTGACTCGGGCCCCGGAGGTCAAGCCTGCCACGGCATCCGGTTTTCCATCGGAATTCAAATCAGCGGAGGCCACCGCATAGGCTCCCGGAGCGAAGCCAGTGATCACTTGCCCGGAGCCGAAGAAGGGGGCCGTGGCTCCGGCATCGTGAGTCCTGTTCCGGAACCATGTGATCCGGTGGCCAATCCCCGACGTGGCATCGCCCACAAACGGCGTCGCGCAAAGCACATCCGGCCAGCCGTCACCGTCGATGTCGGCAATCGCGGAGGCGACGGCGCGGGGTTGGTTGGCGGCGATCACATGGCGGGTGAACTGCGGGATGCCCGAGATCGGGGCCGCACCCTTGAACCACGCGATGGAATTGTCATTGGTGGAGGTCACGACGAGGTCGAGGATGCCGTTCCCATCCAGATCGCCGAGGGTGATCGAGGAAGGCGAATTTGCAGCCGTCGAAATGACAGTCCGCGCACCAAAACTACCGACCGGGATATTCGGATACCATGCCACTTTGTTGTCGGAATTCGCGGAGGTCGAAAGGACATCAATTCCCGGCTCGCCATTGATGTTTGCCGCCGCGATCGACTGGGCGAGGTTGGCGACCGTGGAGATGGTGTGGAGGATGAAATTTGGAGTGGTGCCTCCGAGATTCTCGAACCATGCGACTTTGTTATCCAGAAACGCGGAGCACGCGATATCGACCAATCCGTCACCATTCAAATCCGCCGCGTAAACGCCGGAAGGCGTTCCCAGAGCGGTGGAGATCACCTGCCGTGGGCTGAAGTCCCCATTGCCGAGGTTTTTGTACCACGCGATGGTTCCCGGAAGCTGAGATGCCGCGATCACGTCCGGCAAGCCGTCCCCATTCACGTCCGCTGCGATGACGGACACCAGAAAAGGCTGCGTCGTGCCCGGCGAGGTGAGATAGGTTTCCTGCGGAAACAAAACGCTCGCGTGGATCGGCCCTGCCTCGGCTCCTGAATAACCCCACCCGATTGCAAAACATCCCGCCACGAGCAACACCATTGTTTTCCCCCTTTGCAGGCATCGCCCACTTAGCAATGCCCGTGCGCCTTTCACGTCACGATACGGATTGATCCGGGGACGGTAACTCCGGTCTCGTTCAGGAGGGAGGCACTTCATTGCTTTGTAGAAACGGTGATGCGTCAACTAGGTGGGAAATTCCCGGAATGCCAATTTTCCAAGGCGATGAAACCCAAGACTTGGAAAGTCCGACCGCGTTCAAAGTCCCGCCAGCTCCGCCAAAAGAGCCGTCAACTAAAGACGGCTGCGAGACTACGGGCTCGTGGGGCACGCGCCGTCCATCGCGCCAGCCGTGATATACCTCGGACGCAGATAGAAAGGGACTTGGACGGTTCGGGTTCGGAAGCAGAGCGTAACGAGGTCGTCACCTGCCGCGGCGATCGCTGGCAGCAGCGCGGAGGTTCCGCAGATGACGGCAAGAAGAAGGAGCAGCGTTCGTTTTGAATTTTTCATTGTGCAGAATGTTGGAGACTTACGGCGTTTGGAGCGGGAAAAAAATTCGTCTCGGAGGGGAAACGTTTCTTCTTCTCTTCAAGTGCCGTTAGCAGTTCAGACATTGGTTGTCGATCGAAATTACCGATTCCGGGCCAAAAACTTTTGGTTTTTGGGAAAATGGTGGCGCTTCCGCAGATTGCCAGCGAATCCATTTGCACCCGCTGTCCGCCCATGTTTGGACCAACCTCGCATCCACCGCGCGTTTTTAGAAAAGAATGACTCCGACAAAGCTCGATCCCAAATTCCAGGCATCACCCCAAATCGTCGCCCGCGATTTGCGCCGGTCATTCAAGCTCGGCAACCGGACGATCGAGGTCCTGCGCGGAATCAGCGTGGAGATTATGGCGGGCGAGGCGGTTTTCCTATGCGGTGCTTCGGGCGCGGGGAAAACCACGCTGCTCTACACACTCGCTGGGCTGGAGAGACCGGAGGCGGGCGAGGTTCTGTTTGAAGGGCAGAAACTTTACGATGGCGCGGAGTCCCGCCAGGCGCGCATTCGCAACGAGCGCGTCGGGTTCGTCTTCCAGGGTTATTTCCTGCTGCCGGAATTGACCGCGGTGGAAAACGTGATGCTCCCATCCATGATCGGCGGTGCGCCAAAGCGCGAGGCTGCGGAGCGGGCGTTGAACAGCGTGGGTCTCGGCGATCGCCTCCACCATCTGCCGCCAGAGCTTTCGGGAGGCGAGCAGCAGCGCGTGGCGATTGCGCGGGCCGTGATCAACGATCCCAGTGTGATTTTTGCCGATGAGCCGACGGGCAACCTCGACAGCAAAACCGGCGAGGGGATCGTCGCATTGTTGCTCGCGCTCGTGCGCGACCGTGGGATGACGCTGGTGGTGGTGACGCACGACGCCGTCCTCGCCACCCGCGGCGACCGGCGGCTGGAGATTCAGGACGGTCGTTTGGTCGCTTGATTTGCAGCGCGTGCGCTGACACGTTGGCGGCTTGCTGCATGGAACTCAAAATCTACATCGATGGTGCCATCGTCCCCGAATCGCAGGCGAAAATCTCCGTTTTCGACCACGGCTTGCTTTACGGCGACGGCGTTTTTGAAGGCATCCGCTTTTACAATGGCCGCGTCTTCCGCCTCGAGCAGCACATTCGGCGGCTCTACGATTGCGCGCGGGCGATCTTGTTGAACGTCTCGCTCTCGCCTGCGGAGATGACGCGCGCGGTGTGCGAGACGGTGAAGGCAAATGCGCTGCGCGATGGCTACATCCGGCTCGTGCTGACCCGCGGCGTGGGGCCGATGGGATTGAGCCCATACAAATGTCCGAAATCGTCCGTCATCATCATCGCCACCACGATCTCGCTCTATCCTGAAGAGGCTTACAAAAATGGCCTGACGATGGCCACCGTGGCGACGCGACGGCCTTCACACGACATCCTGAGCCCGCAGGTGAAATCGCTCAACTATCTGAACAACGTGATGGCGAAAGTGGAGGCGATTCAGGCCGGCGCGGAGGAGGGGCTGATGCTGAACGATGTCGGCCTCGTCGCGGAATGCACGGGCGACAATCTTTTCATCGTCCGCGATGGCGTGGTCTCGACTCCGCCGCTGACCGCTGGTGCGCTCGATGGCATCACACGCGGCGTGGTCTTCGACATCGCGCGTGAACTCGGCATCCCGGCGCGCGAGCGCGATCTTTCACGGCACGACATATACACGGCGGACGAGTGTTTCCTCACCGGCACGGCGGCCGAGGTGATCGCAGCGGTGAAGCTCGACCAGCGGCCCATCGGCACGGGAAAACCGGGCGCGATCACCAACCGCATCATCGCGCGATTCCGCGAGTTGACGCAGACGACGGGGACGCCGATTGAGTAGATGTCGAAGGGCGAAGGACGAAGGCCGAAGGCTTTCGCCCGGCGCAGTTCGGCGCACTTCCATATGACCTTCGACCTCCGATGATTTGCGACGTTTGTAAGAACAATCAGGCGACCGTTTTTCTCACCCAGATCGTGGAGGGGAAAATGCAAAAAGTGAATCTCTGCGAGGCTTGTTCCAAGGATAAGGGTGTGACCGATCCCACTGGGTTCGCGCTCGCCGATCTCCTGCTCGGGCTCGGTGCGGCGCAGGAAATGGAGCGCGGCGGCAACGCGCAAAAATGTCCGGTTTGCGGGTTCGGCCAGGCCGATTTCAAGAAGACCGGGCGGCTTGGCTGCTCGGCGTGTTACCAGACTTTCGCGGAAGGGCTCGCGCCGCTGCTGAAGGGAATGCACAAGGGCGTCTTGCACGTGGGCAAAGTCCCGAGCCAGCTCGCCGTTTCGATGGAGCGCGAGTCGCGCCTGAAGGATTTGCACCGCGATCTCCGGCTCGCCGTTTCCGAGGAAAACTACGAAACCGCCGCCCGCCTCCGCGACCAGATCCGCGCGAGCGAAAGCAACGGGTGACCCGCGCCATGGCGATCCACAACATTCTCACCAACTCTGGCGAATGGCAGCGCGGCGAAGGCCCGCACCATCAGGTCGTCATCAGCAGCCGCGTGCGGCTCGCGCGGAATCTCCGCAGCTTCGCCTTTCCCGGCTGGGCAAAAAAAACCGAGCGACTCCAGATCCTCGATGCCATCAAGCCGCAGGTCGAAGCGCTCCCCGAAATGGCGGACGCGCATTCCGTCTATTCGCAGGATCTTTCGGCGCTCGAAAAGCAGGTGCTCGTCGAGCGGCACCTCATTTCCCGCGAACACGCCGCGAAAGGCGTCGGCTCCGCGGTGGTGATGAATCGCAAGCAGACGCTCTCGATCATGATTAACGAAGAGGATCATTTGCGGATGCAGGCGATTCGCAGCGGGCTCCAGCTCAAGAACGTTTTCAAAATGATCGACAAGGTGGACTCCGAACTCGATGCGCAGGTCGAATTCGCCTTCGACCCCAAGCTCGGCTACCTCACCGCGTGCCCCACGAATGTCGGCACCGGAATGCGCGCCTCGGCAATGGTGCATCTGCCCGCGCTCGTCGTCTCCGAGCAGATCAACCAAGTCATCCAGGCCGTCAACAAAATTGGCCTCGCCGTCCGCGGCCTCTACGGTGAGGGCACCGAGGCGATGGGAAATCTGTTCCAGGTTTCCAACCAAACCACGCTCGGCGAAAAGGAGGACGAAATCATCGCGCGGCTGCAAAAAGTCATCGAGCAAATCATCGAGCACGAACAAAACGCCCGCGCCGCCCTGCTGCAAAAACAGGCGACCAAATTGCTCGATCACGTCGGCCGCGGCTACGGCATCCTGCGCCACGCGCATTCGATGACTTCCAAAGAAGCCCTGAACCTTCTCTCGTTCATGAAGCTCGGCATCGACCTCAGTTTCTTCCCGGAAAATTGCCGCATTCCGCTCGACGAACTCTTCATGGAAACGCAGCCCGCGCACCTCCAAAAAGGCTCTCAGCAAAAACTCGCCGCCGACGAGCGCGACGCGCTGCGCGCTGAAATCATCCGCGCCAAACTCGCTGCCTTTCCGGCTCCCATCGTCGGGAGCGGCGGCGAAGGTCCGAAGCAGCCAGAGTGACACAGCCTCTCCAGGCTGTGATCCCAAAAGGCACCCTTCCGACTCGCTCGAGTTTCCGCCACCCTCCGCAGCGTGACGATGTTCCCGTCGTTCAGCGCCGCTGCGCTGCACAAAGTCCGCGAAAAGCCCGGCACTGAAGGCTGGGTCGCGTGCTCGGTGTTCATATCGCCGTTGCCGCTGATCCCCCATTTTCCGACAAACCCATGCTCATGACCATTCGACGATTCCTCGCCGCGCTGCTTTCCACCTTCGCTGTTTCCGCGCACGCGCAGCGCGCCACCTCCACCGACGAACTCGCCGCCGCCATCGCAAATGCGAAAAGCGGCGCGGTTATCGAGTTGGCCGAGGGCACTTTCAAACTCACGCAGCCGCTCGATTTGAAATCGGGCGTCACGCTCAAGGGCGCGGGCATCGGCAAGACCATCATCACGAATGCGGACGGCTGGCAGGCGAATCCCGCAACGCTGCCGGACACGGAGACGAACCACGAGAAGTTCGACCGCACGGGTTACCTCATCCGCTGCGCGAATGATGCGAAGAACATCGCGGTATCCGGCATGACGCTCACCGGCCCGAAGATGCACGGCGCGATTTTTGGCTGGGCCAATGAAGGGCTGCACTTTCACGAGTTGCGCATCGAGGAGTTCATGTATTGCGGCATCCGCACTTACATTATGAAGGGCGTGAAGGTTCACGACTGCACCTTTGTGAATGCCGGTTCGCGCTGGGAAAAAGGACAGCTCGGAATAAAAGGCGGAAACACGGGCGGCGGGATTTTCGGCGTGTGGATAAGCGATACGGAGATATGGAACAATCGTTTCCTCGATTCGCGAAAGCTCCCGCACGAGCACTACTACGGCATCAAAGGCCGCGAGGCGCGGCGCGTGCGGATTCATCACAACACGATTGAGGCGGGCTTCTCCATCGAGCTACCCTTCGAGGGTGACGAGGATGTGGAGATAGACCACAACATCCTGCACTCCGCGGTCAGCATTCCGAAATATGCCGGCGGCCCGGTGCCGAAAAGCGGGCGCACCTTTCACATCCATCACAACTACTTCAAAGACAGTTACTCGATCGAGTTCGTCCGCAACGGCGTGGAGATCGACCACAACCTCTTCGATTTCAAAACCACGAGCGACGGCGGAAATCTCATCGCCGCCTTCGGAGACAAGCCGGCCAAAGGGCCGTGCCTTTTTCACAACAACCTCGTGAGCAATCCTGGCCGCGGCGTGATGTGGATGAACGAGCCCTACGCGCAGCTCGAAGTGCGGAACAATCACATCATCGCCCGCACCACGAAGACGCCGCGCACGGAAGGGCTGTTCGGGTTCAACGATCAGAGCGATTTCACGACGTTCCGTTTTACTGGCAACATCATCGAATGCATCGGCACTGAGCGTCCGCTATTCCGCAACGACGCCAGCGGCGGCGCGGCAGTGGAGAACAACCAACTCGCTGGCGTGACCGACATGATGCGCTACGCGAACAAGCAGACCGGCGTGACTGCGGGCTTGGAAAAGCCGCTGAAATTCGAATGCGGCGTGAACGGCGAACTGACGGTGGACGGCTGGAAGACAAGCAAGACCCCGTCGAAGAAATCCCTTTGAGCAAGCAGCCTCGTAATCGCGAAATGCGCATCGCTTGAAGTTCGGCGACCTCGTGAGCAACGCGCTCCGCCACACTCCAGGCGATGACGGTGGTCGAAGTTGCCCGCTTTGGAAATCACCGCCCAATGTCATGCTGGCGTCATCTTCAAACGCCACTCTCGCATTCATGAAAACTCATCGTCTCGTTGCGCTCCTGCTCGCCCTCCCGTTGTTCGGCTTCTCGAAAAATCCTTCGCTCCGCTACACCTTCCCACAGGATGCCAGCGTGCTCGATGTCAGGCGCGATTTCGGCGCGAAGGGCGATGGGAAGACGGACGACACCGAGGCGTTGCAGCGCGCGATCGAGGCGAGTTGCGGCAACGACAAGGAGCGGCGCGGCGGCAAAACCAACGCGCTCTTTTTGCCGAATGGCACCTACCGCGTGACGAAACCGCTGGTGGTAAAAACCGCGCTCGGGCCGTGGCTCTACGGCGAGTCGCGCGATGGCGTGGTCATCAAGCTCGATGACGGCGTGAAAGAGGTGACGAGCGTCCTGCGCACGCATCCGAATGAAAAGGGGCCGACTTCCGCGGATTGGTTCATGCGGAATCTGCGGCACTTCACGATCGACGTGGGCAACAACCCGGAGACGGACGGCATCCGCTATTACGCGACGAACTCCGGCTGCCTGAAAGACGTGCGCGTGATCGGGCGCGGGAAGGTCGGCGTGAATGGCGGCTTCCTCGACCAGAGCGGGCCGAACCTGATTCAGGATGTGGAGATCGACGGCTTTGAGACGGGCGTCTTCAGCCAGTGGATTTGGAGCGAGACGCTTTCGCGCGTGACGATCAAGAACTGCCGCAAGCAGGGGCTATATGTTTCGGCTAATGTCGTCGCTGCCGAGGATCTCGTGGTGGAAAATACGCCGCTCGCCGTGATGAACGACATGCCAAAGGACTGGGCACACTGGAGCGGGGTCGTCGCGCTCGTCGGCGGACGTTTCAGCGGCGGGGATGGCAAGAGCGCCGCGATCATCAACAAAGGAAAACTCTATGCGCGCGATGTGAAGACGAGCGGGTTTGCGCGAGCGATTGAGTCCAGCGGATCTGGAGGAACCGTGGACGGAACGGACATCGGCGAGTTTTCCTCCTCGAAAGTGCGGCGGCTTTTCGACGACGCGCCGGATGTTTCCCTGAGCCTCCCGATCCAGCGCGAACCGGAGGTGCCGTGGGAAAACGATCCCGCGAAATGGTTGTGCGCCGATGACTACGGCGCGACTGCCAGCGGCGGCAAGGACGACAGCGATGCCATTCAAAAAGCGATGGACGCGGCGGCGGCGAAAGGCGCGACGGTGGTCTATTTCCGCGGCTGCGGCGGCGGCGAACCGAATTGGTTCAACCTCGATCGCGCGATCCGCGTGCCCGCGCCGGTGCGCATCGTCATGGGGCTCGGCTGGGCGCGGCTGGGCGCGGCTGCTGCGCGGCAAGCAGGGCGGCTTTGTCGTGGACGATGCATCCGCGCCGCTCGTGAAGTTTCAAAACATCGACTCCTTCGGCGGCGCGCCGATTCATCTTACGAATGCCTCCGCGAAAAACACGCTGCTCGTCGAGAGCTGCGGCGTGCATGTCGTCGGTGCGGGTGGCGGCGATATTTTCATTACCGATGTCCCCGGCACACTCGATCTGCAAAAGCCCGGCCAGAAATGCTGGGCGCGGCAATTCAACCCGGAAGGCACGACCGACGAAGGGCTCGTGCGCAACAACGGCGCGACGCTCTGGTGCCTCGGCGTGAAGCACGAGGGCAAAGGCGTCCGCTTTGCCACGCGCAACGGCGGGCGCACGGAAGTGCTCGGCCTCTTCAACTACGGCGGCACGAAGGAGGAGCTGGACCCGCGCCCGAGCTTCGACATCGCCGACGCCTCCTTCAGCGTCGCCGGCCTCCGCGAGATCGCTTTTGACTCGCACACCGCGCTGAACAAAGTCCGCGAAAAGCGCGGCACGCAAACGCGGCTGCTCGACAAAAATCAGGAAGGTGCGGGTGGCTGGATCGCCTGGTCGCTGTTTAGTGGATCCACCAAATAGCCGCGCCGCGGCTGTCATCCCGGCGTCATCTTCGACAAATAGAGTTGCTCGCAATCACATGAAATTTCCGCTGCTTCCCGTGCTCCTTCTGGCCGTTTCCATTCCCGCTCCGCTCGCTGCCGCCGAACCTGCGCGGCTGCGTATGGAAGCGGAAAATCCCGCGACCGCGCGGAGCGGCACGCCGGAGTATTCCACGGAAGTTCCCGCGCCATTTATTTACGACCCGCTGACGAAGCGATCGCAGCCAAACACGCGTTCGCTTTCACTCAAAGGCGATGGCGCGGCGCTCGCGCTGAAGGCGGCGATTGCGAGCGGGCAGAGTTTCACGATCGAGGCGTTCGTGAAGCCGCTCGCGGCGACGGACGCGGCGTTCGTGCGCAAGACCCGCAACGGCGATTCCGCTGCGGAGGCGGGGTTGATGCTGGATCACTTTCGCCAGCACAATCAGTTTTACTTTCGCGGTTTCGTGACGCCACCGGGTCAGCAGCGGCGGACGATTTCCTGCGGCTACTACGGCAGCGCGGCGCAGTATGCGGGAGGAAAGGACTTGGCGTGGCGGCATGTCGCGCTCGTCTTCGATGCGGCGCGCAAGACCGTGACGAGCTGCGTGGATTACCATCTCTCGAACACCGAACCGATCGCGGAGGCGCTCACCTTCGATGACGGGTCGATTGAGATTGGCGGCGGAAAATTTGCGGGCCTCGTGGACGAGGTGCGCGTCACGCCGCAGGCGCTGCGACCCGCGCTTTTCCTGCGTGCGCGGCAGGAGTCGCTGACCGGCGTGAGCTTTGAGAGCGGGCAGCAGATCGTGCCGGCGGACGCGGGCTGCATGGATGTGAAGGAACACTTCGGCGCGGTCGGCGATGGCAAGACGGATGACACGGCGGCGTTTGCGAATGCCTTCGCCGCGCTGTGCAGCCGCGTGCCGCTCGCCTACCACACGCTCGTCGTGCCGCCGGGCACGTATCTCATCAGCGATGTGATCCAGGGCGGACGCTTCATCGACGTGAAAGGCGCGGGGCCGGACAAGACGGTGCTGAAGCTCAAGGACGGGGTCTTCACCGATCCGGCAAATCCGAAACCGATCCTGCGCATGAGCAGTTCGCGGGGCGCGCCCGGTTCCTACAAAGGCGTGAACGGGAGCAGCATCAGCATCTATCTCGATGGCATCGCGTTCGACACTGGGAAAAAAAATCCCGGCGCGCGCGGCTTGGAATTTCACGCCAACAACATCGGGCGGCTGGAGAATGTTGTGATCCGCAGTGGCGACGGCGCGGGCGTGTGCGGGCTGGATCTCACGCATCACGATTGCGGCCCGGCGCTGGTGAAAAACGTGCGCGTCGAGGGCTTCGATTACGGCATCCAGTCGCGCTATCAGGAGTACTCGATGACCTTTGAGCACGTGCGGCTGAGCGGTCAGAAAAAGGCGGGCATTTTCAATCAGGGCAACATCCTCGCGATCCGCGGGCTCATTTCTGAAAACGCGGTGCCAGCCATCGTGAGCGAAGGCGCGAACTCGATGGTGACGCTGCTGGATTCCAGTCTGAAAGGTGGCGCGAATACGGTGCCCGCCATCCAGGCGGAAGGCGGACTCTATGCGCTGCGCGTGAAGACCGCGGGCTACGGCCACGCGATCGCGAAGCGCGCGCTCGTTTCGCAGAAACCCGTCGAGTGGAAAGATGCGATCATCGCCGGACCGGACATCGCCGAGTATGTCGGCGATCAAATCGTCAATGGTTTCGGCAACGCGAAAGGCGCGCTGAAATTGCCCATCGAAGAAACCCCCGCGCCGCCCGCTGTGCCAGTGAGCGAGTGGGTGAGCATTATGAAATTCGCCGACAGAAAAACTGGCGACGACTGGTCGCCCGCCGTGCAGGCCGCCATCGAGAGCGGCGCGCGCGTCATCTATTTCCCGCGCGATGAGCGGATGGAATTTCACACGCCGATCCGGCTGCACGGCAAGATCGAGCGGCTCGTCGGTTTCGGCGGAGAGCTGAACTGGCCGTCGAAAGTCTGGAAAAACGAACACAGGCGCGCACAGACGGATGCCGCCAGCGCGCCGCCGCCGCTGCTCATTTTCGACGAGCCGGACGCGAAGCGCACCGTCGTGCTCGACCGCCTCGGCTGCGTCCACATCCAGCATGCCTCGCCCGCGACGCTCGTGCTCCGCAGCAGCTCGCCAGGTCGCTACTCGACCGGCATGGCTGGTGGAAAACTTTTTGCCGAAGACATTGGCTGCGCGGACTGGCACTTCGATCACCCACAGCGGGTCTGGGTGCGGCAGTGGAATCCCGAGAGCCATGCCGCCGGGCCGTGCATCACGAGCCGCGGCGCGACGATCTGGGCGCTTGGCTTTAAGACCGAATACGAAAGTCAGAAGCTGCTCGCCGAGTCTGGCGCCGCCACGGAATTGCTTGGCGCATTCATTTACCCGATCGGGAAAATCCCCGAGGACCGCCCGATGTTCGAGAACCGCGACAGCCGCATTTCCATCGTCTATGGCGCGAGCATTTATCAAGCGAACCACAAGGTCCACATCCGCGACACGCGCGGCGGCGAGACGAAACTCATCGGCAACGACGCGCTCAAATGGGCGGGCAGCCGGGCGCGGATGAATTTGTATGTGACGGATGGCGAATAGCCGCGCTTGAGGTTGACCGGGGACGGAGGCCGCGCGTAGAGCGTGTTACAAAAATGCGACGAGTTGATGACAAAACGCGCAACCCCGCTCCCGGCCGCCGCCGCCCGCTCGCGCTCGTGTGGGTGGCGTTCTGGCTGGCGATCGTCCTCACGACGGCAAAGGCGGTGTCGCTCGGTGTGCCGCATTCGTGGCGCTGGTTGCTGGAACTCGCGGGCGTGTCCTGGCGCGACGCGCTCTTTGCGCTCGCCGTCGGAGTCATCGGCGAAGCGGTCGCGTGGTGGCTTTCGCGGCGCTCGCGAAATCCGATCCTCGTCCATGCCGCGGTGGTGAGCGGATGCGCGCTGTGCGCGATTTACAGCGTCGCGGCGTACGGCGTTTTCGAGGCGCTCGACCGGCCGCTGAGTTTCGACATTCTCAAACTGATGCGTGGCGCGGCGGTGAAATCATCCATCATGGACCGGGTGACGTGGCCCATCGCAGCCGCGTTCATCCTCGCGCCGCTGGCGTTTCTGTTCGCGGTGTGGCACGGCGCGAAGGGGCGCATTTTTTCCCCGGCGATCATCGGCGGCATGGGAATTTGGATCGCGGTGGGCGCGTGGCAGCCGGTCGATCGGACGCGCGGACGCAAGGCGCAGCGGCTCGTCATTTCGCCGCATGTGGAATTGCTGCGCTCGACGGTCGTCGGACTTTCCGGCCGACGGCATCCATCGTTGCCGCGCGAATTTCCGCCCGAGTATCAGGATGAATTGCAAGTCTTCGGCAAGCGCGGCGCGCGACCGCGCACGGGCTTTCAGCCGACTGTGGCGCGACCGCGCAACGTGATCGTCGTCGTGCTTGAATCCGTCGGCACGAAATACCTGAGCCTCTACGGAAGCCCGTACGCCGTGACTCCGCGCCTGCTCGCCGAGTCGCGCCACGCGCTCGTCTTCGACAATTTTTACGCGCATGCGCCCTACACGTTTTGCACGTTTATCGCGGTGAATTTTTCGATCTATCCCGGCCTGCCGTGGTGTTACGCGCCGGGTGGTGGAAATCCGCTGCCGACGACCTTTGCATCGGTGATGCAGCAGCGTGGATCGCGCACGGGATACTTTCACAATGGCGACATGGATTGGGGCGGCTCGAAAGTCGCGCTCACCGGGGCTGGCTACGACACGGTCGAAGACTACCGCGATTTCAAAGCGCCCGAGCTGACCTCGTGGGGCGCGGAGGATCGTTATCTGATCGATCGCTTGATCGGTTGGATCGACGAAAAGCCCGGCCAGCCGTTTCTCGCCTACTGCTGGACGGATCAGACTCACAATCCCTACATGCGCCGGCCCGGATCGAAGCGCGTGGATTTCTTCGGAAACCATCCGCCGCCCAAGCACCGCGAGTCGCTGTCGCGATACCTGAATGTCCTCCACGAGACGGATGCACATCTCGGGCGGCTCTTCGCGGCGCTGCGCGAACGCGGCATCGCCGACGACACGCTCGTCGTGTTGACCGGCGATCATGGCGAGGCATTTGGCGATCCACACGATCAGCAGGGGCACGGCTTTTCGGTCTATGAAGAGGAGGTGAGCGTGCCGCTGATGATTTGGAATCCGCGCCTGTTTCCGGAAGGGCGGCGGCTCGCGGACATCGGCGGGCACGTGGATCTCAACGCGACGATTGCCGACATTCTCGGCGCGGATATTCCCGACGGCTGGCAGGGCCACAGCCTCTTTGAGAAAGGCCGGCCCGACCGCACGTTCGTTGTCGCGAGCGTGGATGATTACATTTTGGGAATCCGCGAAGAGCGCTGGAAATATTTCTTCGAGGCATCGACCGGGCGGGAGTCCTTGTTCGATCTCGCGGCCGATCCGCGTGAGCAGCGCGACGAGACTGCCGCGCAGCCGGAACTGGTCCAGCGCCTGCGCAGTCGCATCGCGGCATGGATCGCATTCGAGGATCAATTCCTCGGGACGCCGCAGCCAGTTTCCGCGCGCTAGCCGGTCGCGGTGGGGCGCGATTTCCCGATTGCCGTCGGAGGCCTTTCCACGCCACGCTCTTCCCGTGAGCCTCCCGGATACTTCCGCCCGCGAGAAAGCGGAAACGCCCGCGACGAGGCTGCGGCGCGCGATCCCGCTCGCGGCGGTGCTGTTTTGCGGCGTCGCGTTTTCGAGCGTCGCCGCGCTCGTCGTGCGCAATCAGGAGCGCGCGCAGTTCGAGAATGATTTTGAGCGGCAGGCGCAGACCCACTGGCGGGCGATCGAGGTCGCGATCCAGCAATACGAGGAGTGCCTGTACACGTTGCGAAATCTATTCGATGCGTCAGGCGGCGTGAACGCGGATGAGTTTCGCCGCGCTGCCGAGGATCTGCGCGCGCGCCATCCAGGGCTGGAGCTGCTCGCCTGGCTGCCGCGGGTGAAGAGCGGGGAACGCGCCGCGTTTGAAGCGGCTGCCGTGCGGCCCGACGGCTCGCGCTTTTTCATCCATGAAAGTGCGAGCGCCGATCCCGCGCTGGAACGCGAGGAGTATTTGCCCATGCAGTTTTGCGAACCGTCGCTCGGAAACAGCCGGCTGTTCGGCGTCGAGCATTTTGGCGGTCCCTACCAGGCGGCGATCGCGCGCGCGGTGGAAACGGGGGCGGTATCCGCGACGCAGCGCGTCACCATCGTCGAGGACCACGGCAGCGTGATCGGGTGGGCCTTGGCGCTGGCGGTTTACGCGGGAGACGCGATGCCGCGCAGCGGCGTGGAAAAGCGCGACCGCCTGCGCGGCGTGCTGGCCGGCGCGGTGCCATTCAGCCGCTTGCTGGATGGGACGATGCAGCGGATGCCGGCAGGGGATGTGGATATGCTGCTGCTCGATGCATCCGCGGTGGCGGGGGGAAAATTTCTCGCGGGATGCATCGATGGACGGATGCAGATGGAGAGCGCCGGGGCGGAAGAGGAGTTCCGATTGGGGCCGCATCGGGAGCTGTCGATGCGCGTCGCGGGCCGTGAATGGGTCGCGGTGTTTCGGCCCTCGGCGGAGCATGCGCCGATGTATTCGTGGGCGTTTCTGGGAGGCGGAATTTCGCTCACCGGAATGCTGATGGCGCTGCTCTACTCCGCGCAGCAGCGGACGCTGACGGTGCAGCGTTCGGTGCGCGAACGGACCGCGGAATTGCACGCGGCGGAGCGCACGCTGATCGAGGACAATCAGCGCAGGCGCAAAGCGGAAGAGCGGTATCGCGCTTTCGTGGAGCAGAGCAATGAGGCGATCTGGCGGTTTGAATTGACCGAGCCGATTCCGGTCGATCGTCCGGTGGAGGAACAGGTCGAGTCTTACTACACACGCGCCTTTCTCGCGGAGGCGAATGATTCGTTCGCGCGGATGTACGACTTCGAGCGGGCGAAGGAGATGATCGGAATGCGACTCGCCGATTTGATGCCGCGCGAGCCCGCGAACTTCGAGCATCTGCGCAAGTTCGTCCAAAACGACTACCGGCTCTTGAATGCTGAAACGCACGAAGTCGGGCGGAGCGGCGCGAGCCGGATTTTTCTCAACAACCTCACTGGCATCGTCGAAGAGAGACGGCTCGTCCGCGCGTGGGGGACGCAGCGCGATGTCACGGAGCAACGCCGTGCCGAGGAGGATCGTCGCCGCGCGGAAGCGCGTCTCCGGAGCGCGCTGGCCGCAGCGGATCTCGGGACGTGGGAGTGGGATGTGAAGGCCGATTCTTTCGCGTGGTCGGAGACGGCGGAGCGCATGTTCGGACTCGCGGCCGGCACGTTCCGCGGCGGACTCGCGGAGTATCTGCAGATGGTCCACCCCGATCATCGCGCGTTCATCGAATCAAGGCTGCGGCAGATCGCGCGCGACGGCGGCAGTCTCACCGGCGAGGTGCGCATCGTCCGCGGCGATGGCGCGGTGCGCTGGCTGGCTTCACGCGGCGATGTCGTCCGCGATGAAGAGGGCCGCATCATCAGGCTCGTCGGCGCGGTGATGGATGTGACGGAGCAGCACGCCGCGGCGGACGAAAAAGAGCAGATCGACCGTCGCCTTCAGGAAACGCAAAAGCTCGAAAGTCTCGGCATCCTCGCCGGCGGAGTGGCGCATGATTTTAACAATCTGCTGACCGGCATCCTCGGCAACACCAGCCTCGCGCGCATGGATCTGCCGGTGACTTCGCCAGTCCAGGCGTATCTCGAAGCGGTCGAGAAGACCTCGCGCCGCGCCGCGGAGCTGTGCAAACAAATGCTCGCCTATTCGGGCAAGGGCCGCTTCGTCGTGCAGCGTCTGGACTTGGGCGAAGTCGTCGCGGACACCGTGCAACTCGTCCACCCGTCGATCAGCAAGAGCGCGATGATCGACTACCATTTTGCTCCCGATCTTCCCGCGATCTCCGGCGACGCCACGCAGATGCGGCAGATCATCATGAATCTGGTCATCAACGCATCGGATGCGCTGGGCGACGGTCCGGGCGTGATCACGCTTCGCACGGGCGCGATTCAGGCGGACGCGGCTTATCTCGCCGACACGATGCTTTCGCCGCGCACGCCTCCCGGCGAATACGTCTTTCTCGAAATCAGCGACACCGGCTGCGGCATGAGCAGCGAAACTTTGTCGAAGATTTTCAATCCGTTTTTTACCACGAAATTCACGGGCCGCGGCCTTGGCCTGGCCGCCGTGCTCGGTATCGTGCGCGGCCATGGCGGTGCGATGAAAGTTTCCAGCGAGGTGGGAAAGGGATCCACATTTCGACTATTGCTGCCCTCCGCGGGCGGGCCTTTGGAGAAGGATTGCGCCGATGCGCCGACGGAGCTGGCATGGCGCGGATCGGGGACGGTGCTGGTCGCGGACGATGAATCCGAGGTGCGCAAAGTGGCGGCGCGACTGCTGGAACTTTCCGGCTATCAGGTTGTCCTTGCGGTGAACGGGCGCGAGGCGGTTGATTTTTTCCGTGAAGCGCCGGGCGGATTTGTCGCGGTGCTGCTCGATCTCACCATGCCGGAAATGGACGGCATCGCCGCGTTCACCGAGATGCGCCGCATTCGCGCGGACATCCCGGTCGTGCTGATGAGCGGCTACAATGAGCAGGATGCGATCAGCCGTTTTGCCGGCCAGGGACTCGCGGCGTTTATGCAAAAGCCATTCACGCCTGCCGAGCTGCGCCACGCATTTCGCGAATTGACCCAGTCGCCCGAGAACGGTGTCGCGGGTGCTTGAATTGCGGTTGTCGCGCGCGGCGTTGACCGGCACTTTCTCGCACCGCGATGTCACCGTCCCAACTCCGTTTTTTCCCCATCGTGGGAATGATCAACCTTGTGGTCGCGACGTCTGCGAATGCCGCCGATGCGAAAGGGATCGCGAGCGTTCCCCTCGCCAAACCTGTCGCCCGCGAATCCGGCGCGATGTTCACGCGCCTTGCCGACAAGGCTCAGACAGGAATCGACTTTGTGAGTCCCGTGGATTTGGCGCATCCGCAGTCTTTCCTTTACCACTCGGGCACGGCGACGGGCGGCGTGGCGATCGGCGATGTGGATGGCGATGGAAAGCCAGACGTTTTCCTCGCGAGCGGGCCTCGTGCGAACAAGCTGTACCGGCAGACGGGCGCGCTAAAATTTGAGGAGGTTGTTTGTGGCGTGAATGGCGGCGATGCTTGGGGCGGCGGAGTGGCGATGGCGGATGTGAATGGCGATGGGCGGCTGGATATTTACGTCTGCAATTACGACGCGCCGAATCAGCTCTTCATCAATCTCGGGCCGGGTAAAAAGGGTGAGCCGGTGAGGTTTGCGGAGCAGGCAAAGGAGTTCGGCCTCGATCTCGTGGATGCGAGCCACAGCGCGTATTTCGCGGACTACGACGGCGATGGCGACCTCGACGTTTATCTGCTGACGAATCGCTACGATGACCCGGCGGGATTCAATCCGATCATGCCGACGGAGATGAAGGACGGTGTGCCGGTGATGAAAGCGGGCGCGGAAAAATATCAGGCGATCTGGCGTCTGGATGAAAACAACTGGGGCACGGAACCGGCGGGCACGCCGGATCGGCTTTTGCGCAACGATGGGCAGCAGCGTTTTACCGATGTGTCGAAAGACGCGGGAATCACCGGGCGCGGCGACGGGCTTTCCGCGACGTGGTTCGACTACGACAACGATGGCGATCTGGATCTGTGGGTCGGGAACGATTTCATGACCGAGGACCGGCTCTACCGGAATAATGGCGATGGCACTTTCACGGACGTGCTGCCGGTCGCGGTGCCGCATACGTGCTGGTTTTCGATGGGCGCGGATTTTGCGGATTTCAACAACGACGGCTGGTTCGATTTCTTCCTCGCGGACATGTCGGCGACGAATCATTTCAAGGCGAAGACGACGGGCGGGATGTCGCCGATCGAGTTCCGTCGCGCGGCTTCGGCGAAGCCGCCGCAGGTTTCGCACAACTGCCTTTTCATCAATACGGGCACGGGTCGGTTTTTTGAAGTGGCGCAGGCGCTGGGCGTGGCGAGCACAGACTGGTCGTGGTCGGTGAAGTGCGCGGATTTTGACAACGACGGATGGACGGACATCTACGTGAACAACGGCGTGGTGCGGATGATGAACGACGCGGATGTAAAGATTCCGCAGGACATGCTGGTGGGGAAACGCGTGTGGGATTTTTACAAGGAGGGCGCGATTCGGAAGGAGCAGCATCATGCGTTTCGGAACGCGGGCGATTTGCGCTTTGCGGAGAATGGAAAAGCGTGGGGGCTCGATCATGTGGGCGTGAGCTACGGCTGCGCAATGGCGGATCTGGATCGCGATGGCGACATGGATTTGGTGGAGGTGAATCTGGAGGAAAATGTGGCGATTTATCGCAACGATTCCGCAGGTGGACATCGCGCGCTGTTCGCGCTCGCGGGGACGAAGAGCAATCGGCAGGGCATCGGCGCGCGGGTGACGGTGCGGACGAAATCGGGGCAGCAGGTGCGGTTGCTTTCGCCATGCACGGGCTATCAATCGAGCAACGAAGCGGTGCTGCATTTCGGCCTCGGTGACGATCCGGTGATGGATGAAGTGACGGTGCGCTGGCCGAGCGGGACGGTGCAGCGTTTTGAAAAATTGGCGGCGGATCGTTTTTACACGGT
Source organism: Chthoniobacteraceae bacterium (assembly GCA_031409335.1). Lineage (GTDB taxonomy): Bacteria > Verrucomicrobiota > Verrucomicrobiia > Chthoniobacterales > Chthoniobacteraceae > JANLQB01. Next base: position 3,217 of record JANNWY010000289.1, on the reverse strand, counting down.
CGCGGAAAGTAGCGCAGGCGCCCCGCCTGCGATCAGTCCGGCGGGCACCTTGCCCGGCGTTCCTGCGGGCGGGGCGCCCGCGGGACTTTTCACAGGCGGGGCGCCTGCGCTACTTTTCTCGCGCTCCGAGATTCTCTCCGGCTCGAAGCACGAAAATCCGCCGACGGATGATTTTGCGAAACAATCCCTGCTGCCGCACGGGCTGTCGAATCTCGGGCCGGGGATGGCTTGGGGCGATGTCGATGGCGACGGGGATTTCGACTACTATCTGGCGAAGGGTGCGGGGCAGATCGGCGAGGTGCGGTTTAACAACGGGAGCGGGCGTTTCATCGCGCGGTTTTCGCCGGCGTTTCGCGAAGACAAAAAGAGCGAGGATTTTGCGCCGGTGTTTTTCGACGCGGATGGCGATGGCGATCTCGATCTTTTTGTCGGCGGTGGAAGTTATCGTTTTGCGCCCGGCGATCCCGAGCAGCGCGACCGGCTTTATTTGAATGACGGAAAGGGAAAGTTTTTGCGCACGGATGGAGCGGTGCCGGTGAATGAAATGCCGGCGGGCGCGGTGTGCGCGGCGGATTTCGATGGCGATGGTGATCTGGATTTGTTCGTCGGCGAGCGGGTGATCCCGGAGGATTTTCCGGCGGCGGCGAACGGGCGGATTTTGCGGAACGATGGGAAAGGGAAATTTGCGAACGCAACGAACGGAGTTGCGCCGGAGCTGATCGGGACGGGATTGGTGACGAGCGCGCTGTGGACGGATGCGGATGGCGACGGCGCGCTCGATCTGCTCGTCGCGCACGAGTGGGGCACGGTAAAACTTTTTCTAAATCGCAAAGGAAAGCTGATGCTGGGCAAGGCGACTGGCGACCTTGCGAACCGGCGCGGCTGGTGGAATGGGCTGGCCGCGGCGGATGTGAATCACGACGGGAAGATGGATTACGTGGCGACGAATCTTGGCTGGAACACGCGCTATGGCCGCGCGAGTTCGCGGTATCCGGCGGTGCTTTTTTACGGGCAGTTTTTCGACGGCGGCCTGCCGAAGATCGTGGAGGCGCAGTACGCGGGCGATGCGATGGTGCCGAGGCGCGGGCTGAATGTGGCGGCGTCGGAAATGCCGGAGTTGAAGCAGCTTTTCCGTACGCACAAGGCGTATGCGTCAGTGGAACTCGATCAGATTTATTCCGCGAAGGCGCTGGCGGCGGCGAAGAAGTTTGAGGCGGATACTTTTGAGTCCGGCGTATTCATCAATGGCGGGCCGGACGCGAGCGGGGAACCAACGTTCACATTCCAGCCGCTCGATTTGCGCGCGCAGTTTGCACCGGGCTTTGGCGTGATTTGCAGCGATGTGGATGGCGATGGAAACGCGGACATTTTCATCGCGCAAAATCAGAGCGCCACATATCCCGAACTGCCGCGATTCGACGGCGGCGTGAGCGTGCTTTTGCCTGGCGATGGGAAAGGCGGATTTGCAACCGTGGAGACGCTGCGCAGTGGGATCGTCGAGCCGGGTGATGGACGCGCAAGCGTGCTCGCGGATCTCGATGGCGATGACTGGCCGGATTTGGCGGTGACTTTGAATGGTGGACCCACGAGCGCATTTACCAACCGCGGAAAGCACGATGGCCGCGCGATGCTGCGCGTCGAACTTCCGCCCGGTGCGGCTGGTGCGCGCGTGAGGGTCGAATGCACCGGACTTCCCACTCAAACCGCCGAACTCGCAGTGGGTGGAGGCTACGCGTCGCAGGGTCCGCCGCTGCTTTGGTTTGGACTTGGCGGAGAAGCCCGGGAGGGGAAAATCACGGTGCGCTGGCCGAATGGAAAAACTTCGGAAGAGAAGTTTTCCGGCACCCGCGTCAAACTCAAAACCCCGCCATGAAAAGACAAATCTGCATCGTTTCGCTGGTCGTTTTCGCGTTTGGATTTTTGCCAGCCGCGGAACCACCCGAAGTCGAAAAAGCGATTGCCGCCGCGGCGGTGGGGAAGGTGGATGACGCGGCGGGTTTGCTCGCAAAAGCCGTGGCGCAGAATAGCGATCAAGCGCGCTGGCTGCTCGCGCGGCTGCACGGTGCCGGAAAGGTGAAAGGCGCGTCGCTCCCGAAAGCGCGCGCGCTGCTCGAGACTGCCGCGCAGGCGGGATACGGACCGGCGGCGTATGATCTCGCGCGGCTTGCCGAAGCAGGTGCGTTGAGCGGAGGAAAGCCGGACGAGGATCAAACCGTTTTCTACTTCAAAGGTGCTGCCGAGAGCGGGCTGGCGGTGGCACAATACCGGATGGGAAACTACGCCGCGACTGGCGATGCGGGACCGCGCGATGAAAAGGCAGCGCTGGAGTGGCTGAAGAAAGCGGCGGACCAAAAGCATCCGCCAGCGATGGTGGCGGCGGCGCGACTCATGAATGCGAGGGATGCCGCGGCGCTATTGCAAGCTGCGGCGGACGCAGGATACGCGCCGGCGATGAACGACTATGGCGTGCGGCTGCTGAAAGGGATCGGGGTTGAAAAGGATGAAAAGGCTGCGGCCTCTTGGTTTAAGAAAGCGGCGGCGGGACTTGCTGCTGCGGGGCTGAATCTTTCAGTTTTGGACAAGGACTCCGCCGCAAACGCGGCGATCACCGCTGCGAAGGCGGGCCATCCGGTGGGACAGTATCTCGCTGCGGAAGCTGCCGAGAAGGATGGTAAGCTCGCGGAAGCATTCGCGCTGTTTTCGCTGGCAGCGGAATCTTCCCACGAAGAAGCGGCAAAGCGTCGCGATGCATTGAAGGTAAAACTTTCACCCGCGCAAAAAAAAGACGCCGATGCGCAAATCGCCGCCGCTGGAAGAGCGACGCAGCCTGCGGATTCCGGCCCGGACTACGCCGCGCCGCCGGTGCCGAATGCGGCGTTTGCCGCGATTTTTCCGCGCGATCCCGCGGAACGACTGGCGGGTGCGATCGCGATCGAAGGTCCCGCCGTTCCCGCGCAATTCCGTGTGGACGCAAGCGGCTTCGGCGCGGTGAAGGCCTCGGCAGGGAAGGCGACGACGCAGAATTGGTAGAGCCCCCGCTCTTCCCGCTCGCTGCTGGTGCAGCAAGCCACGAGGTCGCTTAACAGTCTGTTGAAAAACCCTCAAGCGGCGGCGGACAGAGGGTAGCCTTGCTGGGATTGGAGATATTCGCGGCCAAAGCGCGCAGAGTGCGCGAATCGGCAGAGTAACCTCAGAAACGGTCGCCAGAACCGATCAT
>JANNWY010000288.1:0-22757 GCA_031409335.1 Chthoniobacteraceae bacterium | reverse complement strand
CCCACCCCGGGGTGGTGGGGGGCCTTCGCGCCCCGGCGGGCGCTTGTCTCTTGGGGCGGCCACCGCCGGGCGGGCCGCCACTTCCTCAATGGAAAATGCTGATAATTTTTAGTGTAACATACACGCTTTCTTTAGCTTGCGCATCATAGAATGAGATCCATTTAAGAAACTCGCTCCCTTTCACTGTCGGCGTGTCCTTCGGCGACAACGCGCCGATTTTCCTCGGCAAGGACATGCCGCTGACCCGTGACACAGAATTGACGGCGGGTGCTGCGCTCGGCGACTCCGGGATTCGAGAGCTACGAAAACATCGGGCTGGCGCTGCCGGGCGTGTCGCCGGTGCAGAGTTTCATCGACACGACGGTGCCGCCGGGACAGGTGGTGCGAAAGTTTTACCGGATACAGCTCGAACCGCATCCGTAGTATCCGGGGCCGTATGCGGTCGAGCGCACGTTCGGTTTCACAAACTCGACAGAATCACAATTGCCAATCCTCGACTGCGAGACCGTCGATAAGTGAACCCCAAGCATGGCGGGTTAGGCTTCGCGATTGATCCGCACCAACTGGCCTTTGAGAGACTCCATCGCCTGAAGCCGGGTGTGGACTTTGGCGGCGAGAGCGGGGAAATCGGGATTGTCCGTGCAGACGAGGATGCCTTCGTGGTCCGGGTTCTGGCGATGCAGGCGCATGAAATCCTGGCGGTTGTGGGTAATCACCGCCCGACCGTTCCCGACCGCAAGCCGCAGCACCTCATCATCTGGAATGGCACAATTGGCCTTGCCTGCGTCGAGAGTGGTCAAGACATCGTGGCCCAACTCACGCAAGGTGATGACGACGGGCAGGGGAAAGTTCTCGTTGGCATAGAGCCGCGCGATCACGAGGCATCTCCGTTGGCGGCAATCTCGCGGTCCATCTCCTCCCGATGCGTCCGTGCGTAGTTCCATGCGTTGGCGAGATCTTCCGCAGTGAGGGATGGGTAGGCTGCGAGCAGTTCCGCATCCGTCTTGCCGCCGCGCCGCAGTGCTTCCACAAGCCAGACCGGGATGCGTGTGCGGATGATGCGCGCTGAGCCACCGCAGATGTTGTCCTGGAAGTCGATGCCCGGATGCGCATCGGAAACTTCCAGTGCCACGAGCGTGAGAATGCGCACTTGGTCCCCTTTAGGCAGGAGCAGCACGGCGTCGCGGATGTTATCGAAGGTCATGGCCATGCGGTGAGAATATCACAGGTTCAAAATTGACGGCAATTTTTCCCTCCAAAGTGTGCGAAGGGACGCACACGCTGCGATTCAACTTCCGCTTCACCACGCCGGGCGACGGGGATTTTCTCCGCGTGTCCTTCGGCAACAACGCGCCGATTTTCCCCGGTACCGACATGCCGCTGACGCGCGACGCGGAACTGCCGGCGGATGTGCCGGTCGATGACGTGGCCGGAGGGCGCGTTGCCTCAAGTCAAAATGACACCGGGGAGTGAAAAAGGGAGCGATCGAGACCTTTTTCCAAACGCAGGACTTTGAACGCCTGGCCCAGCAGCGCGGGGTGCATTAAGGTTTTGAAGGCGCGGAGTTCGGCGGGCGGCGGAGCCTCATTGGTGAAATGCAGGCGGCTCAGGGCGACCATGAAGTGGTGCTGGTCGGTGAATTCTCGCACGCGAAATCCAATGCGCTCGGCGTGCTCGATGAGGCTGGTGAATTCGACGTGGGCGGTGAGGTCGATCTCGCCGGGACGCGCGAGTGGATTGGGCTCGCGCTGGTGCGCGGCGTAGGCGCTGAGCGTGCCGGCGGGGCGCTCAAAATACTGCTCGCGCGGGTAGCCGTAGTCGATGGCCAGCACGTAGCCGCGCACGAGTTTTTGGGAAAGCGTGGAGAGCCAGTCGAGCGCGGCGAGATTTACCTCAGTGGTGAAGTGATGGGTCGCATGAGTCCCATACGACCCAGATTTCCCGTCGAGCCGCGGATCGCTCAGCGGGCCGTCCACAAACGCAAACTCCTCGCCCGCCGACTCCACATAACGCTCCACCCATTTACCATCCCGCCAGGCGACGAGATGCACCGGGAAGGCGTCGAGCAGTTCGTTGGAAAAATGGACGCCGATGAATGGCTCGAGTTTTTCGAGACTCGCAACCCACGTCACCGGCAGCCCCGCGAGCGTCGAAATTTGCGCGGTACGCAAGACCTCGACGGGCTCGACGATCACATACTTCACCGCCGCAAACGTGCGCGGTGCAAACTCCCGCAGCCCGCCGAGCGCATCCCGCGCGAATTCCCCGCGATGCGCTCCCTGCTCGACGATCTTCCACTGTGCTGGCTCGCCGAGCTGCTCCCATATCTCCGCAAACTTCCGCGCGAGCAGCCGCCCGAAAAGCGGCCCGACACTTACGTTCGTAAAAAAATCCCCGCGTCGCCCGATGGCCGCGCGACCCGACGAATAGTAGCCGTGCTGCGGATGATACAGCGCCGCTTCCATGAATTCGCGAAACGGAATCGGCCCGCGCTGCGCGATGCGCGCGCGGAGTTCGCTCGCGAGCGGAGTCACGTTACTTCACCGCGTGGCAATAAATCAGGTCCTGATCGCGCAGGTAGAGCCTGCCATTCACGATCACCGGGTGCGTCCAGATGCGGCCATCGCGGCTGCGAATCTGCGATTGCGGATCGAGCTTGAAGCGGCCTTTTTCGCTCCAGCCATTTGGCGACGCTTCGATCAGCGCCACGTCGCCGCTTTTCTCATCGACGCAGTAAAACATGCCGTCCGCAAAACCGATCGCGCCTTTGCCCAGCTTGCTTTTTTCGGCCCACTTTTGATCGCCAGTCTTCCAATCCTGACAGACCCAGCCGTTCCCATCGCTGTGTCCGTAGAGATGATCGCCGACGAGGATCACGCCGCCGTGATGATTCTGCATCTCCTTGTTTTGAAACACCGGCGTGACCTTGTTGCCGGGCTCGATCTTGATCGCGATGCAACCGACTTTGTAACCGGCGGTGACATAGACCTGATTGTCCCGCACGATCGGCGTCGGGATGACGGCGACGCGTCCGGGGAAGCCATGCTTCCAGAGCACCGCGCCATCCTTCGCTGAAATGCCGACGATGCTTTGCATGGTGAGTTGCACGTATTGCTTCTCGCCATTGATCGTCGCCGGGACGATCGACGAATACTGCGCGCCATCCGTGAAGTCCTTCGATTGCCAGAGCAGTTTGCCGGTCGCCTTGTCATAAGCGGCGATCGCGCCTTTTTCTCCGCCGGGCGTGACGACGACCTGGCTGCCATCGACGAGCGGCGATTCGGTGTAACCCCAGCTCGGCACCTGTCCGCCGGCATCGCTCATCTTCGTCGTCCACACTTCGCTGCCGTCCGCGACATTCACACAAGCGAGCACGCCCGGGCCGCTGAGCGCATAGACTTTGCCGCCATCGACGGTCGGCGTGCTGCGCGGGCCGTCGCCCCATTTGTTTCCGAGCACGTCGCCGAGCGGGCGCGCCCAGAGTTCCTTCCCGGTCGCCGCATCGAGTGCGATCAGGATTTCCCGATCGTCGCGCGTCCCGAGCGTGAACATTTTCCCGCCCACAATCGACGGCCCCGAGTAACCCTTGCCGGCATTCTTGAAAATCCAGACCTGCTTCGGACCTTCAGCGGGCCATTGTTTCAGCAGGCCGGTTTCTTTCGAGAGATCGGTGCGATCCGGTCCGCGCCACTGCGGCCAGTCGAGGGCGGAGGCGGTGGCAGTGAGGGTCAGGATGAGGGCTGAGATGCGGGTGAGCATGGTTTTGAAATGAGTAATGATTAAGGAGGTAATGAGTAGTTAGTGACGAAGTCCTAATGACCTATCACTCTTTCCACACACGCCCGGTTTCTTGGGAGTTTTTCACGATGCGATCGGAACTTCCCCACTCATTCACTCCTTACTCCTTACTCATTTCCCATACAGGCATTGCGCGAGATAGCCACTGAGCGCGGTGAGGCGGTTGTCTTTGCGGAATTGCTCGATCTTTTTGCGATCGACGGCGAGCGCGCGGTCCCACAGCCAGACGAGATTTTTTGTCGAGACGGTGAGGATGTCGGTGATGTTTTTCGGGTCATCGACGCGGGGCGCTTTTACGTCGAAGCAGATCGGGCCCGCGTACTTCGCATCCTGCAGCACGACGAGCAGCGCGAGGTCTTTGAGCGGCTCGGTGTAGCCGAACGGCAAGTCCTGATCGTAACGCTGACCGTCCTGCGAGTTCAGGTGAATGTGGAAGAGTTTGCCCGCTTCGAGACACATCTCGATGTCCCACAGATAGTCGAGGCCCGCGATACGCGAGTGCGCGGTTTCGGGGTTCAGGCCGAACAGCGGCTGGAGGTCATTTTCGAGACGGCTGATGAGGTAAAGCGCCTCGCCGACATTCGCGAGATACATGTTCGCGCGCGGTTCGTTCGGCTTTGGCTCGATCGCGAATTTGATCTTCGTCCCGTGGTTCTTCTTCGCGTAAGCGCCGACTTTGTTGAAGCCCTCGACGAGCCGCTTGAAGGCATCGCGCCCATTCTTTGCGAGCACGAAATCAAAGCCCTCGCGCCCATTCCAAAACACCATCGTCTTCGCGCCGAGCACGGCTGTCGTATCCACCGCCTTCAGCGCATTCGCGAGGCCGAGCTTGCGGACCGCCGGATCATTGGAAGTCATCGCACCATCCTTAAAAATCGGCGCGGCGAAAAATGACGGCGTGTACATCGCGCATTTCAGACCCAGCTTTTTGGCGACCTTGTTCGCAGCCGGAGCCATCTCGGCGGTGATCTCGACATCGTGCGCCTCGTAGTAGCTCATCCCGGATTCTGCGATCATCGGCAGGCGATCGAGCATCGGGATCGGCTCGCGCGTCGGCCCGCCAAACGGATCGGCGCCGGGGCCGATATTCCAGACGCCTGCACCGAGGCCGTTGATGCCGGTTTTGTTTTTGAGAAGGACGGGAGATGACATAAAAATTTGAGGAGTTGGGTGGAGGTTTCGTTTCGTGGTTTCCCGCGTGCGGGGCGGGTAAGACAGCAAAGGCGCGCGATCTTGTCACTGGTGAAAATGACGCGGCGCTCGCCATTTTTGCGCTGCGAGTTATCACAGAATCATGCGCACATTTCTTCTCTTCCTCGCCATGACGACCACAGTGTTCGCTGAACCCCTTTCGCTCACTCTGCGCTCTCGAGCCAAGTCTGACGGCACGATCGTCGAAAAAACCGCGCAGTGGGATCCGAAGAAAACCGCGATCATCGTCTGCGACATGTGGGACGACCACTGGTGCAAATCCGCCGCGCGCCGCGTGACGGAACTCGCCGGGCCGATGCACGAAATGCTCAAGGCGGCGAGGGCTCGCGGCATTTTCATCATCCACTCGCCGAGCACCGTCACCGATTTCTACAAGGAGACGCCGCAGCGCAAACTCGCGCAGTCCGCAGCTTTCGCGAAGACCCCGATCCCGCTCGCCACGTCTCCACGCTGGGGCACCGCATGGTGCTGGCCCGATCCGAAGCGCGAATCCGTTCTGCCGGTGGATGACTCCGACATGGGTTGCTCGTGCGTCGGGACAAAGTGCGAGATCGTTCCGCCGTGGAAACGGCAGGTCGCCAGCATCGAACTCGCCAGCGGCGACGCGATGACCGACGACGGACAGGAAACGTGGAATCTGCTCACCGCGCGCGGCATCGAGAACGTGGTGTTGTGCGGTGTGCATCTCAACATGTGCGTGCTGGGCCGCCCCTTTGCCATCCGGCAGCAGGTGGCGCTCGGGAAGAACGTCGCCTTCATCCGCGATCTCACCGACTCGATGTACAACCCCGAGCGCCCGCCGGGCGTCGATCATTTCACCGGCCACGATCTCATCATCGCGCATGTCGAGCGGCACTGGTGCCCGAGTTTCACGAGCGAAGCGATCACGGGCGGCAAGCCGTTTCGTTTCAAGGAAGACACGCGCGCGAACTGAATCAACGCCCGGACGGGATCACCGGGTCCTTTCAGCGGATTTGCAATCGCGTCCCATGCTCCGCAACGGACGTATCGCCGGTTGATCAAATTACGTTCGATGTGAAGAGTGATCGCGTTATGCCTCCAATCCCTTTCCTCCGTTTATCCAGAATCTTGAGCAGCGCATTGCTTGCCGTGTCGGCGTTGAATGCTGCGGAAGATTCTCCACCGCCCGTGCCTGCTCCCGCGAATGGTCCGCGTCGCGCAGGTGGCGGGCCGGAGAATCCCGAGCTGAAATTTCGCCCGCCGCCGCCGCCTGTGCTCTCGCCAGCCGAGGAAATGAAGACCTTCAAAGTCGCGCCCGGTTTCAGAGTGGAACTCGTCGCCTCGGAGCCAATGATCGAAACTCCGGTCGCGCTCAGTTGGGACGATCAAGGCCGGCTCTTCGTCTGCGAAATGCGCGGCTACATGCACGATGTGGACGCGACCGGCGAGGACCAGCCGATCGGTCGAATCAGTCGCCTGGAGGACACCGATGGCGATGGGAAAATGGACAAGGCCACGGTCTTTGCGGACAAGCTCGTGATGCCGCGCGCAGTGATGGCGATGGGCGATGGCGCCCTCGTCGCCGAGCCGCCAATGCTCACTTTCTGCCGCGACACCGACGGCGATGGCGTGGCGGATAAGAAGGAAGTCGTCGCAAAAAACTATGGCACCGCAGGCGGCCAGCCGGAGCACATGGCGAACAGCACGACGTGGATGATGGATAACTGGATTTGGTCCAGCAATCACAACGCGCGCTATCGTTTTCAAGGCGGCGCGTTTGTCGCGATGCCGACGCAGGGCTCCGGCCAGTGGGGCCGCACGCAGGACGATTGGGGCCGGCAGTATTTCAATTACAACAGCGACTTCCTGCGCTGCGACGTCGTCCCGCCGGAATTCTACGCGCGCAATCCGCGCCTCGCCGACCGCACTGCGAACAATTTCAAAGTGTTGAACGATCAGACCGTCTGGCCCGCTGGTCCGACGCCTGGCGTGAATCGGGGCTACAGCGGCATCCTGCGCGAGGATGGCTCGCTGAAAGCCTGCACCGCGACTTGCGGCGCGGCGATCTACCGCGGCGATCTGTTTCCGCCGGAATATCGTGGCAACGCCTTTATCCCCGAGACCTCCGCGAATCTCGTGAAGCGCGTGGTGCTCAGCGAAAATGGTGCGCTGCCCGCCGGGAAAAATGCTGCTGAAGGCACGGAATTTCTCAGTTCGACGGACGAACGCTTCCGCCCCGTGAACGCCTACACCGGCCCCGATGGCGCGCTTTACATCGTCGATATGGCGCGCGGCGTCGTGCAGCACAAAGGCTTCCTCACTTATTATCTCGTCGCGAATATCAAGGAGCGGAAACTCGAAGCGCCGATCAATCTCGGACGCATCTACCGCATCGTCCCGGACGGCGCGAAACCCGCGCTGGCAAAGCTCCCGCGCGAAACCGCGCAAATCCCGCCACTGCTCGGCCACGCAAACGGAGTGGTGCGCGATACTGCGCAACGCGTGCTCGTCGAGCGCGCCGATCCCGCGAGTGCGGGGGCGGTGCAAAAGCTCGCCGCATCCGGCCCCACGCCGCAATCGCGCGTGCAGGCACTGTGGACTTTGGACGGGCTGAATGCCGCCACGCCAGCAGTCATCGGCACCGCGCTGAAAGACGCCGATGCGAATGTGCGCGCCGCAGCCGTGCGCCTCGCCGATCCGTCGCTCGCGCCGGATTTGGCAAAGCTCACGCGCGATCCGAGCGCGAGCGTGCGGCTGCAACTCGCTTTCAAACTCAGCGCGGTGCCGGGCTCGGAATCCAGCGTCATCGAATTGATTGCGCAAAGCGGTGACGCGCTCATCGCCGAAGCCACCGCCAGCGGACTCGCCGGACGCGAACTCGAATTCCTCGAACTCCTCGCCAAACAGCCGGCCAACAAGATCGACGCCAGCGGCATTTTCCAAATGCTCGCGAACTGCGTGATGAAAGAACGCCGCCCCGCGCGCGTCGCGCAACTCCTCACGCTCGCCGCCGCCCAACCGGACGGTCCCCGCCAGCTCGCGCTCCTGAACGGCATCGCTGGCAAAGCGCTCGCGAAAAATGCACCCGCGCCGAAACCGATCGTGCTTCCGGAAGAGCCCGCTTCACTCGCGGCACTGGCGGCAAATCCCAAAACCAAATCCCTCGCCGCGCGCCTCGATCCGCTCCTCGCGTGGAACGGCAAGCCGGGCTACACGCCCGCCCCGAAACCGACCCCGCTCACGCCCGACGAGCAGGCGCTTTTTGAGAAAGGAAAAACCGTTTACGCCACGCTTTGCGGCGCATGCCATCAGCCGAACGGCGCGGGTCTCGCCGGCCTCGCACCGCCGCTGCTCGATTCCGAATGGGTGCTCGGCCCGGTCGATCGCCCGATCCGCATCGCGCTTCACGGCCTCACCGGCCCGATCGAAGTCGAGGGCGTCAAATGGCAGCTCGAAATGCCCGCCCTTCCCACCCTCAGCGACGAAGACCTCGCCGGCGTGCTGACCTATATCCGCCGCGAGTGGGATCACCGCGGCTCGCCCGTGCAACCTGCGGAAGTCGCGAAAGTGCGCGCCACTTTTGCCAACCGCTCGAATGCGTGGACCGCCGCCGAGTTGCTGAAGAAGAAGCTGCCCGAGCAGGCGAAAGCGCAGTAGCGCGCGCCGCACTTTGGCGAGTTGGGGCTTGCCACCATGGATGCCTGTCGCGAGATGTTTAGCCATGCCGAATCGCTTCGCCTTCGTTGTTCTAAACGTCATCACGCTCTGCTCGCTCACCTCCGCCATGCACGCTGAGATCGCGGTGAAAAGCGGCGAAAAAATCGCGTTCCTCGGCGATTCCATCACGCAGGCGGGCTGGGGCGATGCGACCGGGTATGTGAAACTCGTGATGTCCGGCCTCGCCGCGAACGGCGTGAACGCCGAGGCCATCCCGGCGGGGATCAGCGGCCACAAATCGAACCAGATGCTCGCCCGGCTCGATCACGACGTGCTTTCCAAAAAACCGCAGTGGATGACGCTGAGCTGCGGGGTGAATGACGTGTGGCACGCCGCGAATGGCGTGCGGCTCGACGACGCGGACGCCGCTGCAAATCCCGGCGAACCGCAAAAACCCGGTGAGCGTGAGCGCGGGACTTTCAAGAAGAACATCACCGCCATCGTGGACCAGGCGACGGCGGCTGGGGTGAAAGTCGTGATGCTCACCGCGACGGTCCTCCACGAGAAACTCGACAACGCCGAGAACGCGAAAATCGCGCCTTACAATGATTTCCTGCGCGTGCTGGCGAAGGAGAAAAAACTCCCCGTCGCGGATGTGAACGCGATGTTTCACGAGCGCATCAAGGCTGCCAACACGCCGGACAAAAAGCTGCTCACCAGCGACGGCGTCCACATGAATCCCGAAGGCAATCGGGTGATGGCACTCGGCGTTTTGCAGGCTTTCGGACTAAATGAAGCCGAGTTGAAAAAGGCGCGGGAAGCGTGGGACGCGAAGCCGGTCGCGGAACCCGCGAAATGATCCGCGTCGGCCTCATCGGGCTGGGCGGCATCGGGCGGATTCACTTTGACTGCTGGCGGAAATGCCCGGATGCAAAACTGGTGGCGATCAGCGCGCGCGATCCGAAAAAACTCGCGGGCGAATGGGACGTTCAGGATTTTAATCTCGGCGAACAGACCGCGCAGCAAGTCGATCTCAGCGATCTCGCGAAGTATGCGCGGTTCGAGGATTTGATCGCGGATGCAAACGTGGACGCCGTGGACATCTGCCTGCCGACGCCGCTGCACGCGCCCGTGGCCCTCGCCGCGCTGCGCGCCGGAAAGCATGCGCTTTGCGAAAAACCGATGTCGCTTTCGCTCGACGAATGCGCCGCGATGGAGCGCGCCGCGACTGAAGCCGGGCGGCATCTCATGGTCGCGCATTGCCTGCGCTACTGGCCGCATTACGTAAAGGCGAAGGAGATTCTCGACGGCGGCGAATATGGCCGCGCGGTGTATGCGAATTTTCAACGCACGAGCGGCGCGCCGATGTGGAGTGGCAGCGGATGGTTCATGCGTCCGGAGGAAAGTGGCGGCGTGCTCGACATGCACATTCATGACATCGACGCGGCGCTGTGGTGGTTCGGATCACCCGCGAAAATCGAGGCCAGCGGCTGCGTCCGCGACGGGCTGGCACTCACCGTCGATGCCCACTGGCGCTACGATCGCGGGCTGCTCGTGCAGTTGCATTCCGCGTGGGATTTGAACGGCGGCGCGTTCCGCCACGCCTTTAAACTCGTCCTCGAACGCGCGACGATCTCGCACGATCTCGCGATCGAAAACGGCGTGCTGCAACTCATCGCGGGCGGGAAGATCACGATGATCCCGCTCCCCGAGCCGGCGGTGCATCGGGCCGAGATCAACGACTTCGCGGCGCGCATCAAAGCGGGTGAAAGCGCGCCGCGCATTTCTCCCGCCGAGAGCCGCGCCGCCGTGGAAATCGGCCTGGAGGAATTGCGGCAAATCAGAAAGTAGCTTGGGCTTCAGCCCAAAGTCCGATCCGCCCGCTCGATTTGGGCTAAAGCCCAAGCTACTTTCCGCTCACGGCGAACTTCCGCCAGCATTCCAAAAAACCCGGCGCGAAATCCTGCGGTCTCGCGGCGATCCAGCGGGCGATTTGTTCGCGCGTGAAGAATGCGCCGGACTCGATTTCGGCGGGCGGCAGGATGAACGGCCCTTCGTGCTCCGCGCGGAAAAGCCGCACGAATTCCCAGCCCGTATTTTCACACGCCGCGAGCGTCGCCACGCCGACCGGCTCCGCTTCCACGCCGAGTTCCTCGCGAATCTCCCGCGGCGCGGTCGCCTCGAATGTGTCGCCCGCATTCACGTGGCCCGCCGCGCTGCTGTCCCACTGGCCGGGATGTTTGTCCTTCCATCGCGAACGCTTTTGCAAAAGTAAATCGCCGCGCGCGTTGAAGACGAAAACGTGGACCGCGCGATGCCGCAGCGCGCGCCGGTGGACTTCGTGCCGCGACGCCTGCGAGATCACGCAATCGTTTTCATCCACCACATCGAAAATCTCGCCGTGAACATCCTGCCCAGCAGGCTGCGGCGCGAGGTTGCCCGTCACAAAATTCGTCAGCGCGATCCACTGCTCCAGACTCAACTCCTCCGCGCGCGCCGTCGCCAACACGCCGAGATGATTTACGAGCGCCGGCCAGTCCTTCACGTGATCGACGAGATTTTTGCGCAGCAGTTTTCGCCGCTGCGAAAAACCCTGCTTCACCAGCCGCGTGAATTGCGCGCCGTCGCACTCCGGCAAATCGCCCGGCGTGCGCGGCGTGAGCGACACGACCGCGGACTCCACGTTTGGCGCGGGATAGAAAACCTTGCCTGAAAGTGTGCGCAAATAATTCACGTTCCAGCGCCGTCCGATCAGCAGCGTCAGTGCGCCGTATGCCTTCGTGCGCGGCTCCGCGGAGAGCCGTTCGGCGAGTTCCTTTTGCAGCGTGAAAATCAGCGTCTTCACCGGACTCGGCTCCGCGGTGAATTGAAAAAGAATCTGACTCGAAACGTAGTACGGCAGATTGCCCATCACCTTCACCGGCCCGCGTGCGAAGAGATCGCGCACATCAAATTCACCCGCGTCGCCATGCACGATTTCGAGGCTGGGAAAACGCTCGCGCAGCACGTGGCACATCCGCGCATCTTTCTCGATGACCAGCGCATTTTCCGAACGCTTCAACGCAAACTCCGTCAGCGCGCCGAGCCCCGGCCCGAGCTCGATCCACGGCTCGCCTGGCTTTAGCGAAAGCTGCGCGGTGATCCAGTCCGCGAGGTTTTGATCGTGCAAAAAATTCTGCCCAAGGCTGCGCGTCGGCGACATCCCGATCTGGTCGAGCGTGGATTTGATTTCAGAAAGCGTCATGCGCGCCAAGTTGAGCGCAAAAGCCCGCGCGGCGCGCGCACATTGCGCGAAAAGATGTCCGCGTTCACCACTCCATGCCGAGCGCGCGCAGCTCGTCGCGCAGCGCGGGGAGGTGCCACGCGACCACGGTGCCGGACGCCGTGTGGAGCGCGAGGCGCTCGCCGTTTCCGCTGAAAGCGAGCGTGGCCGATCCCACGCTGCCGGCAAATGCGGGAATGATGAGGCGCGCGAGTTCGGCGAGATCCGCGGCGCGGCGGAGGATGACTTCGTGGCGGGTGACGCTCGCGGCCAGGCGACCATCGAGACTGACGGCGAAGGATTGCAGCAGTCCCACGTCCGGGAGTTTGTCCTCCATCCACGTCTCCGTGTTGCAGCGCTGCACGCCGCGATCGCCCCAGAGCCAAAGCGCTTTGCCACCATCGGTGAAGGCCGCGCCGAGGACGATGCCCGGAGACGGGAGCGATCGCAGCAGCAGCCCGTCGGGCAGGCTCCAAAGCTGAGCGCCAGTTTGTAGAAAACTCCCGGTCACCGCCACGCGTCCGTCGGGACTGAGCGCGGCGCAAAAGGGATTGGTTTGAGGGAGTCGGAGCCCGCGTTTTTCGGCGGGCCAGAAGATTTCCACGCGATCGTCGGCGTCCGAATTCTCGTTGCGGGTGAGCGCCAGCGCGCCGCCATCGGCGCGGGCACCGACAAGCAGCGGCCCCGCTTCGAGACCGAAAACTTCGGCTTCGCCAAACTCCGGCAACCCCGCGCGCGCCCGGCGAATCGGGATGCGGTGGATCCCGCGATTCCAGCCGCTCAGCCAGAGGCTCGCCTCGTCGCCGAACTGTGCCGCCATCCACTCGGCCCCATCTTTGGGAAAGGAAGCGGCGAGCCGTCCGCCGTCCAGGGACCAGACGTGACAGGCGCTCTCGTCCACCGCGGCGGCGAGATCGCCGCTGGCGTTGAGCGTGAGGCTGGGCAGATTTTCCGATCGCGGCTCGTCGCGCCCGAGCGCGAGCACTTGCGTGGTGCGCGACCATTTGAGGCGGAAGACATCCACGCCATCGCCCCCCTCGCGCGGGCAGAAAAGATGCGCGCCATCCGCCGCCCACCACGCGGGGCCGGTGTGATTGGCGAGGCGTTCGAGGCGCAGGATTTCCACGCCGAGCGCGGCCTGCCACACGCGGACGACGCTGTCCTTGGAAAAGGAAACGAGTTCCTGCCCGTCCGGGCGAAAGCGCACCGCCTCGACATCGGAATCGTGTCCGCTGAAACGGCGGAGACGCTGGCCGCTGCGCGCGTCCCAGATGTGAACGAGACGATCCCCACCGCCGCCGACCGCGAACAGTTCGCCCGCCCAGTCGAGACAGCTCACCGCGTGTGCGTGAGCCAGCTTGTGCAGGGGTTTGCCGGACGGAAGTTCGATGAGCGTCACCTCATTGGCCACACTGCCGACCAGTGCGAGGCGGCGTCCCGTATCGTCGAGCTGCGCGATCGGGCGCGATTTGAGATTTGGAAAACGCGAAGTCTCGCGGCCCGTCGCGCGCTCGATGACGACGAGCGTTTCATCCGCAAAACGCAGCGTCCAGCGCCCGTCCGCGCTCGCGCCCGGCTCGGGCGGGATTGCGCTCGGATCGTCGCGCGAAAGCGTGCGCTCCAGCGACATCTCGTGCAACCCGAGGCACGCTATCGCTTCGTTCCGCAATTCCGCGGAAGGCTGAATCGCCCACGCTTTGCGGACCGCCGCGAGCGCGCGCGGGCGCGATCCGGCCACGCCCTCCGCGCGTTCCGCGCGCGCTTCCGAGAGCAGGACCGCGCGGGATTCGAGCTGCGCCTGGCGCCGCGCAAATGCCAGCGAACCGATGACGACCACGCCGGCCAGCACCGCTACCAGCGCGAGCAGCGCCGCGACCGCGGGCCGCCGGCGACACCAGCGCCACGTTTTTCCAAACACCGAAATGGGCCGCGCATGGATCGGCTCGCCGCGCTGGAAACGCGCGAGGTCATCGGCGACTTCGCGCGCGGTGGCGTAGCGCTGCGCGGGATCTTTGCGGAGGCAGCGCAGGCAGATCGTTTCGAGGTCGCGCGGGACTTCGGGATTCAGCCGGCGCGGCGCGAGCGGATCGGATTCGCGGAGCTGGAGCACGATCGCGTCGATCGTCGGGCCTTGGAAGGGCGGGCGCGCGGTGAGCAAATGGTAGAGCAGCGCGCCGAGTCCGTACACATCCGTGCGCGCATCGGCGGTGCCGCCGAGCGCCTGCTCGGGCGCGCTGTATCCGGGCGAGCCGAGCACTTCGCCGGTGCGCGTGATTTCACCCGAATCGCCGCAGCGCGCGATGCCGAAATCGGTGACGCGGGGGCCGGTTTCGGGATCGAGCAAAATGTTCGACGGCTTCAAATCGCGATGCAGCACGCCGTGGTCGTGCGCGTGCTGCACGGCGTCCGCGATGGCGCGCACGTATTCCGCCGCCTGCCGCGCGGGCAGCGGCTGCTCGCGCACGAGCGCGGCGAGATTTCCGCCAGCGACCAGCTCCATGGAAAACCACGGCAGCCCATCTGCCTCGCCGACATCGTGGATCGCGACGATCCCCGGATGCTGCAAACGCGCGGCGGCGGAGGCCTCGGCGCGAAAACGTTCGCGCGCCGCGCCGCTCGCGAATTCACCCGCCGCGAGCACTTTCACCGCGACGATGCGCCCGAGCCGCTGCTGCCGCGCGCGATAGACGACGCCCATGCCGCCACGCGCGATTTCATCGAGCAGCTCGTAGTCGCCGAGCGAAATCTCGTCAGTGCCAAGCGGAAAAACGCGCGCCGGGTCCGTGGCCTCGACGGAAAAATGCACGAGACATTTCGGGCAGGACGGCGCAGCCCAGCCTGCGGGCAAAGCTGCGCCGCATTTGCAGCGGGGCGGCGAGGCGGAGGTCATCGTGGATTACTCAGGATTTTTGCGGGGCGATTACCGTGTTGCGCTCTGTCTCCGACTTCGATGTTCGATGTTCGATGTTCAGCCCGCCGCAGGCGCCGTGCATTCGGAACGCGCTTCCAGAATTCCACCGCCGCTGCGCGGGGCTGAACATCGAACATCGAACTTTGAACATCGAACATCGAACGATCAGCTCGTGAGCGCCTGCGACAAATGACGCATCTCCTCCTCGACCTGCGCGGAGTCGTGCGAGCCCGCGGCGAGTTCCTCGCGCAGCACGGCGCGATAACGCTGGCGCAGACGATGCACCGTGACCGCGACGGTGCGCGTCGCGAGATCGAGCGCCGCACCCGCTTTTTCGTAGTCGCCCGGCTCGGGCTCCTGCGAAAGAAACGGACTGAGGATTTCAAACGCGCGCGCTTTTCCCGCCGCCTCCAGCTCCGTCCGCAGCCGGTCCAGCGCCGTCGCGAGCACCGCTAGCGCCCAGCGACGCTCGAAGGTTTTCTCCGGCGTCTCGGAAGTGGAAGGCTCCGCGCCGAACCACGATTCCGCCTGCGCCGTGTCGATCGACACGGGTGCGATTCCGTCCCCGCGCTTCGCCGTCTGGCTGCGCTCGTATTCATTCACGAGGAAACGTTTCAGGATCGTGAGCAGCAGCGTGCTGAACCGCGTCTCGCGCCGCTCCACACCGGCGAGCCAGTCCTTCTCGATGAGCCGCGCGAAAAATTCCTGCGTCAAATCCCGCGCATCGTCCGGCGAATTCCCGCGACGCCGGATGAAGGCGTAAACCGGATACCAATACGCGACGCAAAATTTCTCCAGCGCCGCCGTCCGCTCCGGCCCCTCGCGGCTCGCGATGAAAACCGCCGTCCACTGCGTCGTGGCAAATCGCGCGGACGCGCCGAGCCACGGGGCGGTGTCGTCGGTGGGATCGGCCATGCGCGGACGTTAGCGGAGGGGCGGACAATTTCCAACAACGTGTCCTTTTGCGCTCCGGCGTGGTTCAGCACATGCCGTCAGGGCAGAAATTCCACGCGCATCACGTCGGCCAATGCGCCGGAACTTCCGCTGACGGTGAGCATCACGTCATGCACACCGGTTGTTTTCGCGGTGAAAGCGATGACTGCTTCCGTGCCGCGGCCGGTGTCGGGGCCGGGCGGGAGTTCCACGCTGCCCAGCGCAGGACCGTCCGGCGAGGTGCGGACGCTGAGCGTGAGCGGGCCGTTGCCTTGCGGCCAGCACTGGATGCGCAGGCTGCTGACTTCATCGAGCCGCACGCGGTCAAAGCTGATCCAGCCGCCGGACGAGATGCGCGCCACTTGACCGCCCTGATCGAGGTTGTCCTGCGAGACTGCGAGGTGCGCGCGGTCAAAGAAGCACGCCCGCTGCTGCCGTGTGCGCAGCACGATGCTGCGCTCCCCGCGCTGGGCCGGGACGCCCGCCGCGCCGTTGTCCGTCGCGCTGGCGGTCAGCAGCAGCACGCCGTTGGCGGGGCGGCCCCACGGACGCTTTTCGTCCTTCGCCGTGGCGGTGCCGGACAAACCGGGCGGCAGCGTTTCCGTGCGTTTTCCGGAGAGCGAGAGAATCCAGTCCACCATCTGCTCGGCTTCCGCGGCAGTGTGCTGCGGATGCGGCGGCATGGGCAGCTCGCCCCACACGCCCGCGCCGCCAGACAAAATTTTCGCCGCGAGCACCGGACGCACCATGCCGTCCGCGGCATAGCGCCGCGCCACTTCGGTGTAAGGCGGGCCCGCGGATTTTTCGGTCGCCCCATGGCAGGCAAAACAGGTCGTGCGCCGCATGATCGCGAGACCCGGCCACGCGTTGCTGTCATCGTTCGCGGCCAGGCGGTCGCGCTGTTCCATTTGCACCAGCACTTTCTCCAGCGGCAGCGCGCCGTCCTCTTGGTCGCGCGCGGCGACCCGCCAAGCGATCGGTTTGCCCCATTCAAAAAACGCTCCATCCAGCGGCTCCGCGAAAGTGGTGCGCGGCGCTTCGTTGCCCGCCGCCACGCTCAGCACGGCGGTGCTGCTGAGTCCCCGGCCATCCGTCACCGTCAGCGTCACCGGCCACACGCCGGGCTCGGTGAAGGTGTGTTCCGCCGCCGCGCCCGAGGCCGATTTTCCACCGCCAAAATCCCACGCAAACCGCGGCGCGTCGCCCTGGTCCGGATCGCGGCTGCCCTTGGCGTTGAACTCCACGCGCAGCGGCAGACCACCGCTGTTCACGCTCGCTGCGGCCTTGGCAATGGGCGCGCGATTTCCCCGGCGATACACGATGCGCGTGATGCGGCTGTCGCTATTCGCGGACCATTTGTCGCCCATCTCCGCGATGTAAAGCGCGCCATCCGGGCCAATCTTGAAATCCGTCGGCTTGGCAAAATTCACGTCCGGCAAAAACCGCTCCGCCGAAGCCAGCGTGCCGTCCTCCTTCAGCCGCGCGATGGCCAGCCAGTTGCGCATCCATTCACCGAAAAAAAGCGCGCCATCCATGCTGTCCGGCAGCCGCAACTCCGACTTCGACGTGCTGCGGAAGAACACGCCGCCGGTCACGCTGCGTCCGCCGGTGCCGACGAAGGGCCACTTCTCGGAGGCCGTGCAGGGATAAAAAATCACCGCCGGTTGGGCAGGTGGCAGCGCGCGCAGGCCAGTGTTCGCGGCGCTGTCATTGATGATGTGTGCGGGATCGTACGGCTCGCCCGCGGGCTTGCTGGTTTTCGGATCGAACATGCGCCACGGCGCGTTCGGCCCGGAGCAAAACGGCCAGCCGAAAAATCCCGGCGCGCGCGCCACGTTGATCTCGTCATAACCCTCTGGCCCGAGGCCGAACTCGACCTTCACATTGCCGCCGACATCGCCCCACGTGATCCAGCCGGTCTGCGGGTCCGCCGCGACGCGAAAGGGATTGCGCACACCCATCGCGAAAACTTCCGGCTGGCCCTGCGCGGCGTCCGTGAACAGGTTTCCCGCAGGAATGCTGTAGCCGCCGTCGGCATCGGGCTTGATGCGCAGGATTTTGCCGCGCAGGTCTTGGGAATTGCCAGCGCTGCGCCGCGAGTCGCGCTTCGTTTCCACCGGATGAATCGCCGGCACATCCTGCGGCGGCGAATTGTCGCCGGTGCCGATGAGCAGCGTGCCGTCAATGTGCATCCACAGCCCGCCGCCGCAGTGCGATGGGCCTTCGTCCGGCTCCAGCGGCACTTCCAGCAGCGTTCTGGTCAGGGCGGGATCGATCTTCCCCTCGCGCAGCGTCACCCGCGCCAGCCGCATCACGCGCCGCATCGCATCCGGCGCGTAGTAGAGAAAGACGTGCCCCGTGGTCATGAAATCCCGCGCCAGCGCCAACCCGAGCGCGCCGGCATCCCCCTTCGCCAGCGCCTTCACATCGCCGGCAGGAATCGTCAGGCGCGTCGCGGGATCATGCACCTTCACCGCGCCTGCCCGCTCCAGAAACACGATGCGCCCATCCGCCGCGATGTCGAACTGCGTGATGTCGCGCCCGCCCGCGACGACCGTGTCCTTTTCAAAACGACCCGGCTCCACCGTCTCCGCGACCGCGAGGCCGGCGATGGCAAAAAATGTCAGGATGCGCATGGCCCCGGCATAAGGCGAAACGCCCCGCGCTGTCGAGTCCCGTGGGCAAAGGGATAAGTCAGTATTCACTGCTCTTTTCCTCGCAGGGATGCGGAGGTCTGTGCATGATGTCTTCCGTTCCGCCCATGAATCCCACTGACGCCCGCGCCGAAGCGATCTTCCAGGCTGCGCTCGCGCTCTCTGGCCAGCTCTTCTACAGCACGCAGATTCCCGTCTGCCTCTGGTCCCTCGCAAAAAACAATGCTGTCGCTTGTGAAGACAACGCCCGTTTGTTCGGTGGTGAAACCAATCTGAGTTTGGTAACCTGCGCGTATGAAAGTCGCGGCCACTGAAAACCACAGAATTTGTCACGACGAACAAGCACAGTTCCTCGTGGTTGCGTCTGTGGCTGAATTCGGGACTTCGATGTTCGGATTTCTCCCGAAAACACTGCACTTGGTGAATCTCGCACCGGTCAGTTCCAAGCCCCGAAGAGGTTCTGCCTGATGCCGACCGCATCTTCCAGCACTGACGCGCGCCCGCTGGCCCAGCGGCTCGCTGCCTACGGATGCACGAGTGACGTTATCATTCGGCTGGATGAAAAGCTCTCTGCTCCCGGTCAACTCGACTACCTCGACCTGCTGCCGAAGCAGAGCAATCACACGCCTGTGCTCACAGCCGTAGCCGAGCATCAAGGCACAGCACTGCTCTATCTCGTGGATGCGAGCGGCGATGTGAAAAGCGACGCGGATTCGCTGGCCGCTGTGCGCCGTCAACTTGCCAACCGTAGCGATCCGGCGTGGCTCGGCTTGGTGCGGCCCGGTTCGCTGGAAATCTTCCCCATTGGTTTCCACGAGGCTGCCGACGCGCGTCCCGTCTGGACCATTGAGGAACGCAGCACAACGGCTCCGATGTTCTTCCAGAGCCTCGTGCATGGCACCTTTGAGAAGAACCATCTGCTGCGCGGCACCGACTACGTCTTCAATGAAATTTTCGGACTACTAACGCAAATGACGGACGCATTGGTGCCGGCGGCTGGCGACGACAAAGCGGAGCGGGCCTTGGAAGTTCTTTCGATGGCGGGACGGGCGTTGTTCTTTCGATTTCTTATCGACCGCCACATTGTGCTCGAAAGTGAACTTCACGGTTCGGAGGGCATTTGCCCGGCGGCCACCGCAGGACTCAAAGACGCTTTCTCCTCGGCTGAGAAAGCTGCCCAGACTTCCGCCTGGCTCGACAAGACGTTCAACGGCGATTTTCTTCCGCTTATCGCGGAATCTATTCCTGCTGACGACCGCGTTGCACGCGAAGCTGCTTATCTTCGTTTCTACCAGCGCACGCAGCGTCGTGTCGGTGTTGGTAAGCGAGTTTTCGATTATCTGGAAGCCATCCTTCGCGGCCTGCGGTCGATCGGCATGGACTTCCAAGGCGAACTCGACTGGGGTGACCTCGATTTCGCGCACATCCCCGTCGGAGTGCTCAGTCAGGTGTATGAGAGCTTCAGTCATCGTGCTGACCCGCTCGCGGCGCGTGATACGAGCGTCCACTACACCCCGCGCACCATCGCCGGACTGATGGTGGAGGAGGCCTTCGCCGCCACGAAGGACAACGCGGGCGCGAAGGTGCTCGATAGCTCGTGCGGCGCGGGGATTTTCCTCGTGCTCGCGTTCCGTCGCCTCGTCCGCGAGCAATGGAATGGCGGTGAACGACCCAAGACTTCGGTCATCCAGGACATCCTCTACAATCAGGTGCGAGGCTTCGACATCAGCGAATCCGCCCTGCGCCTCGCCGCCCTCGCGCTTTACATCACCGCCATCGAACTCAACGCCAGCCCGCGTCCACCGCAGGCCCTCAAGTTCCCGCGCAACCTGCGCGGCAAAGTACTCTACCGTTTTGGCGGCGAAGAAGTCGAGGGGAAGAAGGCATTCCCGCTGGGCAGTCTCGGCCCGGAAGTCTCACCGGATTTCGACAAGACGTTCGACATCGTCATAGGCAATCCGCCGTGGACGCGCCTGCGCGACGACAAAGATGAGGACGACGATGCGGATACGAAGGCGAGCAAGTCCGCCACCGATGAACTGAACAAAGAGTTCACCGCCATTGGCCGTCGCGTGCTCGCCGCACGCGGCTTGGACAACTTCGCCAAACGCTTCCAGAACCCCGACAAGAATCCCGACTTGCCTTTCCTTTGGCGTGCAATGGAGTGGGCCAAAGATGGCGGTGTCATCGCCCTCGCCATGCCTGCCCGGCTGTTCGGACGCACGTCCGGAAAAGGTTTCGAGGCGTGGCGTGCTGTGCTCCATAGCGTCGAGGTTACGGGGCTTATCAATGGAGCGGACCTGCGGAAGACTGCGGTGTGGGACGGTGTGGACATGCCTTTTTGTGTTTTCTTTGCGCGCAATTCAAAGCCCCGTCCCGACCACCGCTTCCAATATGCAACACCCAGCTACGAACCCGACCTCAACGGAGGTGGCCGCTTCCGCATTGATTACGAAACCGCCCAACCTCTGAGCATCGCCCGCGTCGAGAAGCAGCCTTGGCTGCTCAAAACACTCGCTCTCGGCACTTGGCTGGATGTTGAAGTGATGGAGGGCCTGATGAATCCCGACCTCAAGACTCTCATCGACCGATGGCTCGAATGGGATGTGAAAGGCAATCAAACTGGCGAAGGATATAATCGAGCCCCGCGCACCCCAAAGGGACCGGGGTCGCCTCAAAAGTGGGTGGAGTTCCTCGCCAAGCTGCCCGTCTTCAAGGTTCCAGAAGCGGGATACCACATCGAGTATTCGTCGCTCACGACCTACGGGGATACATACGGAACGAATGAGAAAGGAAAAGCCTCCGCCAACATGCCAAGGCGCGAAGAACTTTTTCAGCCGCCGTTGGTCATCGTGCCTAGAGCCCCGGGGGATGATGAATTTGCGCCGCGTGCCTACATTGCGACCAAACCTGTGGCATTCTCGAAGAGTTTTTACGGCTACTCCTGTGCTGGGCATATGGAAGCCGAGACTTTGGCTGCGCTCGTCTTCCTCTTGGCTCACAGCACTCTGTTTCGCTACTTCGGTCTGATGGTCAGCGTGTCTTTGGGTGCCGACCGGATGCTTTTGACGAAACAGGATTTTGATTCGTTGCCTTTCCCAGACCTCAAGACGCTCCCTGCGGCAACGAAGGCCACCATCCGCAGCCTCGCGCAGCGGCTTCAGCATGATGCCAGCAAGCCGTGGCGGGAGATAAATGAATTCATATTCCGCCTCTACGGCCTTGATGCGGACGCGGTGCAGGTCGCCGAGGACACGCTCTTCGCCGCCGCCTCGTATCGCAAGGCGGGCAAGGCCGCGCTCGACCGCACGACTCGCGACACGCGCGCTGGCTTCGTGCAGGCACTGCGCGAAGAATTGGAGCCGTATTTCGATGTCTGCGGCGAACGCGCTGCCGTGCGCGAGGCGGAATTCCAGCCGGACACTTGGCGCGAGCCGTGGTTCTTCC
This sequence comes from Chthoniobacteraceae bacterium, assembly GCA_031409335.1. Lineage (GTDB taxonomy): Bacteria > Verrucomicrobiota > Verrucomicrobiia > Chthoniobacterales > Chthoniobacteraceae > JANLQB01. The sequence goes on along the minus strand of JANNWY010000288.1, from coordinate 922 downwards.
TCGCCGTTTCCCGCGAGTCCGACTCGGTGCCAATTAGTCCGAGCCTGATGCGAAAGGCGATGGACGCAGCCAACCAGCGCGGCTGCAGCCGCATCATTGTCCACGCGCCCGGCAAACGCGGCTTACTCATTGGCCTGCTGAATCAGCGTCGCTGGTGGACCGTCACCCGCGCCCGTCTCTGCGCACAACACATCATCCGCGAACGACTCGGCGCCTGCGGTCTCCCCGAGCACGCATGAGCTCAGCAGAAACAGCGGGCTTTTTCACGCTCGGCGTTCCGCCGGACCGTTACCATCTCCCGCACCCGCGCCTCGAACTGCCTGGCATCCTGCTCATTCGCCGCGTGCTGCTCCGGGCTTTTGAGTTGCTGCGCGAACAGAATTACAACCTCGCTGCCGCGACCGAAGACCAAGTAACCGCTGCGCTTCGCAGCACGATTGAGAACAGTCTGCGCCAGAGCGGAGAAGTGTCTGGCTTCAACAAACGCAGATTCGAGACCGTCATCCGCCAAGGCCAGTGGGCCAACTATGATGGCACGCGCCTGACCAAGACTCCGGACCTATTCCTCAAACTTCGCGACGACGAATCAGAACCGCGACCTGTTCTTTCTGAGTTCGAAGGCCTGTTCATCGAAGCCAAGCCCGTTGACTCAACTCATCCTGTCGGCAGTAAATACTGCGACGACGGCCTCATCCGCTTCGTGCGCGGCGACTACGCTTGGGCGATGCAGGAAGCCATGATGCTCGCCTACGCCCGCGACGGCAGAACCATCTCCGGCCACTTGATTCCCGAGATGGCCAAAGCGGACCGAATGACATCACTCGGCACGGTCCAGCTTCCCGAAGCTTGCCACGCAACTGCCGCCGCAGCCTGCTCCGAAGCAGAAGCTGTCCACATCAGCCAGCATCGCCGCAACTTCCCA
>JANNWY010000287.1:0-27177 GCA_031409335.1 Chthoniobacteraceae bacterium | reverse complement strand
TGAATTGCTCAAAGTCGCCGCCAGCCGTGACGTTGAAGGTGCCGCTGTTGTTGAGCACGCCGGGTGTGAGGGCGCTGTTGCGGCCAAAGGAGATCGGCTGGCTGCTCAAGTCGGTCGTGCTGTAGGTGAGCGTCCCGCTGTTGCTCAGCGTGCGGTCCAGCCCCTTGACACTGCTGCCGCTGATCGTCGAAGCCGCCCCCGCCACCCCCGTCGTCCCCGTGCCCGCCATCGTCCCGCCCGTCCAGGTGAGGTTATCGTTCAACGTGAGATTGAAGCTGCCCATGACAGTGCCGCTGGATAGCGTGAATTTCTCGATGGTGATGTTCTGGTCGAGCGTGATGGTGCCGCCGTTGGAGAGGACGGCGTCGTAAGTGGGCACTCCAACATTGCCGTTGTTGGGGAAACCGCCCAAGACGGGCACGTTGGTCCAGTTCCCGTTGATGCCCCAGTTGCCGCTCCCTGCATTCCACGTCGAGGTAACGTCGGCAGCGAAAAGCGGCACGGCGGTGATGGCGAGCCCGGCGAAAGCGAGGCGGCGAAAGGGATTGAAACAGATCATAAATCGGATGAGTCGGAGGTTGCACCAAACAGAACCAAACGGTTTCCGCCGCACCGGTCGCGACGGAATGCACTGACGGCGGTGATGCTGTCGGCCCGGAAAAAAGTCGTCAATCCGCAAGCGGAAAATCTTTTTGCAGGACGCTACGCCAGGCGTCAGGGAGGTGAGCGCGTCGGGTCGGAGTCAGGCCGCGAACGGCGAGGCGGTTTTCCGCGGGGCAAAAATGCTGCCGGGGATTGAAGAGCGGCTCACAGCCGGAGACGTGGCCGCTCTTTGGCGAGATCGCAGGCGGGACTGGCGAGCGCGAGACGCGCCGGAGTCCTGCGAATGGACCCGACAATCGGACTCAATAAGCCGCCTGCGCGCCCTTGATGTTCTTCTTCTTGATCCACGGCATGAGGCCGCGGAGGCGTTCGCCGGTTTTTTCGATCGGGTGTTGTTCACCCTTCTTGAGCAGCGCGTTGTATTTCTTGTAGCCGCCTTTGTATTCGGCCACCCATTCCTTCGCGAATTTGCCCGTTTGAATGTCCTTAAGCGCCGCTTTCATGCGCTTCTTCACGCCAGCGTCGATGATCTTTGGACCGACGCTCACGTCGCCCCATTTTGCGGTTTCGGAAATTGAAAAACGCATTCCGGCAACTCCCGCTTCGTTCATCAGATCAACGATGAGCTTCAGCTCGTGGAGGCACTCGAAGTAGGCCATCTCGGGCGAATAGCCCGCCTCGGTGAGCACTTCAAATCCAGCCTGCACCAGCGCGCTCGCGCCGCCGCAGAGGACGGTTTGCTCGCCGAAAAGATCGGTCTCGGTTTCCTCGCGGAAGCTCGTCTCGATGACTCCGCCGCGCGTCCCACCCACACCTTTCGCCCACGCGAGCGCGACCTTCTTGGCCTTCTTCGATGGGTTTTGATACACCGCGATGATCGCCGGGACGCCTTTGCCTTCGGTGAATTGACGGCGCACGATGTGGCCGGGGCCTTTCGGCGCGACCATGATCACGTCCACGTCCTTCGGCGGAACGATCGTTTTGAAATGGATCGAGAAGCCGTGGCTGAAGAGCAGCGTTTTTCCCTTCGTGAGATTGGGCCGGATGCTCTTTTCAAAAACGTCGGGCTGCTTGGTATCGGGGATCGCGACGAAGATGATGTCGGCCTTTTTCACGGCTTCGCCGGTTTCAAAAACTTGAAACCCTTTTTCCTTCGCGACCGCTGCGGATTTGCTGCCGGGATACAGGCCGATGATGACTTTCACGCCCGACTCCTTGAGGTTCAGCGCGTGGGCGTGGCCTTGCGAGCCGAAGCCGAGCACGGCGCAGGTTTTGCCTTTGAGAACGGAGAGATCGGCGTCTTTGTCGGTGTAGATTTTTGCGGGCATTTTTGGAAAAAGTTGAGGGTTGAGAGTTGGTGCTATTGCGAGCGGCGGGCCAGGGCGACGCGGCCGGTGCGGTTGAGTTCGGTGACGCCGAATTTGCCCATGAGCATGAGAAATTTGTCGATCTTCGATTCGTTGCCGGTGAGTTCGATGGCTAGATTGTTGTGCTGCACGTCGATGATCTTCGCGCGGAAGATGTCGCACATCTGCATCACCTCGGCGCGCGCGGGCGCGTCCACTTTCACACGCATCATCACGAGTTCGCGCTCGACTACTTCATCGTCGGAAAAATCCTCAATCTCGATCACATCGACGAGTTTGTTGAGCTGCTTGGTGACTTGTTCGAGAACGTTGTCGTCGCCGCGGACGACGATGGTCATCCGCGAGGTCGATGGATCGAGGGTCGGACCGACATTGAGCGTGTCGATATTGAACCCGCGTCCGCTGAACATGCCGGCGATGCGGGTGAGCACGCCGAATTTGTTTTCAACGAGGACCGAAATGGTGTGGCGCATGGCGAAAGGGCGTGGAGTGTCTGCGGGTCAAAGGGGTCCGTCAACCGGGAAATTGCCGCGAATCCCGCGCGCTTGTCATCCCGCCAAATCGGGGCATTTTCACGGCCCATGAAATTGTCCGCCGTATTCACCATCCTCGGCCTTTGCCTCCTCGCCGCGACCGGACGCGCGCAGGAAAACCCCGCCCCGCCAATCCCGCCTTCGCCAAACATGCCGTCGAGCGAGGGCGAGTATGTGATCCTGGTGGGCGGCGTGTCGCTGATGCAGTGGGAGAAATTCAAGGCGCAGCCGCATGACAACTGGTGGATGAATTTCGTGCGCGCCTCGCGCATCCGCACGCAGCAGCTTCAGAATGCGAATCCGAACGTGCAAATCACCTGGCTGGTCTATCGGCCCGCCTATCTCGCCCGCGCAAAGCAGGAGAAAAACGATCTCATCGGCCACATCGCGAGCGTCCGCGAAAAATACAATCTGAAGCTCGTCTATTTCGACAAGGCCGACGAGATGGTGAACTACCTCAATGTCGGCCAGCCGCGCAACTCGGTGAAGCTCACCGGCTTCGAGTTCTTCGGCCACTCAAACAAGGCGTGCTGGATGTTCGACTACTCGAACAACATGGACAGTGCCTCGAAATGCTGGCTGCACGAGAACGACCTCAAGAAGATCAATCGCGGCATCTTCGCGAAGGACGCTTTCGTGAAAAGCTGGAGCTGCCACACCGGCGAAAGCATGAGCAAAAAATTCTACGTCGCGACCGGCACGCGCATGTGGGGCGCGACGGGCAAGACCCAATACATGACGGACGAGTTGCCGGTCCTTTCTACCGCAGGCGGACGCTGGACGCGGTGACGCCTGCCCGTCTTTTGCGTCAGAGCCGCAGCGCGCGGAGACGCAGCGCGTTCGCGATGACGGAGACGGAACTCAGGCTCATCGCCGCGCCGGCGAGCACGGGGCTGAGCAGGATGCCGAAGAATGGATACAGCACGCCCGCCGCGATCGGGATGCCGAGCGTGTTGTAGAGGAAGGCGAAGACGAGATTTTGCCGGATGTTCCGCATCGTCGCGCGGCTGAGGATGACGGCGCTGACGATGCCGCGCAGATCGCCGCGCAGCAGGGTGACGCCGGCGCTTTCGATCGCAACATCGGTGCCGGTGCCCATCGCGATGCCGACATCGGCGGCGGCGAGCGCGGGCGCGTCGTTGATGCCGTCGCCGCACATCGCGACGATTTCGCCGGATTTCCTCAGCGCCTCAATGTGTGCGTGTTTCTGCGCGGGAACCACGCCAGCTTCCACGCGGTCGATGCCGAGTTCGCGAGCGACGGCTTCGGCGGTGCGGGCGTTGTCGCCGGTGAGCATCACGATCTTCAAACCCATCTCGCGCAGCCTCGCGAGCGCATCGGGCGCGGATGCTTTGATGGGATCGGCGATGGCGAGTAGTCCGGCGTCCGCCCCGTCCACGGTGACGAAACTCACGGTCTGCCCACGCCTCCGTCGCTCGTCTGCCTGCTGCTCGAGCATTTCGACGCGCGAACTTTTCCCGATGGAAACATCGCGCCCGCCGACACGCCCACGGACGCTCTCGCCAGCCGTGGCCGCAAAATCTTCCGCTCGATCCAGCGCGATGCCGCGTTCGCGCGCGCCCGCCACGATTGCTGCCGCGAGCGGATGTTCGCTGAGTTGCTCGACCGACGCGGCGAGGCGCAACACTTCGGCCTCGTCGAAACCCGGCGCGGGCACGCATTCCACGAGACGCGGATGGCCTTCGGTCAACGTGCCTGTCTTATCCACGACGAGCGTTGTCACTTTTTCCAAGCGGTCGATCGCGTCCGCATTGCGAATGAGCACGCCGGCGAGCGCGCCGCGTCCGATGCCGGCCATGATCGCCATCGGCGTCGCGAGGCCGAGCGCGCACGGGCAGGCGATGATGAGCACGGCGACGGAATTCACGAGCGCGTGCGAGAGGCCGACCGTGAGCCACGCGGCAAATGTGAGCGCCGCGACCGCGAGCACCGCGGGCACGAACCAGCCCGCGACACGATCCGCGAGCGCCTGGATGGGTGCGCGGCTGCGCTGCGCCTCGGCGACCATCTGCACGATCCGCGCGAGCGCGGTCTCGCTGCCGACGCGCTCGGCGAGCATGACGAAACTGCCGCGCGTGTTCATCGTCCCGCCGGTCACTTTGTCGCCCGCGCGCTTTTCCTGCGGCAGCGGTTCGCCGGTGAGCATGGATTCATCGATGCTCGATGCGCCGTCCACGATTTGCCCATCGACGGGAATCTTCTCTCCAGGCCGAACGCGGAGCCATGCGCCCGCTTTCACCTCCGCGAGCGGCACGTCGCGCTCCTTCCCGCTCTCGATCACGCGCGCAGTCGCGGGCGCGAGATCGAGCAGCGCGCGGATGGCGTCGCCCGTGCCGCGGCGCGCGCGCAGCTCGAGCACCTGGCCGAGCAGCGCGAGCACGGTGATCATCGCCGCGGCTTCAAAATAAACATCCGCGTGCGGGCTGCGCAGAAGGACGCTCGCCGCGCTGAAAATCCACGCCGCCGCGACCCCGAGCGAGATGAGCGTGAACATGTTGAAATGCCGCGAGCGCAGTGATCGAGCGCCACGCACGAGGAACGGCCAGCCCGCCCAAAACACGACCGGCGTCGAGAGCGCGAACTGCGTCCAGCGCGAGCCCGCGCTCATCGCCCACGGCAGTGCGTGCGCCATCGCCAGCACGAAGACCGGTAGCGTCAGCACCGCGCCGATCCAGAAACGCCGCGTCATGTCGCGCAGTTCGCCGTCGTCTTCCACGCCAGCGCCGGTCGCCTCCAGCGCCATGCCGCATTTTGGGCAAATGCCCGGCACATCGCTCACCACGCCCTCGCACATCGGGCAGAAATATTTTGCGCTCGATGGCGGCGTCACGCGTTCGCAGTGCGCGTGCTCTTCACCCGCGAGCCACGCGGCGCGGCAGCCTTCGCAGCAAAACCACGCCGTCGCACCACCGCGAATTGCGGAAAGCGCGGTCGTTTCATCGACCTGCATCCCGCAGACCGGGTCGGTTTTCACCGCACGGGCGCGGCCATGTCGCGATGAGTAGGCGTGGGTTTTCCGGGGCGAAAATGTTCGTGGTGATCGAGCCGCGCGGCGACGCCGGGAAACTGCGCGCCGATCTCGGCGACTGCGCCGCGGACGGCATCGCGCAAATCATCCGGTGCGGCTTCGGCGCGGCAGTTGATGATGAGCTGTCCGCTCGTCACGGGCGCTTCGAGTTTCAGGGAAAGCTCGGGGATGAAATCGCTGCGGACGAGATTGATGACGGCGATGTCGCCGAGGCCGGCGGCGGGGCTGAGCGTCATTTTCAAATGCGCGATCTCCGCTCCGGCGAGGCGGTGTTGGATGCCCGTGGCGATGGCTTTCAGCACGGGCTCGGACTCGAATCCGGCGGCGCTGGTGAGTTGCACGGTGGCGTTCAGCCAGCCGAGCAGTGCTTCGCCTTCGGCGTAAAGTTGGTAGTCCACTTCCATCGTCGCGCGCGCGTTTTGTTCGCCGGTCGCGATGTGGCGGAACCATTCGTCGAGCCCGCGGGATTCGCGCACGGAGACATCGAGCAGTTTCGCGTTCGGAAATTCTTCACCCAGCCGCGCGATCAAGCGCTGGAGACGATCCGCGGGGATGAGGTCGTTTTTTGTGACGACGATCAGGTCGGCTTCTTCGAGTTGCTTGCGGTAAATGTAGAGGACCTTCCCGGAAAAGTTCCGCCCGCCTGCATCCAGCCCGAAAATGCGCTCGGCGCGGACGGGATCGACGAGCACGCTGAGCGGCGCAATGAGGAACTGATCACCGTAAATGCGGCGCAACGGATACGTCACCGTTGCCACCAGATCGGTGCAGCTCCCGACCGGCTCGGCGATGAAAACATCGGGGCGGGTCGCTTCGTTGAGTTTGGCGGCGGCATCGACGAGCGAATTGAACCGGCAGCAGAAACAGCCGCCGGGAATTTCCTCCGTGGAGAATCCTTTCGCGCGCAGCATCGCGGTATCGACGAGTTCGCTGCCCTGATCGTTCGTGATCAGCCCGACGCGGAGGCCGCTCTGCGTGAGATGCTGCGCGAGCGCGGCGACCGCGGTGGTTTTTCCCGCGCCGAGGAAACCGCCGATCATGATGTAGCGCGACTTGGATTGTGAATCGTTCATTCGTGTTCTTCTGCGGATTGTTTTTCGAGGATGCGGTCGATCGTGGTGTCGAGCAGCACGCGATATTTTTCGAGATTGACGCATTTGGCGTCGGGCGTGCCGTCGAATTCGTAGAGCCAGCCCGCGCCGTACGGATCGTCGCCGACTTTCTCAATGTTCGCGCCGAGCGCCGGATTACCGCCAGCAAAGGAACCGCTGGCAACGCAGTAGATGTCGCTGATCGCTTTGAATCCTTCGATCGCGCCGATGATCGCGCCGCTTTCGACCGCATCGCCCACGGCTTTTTCCCACTGCACCTCGACGATTTCGCCAAGCATCCGCGTCGCAAATTTTGTGAATCCCACGCGCCAGCGGTCGTCCGCGATGCGCTCCAGCCAGAAGTGCGAAGGGCTGTAGAGGCGCTCGACGGGCAGATGCGTGACGAAGTTGGATCGCTTGTAGAAAGAGGTGGCCTGCATTTGCGAAGGATGAGTGAACATACGTGCGTCGATTCGCCGCGGCGATTGGAAATGCGGCACGTTCGCGGCCGCGGAAAAAATTCAGCGTATGAACTTTTCCGCCGTGGGTTTCTATTTGCCGAGGCTTATGAGTTCCACTTTTAGATCCGTCGCGCTGTCACTCGCGCTCGCCGCTTCTGCGCGGGCGGCGGTGGATTTCAATCGCGACGTGCGGCCGATCTTGAACAAACACTGCACGGGCTGCCACGGCGGGGTGAAGCAGGCGGGAGGGATTTCGTTTGTGTATCGCGAGAAGGCGCTCGCGGAGGGGAAATCGGGCGCGGTGACGATCGTGCCGGGGAAAGCGGAGGAATCGGAAATGATTTTGCGGGTAACCTCGAAGGACAATGACGAGCGGATGCCGCCGCCGGAGCACGGCGAGGGGAAGCCGCTTTCGGAGGCTGAGGTCGCGACGCTGCGCCAGTGGATCGGGGAGGGCGCGAAGTGGGGCGAGCATTGGTCTTTTGTGAAGCCGCTGCCGCAATCGGTGCCGCCAGTGAAGGATGCGGCCTGGGGGCGGAGTGAGCTGGATCGTTTCGTCCTCGCGGAGATCGAGGGGGAAAATTTGAAACCGTCGCGCGAGGCGGATCGTGCGCAGTGGCTGCGGCGCGCGACGTTCGACCTGACGGGACTGCCGCCGACGCCGGAAGAACTCGCGACTTCCACCAGCGAAAAAGCGACGCCCGAGCAGGTCGTGGATCGGCTGCTGGCGTCGCCACATTTCGGGGAACGCTGGGCGGCGATGTGGATGGATTTGGCGCGGTATGCGGACACGCAGGGCTATGAAAAAGACAATGGTCGCGAGGTGTGGCCGTGGCGCGATTGGGTGGTGCGCGCGCTGAATGCGGACATGCCGTTCGACCAATTCACGGTGAAGCAGCTTGCCGGCGATCTGCTGCCCGGCGCGACGCTCGACGATCGGATCGCGACGGGTTTTCACCGCAATACGCAGACGAACACGGAGGGCGGGACGGACGATGAGGAGTTTCGCCTGGCCGCGGTGGTGGATCGCGTGAACACGACGTGGACGGTCTGGCAGGGCACGACGTTCGGTTGCGTGCAGTGTCACTCGCATCCGTACGATGCGTTCAAGCATGAGGATTACTACCGGTTTCTCGCGATGTTCAACAGCACGGAGGACGCGGATTTGGGCGATGATTTTCCGCGGCTGAGCGTGCCGGTGGATCACGCGAAATCCGCCGAGGCAGAGGCACTCGATCGGGAGATCGCAAAGCTGCGGACGCAGATCAATGACGCGGCGAAACCGCTGTTCGCTTCGGAAAAATGGGCACCGCTGAAACCGGAGGAAGTGACCGGCGCGAAGGAGGCGAAATTTTCCATCGCGGAGAATGAAGTGCGTGTCGATGGCACGGTCGGCAACGGCACGACCTACGTGATGAAGCTGCCCGCGACCACGGAACTGAGCGCACTGCGGCTCGACATCCTGCCGCGCGGCGACGACCCGAAACAGTGGCCGGAATACGGCGCGGTAGTCGGTCACATCTGGATGGAAATCGAAGATCCGATGAAGGTCGCGGCGGCAAAAGTGGAGGCGGAAAAGATCAATGCGGAGCAAACGGGACTCAGCGACGAAGAGAAGAAAAAGCGCCCGCCGTTGCCGACAGGGATTGATCGCGTGGAATTTGTTGCGGTGTATGCGGACACGCTGACGGGGCCGTTTGATCCGGAGGAAAGTCTGAAGCCGGGCGTGGCCGGGGGCGGCGCGTTTCCGAAATTGTTTGGCCCGCGCTGGCTCGTCTTCGTGCCAAAGGAGTCGGTGAAAGTGCCCGTGGGCGCGGCGCTGCGGCTGCATCTGAAGCACACTGTTTTCGACGCCGAAACGAAGGGCTCGATCCTCTATCGCTTCAAACTCGCGACGACGACGAGCGCGGCGTGGACTGCGCTCGCGCTTTCGCCCGAACGCATGGATTTGCGGAAGCGCTGGAGCGAGGCGCGTCAAAAACGTGACGCGATCCCGAGCGCGAGCACGCTCGTGATGGCGGAACGCCCGGACGATGCAAAGCGCGAGACGCGGCTTTTTCTGCGCGGGAATTTTCTCGCAAAAGACAAGGTGATGGAGCCGGGGACACCGGGGATTTTTCCGCCGCTGCCACCAGGAAAAGCGGATCGTCTCGCGATGGCGAAGTGGCTGGTCAGCACGGAGAATCCGCTGACTGCGCGCGTGCTCGTGAATCGCGTTTGGGCGGAGTTGTTCGGCATCGGCATCGTCGAAACGCTCGAAGATTTCGGTTCCACGGGCCTGCCGCCGTCGCACCCGGCGCTGCTCGATTTTCTCGCGCTGCGTTTTCAAAATGAACAGCGCTGGAGTCTGAAAACGCTGCTGCGCGAATTGGTGCTGTCTTCCACGTATCGGCAGGACCATCGCGCGACGACCGAATTGCACGCGAAAGATCCGCGCAATCGCCTGCTCACGCGCGGCCCGCGCACGCGACTCGCCGCCGAGATGGTGCGCGATCAGGCGCTCGCCACAGCGGGTATTTTGACCGACAGGATCGGCGGCCCATCGGTGATGCCGCCGCAGCCGGAAGGCGTGTGGCAGGTCGTCTATAACGGCGCGAAATGGGAGACGCCCCAGGGCGAAGATCGTTATCGCCGCGCGCTCTACACGTATTGGCGCCGGACGAGTCCGTATCCGAGTTTCATGACCTTCGACGCTTCGAGCCGCGAGGTTTGCACCGCCCGGCGGGTGGTGACAAACACGCCATTGCAGGCGCTCGTGACGTTGAATGATCCGGTCTATTTCGAAGCGGCCCGCGCGCTGGCGAAGCGGATGAAATCCGCGGGCGCAAACGCGGAGGCCAGCATCGCTTGGGCGCTGCGAACCGTGACTAGCAACGATCCAAAACCCGATCAAATCGCGCGGCTGGCAAAGCTGCACGCCGACGCGCTCGCAAATTACAAAGCCGATCTATCGCTCGCCGAAAAAGCCGCCGGTGATCCGGAAACCGCTGCGCTCACGCTGGTCGCGAGCACCATTCTCAATCTCGACGATGCTCTTACAAAATAACCGCGCCATGAACCTCTCCGACGAAGCCCGCATCGCTCACTTCAGACACATCACGCGCCGGCATTTTCTGCGCGATTGCACGACCGGCCTCGGTGCCGCGTGGCTGGCTTCGCAGGCTGGCCCCGTGTTTGGGTCTGCGCCTTCCGTCGCTCGCGATATGGCGCGGCCACTGGCTCCGTTTGCCTCGCATTTCCCCGGCAAGGCGAAGCGCGTCATTTTTCTCCACATGGCTGGGGCGCCGAGTCATCTGGAGCTTTTCGATTACAAGCCGGAGTTGCACAAATTCGACGGGCAGACTTGTCCGGAGAAATATCTCGCGGGGAAACGGTTCGCGTTCATCCAGGGCGTGCCGAAGCTGCTCGGGCCGCGCTTTCCGTTTGCGCAGCATGGCAATACCGGCGCGTGGCTGAGCGACCGGCTGCCGCATTTCTCAAAGGTGGTGGACGACGTGTGCTTCGTGAAAAGCATGCACACCGATCAGTTCAATCACGCCCCGGCGCAGCTCGCGATGCACACTGGCTACTCGACGCTTGGCTATCCGTCGATGGGCGGGTGGGTCACTTACGGGCTCGGTTCGGCGAATGAAAATCTGCCGGGATTCATCGTGCTGCTCAGCGGCGGCAAGACGCCGGATGCGGGGAAGTCCGCGTGGGGTTCGGGCTTTTTGCCGAGCGTGTATCAGGGCGTGCAGTGTCGCAGCAAAGGCGAGCCGGTGCTGTATCTCGGCAATCCCGACGGCGTCTCGCGCGATCTGCGCCGCATGTCGCTCGATGCGCTGAATGACATCAACCGCCAGACGCACGCGGACGCGGGCGACCCGGAAACGCTCACGCGCATTTCGCAGTACGAGACGGCGTTTAACATGCAGGTGAGCGCGAGCGAGGCGTTCGACATCGGCAAGGAGCCGGACGATGTGCGCGCGGCGTACGGCGTGAAGCCGGGCGAGGAATCGTTTGCGAACAACTGCCTGCTCGCGCGCCGCCTCGCGGAGCGCGGCGTGCGCTACATCCAGCTTTTCCACTGGGGCTGGGATGCGCATGGCGCGACTGAAAAAGAGGCGCTCGATGGCGGCTTCATGCAGCAGTGCGCCGACGTGGATCAGCCGATGACGGCGCTGCTCACCGATCTGAAACAGCGCGGCATGCTCGAAGACACGCTGATCGTGTGGGGTGGCGAATTTGGGCGGACGCCGATGCGCGAAAACCGGGGTGGCGTGGAGATGAAATGGATCGGGCGCGATCACAATCCGGGTGCGTTCACGATCTGGATGGCGGGCGGCGGCGTGAAGCCGGGCACGTTTGGCGAAAGCGATGATCTCGGCTACGAAGCGGTCGTGGACAAAGTCAGCGTTCACGATTTGAAAGCGACGATGCTTCACCTGCTCGGCTTCGATCACAAACGGCTCACTTACCCAAATCAGGGACTCGACCAGCGAGTGACGAACGTGACGAAGCCGTCGAAAGTCGTGAAGAGAATTTTGGCGTAGCGCGCATCAACGGACAGCCCGAAGGCCGATGGCGAGGGTTCCGGGTTGCCGTTTCACATCCGCAACGCGCTCGGAAACGTAAAAAAATCTGGCGTGCGATTTACCTGAACGCGTAGTGTTTGCCTCCAGAAGCTATGGATATCACCATTTTTAAGGCTGGTCGGATGATCGGGCCGCTCAATCCCGAGAGCGTCTCCGGGATGCTCGCGCGCGGGGAGGTGTCCGAGCACGATCTGGCGCAGCGCGATGGCGTGGAAGTGTGGGTGCCGTTGCGACGGCTGTTTCCGCCTCCGGCCAAGGCCACGCGATTTGCAAGGGCGGGCGAGTTCGCGCGGGGGTGGGCCATGAAATTTTGGGCCGCGCTGCACTTCGATCCGCTGCGGATCGGCCTCGCCAGTCTGCTCGTCGGTTGCACGCTCATCATGTTTCCGCGCTGGACGTTTCTGCTTTTCGTCCCCGCGCTGGCTGCCGCGGTGTTTGCGGGAGCGCTCCTGCTGACGCGCGGTCGCATCCTGCCGGGCATTTTCCTGTGCGCGAGCGCCCTGGTTTTCCCCGCGCTTTTCCTGCTGGCCGGGCGCGATGACACGCGCCCGGGGAGTCCGTTCCAATTGCTCGCATCGCCCTCGATCGAATCCGTGGTTCCGCCAAAGCCGCCAGTGCCCGCGAAGCCGACGCCGCGCCCCTCGCTGCAAGGCGTCGCCCTGCCCGAGCCCGTGAAGCCCGCGCCGCCCCCGCGCCCGGTGCCGCCGATTTAGCGGTTCAGCGTGCCGATGATGCGGAGGCCTTCGAGCGTGAGGTCGGAATGCACTTTCTTGATCTCGGGCAGGCCGGCGGCGATCAATTCGGCGTAACCACCCGTGGCGACGACGGTGAGCTTTTTCGGGGTGCCGAGTTCTTTCGTGATCTGTGCGAGGATTTCGCGGACGAGGCCGCGGTAGCCGTGGACGGCTCCGGCGAGCATGGCATTGCGCGTGGATTTTCCAATGGCGGTGGGCGGTTCGATGAGGCTGATTTTGGGGAGTAACGCGGTGCGCGTGTGCAGGTAGTCGGTCATCGCTTCGAGGCCAGGCGCGATGACTCCGCCGACGTAGGCTTTGTCCTTCGAGATGACGTCGAAGCTGACCGCGGTGCCGAAATCGACGGCGACCGCGGGGGCTCCGTAGTAGTGGGCGACGGCAGCGGCGTTCGCGAGGCGATCGGCGCCGATGGTGCGGGGCGCGGGGTAGTCGATGCCGACGCCGAGTTTGGTTTTCGCGGTGATGGAAAGGACGCGGTGCGGGGTGAGGAGTTGCGCGAGGAGGTCGCCTTTCGAGGGGACGACTGTGCACATGATGACGGACTGGAATTTCCAGCCGTGCAGGATGCGCCCGAGCGAATCTTTCTCGACCGCAGGCGTGCTCAGGCGGCGCGGGACGCAGCAGATCTCTTTGCGGGTGGCGATAGCGAACTTCGTAAAGGAGTTGCTGTTGTCGATGAGCAGGAACTCAGCTTCGGTGGCGGCCATGTGCGCGCATTGGAGCCGCATGTCGCGGCGAAGGTCAAGCGGCAGGTTCTTCCAATCCTGATCTTGCTCCTGATCTTGATCCTCCACCGCAATCCGCCGAAGGGATCAAGATCAAGATCAAGATCAGGAGCAAGAATCTGAAACGAGGGTTCGCGAGCTAAGATGTTTGCGCGGCGGCGGGTTTATTCGACTGTGCGCTTCGCTCCAATGAAATCGCCGTTTCACGTTCTCTGTTTTCTCGCCGCGACCTGCGTCGCGGAGCCGGTGGATTTCAATCGCGACGTGCAGCCGATCCTTGCGGAAAACTGCTACCACTGCCACGGACCGGATGCGGGCGGACGGAAGGCGGATCTGCGGCTCGATAAAAAGGAGGGCGCGTATCGCACGACGGATGGCATCACGCCGGTAAAGCCGGGCGACAGCGCGGGGAGCGAGGTGATCGCGCGCATTTTCAGCACCGAGAAAGACGAGGTGATGCCGACGCCGAAATCGAATCGCAAGCTGACCGACGCGCAGAAGCAGACACTCAAACGCTGGGTGGAAGAGGGCGCGAAGTGGGGCGAGCACTGGGCGTTCGTCGCGCCGAAACGGGCGGCGGTGCCGGTGAATTCGGAGCCGGGAAAAACGTGGGCGCGCAATCCGATTGATGCGTTTGTGCTGGAGCGTTTGCAGCGCGAAAAACTCGCGCCTTCGCCGGAGGCGGCGCCGGAAAAACTGATCCGGCGACTCTACCTCGACCTCACCGGACTGCCGCCGACGCTGGAGGAGGTGGCTGCGTTTTCCCATAAGTCGAATGGGTCGCATGAGTCCCATGGGACTTATGAAAGCGTGGTCGATCGCCTGCTCGCCTCGCCGCGCTACGGCGAGCGCATGGTCTGGGAATGGCTCGATGCGTCGCGTTACGCGGACACCAATGGCTACCAGGGTGATCCGACGCGGGCGATGTGGTATTGGCGCGATTGGGCGATCGCGGCGTTCAACGACAACAAGCCGTTCGATCAATTCACAATCGAACAACTGGCCGGCGATCTTTTGCCAGAGCCGACTCGCGAGCAGCTCATCGCGACCGGGTTTCACCGGAACCACATGATCAATGGCGAAGGCGGGCGCATCGCGGAGGAATCGCGCGTCGATTACGTGCAGGATCGCGTCGAGACGACGGGCACGGTTTGGATGGCGCTCACTTTCAACTGCTGCCGCTGCCACGATCACAAATTCGATCAGCTCGCGCAGAAGGAATACTACCAACTCAGCGCGTTCTTTAACTCGATCGACGAAACCGGCGGCAACGATGCGGGCGGGTTGGCGAATCCGGTGCTTGCGCTCGCCACTCCCGACGATCAAGCGAAAGTCGAAGCGCTGAAAGTGGCGGAGACGGCGTCGAAAAAGGAGCGCGATGAACTCGAAGCGAAACTCCGCGCCGAGCAGCCAGCGTGGGAGAAGTCTGTGGCCGGTGGCACTGGCGGACTGTTGCCCGCGGTGAAGTGGACGCCGCTGATCCCGATGGAAGCGAATGCGGAAAAGGGAACGGTGCTCACGAAAGCGGCGGACGGCAGCGTGCTCGCGGGCGGCAAAAGTCCGGCGAAGGACGAATATGTCGTCACGTATCCCGGCACGATCGCGGGCATCACGGCGCTGAAGCTGGAAGTGCTCCCGGATGATTCGCTGCCGCATGGCGGGCCGGGGCGCGCGCCGGAGAATGGCAATTTCGTTCTCACCGAACTCGCGCTGCAGGATTACGGAAAACTGATCCCGCTCACGGCGATCAGCGCCGACTACGAGCAGCGCGGGCAGCCTGCGGCGAAGGTTTTCGACGGCGATCAGAAGACGGGTTGGGCGGTGGATGGCGCGACGGGGAAACCGCACGAACTCCTTTTCACGCCCGGCGCAAACATCGGCGTCGGTGGCGAGCACACGCTGGCGTTCCGTTTTTCATTTCAATACGGACGCCAGCACACGCTCGGAAAATTCCGACTCAGCGCGACGACTGACAATCCCGCGCTGCTGCGTCCGATGCCGGAGAAAATTCGCACGCTTCTCACAAAACCGGCGGAGCAGCGGGCGCCGGCTGAGAAGGATGAGTTGGCGAAATTTTATTTTGCGACCAACGCATTGCTCGCCGCCGCAACCGAGCGCCGCGATGCCGCGAAAAAGGCGCGCGAGAATGCCGAGAACACGATGCCGCGGACGATGGTGATGCGTGAGCGCGAGAAACCGCGCGACACCTTCATCCTCGTCAAAGGCGCTTACGACAAATACGGCGACAAGGTCGGATACGGCACGCCCGCGGTGCTCCCGGCACTCGCTGCCGATGCGCCGTCGAATCGCCTCGCGCTCGCCCGCTGGCTGGTTTCGCCCGAGCATCCGCTGACGGCGCGAGTGACTGTGAACCGGCTCTGGCAGCAGTTCTTCGGGCACGGGCTCGCAAAGAATGTGGATGACTTTGGCGTGCAGGGCGAGAAGCCGACGCATCCCGAATTGCTCGACTGGCTCGCCGTGGAATTCCGAGAGAGCGGCTGGGATGTGAAACATCTCGTGAAGCTGATCGTGACGAGCGCGACGTATGCGCAGTCGTCGGTCGTGCCGCCGGGAATGGCCGAGCGCGATCCTGAAAACAAATTCCTCGCGCGCGGCTCACGCTACCGCTTGCCGAGCTGGATGCTGCGCGATCAGGCGCTCGCGGTGAGCGGGCTGCTCGTGGAAAAAGTCGGCGGACCGCCGGTGAAGGTGTATCAGCCCGCGAACATCTGGGAGGACGCGACGTTCGGGCAGATCAAGTTCACGCAGGATCACGGCGAGGCGCTGTATCGACGCAGCCTTTACATTTTCTGGCGGCGCATCGTTGCGCCGACGCTCTTCTTCGACACCGCGAACCGGCAGAACTGCACGGTGAAAAGCAGCCGCACAAATACACCGCTGCACGCGCTCGTGACGCTGAACGACATCACGTACGTCGAAGCCGCGCGCGCCTTTGCGGAGCGAATGCTGAAGCACGGCGCGAACGATGAAGCGCGGCTCGATTTCGCGTTTCGACATTGCACGGCGCGCCCGCCGAATGCCGCCGAGAAGCAAATCCTCGCCGCATCGCTCGCCAGACTTCGCGCGCGCTACACCGCCAATCCCGAAGCCGCAAAAAAGCTGATCGCGACCGGCGAATCCAAGCCCGATCCCGCGCTCCCCGCGCCCGAACTCGCCGCCTTCACCGCGCTCGGCAGCCTGCTGCTGAATCTCGATGAAACGTTGACGCGGGAATAACCGGACCTGACGCATCAAGACGAGTTGTCATTTCGACCGAAGTGAATGCGCTCCGCCCGCTGGCCCGCCTTCGCTCCGGTCGAAATGACAGCTTTTGGTTTTAGACGCGTCAGCCCGGGGCTCCATCGGGAAACTTTCGTTTTACAGCCGCGCGCACGTCCCCCATATTCGCTGCCTTCATGCTCCCGATCGTTATCAATATTCTGCAGGTGATCCTCGTCCTCGTGTCGTTGCTTATGATCCTGCTCGTGCTCATGCAGCGCCCGAAAAACGAAGGGCTCGGCGCGGCCTTCGGCGGCGGTGCGACCGATCAGCTTTTCGGCGCGCAGACCACGAATGTTCTGCAAACGATCACGCGCTGGCTTGGCGGCATGTTCTTCGGCTTGGCGCTGCTGCTCTCGTTTCTATACGTGAAAAAAGGCGGTGGTCACAGCTCGCTTCAGGACAAGCTGACCGCGCCGACGGTGATCCCGGCGCTGACACCACCACCCGCACCTACGGAACTGCCAATTGCACTGCCCGCTGTCCTGCCAGGCGCCACCGAAGGAACGCCGCTGATCGATGGCAAGGAACAGCTAAAGATGCAACTAGCTCCTCCAATTCCCGGCGAAGCCGTTACCGACCCCGTGAAGGTGCCCGGAACTCCTGCGGCTGAATTGGAAAAAACGCCAGCGCCAGCACCTGGAGCCGCTCCTGCAAAACCAGAACCCGCGCCCGTTCCAGCCGCTGGCAAACCCGCCGATACTGCTCCCGCACCGGAGCCGCCGAAGTAGGCGCACGCTGCGGATTTCCGGGTAGCACGCTCGTCCCGAGCGTTGGTTTCGGCGTCCCGCCGAAATGAACTTCCCTGCCGCGCTGCTGGTGAAGGCGTGAACGAAATCCGTGGCAACGTGTTTGGAAAGTCCGTGAAGGCGGGACAAGTGTGCTACGCGGAAATCCCCGACAGCCCGCAACCGCAGCGAAATGAGCTTTGGCAGGAGCGGGATATCTCATGCACTATCCGCCTCCACCGTGTCCCGACTCGCAATTCATCTCTGCCTCCTCCTCGCCCTCGCACTTTGCTCCGCGTGTGATCGCGCCATGGATCGCGCGGAAATTGTCGTCCTAAATGGAGCCGAGCCGGAGACGATCGACCCCGCGCTGCTCACCGGCCAGCCCGATGGCCGCATCGCCTACACGCTCTTCGAGGGCCTCACGTCGTTCGATCAGAAAGGCGAGCCGCAGCCCGGCGTCGCGGAACGCTGGGACCTTTCGCCCGACGCGAAGACTTACACATTTCACCTCCGCAAAAACGCGAAGTGGAGCAATGGCGATCCGGTGACGAGTGAGGATTTCGTTCGGTCGTGGGAGCGCACGCTCAAGCCGGAAACCGCCTCCGAATACTCCGGCCAGCTCTACTACATTCACAATGCGAAGTCGTTCAACGAAGGCACCGTGAAGGATTTTCGCGAAGTCGGCGTGAAGGCGCCCGACCCATTCACGCTCGTCGTCACGCTCGACAATCCGACGCCGTTTTTCATCGACCTCACCGCCTTCTCCACGCTGCTCCCGGTCCACATGCCGAGCGTCACGGAATGTGAGAAACGCGGCGAGACTTTCATGAAGCCGGGCAAGTGCATCGGCAACGGTGCCTTTGTGCTAAAGGAATGGCGCATCTTCGACCGCATCCGCATCGAGAAAAATCCGCACTACTGGAACACTGCGAACATCCCGACCAAAAGCGTGGACATCATCCCGAGCGGACGGCCAATGACCGCGTTCAATTTCTACGCGACCGGCCTCGCCGATGTGATGATGGACAAGGGCCTCGCGCCCACGCCGCTGCTCAACGAACTCAAGAAACGCCCCGATTACCATGCCGCGCCGTTCCTCGGGAACTACTTCATCCGCTTCAACACGACGCGAAAACCGTTCACCGATCCGCGCGTGCGCATCGCGCTTTCGCTCGCGATCGACAAGCAGCTCATCTGCGACAAAATCACGCGCGCCGGCGAATTGCCCGCCGACAGTTTCACCCCGCCAAATACCGCCGGGTATTATCCGCCGCCCGGTCTGAAACGCGACTTGGCGCGCGCGAAACAACTGCTCGCCGACGCCGGATTCCCCGACGGCAAAGGTTTCCCGATCATCTATTACCTCTACAAAGGCGACAGCGATCTCGACCGCGACATCGCCGTGGAGCTGCAAGGCATGTGGCGCGACGCGCTCGGCATCACGGTGCAGCTCCAGCAAAAGGAGTGGAAAGTGTATCTCGCCTCGCTCACCAGTCTCGATTTCGACCTTGCCCGCTCGTCATGGGTTGGCGATTACAAAGACGCGAACACGTTTCTCGGCTGCTTCGTCACGGGCGATGGCAACAACCGCACGGGCTGGAGCAACAAACGATTCGACGAATGCATCGCCGCTGCCGGAGCCGAACTCGATCGCGAAAAGCGCTTCGCCCTTTTCCGCGAAGCGGAGAAACTCCTCGTCACCGATGAGGTCGCGATCTGCCCGCTCTACTACTACGTCGGCATCCAGTTTTACGACGAGACGCGGCTCGGTGGCATCGAGGCGAATCTGACCGACGAGCATCCGATCAAGAGCCTGTATTGGAAAAAGCGCTGATGGATCGCGCAGTCTTCTGGCTGTACCGGCTCGTCTCGGGGGCGCTTTGCCTGCTCCCGCTCGCTGCGGTTTTCCGGTTCGGCTGGGCGCTCGGCACCGCGGCGTATTTCGTCTCGGGGAGATATCGCCGCCTCGTGTTGCGCAATCTCGGCATCGCGTTTCGCGCGGAAAAATCGCCCGACGAACTGCGCGCGCTCGCGCGAAAACATTTCGCCACGCTCGGCGCGAATCTCCTTTCTTCGATCAAACTTCCGCGCCTTTCCCGCGCGGAAATCGAGCGCGTCGTGAAGATGGATGGCGTCGAAACGTTGAAAGCCGGAGCCGCCGCCGGGAAGGGTTTCGTGATGGTCATCAGCCATCTCGGCAACTGGGAAATGTTCGCGCAACTCTCGCCGATCCTCTTCCCGTGCCCCGTCGGCACCATCTACCAGGCGCTCGGAAATCGCTTCATCGACGCCGAAGTGCGACGCGACCGCGCGCGGCTCGGGCTCTCCGTTTTTGAGCGAAAGGAAGGCTTCGGTGCCGCGTCGAAATTCCTGCGCGAAGGCGGCGCGGTCGGCGTGCTCGTCGATCAGCACGCCGGAGACGCCGGGCTGTGGTGCCCGTTTTTCGGACGCCTCGCCTCGACCTCCACGCTCGCCGCCACACTCGCGTTGCGCACCGATTCGCTCCTCGTCCCCGCGGCGGTTTACACGGATGGCGTCGCGCGCTGGCGCTGCGTGATTCACGAGCAGGTCAAAGCCCGGAAATTCACCTCGGAAGGCATCACCAAATGGACCGCGAAAGTTCTGGAGCAACAGATTCGCCGACGGCCCGAGGATTGGTTCTGGGTTCACAATCGCTGGAAACTTCCGAACCCGAAATTCCTCCTCGCCACCTACAAACGCGGCGTCGCGATTCCGACCGCGTTCCGATCCGGCCAGACGCTCCAGCCATTCCGCATTCTCATCCGCTCGACCAACTGGCTGGGCGACGCCGTGATGAGCATCCCCGCCGTGCGCGCCATCAAACGCGGGCGGCCCGATGCTCACGTCACGATCCTCACGCCGGCGAAGCTCGCGGATTTGTGGAAACAAGTCGCCGAAGTCGATGACGTGATCGGCATCGAATCCGCCGATAGCGTGTTCAGCGTCGCGAAAAAAATCCGCCGCGATTTCGAAGTCGCGATCCTTTTCCCAAACTCGCTGCGCTCCGCCCTCGAAGCCTGGCTCGCCATAATCCCGCGCCGCGTCGGCTTCCCCGGCCACCAGCGCGCGTGGCTGCTCAACCAGATTTTCCACGGCAAAAAGAAAAAGAAAAACGCGCACACCGAACCGCCAAAACATCAAGTCCACCACTACCTCGCCCTCGCCGAATTCATCGGCGCCGACATCGAAAACGCCGCGCTTCCCCCAATCCGCAATCCGCAATCCGCAATCCGCAATCCCAAAATCGGCCTCGTCCCCGGCGCCGAATACGGCCCGACGAAACGCTGGTTCCCCGAGCGTTTCGCCGAAGTCGTCCGCGCCGTTTCCGCGAGCCGCGAGTGCGAATGGATACTCTTCGGCGTGCAAAAAGACGCGCCGCTTGGCGACGAAATACTCCGCGATTTCACCGGCAAACATCGCAACCTCATCGGCAAAACCACGCTCGCCGAACTCATCGCCGAACTCCGCGCCTGCGACCTCCTGCTCACCAACGACACCGGCACGATGCACCTCGCCGCCTTCCTCGGCGTCCCCACCGTTTCACTTTTCGGAAGCACCGAGCCCGCGCTCACCGGCCCGCTCGGCGACCATCACCACGTCATCCGCCACCACGTCGCGTGCAGCCCGTGTTTCCTCCGCGAATGCCCGCTCGATCTGCGTTGCATGAAAGCCATCGAGCCCGCCGAAGTCATCGCCACCATCGCAGCCGCGCTACCGGAGGAATAGCGCTCAACCCTGTCATTTCGACCGGAGCGTAGCGGAGTGGAGAAACCTCTCACTTTTCTTCGGTGGGCGAAGGAGGTGCGGAGCCGCATCACATGCGTGCTCCGCGCCACCTAGCCCGAAAGGAAAAGTGAGAGGTTTCTCCACTGCGCTCCGCCCACTGGCCCACCTTCGCTCCGGTCGAAATGACAGTTTTTAGACGCGCCTTTTTTGTGCCTCTTGAGCCTTTTTGCCGCTATCCCTTCGACGCCATGAAAACGATCCGCCTCCTCGGTCTCGCCCTGCTCGCCGCATTCACCGCCCAAGCCGCGCCGCCCGAGCGCCAAATCCCCGATGCGCTGAAGCCGTGGGAAGCGTGGGCGACTTGGGATGACACCCACCGGCTTTGCCCGACGCCGTATTCCGATGCGAAAAAGCACGTCTGTTTCTGGCCGTCGCGCATGGGCGTGCAGGCGGAAAAGGCGGGCGGGAAATTCGATCTCGTCGTCACCGTTTTCCATGAGACGTGGATTCCGCTGCCGGGGAATTCCGACGTGTGGCCGGTCGAGGTGAAGGCGGATGGCAAACCCGTTTCCGTGCTGGAACACAACGGTGCCCCCGCGATCAAACTCGGCGCCGGCACGGTGCGGATCGAGGGCGCGTTTCGCTGGAGCGAAGTGCCGCAGCGCATCCCGATCCCGCGCGAGATCGGCATCCTCGCGGTCGTCATCGACGGTCAGCCAGTCGCTGCGCCGACTTGGGATGCGCAGGGTTTTCTGTGGCTGAAGCGCGACGCCTCAACGGAAGAGGCGGACAAAAACTTTCTCTCGGTAAAACTCCACGCCGTGATCGAGGACGGCATCCCGCTGTGGCTGCGCACGGAAATCGAACTCACCGTTTCGGGCAAAAGTCGTGAGGAGGAAATCGGCGTCGTCCTTCCCGAAGGCTGGAAACTCGCGGCGGTCGAGAGCCCGATCCCGGTCGCGATCGACGACGCGGGGAAAATGAAAGCGCAGGTGCGCGCGGGAAAATGGACGCTGCACGCGGACGCCTTCCGCTTCGATAACCCAAAGGAATTTCGCTACGCCGAAGGCGCGAAGCCCGCCGTGGCCGAGCAGTTCGTCGCCTTCCGCGCGCGGCCCGATTTCCGCACGGTCGAGATCATCGGCGCGCCCGCGATTGATGTTTCGCAGACGACTTTCCCGGATCAATGGCGCGAGCTGCCCGTGTATCGCTGGGAAACCGCGACGCCGTTTCAACTTCAGGAAAGGATGCGCGGCATGGGCGATCAAAAACCCGCCGGGCTCAAAATCACGCGCGAACTGTGGCTTGATGAAGACGGACGCGGCCTCACGTTTCGCGACTTGATCGCCGGGCAGATGCAGCAAATCTGGCGGCTCGATGCGGCGGCGGGTCAGGACCTTGGCTCGGTGCGCAGCGACGGCCAGGGCCAGCTCATCACGCTCAATCCAGAGAACAGCGCGCCCGGCGTGGAAATCCGCACGCGCAATCTGAACCTCGACGCCACCGGCCGCATGACGCGCGCCGACGCCCTCTCCGCGACCGGCTGGCGCAGCGACGCCGACGCGCTCAACGTCACGCTCAATCTCCCGCCCGGCTGGCGGCTCTTTGCGCTGTTCGGCGCGGACTGGGTGCGTGGCGACTGGCTCACCGCGTGGACGCTGCTCGATCTTTTCCTCCTGCTCATCTTCACGCTCGCCGTCTTCCGGCTGTGGGGATTCTTCGCCGCCGTGCTCGCGTTCCTCGCCTTCGGCCTCGCGTATCACGAACCCGGCGCACCGCGCTACTTGTGGCTCATCCTGCTCGTCCCGCTCGCCCTCCAGCGCGTCGTCCCCGCAGGCTGGGCTCGCCGCGCACTCGGCCTTGGCAAATGGATCGCAGTCGGCGCATTCGTGCTCGTCTTCGTCCCCTTCATCGCGCGGCAAGTCCAGCAGGCGCTTTATCCGCAGTTGGAAAACGCCGGAGCGTACGCCGAATCGCGGAGTGTGCCGCAAGAATTCACGCCGATTCAGGATGACGCCTCAGAATTGACCGTTGCATCTCCCGAAGCGGATTCGTCCGGCCAGACGATGGTTCAATCCAAAATGAACCGGATCATTATCCCGAAACTTGATCTTCGTGACGCGACCATTTACGAGGCAGTAGATTTCCTACAAAAGAAGAGCGTCGATTTGGACGTTCTCGAACCAGACCCAAGCAGAAGGGGCGTCAACATCGTCCTGAAATTGGACGACGGGCGCGCAGCAAACGGATTTATTCCACCGCTTGAAGACCCCAACGGAAACGGACCCGGCGAGGCTCGCATCACTGTTTCACTCACAAACATCCCGCTGATCGAGGCGCTAAAGTACGTAACCGCCTTGGCAAATCTGAAGTTCAAAGTTGACCCGTATGCCGTAACGATTGTTCCCCAAGGCGTGGACGCAACTGTGTTCCAAACAAAGGAATTCAAGCTAAACGCAAACACAATTCCCGGCGGCGCGCGCGGTCCATTCGATGCAAAAAACTGGCTTGAGTCCAACGGCGTGCAGTTTCCACAAGGAGCGTCCGCAACATATGACTCCTCGACAGCGAGATTGGTCATTCGGAATACGCAGGACCAAATTGATATCGCGCAAGGGCTCCTTCCCGCGGGTGGGCCGGCTCGCGCCTTCAGGAGCGGCGGCGCGGAAAATCTCACTTACGATTCGTTGGCCCGCATCCAAACGGGTCCCGGAGTTCCTGAGTGGCAATGGCGAGCGGTGAGGTTTGGCTGGAACGGGCCGGTCGCTGCGTCACAGCAAATAAAACCGATCCTCATTTCGCTCACGCTCGAACGCGTGCTGACTGCGCTGCGGGTCGTGCTCTTGCTCGCGCTCGCCGCCGTGCTGCTTGGTGCGCGGAAAGTAGGTGGTTCAGTGCCTCGCGCGATGGGAAAAGCGGCTGCGGTTCTCGCGGTCATTTTTACCACGACCGCATCTGCGCAGACTGAAATTCCAAACGAGGCCACACTCGACAAGTTGCGCGAGCGCCTTCTCGAAAAATCCGACGCGTATCCGAACGCCGCCGACATCCCGTCCGTCACGCTCACGCTGGACGACCAGCGCAAAATCGCGATCGACGCGGAGATTCACGCCGCGATTCGCACCGCCGTGCCGCTGCCGGGCAAACTGCCCGCGTGGTCGCCGCTCACGGTGCTCGTCGATGACAAACCGGAAGTCGCGCTGCGCCGCGATGACGGCTTTCTCTGGCTGGTGCTGGAGCCCGGCGTGCATCGCGTGCGCGTCGAGGGTTCGCTCGCGAATTTGACCGAGTGGGAATGGACGTTCCTGCTGAAACCGCGGCAGGTGAAAATCGAAGCGCCGGGCTGGACTTTCAGCGGCGTGCGGGCGGATGGCGTGCCGGAGGCGCAGGTGTTTTTCGCTTTGAAACAAAAGGCCGCCGCCGGAGCCGCGAGCTATGACCGGCAGGATTTGCAGACGATCGTCGCGATTGATCGCAGCCTCGAACTCGGCCTCATCTGGCAGGTGCGCACGACCGTCACGCGACTCTCGCCCGTCGGGAAAGCCGCTGCGTTGCGCGTGCCGCTGCTGCCGGGAGAGAACGTGCTGTCGTCCAATGCGGTCGTGAAAGACGGCTTCATCGAAGTGCGGCTCGGTGCGCAGGAGCAGACGGCTTCGTGGGAAAGCGGGCTCGCGGTCGTGCCGACGATCGCGCTCGCGACGCGCGCGGAAGACACATGGGTCGAGCGCTGGCATCTCGTCGCGTCGCCCGTTTGGAATGTCGCCATCGCCGGACTCGCACCCGTTTTCGAGCCGGCGAATGCGGACCTCGTACCAGTCTGGCAGCCGTGGCCGGGCGAAAAAGTGGAACTCGCGATCAGCCGCCCGGAAGCGATCGCGGGCGCGACGGTGACGGTGAGCCGCGGCAAGCACACGATCGCGCTCGGGAAACGTCAGCGCGTTTCAAAACTCGATCTCTCGCTGCGCTGCAGTCTCGGCGAAGACTTCCTCGTCGAGCTGCCCGCCGAGGCGGAAATCACCGCGCTGATGCACAACGGCAACGCGATCCCCGTGCGCAAGGACGGCGGCAAACTCATCATCCCCGTGCGGCCTGGCGAGCAGACCGTGAGCATCGCGTGGAAAACGAACCTCGAACTCGGCGCGCGCGCGCAGGCCGGTGAAGTGCGGCTGCCGGTGGAAAGCGCGAACATTCAAACCGAAATCACCGTGCCGAACGATCGCTGGGTGCTGTGGGCGCACGGGCCGCAGCGCGGGCCGGCGGTGCGCTTTTGGGGAATCCTGCTGTGCTCGCTGCTCGCCGCCGTCGCGCTCGGTCGCATCGGAAAATCGCCGCTGCACACGATCGAATGGATGCTGCTGGTGATCGGCCTCACACAAGTCCCGCTCGTCGCGGCGCTGGTCGTGATCGGCTGGCTGTTCTTCATCGCGTGGCGCGGCACGCCGTCGTTCCTGCGACTCAGCGGCGCGTTTTACAACGTGCTGCAAATCGTGCTCATCGGCCTGACCGTCGCGGCGCTCGGCATTCTTTTCACCGCCGTTGGCGAGGGCCTGCTCGGCAGCCCGGAAATGTTCATCACCGGCAACGGCTCGACGCAAACCGCGCTCCGCTGGTTTCAAGCGCGCTGCGAAGCTCTGCTCCCAAGCCCCGGCTGCGTCTCCATCTCGATCTGGTGGTATCGCTTTTTCATGCTCGTGTGGGCGCTCTGGCTCGCCGCATCGCTCATCCGCTGGCTGCGCACGGGCTGGACGAATTTCAGCACCGGCGGATTTTTCCGGCGGAAGCCCGTGCCGCAACCCGTCCCGCCACCACTGCCCGCGAAGGCGTGATTCGGGAGGGCGAGGCTCGACATTCCTGCTTCGCGCGGTTATCCAGCACGGTATGAAACTCTTCATCCTTCCCAGCTTCGTCGTCGCAGCTTGCACCGTGCTTCTTTCCCAATCCGCGCAAGCGGATGATCTGAAAGCGATGGAGGGGACTTGGAAGGTCGAGTCGGCGGAGGCGGGAGGGAAGCCGGTGGAGTCGGAGGAGTTGAAGGCGATCATCGTGAAGATCACGGGCGAGCGGTACGAATTGACGAGCAAGGACAAGGTGGATGCCGGAACGCTGAAGCTGGATGAAACGAAAAAGCCGAAGACGATGGATGCGACGGACACGGAAGGAGATGATTCGGGCAAAGTGGTGAAGGCGATCTACGAACTCACCGGCGATACTTTGAAGGTGTGTTACGCGTTGGATGGCGGGGAGCGTCCGACGGAATTTGCGACGAAGGAAGGCTCGTCGGTGCTGATGCTGACTTACAAGCGGGAGAAGAAGGCGGAGTAAGTCCTCGGCTTCCCCTCTTGCTCCTGCTCCTGCTCCTGATCTTGATCTGAGGAAGGAAGGATCAGGATCAAGATTGGGATGGCGGATCGGCGCGCAGCCGGGCGATTTCGTCCTCGCCGAGTGGCGCGGTGTGTTTCACGCGGAGGCTTTCGTTCCACTCGCGGGCGAAATCGCGCTGAAGGCGGGCATTGAGCGCGGCGGTGATGAGCATCGCGATGAGCGCGCCGACGGCGGCGAGCGCCATGTCTTTGTGCGCATCCCAAATGTCGCCCTGCGTGCCGAGATAAGCCTGGCCGAGTTCGCCGCCGAAAAATTCCGCGGCACCCCACTCGATCAGTTCGTATAGCATCGACGTGGACATCGTGAGATCGAGCGGGAGGAAATATCCCCAGAAGCCGCGCACATCCGCGACACGCAGAAAAACCTCGCGGATCGGATAGGCGAGCAGAAGGCCGTAGGAAAAGTGGACGAGGCGGTCGAAGTGGTTTCGTCCCCCGGCGAGCGAGGGGAACCATTGCTGATATGGCACCTCGGCGTAAGTGAAATGCGCGCCAAGTTCATGCAGGCAGAGGAAGAGAAAGATGAGCGTGTAGGAGATGCGCGAGAAGAGCATCCGGCGTCGGAAGACGACGAGCACGATGACGCCGAGAACGACGAGTGCATTTTCCAAAAGCCAGTCGGCAAGATGATGCGGTCGAATGGCGCTGAACGCGAAGACCACCGCAAAGAGTCCGCCGAGGATGGCGAGGTAACGCTGATGGGGGATGCGGCGGAACATGCGGAGTGCGATTGGAAAGCGTGCCGCAGAAATTCGCGATAGTTATTCGACAATGGGGCGCAGGGATTGGCCCAGGGCTGAAACATTAAACCGTATTGTCATTTCGACCGAAGCGAAGGCGGGCCAGCGGGCGGAGCGGAGCGGAGAAACCTCTCACTTTTC
>JANNWY010000286.1:0-11225 GCA_031409335.1 Chthoniobacteraceae bacterium | reverse complement strand
CAGCCGAGAAGCTGCCCGAGAGCCGTGCGCCGCCCCGTGAGCGGCTGGCCGCGCCTGCGCCAAACCAAATCCCACCAAGGCCCCGTAACCCTTAAACTGGTGTGACCTTCGATGAATTCCCGAAAGGCATTGCGGTTAGGGGAGGCGTGCCTCCAAGGCAGGGAGGGCAGACTCCGAAAATTGACGATTCACATTGCAGCGTGCATTCTGCGCGCATGAGCACGCTCGCCGAAATCGAACAAGCCGTCCCGCAGTTGTCCGCCGAAGAATTGGCGGAGTTGGAGCGATTCGTTAAAAACAAACGTCGCGAGAAACTCCGGGACGCAGGAGTCAGTGTATTTGACCTCCCGCCGCTTGATTTGGGGGAAATGCTACGACCTTTGGGTGATCGGGAAGGGTGGTATGACGAAATGCTGGAGGGACGGGTCTGATCCACGGGTTCGATACCAGTCTGCTCGTGGCTCACGAAGTGCCGTGCCATGTGGATTATGTCGGTGCGCGGGAGCGATTGAAAACGCTCAGAATCGCGGGTGACCGATTCGCCATTGCGCCGCAGGTCGTCAATGAGTTTGTCCACGTCGTTACCGATGCCGGCGTTTCAGCACTCCGCTGACGATGGAGCAGGCACTTGATCGTGTGCGGGCGTGGTGGAACTCGCCGGAAACTGAGCGAGTCGAATCGGATGATGACGCGATAAAGTGGTTTCTCGATGCGATGGCACGGCATCGACTCGGACGAAAGCGGGTGCTCGATACGATGCTGGCGGCGACTTATCGCAGCGCGGGAATTACGTCGCTGCTGACGCTCAATGGAGCTGACTTCGCGGTTTTCGGTGAGTTGACCTGCCTCGGTCCATCTCCGCAGGGAACTGCGTGAGGCCGTGTTTTCCGGCTCGCCGCTGGAGCGGCGAGCCGCTGAGCGGGAGCCGGACTTTTCATTTGCGCTTTGGGCTTCGGTGCCGAGAATCACGCTCCCTTTTTCCTGACCCTTTTCCCTTTTTATGACCAAACCCAAAGTCCTTGTCGCAGACCCGATCGCTCAGCGCGGAATCGATGAACTCAGCAATGGCGGGCAGCTCGATGTGACGGTGAAGCTGGGGCTGAAGCCGGATGAATTGCTCGCGATCATCGGGGAATTTCAGGGGCTCGTGGTGCGCAGCGAGACGAAGGCGACGGCGAAGGTGATCGAGGCGGCGACGAATTTGAAGGTGATCGGGCGTGCGGGCGTGGGCGTGGATAATGTGGATGTGGATGCGGCGACGAAACGCGGGATCATCGTGATGAATACGCCGGGCGGGAATACGATCTCGACGGCGGAGCACGCGTTTTCGCTGATGGTTTCGACGGCGCGGAATATCCCGCAGGCGGATGCTTCCGTGAAGGGCGGAAAGTGGGATCGCAAGACTTTCGTGGGCGTGGAGCTTTACAATAAGACGCTGGCGATTCTCGGCATGGGCCGCATCGGGACGGAGATTGCGCGGCGGGCGATTGCGTTTGGGATGCGGGTGCTGGCTTACGATCCGTATCTCTCGGCGAGTCGCGCGCGGTCGTTGCAGGTGGAGTTGATCGAGTCGCTCGATGCGATCATTCCCGAGGCGGATTTCATCACCATGCACATGCCGCTGACCGGCGAGACGAAATACATGCTGAACGCAGAGCGTCTCGCGAAGACGAAGAAGGGCGTGCGCATCGTGAACTGCGCGCGCGGTGGGTTGATCGACGAGGCGGCGCTGGTCGTGGCGCTGAAGTCGGGGCAAGTCGCGGCGGCGGCGCTGGACGTTTTTGAAACCGAGCCGCTCCCGGCGGATTCACCGCTGCGCGGACTGCCGAATCTCATCCTCACGCCACATCTCGGCGCATCGACGGCGGAAGCGCAGGAAGGCGTGGGCATCGAGGTCGCGGAGCAAATCCGCGCGGCCCTGCTGAGCGGAGAAATTCGCAACGCGGTGAACGCGCCGAGTATCGACGCGAAGACGCTCGCGATCATCGGACCACACCTCGCGCTTGGCGAAAGGCTGGGACGTTTCCTTTCGCAAATCGCGGCGAAACGCTGCGACGGGCTGAACATCAATTACAGCGGCAAGATCAACGAAGTGGACACGATCGCCGTGACGCGGGCGATCCTCACCGGCTTCCTGCGCAAAGCGGGTGGCGGCGAGGTGAATCAGGTGAACGCGGCTTCTTTCGCGGAAACGCTCGGGCTGAAAGTGACCGAGTCACGCGAGAGCAGCCTTGGCGATTTTGCGGAACTGATCGAACTGACGGCCGCTGGGGAAGGCGGATGGGTCAGCGTCGCGGGCACCTTTTTTGGCACGACGCCGCGCATCGTGAAGATCAACGGACGCCACGTGGAAGCGAAACCGGAGGGCGTTTTGCTCGTCATCGAAAACCGCGACCGGCCGGGCATCGTCGGCCATCTCGGAACGCTCATGGGCAAACACGGCGTCAACATCGCGGGCATGTCGCTGAGCCGGAATGAAGAAGGCGGGCAGGCGCTCACGATCTTGAATCTGGATGAGGCTCCCGGCGAGGCGCTGGTGAAAGAACTGCTGGCCGAGGAAGACATCCGCAGCGCGCAGGTCGTCGAGTTGTAAGCCAACTCGAAGCGAAGCCGGCTACCAGCCGATGCCCTTCGTCGCGGTCTTCACGCGGCAGAGATACATGTCGGCGCAGATATAAAGCGTCGAGCCGTCGTCGCCCCACGCGCAGTTGCCCGTCTGCTGGCCGGTGAGGAGAGTGCCGAGGTGTTTTCCGGTGGGTGAAATGACGAGGACTCCGCCGGGGCCGGTGGTGAAAATGTTGCCGTCCTTGTCCACTTTCATGCCGTCGCAGCCGCCTTTGAGGCCAGGCTTCTTTACCTTCTCTGCGTCGAAAAATTCGCGCCCGTTCGTGACGCTGCCGTCGGGCTGCACGTCATAGGCCATGACGTTCGTGTGTTTGGAATCGCTGACCGCGACGTAGAGGATTTTTTCGTCGGGCGAAAGCGCGATGCCGTTGGGGAACGTAAGGTCTTTGATGACGACGCTGACTTTCCCATCGGCGGCGATGCGAAAGACGCCGTTGAAGGGCAGTTCCTTCAGCGGCGAGTCGTTGAGTTTGTCGAGACCGTACGGTGGGTCGGTGAAGTAGATTTCGCCGCGCTTGGTTTGCGTGAGGTCGTTCGGGGAGTTGAAACGCTTGCCTTCAAATTTGTCCGCGAGGCTCGTCTGCGTGCCGTCCTTTTCCACCCGCGCCACACGCCGCTCGCCGTGCTGGCAAATAAGCAGCCGACCCTGCGCATCGACGCCGAGCCCGTTCGAGCCCTGCTCGCGAAAACCGGGCGTGGGTTTCAGCATTCCGCTGGGTTTCATGAAAACCGCCGCGGTCGTCGAGTCGCCCGGCGTCCATTTGTAGATCACGTTTTCCGGCACATCGGAAAAGACGATGGACTTCTGAAACCACGTCGGGCCTTCCGACCAGTTGAAGCCTTGCGCGCATTTCTCGATTTGCGTGCCGGCGGGGATCAGTTTGTCGAACGCGGGATCGAGTCGCTCGATGCTGACTTTGTATTCCGGCAGCGGCTCCGGGTCGGCGGCGAGGAGGGATGCGACGGGGAGCATGAGGAAAGGGATGAGGCGTTTCATGCGCGATTTGGTAGCGGGCGGCGGGAGTCTTGTCGAGCGGTGGACGCTTCCGCCTTTTTCTAAAAACGAATCGTGAACTGCGCGGCGACGCCGTGACTCAGGCCGCGCGGGCCTTCCTCGTCTTCGAGGGTGTATTGGAGCTTGAGCTGTGTGTGCGGCGTGAAGCGGAACGCGGCGGATGCGTCGATCCGCCGCATCTCGCGGCCCCAGCGCTGACCGTCGATGCGGTTGTAGAATTGCTGATTCCAGCGCAGCGCTCCGAAGAGCTGCGGCGTGAGTTTGTATTTCGCCTCGATGTAGTAGGCCAGCGTGTCGGCGTCACCGATCGTCGGGATTTCAAAGCGCGCCGCGTAGTATTCCGCCCACACCTGCCACTGGTGCCACGCGAAGCTGAAATCCTGCGCGATCACGATCTGGCGATGATCGCGGAGTCCGTAGCCGGGCGGGAGAAACTCCTTCGCATCGTGATCCAAATAGGTGCCGACGCTGCCGGAAACACCGAAGCTCCACATTTGATTCGGGCGAAAGCCGACGCGCGCGCTGATCGCGGGATGCTGCCACTGCGCATCCTGCGCGCCCCAATACTCCGGCCGGGAAGAGAGCGCAGAGTTTTTGAAATCCGCCGCATACTCAAACTTTCCGATGCGGCCGGAAACCGAAAAACCGGAAGTGTACGCGGGACCCCAAACGATCGGCTGGCGCAAGTTTTTGTCCGAGTAATCGTCGCCAAAAAATCCACCGCGTCCGTCGCTCACATGTGACCAACTAAAAAGCTCGCGGCTCGAAACTGGGGGTGCGGAATCCCAGATGCCGGTCAGGTTTTCGTAGGGAAGCGGCGCGGTGATGAAGGGATTTTCCCACGAGCCGTGGCGCGTCGCCCAGTTGCCGACGATTGTTGCGAATTGCCCGATCTGGAAATTGAAGCGCCCGTCTTCCCACGGCGTGATGCGCAGCGCGTATTCGTCGAGCCGCACCTCGGCATCTTGATCGCTGGGATCGAAGCCGCGATCGGCGCGCGCCTGCGCGAAGGCGTAGATTTTCGAGCCGAGCTGCACATCGAGGAAGAGCGTGAGCCGCGGATTGAAGAGCGAATGATCGGGCGAAAAAATGAGGCCCGGCGCGGGGGAATCGAAGTGGTAAAACTCGAGATCGAGCGAGCCGCTGAGCCGCGCGCGGACTTGATCGTCGAACGCCGAAATCGTCAGCGCTTGATCGACGCGGTCGAGAAAATCTTCCGCCGCACCCGTCCCGGCGACCGCGAAGAACGAGAGCGCGCCGACGCGAAGAATGCTCATGCGACTTCGAGCGTCTCGGCGGGGAGCGAACTGGCGTTGCGAAAACAAACCTCAAATTCCGTCCAATTCGCATCCGAACGCAGCAGGCGCACATCGCCGCCATGCAGCCGCGCGAGTTGCCGCGCGAGATTCAGGCCGAGGCCGTGGCCCGGGATGTTTTCGCCGACGGTCGCGCGGTGGAAGCGTTCAAAAATATGCTCGCGCGAGGCCTGCGGGATCGGGTCGGCCTGATTGGAAACCACGAGCGAAACGGCGTCGCCGGATTCCGACGCGACGATGCGGATCGGCGCTCCGGGGTGGCCGTACTTGCGGGCATTTTCCATCAGGTTTCCGACGATGAGCATCGTGTAACGCATGTCTCCGGCGATCTGGATTTCCACGGGCAATTCGATCTCCACATCGAGCGGCGGGCCGACGTGCGAGAGGCGGAGATCATCCACGCAGGTCTCGACGACACGGGTGAGATCGACGGGCGACAG
The DNA here is from genome assembly GCA_031409335.1 of Chthoniobacteraceae bacterium. Lineage (GTDB taxonomy): Bacteria > Verrucomicrobiota > Verrucomicrobiia > Chthoniobacterales > Chthoniobacteraceae > JANLQB01. Next base: position 5,829 of record JANNWY010000286.1, on the reverse strand, counting down.
CTCGAGGTGCAACCGTCCGGAATCGAGGCGGGAAAGCAGCAGCAAATCTTCGATGATGCTCGTGAGGCGAAACGTCTGGTGGACAAGCATGGAAAGCTCCTCACACGATTCGCTGGAAATGTCGTCACGCGCCAGCATTTCATCGAGCCCGGCGCGGAGCACCGCCACGGGCGTCTTGAGTTGATGCGAAGCATCGGCAGAAAAGCGGATCGAGCGTTCCAACTCCTGGCCCTTGACGACGAGCGCCGCTTCCGCGCGTTCGCGCAGCACGCGATTTTCCTGGGAAACCGCGGCCAGCTCGCGCACCGGCGCCGCGAGTCGGGCGGAGATGTAAAAGCTCGCGCCGACGCCGAGTGCGAGCAGCAGTGCGCCGGCGAGCGCGGCATCCCAGCGCAGATCGCGCTGCCGGGCGAGCAGGCCCGCGAGCGGGAAGATACCGACTTCATACGCGGCTGGAAACATCGAGCCAGGATTTTGCCGCTCCACAAAAAGCATCTGCTCCGCGCCGTCCACCATGACTGGCAAACCCTTTGTCGCAGCGCCTTCGTCGCGGGCAATGACCCCGGGCACCTCGTTTTCCAGCGCCAGCCGGGCGGCCTCCGAAAGCGAGGGAAGGTGCAACTTTCCATCCAGCCAAAGTCCCGTGTGCAGACCGGTCTGGCCGCGCTCGTTGGCGACCGGGGGAAACCCCGCGACCAGCGCTGCGACGGCCTCGCCGGTTTCCGTGGAAATGATGGGCGTCGCGATCAGTTCCACGATCTCGCTGCCGGATCGGATGAGGAAACCATTTTGCTGAATCTGCGGCACGCCGGTGAAGGTGAGACGCCGCTCTTCATCGGGAGCGAGCGCGCCGACTTCGGGTGCATTCACCGGCGGGATCACCGCGCCATCGTGATCCACGAAGCGGTAAAACCGCGGACGGATCGAGATGCGCGCCGTCGCGTCTCCCGGCGATTCGCCCGGCGGCAGCGCGTCGCCGAGTTCATCCTTCGCGCTGGGGTAGAGCAGATCGAGCGCGTTGTCCTCCAGTGCGGCGTGAATGCGCGGCTTGCGAACGAGGGCGCGGCAACGCTCGGCAAGCGAGCCGTGGCGGATGTAGCGCACGGTGCGGAGCAGGCTGAGTTCGGAAGCAAACGCCAGTTGCAAATCGTGCTGCGTTTCCCGGACCACCGAGCGCTCCATGAGATAGAGCCCGAAAAGCGTGAGCGCCGCGACCACGAGGGTCATCGCCGCGAGCAGCTTCGCGCGAAACGCCGCCACCCCGGACTCGCCGCCGGGCAGCGAAGTCACGGCAGGTCCACGCGCAGGGTCGAGCCGGCTTTCAGCTCCACCAGGCGTTCGAGAGTGGTTTTGCTGTCGAGCCATGCTTTCAGCTTGTAGCTGCCGGAGGGCAGATTGCCGAGCTTGAAACGGCCATCGGCGTCCGTCTTCACAAAGTGCGGCGTGTCGAGCACGACGATCAGCCCGCGCATATGCTCGTGGATGTCGCAGCGCAGCGTCACCAGACCCGGCTTATCAAACACCTGCGAAGGAATCGGGCGCTCCTCGGAGGTGTAGCGCCCGAGGTCGAATCGTTTCACCGGGGAGAACGAGAAGATGTTGTGAAACGTGTTGTCGAGATTTGGAAACTCGACCTTCGTCCCCACGCGCACCGGCAGCAGCGGCGTCACGAAGGCGAGATCCTTTTGCGACATCTGCTGAACCGGCAAGTCGCCGGCGGGCAGCGAAAATCTTCCCTCCAAATAAACCACCGCAAACGGCGGATACGGCGCCAGCACCCCGCCAGTCGAAACGATTTCGTAGCGCTTGTTCGCGACGGGAGCATGGCGCGTCTTCGGCAGCGTGATGTGCCCTTCCACCAAGGCCTGGGAAAGGGCAGGCTCAACCAGCACGATCGACACGGTAAATATGGCAAGGGCGTTGCGCAGTCTCATTTGGGTGGTGACGCTAGCAGCCACGACGCAGGAGGAAAAGGCTGCTGTCCGCGCGGATGTTCCGCCACCTCGTGCAAAAGCTCCGACACACTGGCAGAGCGGTGGCAATGTAACGATGTTGATACGATTCCGCGCCTTTGGCGGGCGAACGTTTTCTGATTTCCCACCACGCCAGTTGCTTCTCCGCATTTCCTGTATCAGGTCCGATACAATAATTGATTTCACTCCAAACTCCCGGAACCCATGCTTCGGACGCTGCTCACGCGCGCACGGCGACCCGCCCCACAATCCAACCTCACGAGAACTCTTATGAAAACCATTCCATCAAAACAACTCGGACTCGCGCTGGCCTGTGCGCTGGCACTTCACGCGAATGCTAAAGCTCAGGACGTGCTGCCGCCGATCCAGCGAGGGACCATCGCGATCAGCCTTCTGCCAGTTGCGACCGGATTAGCTGCGCCGGACTATGCGATCAGCGCGCCAGGCGATGTCAGCCGTCTCTTCATCGTGGAGCAAAGGGGGCAGCTGCTAATCCTGCAAAATGGAAGCATACTGCCGACACCGGCTCTCGATCTGGGCAGCGTCATTTCACTGGGGGCTACCGCTGGAGTAAATTCTTTTAACCCGGCCAACGCAAACGACGAGCGCGGCTTGCTTGGGCTGGCGTTTCATCCCGGCTTTAACACCCCGGGCAGTCCCGGCTTTCAAACACTCTATACCTTCAACAGCCAGCCGCTCGGAACTGGAGTGACGTATCTCACCCCCAATGCCGGCAATGGTCCCGGCCTGGCAGCTCAAAACTTCAAGACGGTCGTGAACGAGTTTAAGATGAGTCTCGTGGACCCCAACGTGATTGATCCCGCATCCCGCCGCGAGGTCATCTCGTTTGGAAAGAACGCGAACAACCACAACGGCGGCACGATCGCATTCGGCCCCGATGGCTATTTGTATCTCGGATTGGGAGACGGCGGCAATGCCAGGGATGTCGGGGTCAGCCATATTGAGCCCGGCGGCAACGCGCAGAACCTGAGCACCCCGCTTGGCAAGATGCTGCGCTTCGACCCGATCAACCCCGCCTTGAACGCTGGCAGCCTCGACCAAGTCAGCGGCAATGGCCAGTATCGCATCCCGACCACGAACCCTTTCCAGGGAGCAGGCCAGGTGCCCGAGACCTATGCCTTAGGGTTCCGCAATCCGTATCGCTTCGCCTTTGACCGGCTCAACGGTCAACTCATCGCGGCGGACGTAGGGCAAGGCGCAGTCGAAGAGATCGACCGCGTGGTGCTCGGTGGCAACTATGGCTGGGCGGTAAAGGAAGGCGATTTCCTCTTCGACCGCGCCACCGGCCTCGTGGGTGCGCGCTCGCCGGGCTCTCCCGCCGGGCTGATCGACCCCATCACCGGCACCCTTGGCACCCTCCAATACGATCACGGCGACGGCATCTCGATTACCGGCGGCTTCGTCTATCGCGGCGACGATATCCCCGAGCTATACGGCAAGTATGTCTTCGGCGACCTAGCGTTGCGGAACGCCCCGACGCGTGTGGACGGACGCCTTTTCTACGCCGACCTCGATACTGGCATCATCAACGAGTTCCTGCTTCCCCAATTCAGCACCACCTTCCTGCCCAACAGCCTGACCGTGCATGGCTTTGGCGAGGACGCCGAAGGAGAGCTTTACGCACTCGTCACCAACACCAATGCCAACGGAACCGGGGGAATCGTCTATGCCATCCGCCCCGTGCCCGAGCCGGCCGGCGCGCTCCTGTTAATGGCAGGCAGTCTGGCCCTGCTCACGCGCCGTCACTCTCGATCCGCAGTCACCGCGATTTGATCGCGCCGCTTTCCTCGACTGCGCCTGGGGCCCGCACCGTATAACCCACGGCCCGCGTGGTGTGGATGAGCGCCTCGGCGAAGCCTGCATCCACCTTCTTCCGCAGCCTGCCGATGACGATGTCCACCGTACGCATGTCATAGGCATGTTCGCGCTGCCACACCCGTTCGCAAAGTTCCGTGCGCGAAAAAATGCGCCCCGGCTCCTGCATCAGCACCTGCATCACATCAAACTCACGCGGCGAAAGCGTGATGGGTTGCCCCGCGCGCATCAACCGCCGGTGTTGCACATCCATCCGGAGATCGGCGACTTCGAGCCAATCCGCTGCGGTGGGTGCCGCCGCGCGACGGCCCAGCGCCTCGATCCGCACCAGCAATTCATCCATCGCGAATGGCTTCGGCAGATAGTCATCGGCACCCGCCTTGAGTCCCTTGATGCGGCTGGCCACATCACCCAGTGCGGTCAGGATGATAACTCGCGATGGAGACTTCTCGTGCTTCAAACGAGCCAGCACTTCCAAACCTTCCAGCCCCGGCAGGTTCAAATCGAGCACGATGATTTCTGGCGGATGATCCAGCGCCGCGCGCAATCCCTCCAAGCCATCATGCACCGCGCTTGCATCGTGCCCGGTGCGAAAGAGCGCGCGGGTGATGTGGCGGGCGAGTTGTTTTTCATCTTCGATAACGAGCACGCGCATGGTCTTATGTTGGCTGTGGGATTGGGTGAAAATCTAACATCGGAGCAGCGGCAATATCAAAGTTCATTTCCGTGCGTCTGGACTGCTGCGGGCTGATCGAGGTCACGCGTCACGCAAACCGCGGCGCTTGTAACTGATCGGATACAATTCCGCATTCGGCAGGCAGAGCGATCAGGCCGAAAGGTATTGCCTTCCCGAAACTCCTGCCATGCCACATCGAAAGCTCCGCTGGAAAGCCATCACCGCGCTCGTCGCCACTGCGTCACTAGTCTGCGCCGCGAGTGTCCTCTTGCGGAACGACGCGCCAGCCGTTTATCCCACTGGATCATCTGCCAGTCTGCCACCGCTGATCCTCCCGGAGCCGCGCATCGAGCGCAATGCGCCTGCTGGCCAGGTTGACACCGTCGTGCTTCGTGCGGCACCACACCTTGCGGGAAACGTTGCCCCGACCGCGGTTGTCGAGCGACTTATCCGGCAGGGAGTGCGCCGCGTGTGGCTTCAGTGCAAGCAGGATGAATCCGACGAATTCGTCAGCGGCGAGACGTTCTATCCGAGCAGGATCGCGCCCGTCGCGCCGGGATTTGAGGACGGTCGCTTCTGGCGTTTCGTGGACATGCTGCGCGAAGCCAGGATCGAAGTCGCCGCATGGGTGCCCGCGTTCAACGATGCGCGCGCGGCGGAGCAAAATCCCGACTGGCGTGCGCACCGCCTCAGCGAAGGTGGCAGCCCGGAGCCGCAGCCAGACTGGCTCTAGCCACTTCCGGCGAACCATGTTTCATCCTCGATATTCATCAATGGATCGCTGCGCAGCCGGAGAATCTCGAAGCCGTCCGCACTTTCATCCGAGCTGCAAAGGCGCGTTCCGATTGCCGCGTGCTGACGCTGCCTGAAACCGCGCAGCATACTCTGGCTGAGATACGCAGACTTGAAGGTGACAACCACACACCACTGGCAAGGGAGGACGCGAGATGCTGGCGGAATTGAGCGACATCCTCGCGCCTATCGTCGCGATCTTTCCGTGCGCGCTGAGCCTATACCTCATCATCACCGCCTGCATCCAGGTGCTTTGGCGGGAGGCAGTCTTACCCGCTTCCACGGAGGATGCCTTGCGCGTCACCGTGCTCGTGCCCGCGCACAATGAAGAGCGCACGCTCACCGGCTGCCTCGATGCGCTCGTCGCCAGCACCCATCCCGGACTCGCGATCCATGTCGTAAGCGATGGCAGCAAGGATGCCCCGCTTTTCACCTCCACAAACCCAACCGCAAAAAAAGCGGCGCGCTCATCTCTGAACACGCCGCTCTTTTTAAGACTGCTCGTGGTCGTGCTCAGATCACCATCAGGCTCCCGGTGTCGCTCCAATTGCT
>JANNWY010000285.1:0-2217 GCA_031409335.1 Chthoniobacteraceae bacterium | reverse complement strand
GCTTCAAACGGCTCATTCATTCAACATCCTTTCTTTACATGAAGGGCTCCCTTTTACCTCAACCCCACCCCGTTAATCCACAAAAAACTGTGGACGAATCTGATTCGCCCACAATTTATTGTGGCTAAACAACGTTAGGCGTCGCTACACGTCTTCTGTGAATGAACGCTGATGAGACTCGATTCGGATTCGGACGCATGGGAGCTAGAAGACGCCGAGGAGCGTCATCGCAACGCACCCGACATGTATTCACTTCCAGATACGACCGAGCGCCTGAGCCGGCATGCTGGCGACCGCGTCGAGTTGTTATTTCTCTTTCGTGGCCGCGACCAGCACGGTCTGTTTCTCCAGAGCGAGCGTCTTCCTGTCACCGTTCGCAGCGTATCGCCAACCGGATATTCCGGCACGTTGGACCGTGCGCCAGCAAGCTCCGCTTTGCTTCAGGTGGGCGATTCCATTTGCTTCGAGGCGCGACATATCTCGTCCATTTTAGCTCAGTCATCGCAGTGACTTTTTCTCCGACACCCGCAACGCCTAACCAGGCGCTGCAGCGAACTCGCTCCGCTGTCACGCTGGCTGCTTCCTGCCGCCGCCTTCCCCCTACCATGCAGCCAGCGCGCCAGCTCCGCGAGTCGCTGAGCTTGGGGTCGTTAGGCGCTCCCTAGTTATGTCGCGCGATATTCCAGAATCAGATTGGAAGCTCTTTCGACAACTTCATCCAATCGCACTGAATCGCTTTTGCGAGCAGGTGCTTGCCGACATCGCCCACATCGTCGCCGATACGAAGGTAACTCCTCACGAGCGTTACCTCAGGATTTACAAACTCGTTGAGCAGCGCGACCAAACCATCGGCGAGGCTTTCAACGACCTGCGCCGCTCGACAGCTATCATGCGGCTGCTTACCATCTGTTCGCACCACCTTATTACTGAGGACGAGATAGGACGCTTCACCCAAGAAACTCGCGATGTTATCTCACGCTTTTCAACACAACGCGCCTCCTGAATAACAGGAATTGTAAGTAGCTATGCGGGAACAAGCTTCATATTTAAGGCTTGGGCTTGGTTCTGCAGGTTTTTGAGGCGGCGGGCGGCGGTGGCGGGGGTGATGTTGAAGGCTGTGGCTTCGTCGTACGGCTGGCCGGTGACGATGGCGGCCCAGATGATGCGCGCCAGCTTATGCGCTCCGGCGACGATGCCTTCGGCTTTGCCGAGCCGCCCTTTGAACCGCCGCACGTAGTCCCCCATTTTGCCGTCGGCCCGGCTCACGGCTTGCGCCGCCAGGCGCAGGATGTTGGCCACGCGGTTGGCGACTTTGCGCGTTTTGGCTTTGAGGATTCGCCCGCCGCTGATGCGGTTGTCAGGGCAGAGGCCGAGCCAACTGGCAAAGGCGTTGGCACTGCGGAACTTTTCGCGGATGTGCCCGGCGGTGCCTAGTTCGCTGATGAGGGTGCATAGGACTCCGCCGCTCACTCCGGGGATCGCACTCAGATCCACTCCGAGGATCCGGTGGGCTTCGGCATAGACGGGCATGGCGGTGGTCATGTTCTTTTGGACGCGGCGTTGTCCGGCGGGGGCTGCGGGTAAGGGGGCCGCGTTTTCGCTGCCGATGGCGGCGGTGCGGCGGGCGATTTCTTCGTCGGCCTGGGTGATGGCGGCGCTGATTTCCTGCCAGCGCGCCTGGCATTGCCGGAGGACGAAGAGGTATTCTGCGCGGTAGTCGCCCACCAGGGCGGCTTTGATTTTCGCCAGCGGGGTGCGGCTGCGGTGGTCGCGCAGTTTGGCCAGCACGGCGGGGTCGCGTTCGCCGGCGAGGATGGCGGTGATGATGGCTTGCGCGCTGACTCCATCGACGTCGCTGAAGACGTGGTGGATGTGCAGGTTCATCTCCGTCATCACTTTTTGCATGAGCTGGACTTGCTGCCCGGCCTGGGTGATGAGGTCGGCCCGGTGCCGCATCAGGTAACGCAGCGGCAGGATGTCTTGGCGCGGGCGGAAGCTGGCGCGCAGCAGCCCGGCGGCGTGGAGTTGCTGGAGCCAGGCCGCGTCGCACACGTCGGTCTTTTTGCCGGGCACGCCTTTGACATGCCGGGCGTTGACCAGGCAGACTTCGATCCCCGCGTCCTCCAGTGCCGCGCAGGCGCACAGCCAGTAGTTGCCCGTGCTTTCCATCGCCACGGTTTTGATTTTACACTCCAGCAGCCAGTCCCGCAGGGCGTG
>JANNWY010000284.1:0-6744 GCA_031409335.1 Chthoniobacteraceae bacterium | reverse complement strand
CTGCTGGAATTGTTTCGGCACCTGCAAGGGTGGCGGAAACGTTCTGGATTTCGTCGCGCGCAAGGAGGGGTGTTCCCTCCGCGAAGCGGCGCTCGCGTTGTGCGACTGGTTTGAGTTGCCGACGCAGGAGAAGCCGGCGCGACCTGCCAAGGACGCCGGAGAACCGCCCACGTCGGAGGCACCGCCGAAAGCGGAGTCCCGACCGAAGGTAGCAGCGAAAGCGAAATCGCCAAGTCCCGACGAGGACGGGCCGAACAAGCCGCTCGGCTTCGCGTTGCAGAATCTCGACACCGCACATCCGTATCTGACGGAGCGCGGATTGAGCGCGGAGACCATTGCCGAGTTCGGGCTCGGCTATTGCCAGAAAGGCAGCATGACGGGGCGCATCGTCGTTCCGATTCACAATGCCGAAGGCCAGCTTGTCGCCTACGCGGGACGCTGGCCCGGCACGCCGCCGGACGAGGATACGCCGAAATACAAGCTGCCGCCGGGCTTTCGCAAAGCGCAGGAGGTTTTCAATCTCCACCGCGCGATGCAGGAGCCGCCCGGCACGCCGCTGTATGTGGTCGAGGGATTCTTCGATTGCATCTGGCTGTGGCAGCACGGCATTCGCCGGGTGGTCGCGCTGATGGGAAGTTCTTTGTCGCCGATACAAGCCGCACTGATTCAGAAAGCAGTGACCCCGGACGATCGGATCGTCGTGATGCTCGATGAAGATGATGCAGGACGTGCTGGACGCGAAAAAGTCGTGAACCGATTCGCGCTGCATTGTTTCGTGAGGACTCATCAGTTCGCACACGAAGATCAGCAGCCCGACTCGCTCACGCCTGAACAGCTCGCGCAATTGCAAGAGGAAGGAGGCATACCATGCTGACCGAATTGCAACGCGTGGTGCTCGCCCAATTGCGGCAGCGCAACCTTCGGCTGATTGCAGATCAGGCGGAGGATTGCTGGAGCCACGGACAGCGTTCGTATTTCGACGGACGCGCCCGCTGCCCTCGCTGGTTGCGGCAGCTATTCCACGAGGCCAACGACGAGACGATCAAAGCGTCTCCGAAGCTGGCAGAAGCGAGTGCAGCGGAACTCTTCGCGTGGCGGCCACGCCGACGAAGAGCGGCGAGGGCGTATGAATGGAAGGTCGTCGCAGTGCGGGAATGTCCTTCACCGGACGAACTCCTGCACTGCGACACACCCGCCCAAGCCGTCGAATATTGGCATGGCAACATCGCCACCGCGCCGCACTTCACCGCGGAATGCGAATGTTTCGCCGCCCTGCTGCTGAACACGAAGTTTCGAGTGCGCGGACATCACCTCGTTTCCATCGGTTCGATCAACGAAACGATGGCGGCACCACGGGAGGTCTTTCGAGCCGCCGTGATCGCCGGAGCCTACGCGGTCGTGCTCGTCCACAATCATCCGAGCGGCGATCCCACGCCATCCGATGGAGACCGGCAGATGACCAAAGTCATCGCAGACGCCGGGCGCATCCTCCGCATCAACGTGACCGACCATATCATCGTCGGCCACAATCGTCATTGTTCCTTCCGAGAAGCGGGCCTCCTTTAGCCCGCAAAACAAGACCCCGCTCGATTCATTCGGCGGGGTCTTTCTTCGTGCGTTCACATTCTCTCGGTGAACGAGCTTCGGTCCCGAACGGTTGGAACAACCTTCGTTGTGGCTCTTTGCAAATCTGCTCGCTACGCGACACGGCCTCTTGATAGAATTACCATCAAGGGGAGTCCCCAGAATCTCCATTCCGCCCTTTTCCTGCTGTTCTTGGCACTGATTGCGCCGGTGCAGAACGTGCATTCCGAAGATTCTTATGCACGGGCCGATGCGGAACTCACCGTGACCTACAAACAGGCGTTGGCCGCACTCAATCCGGGACCGCAAGAATTGCTCCGCAAGGCGGAACGGGCATGGATCACTTTTTCCGACAAGGATGAGGCGTTATTGAAGGCGTTGCGTAGCAAAGGGATTCTGGCGCAGGACGCGCTGGAAACAGCGAAGGTAAGCGAGGTGCGGGCGCGTAATCGTCATCTCCAGAACTTTTTCGTCCGCATTGCGCGCCTGACGGGAAATCCGCAGGCGGAATGGCAGATTCAGGATCAACAGCTTGAAAAAGTCTATGCGGAATACAGGAACCGCCTCGGGAAAGGTGACCAAATTCTGCTTCGCGATGCCGAGCGCGCGTGGATTGTTTATCGCGATCTTGATGGAGTCGCGGCCAATGCAATGGCCGATCTGGCGCCCGGGATTGCGGCGGCGGCGAAAGCGGATTTGACGGCGATTCGAGTCGCACAACTCAGAGCGTTATTGATGTCACCTGTTGCACAGTTCGTCCCCCGGAACACACCGGTGGCAACCAATGCTCCGAGTCCTGAGGATCAGAAGGCTGTGGGCAAACTGAAAGAGGAAGCACAAGTGTTATTGAAGACGTTTGTCGAAAAGAAGGACTCCCCTTTTTTTGCGAAAGCGGATGCGATCAAGAATGTGCCGGAGCTATCCTCCAGCCTCGCCGAACAAGTTGCTGCCATCGACACGCGATTTACGGAGCTTGGACGCCGAGGCGACCTTTCGAAGCTTCTGGAGCCAGCATCGAATGAGATGGCGGCCATTGGTCTTCTTGGCGCGTGGCCTCAGTTCACGCGGCAATTGAAAGCCGGGAGCATCGACGAAGCCGGTGCCGGTATCGAGCGGGCTTTGCGCCGAACGCCAAAGGCTCCCAATTCCGACTATCTTCCTTTGTGGACATCGGCGGAATCGTGGCGCGGCGTTCTTACGAAGAATGCGGCCGAATATCAGGCCCACGTGAACAAGGCGCGGTCACTCGCCGCCCTTGGCAAGAACTCGGATGCGATTCGCGAGTATGAGGCAGCCTTCGCCATTGTCGAAGCCGCGTCGATCACGGCTGAGATCAAAAAGCTTCGGGAGCAATCGCTCGGCTTATGATTTTTCGCTTCCTCTGGAATGTTCTCACGCGGTTCGCAAAGACATTTGGTTGTTTCTTCATCATCGCCGGCCTCGGAACTGCGGCTTCGCTTTTCAAGCAAAGAGCGCCGATGATCAATAGCGTCCGGTATCACGAATCCGGACTGCTGGCTGAACGTCTGGGCAGGTTAAAATCCGAGTATGAAGAATCGCAGCGGCTGGTGATGCAGTTCAGGGGAGCCGCCGAGTATCCTCCCGAATATTCCGCCGCAACATTTGCCCCGCAGTTGCCCGTTCGCGCGGCCACGGCAGGCGATTTTGAAGAAACACGCGCGCAGCTTGCCAAGGTAGCCGCCGGCAGGGACGCGATGAAACGTTTCGTCGTCTATCGGTTCGAAGCGCTCGTCACGGAGATACAGCAGAAACTACTTGCCCACGCGGCTTCTCTGGCACCCGCATCAGCCGCACCGCAACCTGCGATTGTAAGTCCAGCCCCAGCGGATTCCCTGTCGCCTTTCGACGGCCTCTATAACGATGATCTCAACCCATCGGCCATCAATTCGCGGAAGTCGTCCTTGGACGATGCCAAACAGTTTCTTGGGGTTCTGCAATCCACTGCGGAGAATCCCGAGAACAAAAAGAAGCTGGAGGACTCGATCGCCGAAGTGGACCTGCTAGCCAAACTGCTTCCATCACGCATTGAGGCTCCTTCCGCCGGTTTTGCTCCCCGAGTGACGCCGGAGTCGAAGGAGCCCTTGAATGCCGAAAAGGTTGCCTCCCGCCTCGCGCAGATGCGGGAGAACGTCCGACAGGCGGTGCTGGCATCATGGTCGCTGGATGAGGCCTATGACCGGGCATTGCAGACGGCGGAGAGTGAGCGAAACGCTTTCGCCACCTCCGATTTCCGAGTCAGGCAGCTCTCGGAATCGCTCTATCTGCAAATGGCGGCGGCAATCGGCATCGGCTTCGTCGTCGGAATGTTTTTTCTGCTGATCGGTGACTGGACAAAGAAGGCCTCGACCGTGTTGCTCGATCATTGGTGCGAGTTGCTCAAAGACTTCACCGCGTCTCCAAATGACATCTATGAGGCTGTGGAACGGTCAGTGGCGGCGCGCGCGATTCCGGGACTGGAATCCAAGCGCGTCTTCTGGCATGAGGGCGGCGCAATTTCTGCCAAGCGCGAATACTTACAGCTCGCCCGCGAACGGCTCGTCTTTGAAATCGGCGCCGCACAGTTTGGGACGGGCTTTTTCATTTCATTCCGCTCTTCGGAGATCCCGCTGGTCATTGATCCGCTGGGTATTTTTCTCGTGCTTGGAGCGGCCGGCATTTTCCTGCTCATCCTCGTCAGTCTATTTGGGCTCCTGTGGGGAGGCATCGTTCTCGTCTTTAGCCTCTCGGCCATTCTCTTCGCGCTGCGCACGGCAGTCGCGCGAGGGCTCGGCGACCTTGATCGGGTGTTAATGAAGACGCCGCTGATTGCCCCGCTCTACGAGTTATTCTTGCGTCCACTCACTTACTACCGGATCGACAGCACCGCGATGTATTTGAAGGCAGTGCAGGATGCAGCAGCGGAAGCCTTTCAAGGTGTTTGCGGAGAACAGGGAGTCCCGCTGATGTCGGAAGTTGTCTCGCCGCCGGTAATGGAATCGCTCTACCGCAGATGAACCCAAACCGGCCAAGGCTGTGAGTCATTCATCTCCCGAGTGGCGGGCGAAAAAGCTCACCGAACAGTTCTACAACTGGGAACTGCGGGGTCGCGGTTGGGATGTTTTCGATGATGCCGTTTTCCCGGAGCCACCGTTTCGTCCCTTCACAGCGCATTGGGTTCCCTACATTCCACCCGTGGATGATGGGACAAGGGAAACTTTTCTCAGCTCGCTCGTGGAGAAACTTCGGCGCGGGATCAGTCCCGAGCCAGCGCCGGTCGCGCAGCCGCCCCCGCTCCCCGAAGAAGAAGAGGACGAGGCCGAGCCGAATTGGCTGGAGCGAACCGAGTTGGTTGAACTGGTTGTTTCCCTGCCGCCAAAGCTCTCCACCGCCCGCGAGGTATTCGAGCAATTCCTGGCCAATCTGTCTCTGTGCCGGCAACCCATTGCGTTCGAGTTGGTCGGAACACACGAAACCGTCACGCCACAATTCGCCGCCCATCCTTCGGATGCGCAGCTCATCCGCCGGCAGTTGGCAGCATACTTTCCCGAGGCTGTGCTCACGCCTCGGGAAAGAATGCTGGAATCGGTTTGGAACGAGGCCACTGAAACCGCCATTGTTGAATTCGGCCTCGCCCACGAATTCATGCTGCCGCTGACCACCGGGAAACTGGATTTGTTTATCGCACTAACCAGTGCTCTCGCGGAATTGGAGCCCGGCGAAACTGCACTCTTTCAGGTCTTGTTCCAGCCAGTGCGCCATCCGTGGGGCGAGAACATGATGCGGGCGGTGACGGGCAACGATGGCGAGCCGTTGTTCAGCAATCGCCCGGAATTGGTGCCCGCGACGAAGATCAAGATCGCCCGTCCGCTTTATGCCGCCGTGGTTCGGATCGCGGCGGGATGCCACGACGCCGACCGTGCGTGGGAAATCGTCTGTCAGATGGCCGGTGCGCTCCGCGGACTCACCAATCCCCAAGGCAATTCCTTGATTCCGCTCCATAATCGCGACTACCCGCATTACGAGCATCGGGAGGATGTTTGGCGTCGGCAATCGCGGCGCTCGGGAATGCTGCTCAACTGCGACGAATTGCTCGCCTTCGTCCACCTGCCGTCCGCAGCGGTGCAGAATCCGAAACTGGTTCGGGATATCGAGAAGTCGAGGGCGGCTCCGCAGTCATCGCGGCCCGAAGCCGGGTTGTGGCTTGGCACCAATCTCCACGCCGGCCGAACCACGGAAGTGCGGCTGAACCCCGACCAACGGGTTCGGCACATGCACGTCATCGGTGCGTCCGGAACGGGAAAATCGACGCTGCTTTTCAATCTCATCCGGCAGGACATCGAAAACGGGCAAGGTGTTGCCGTGCTCGATCCACATGGAGATTTGGTAGATCGCGTGCTCGGCATCATTCCGCCGGAGCGCATCGCTGATGTCGTGCTCATCGATCCTTCGGATGAGGAACATTCGGTGGGATTCAACATTCTCGCCGCGAATTCCGACTTCGAGAAAAACCTGCTTGCGTCGGATCTGGTCAGCGTGTTCCAGCGACTCTCCACGAGCTGGGGCGACCAGATGAACAGTGTCCTGCGCAATGCGATCCTCGCGTTTCTGGAAAGCTCCGAGGGCGGCACACTCGCCGATCTGCGCCGCTTTCTTCTCGATGCTGCGTTTCGCAATCGCTTCCTCGCGACCGTCACCGATCCGGAGATTGTTTACTACTGGCGCACGGCGTTTCCCCAACTTACCGGCAACAGATCGGTCGGGCCGGTGGTGACGCGACTGGATGAATTCCTTTCCCGCAAACCGATTCGCTACATGGTTTCGCAGAAGGAAAACCGGGTGAACTTTGCGGACGTGATCGACGGCGGCCGCATCCTTCTGGCCAAGCTACCGCAAGGGCTGATCGGTCGCGAAAACTCCCATCTCCTTGGTTCCCTGTTGCTCTCGAAATTGCAGCAAATGGCGATGAGCCGGCAGCGAATGCGTGAAAGTGAACGGCGGGATTTCTGGTGTTACGTCGATTAATGTGGAGTGCTCAATAATGTGGAGTTGGGCGGCGGGAGCTTGTGCTGGCGGGCTTGGGGCGGGGGTTGGAGTTCACATTATTGACGGGCCGATTCCGCGTCTCAGAGCGCTTCCAGCCAGGCGATCAGGTTTGGATCC
>JANNWY010000283.1:0-7212 GCA_031409335.1 Chthoniobacteraceae bacterium | reverse complement strand
TCTTATCGCCCGCCAGCCCATGCCCCGCCTTGCCTGGCCACCGGTGGGACAGGCTCTAGCGTACTCTGTCGACCTTCCTCGACTACTCAAAGGCCCGATCACCGTCGTGCCCTACTACGAACCCGTCTGGACCGATACGCCGCTTCCGGCGCGACTCGCGCACTTCCGCGCATTGGTGAACCCGCGGCAAAACCGCCTCGTGCAGCACCGCCAGATTTACAAAGGCGAAATAGTCCGCGAGCAGACTGGGAAACGAATCGCGGGTTATCTGTATCGCGATGCGGATGGTACCTTCGCGCGGCGCGGAAGCTCCCGTGGATTTTTCGCCGTCCAATTTCCGGGCGATGTGGACCAAGCTCCGCGGACCTATCCGACTCTGGATGCCACCTTCGATCCGGCAAATCCCCCTGCGGAATTCGCGTTCCTGACCGACCCGAGCGCCAGATTCTTTGCCCACGCCGCCGACTTGACGACCACTGACACCACCGATCCGAACACGCCCTTCGTGCCCGCGCATCTTCGGTTTCCGACCGCGGTAAAGTCGCGCACGTTTGGCCATCGCTACGACACGCGCGAGGTCAATCAACTCGGCGGTCGCTTCCGCGACTACCGCAACTACGGGACGAGCTATGCCGTCCTTTCCTCCCTCGCCTGTGATGCGCCAAGTGGCGTCACGTTTTACAGCCAATCGGCGGAACCGTCCGGCGCTGAAAATACGATTCCGACAACCTCTGGCTACTACTCGCCGCCGCTCGGTGGATTTCGCCCACCTTCGGATTTCAAGCAATCGCCCCCTTTCCAGAGCCGGGTTTGGATCGTGATGGTCTATTGAGGAAGGGGTCGTAACGGGATGGACTCGCGCGGAGGCGGCGTGCGATCGTTCCGCACGCGGATGTCCTCCCGAATCCTGCTTACCCTTCTGCCTGCCTGCGCGGACGTTGATTTCCATGGGCATCCCGAAGGTATCGCGCCCGTGGAACCGCGATGTCGTACCGCTTGCCGATTGAGAAAAGATGAAGGCTCCAGCGAGACGTGCATCGCACGCCGCCGACGAAAGTAGTCCGCGACTTCAGTCGTCCAAAACGTGGCCACGGTTTAGCCGACTAAAGTCGCGAACAACTTTGCCGCTGCCCTCGCACGCAGCCATTCCGAAGTGGTCCGATCTTAATGGCGAATTAGTACAACTCCGTGTTCTTCACCGGCAGTTCGTCAGGGTGCGCATGGATAGACGCAATCGTTGGGATGCCGGCGACACGGAGCGCGACCTCTTCTTCATCCGCGTTTTCCGTGTCCTCCGCGGATCTTGAGCTGATAAAGCGGACCGCCTGGTGATTTGGATTTGCTGCTGGTTGGTCGGGGCATGGGAAAAATTTGTGGGGCAGTGCGTTGGTTCAGGCTTCCGACCACTTCGCCGCAAGGGTGCGGGCTGCGGCGATGCGCATCAAGGTGCCTTGCTTGCTGGCGGGGGACTTTTTCGCTTGCTCATCCAGCGAAGCGAGCGCGGCGACGTCTTTGCGGTATTCCTCGCAGCGGCGTTGGTAGCTTCGGCGGTCCTTGGTGCAGACGAGCGTTTGCGGCGAGCCTTTGCGATCGGTGGTGTGGGTCATGTCCAGGCTTTGGCTCGCGATCATTTGTTCCAGGTGGCTCCGGCGATCCTGTTTCATTCGGAAGCGGTGAACCTGCGCCACCGGATCGAGCGCAAATGCCCCCAACTCGCGGCAATCCGCGCATGTGCAGGAGAGGTTCACGTCCTGCCGCCAGTCCTTCGGCGATTCCGGCGGGCACCCGCTGCGCTGCAACAGAAATTCCGCGCTGTGGTCCCAGAGTCGCGCCACCGCGTCATCGTGCTCGCGGATCAATGTCAGCGCGGGCGCGAGGACGGTCACGGGATCGAACACGGAAGGCCGGGCGGCGAACTTCGCGGCGGCGGCGGTGCGCAATGCAGCCGCGTCCAGTTCGCCCAGCGCATTCAGCAATTCCGCGACGAGCGCAGCGTCCACTTTGCGGATGTTCTTGCTCAGCCGCGGATGCACCCATTCGCTCGACGAGGGCAGACTGATCTCGTCAATTCTGCTCACCGCAGTTTCGGCGATCTGGCGCAGGGCATTTCGCCACTCCGATGTCCCCGCAGCTCCGCGGTTGGCGACCAGCGCGCCGAGCAGTTCCACGCACGGTCCATGAAGGATCCGCATTTGCCCCCGAACTAATTCCGAAAGAAGTCGCCTGGACCTTTCCGCGCCCAGCAGCTTCGCACCCGCCACCAGCGCGGCATTATCGGTGCCGTCGTAATCGCGCGTCACCACCTCGGCGACAAACTGCTCCAGCAAGGGGGCGTCGCCGAGATCGGTCAGCAGGTGCAACATGCCGTCGCGTTTTTCCGGCCGGCCGGGTGAGTGGAAGCCCGAGTAGTCGGGCGCGTTGATCCATGCGTTCACGAGCTGCTGGGCCAGGGCCACGGCTTCCCTGCGCGCGGCGGGCGGCGCGGACTTCGCCTCTCACGCTTCGATTCGTTCTTTCAAATAAGGCAGCGCTGCCGCCACGCCAGCTTGCAGCAACACCTCCGGGTAACGCTCGCGCCGCCAGATGACCAGCGCCGCGCGATGATACGAACGCTCGAAGCTCGCGCCAGCCTTCCCGCTGGCTTCCATGAGGCGTTGCTCGTCGGGTTCCTCCGCGTCCAGCGCGCCGCCGGGAAGCAACTCGCCCGGCTGGATCGGGATCTCACCGAACTCGACCGGACGATCCTGCGCGTCGCGCCACTGACTCACGTAGTGCCGCCAGTCGCATACCTCGACGACCTCGAAGTCGTCATCGTCCTTCTCATCGTCCTCGTCGTCGTCGTCGCGGTCACGCCGCCATCCGTGCGCATGGGGATCATAATTTTCCTCCGCCGTGCCCGATTCCTCGATGTGAACGATGCCCAGATGCGCCGCGCAACCCGCGCGCTCCGCAGCCTGCACGAGCACCTTCGCGCGCGCTGCATCGGCGGATTTCAATTCGGAAAATGAGAGGCCGTCCGGGCTGTACTGGTGCTCGAGCAGCCAGACGATCTTCGCCGGCCCGCCTTCCTCGGCGAGCGCCTTCCCGATCAGCGACGCGGCCCCGGCGATTTGCTGTTCGTAGTCCGGCGCATCGAGCGGCCCGGCCTTTCCTTTCGCGTCGCGCTGCTGGATGAGATTGAAGACGAGACAAACGCGATTGCCTTCGGTGATCGGTCGGACCTCGTGCTCGCAGTCCGCGTAGAACGCCACGAAGCCCACTTCCGAAACTTCCGCGCTGCTCAGGTCCACGGCGACCTCGCGGCCCGCGTGGCGGAGGACCAATTCGCCCCCGCGGTGCGCCGACGGCAGCACGAGCACGAGCGTGCCGAACATGCCGTCCGATTTTTCCGTGTCGCGATGCGCGAGGAAAAAGCCGCCCGTGTCATACACGAGCAGCTTGTAAAGTTCGGCCGTCACCGCCATTCCCTCGCAGCCAAGACCCGCCCAGACCTGCTCCATGATCCCGTCAAAATTCGCCGCCCAGGACTTGCCGCTCGCCCGCACTTTGTCCGGCCGCACCTGCCACACTTTCCGCACCGACTTGTCGAGAATCGTGTCCTCGCCCCGTCCGTAAGGCGCGCGGGTCGCGTGCTGGATGAGCGCGGCGATCTGCGCCCGCGGCACGGGAAACGACAGCACGCCCACGGCCTCCACCTCGACCTTCGGCAGGGGAATCTCCACCGCCCCATGCACGAAAAAATCCCCGGCCCGCTGCACGCCGCCGAGCAGTTCCTCCAGCGGCTGGAGATCCTGGTTGTATTCGATTCGAACGGGCACGTCAGACATAGGCCGTTTGTAGGTAACAGTGCTGTCTCGCGCAACCTCCTCGCGATTGCCATTGCGTCGGATTTGCGGCAATCATTTTTCCCCACGACCCATCCTATTATGAGCACGCTGAACGACCTTCTCTGGACCATCTGCCGCAAGCTGCCCACGGACTTTCAACCCTACGGCGCGCGCGATCGCGACGCCGCCGACCCCTGCGCGGACTGCTCGTGCGGCTGCCGCCATTTCGTGCCGCTCGCCGGCGACCTGGGGGCCGATTGGGGCGTCTGCGCCCATGCCGCCAGCCCGCGCGCGGGCCTGCTCACTTTCGAGCATCAAGGCTGCCCGCAATTCGAGCCGGAACCCGATGAGGGCGCAGTCGCCGCGGAAGCCAAATCACCGCCCGCTTCGACCCTCGCCGCGCCGCTGGAGACCGATGATCTGATCGACAGCGAGCCGAGGAAAAAGCTGAAGGTCGATCTCGAGGGACTCATCATGGCCCTCGAAGGCTGGGGCTCCGATCAGATCCAGCATTACCTCGACACCGAGACGGGCGAGATCATCGCGGTCATGGAGGGCGACGACGACTACGACGAGTGGTGCGAAAAGCTCGACGCCGACGAGACCGACCGCTACTGCCTGGTCGAAAAGCTCGCCGGGCGCGCGAGCTTCGAGGTCATGGAGCAATTCGCGCTCTCGCTCCCCGAATCACGCAGCCGCCGCGCGGTGATCGAGGCCTTGGCGCGCAGCAAGCCCTTTCGCCATTTCAAAGACGTCGTCCACGGCGACCTCGCGCTGCGCGAGGAATGGTTTGCGTTCCGCGACCGCGCCTACGCGGCGTTTGCCCGCGACTGGCTGGCGGGCGAAGGTATCGAGCTCGAGTGGATCGACCCGCGCCACCGGGCGTGATCCTCGGTGCGTCCGGTTTGGAGGGTGATGACTATCTGTTGCCCGGCGTTTTCATGTGTGACCTGCGAATCCAAGGAAAGATCGCCGCTCAGCGCGCGTCGTCCGGCGGCCACTTCTTGCCAGCGAGTTCCGGCGGGAGTTGCGTCGGATCCTCCGGGTAGAAGAGCGAGAGATCCATCTGCGACTTCGAGCCTTGGAGGAATTCCAACTCCTCCGGCGCGCCGACGATCAGCCAGAGCACCTCGGCGGCGGTGTCGTTAAAGACCTGCCGCAATTGCTCCGGCCCCACGAGCACGCCGCCGTGCTTCGGCACCGTCAGCGTCTCCCCGCCGATGCGCATCCGCCCCACGCCTTCGAGCACAAAGTAAAATTCCTCCTGCCGGATATGCTTGTGCAGAGTATTCGCGCTCCCCGGCGGCAACCGCCACAGCCGCGCGCCCAGGTTCTCGCTCCCCGTCCGCTCCAGAAAATCCGCGTTCGGGATGCGCATCAAATTCGACGGACGCCACTGCAGGTCGTCCGGCCCGATGAGGTGATAACCCGTCACTGGTTTCATCCCGCGAACATGACCTCAATCGCGCCGGAGTTCCACCCGCAAAGGCCGACCTGGCCGAGCGATCAACTCGCCGCCAAGCGTGTTCCTGCCAGGCGTGGCTGCATCTGCTGGAAAAAAGGTGCCGCTCGCGCAGCCGGTCGAGCATCTCCAGCTTTTCCAGCCACGGCAGCGCGCGCAGGCGGCGGCGTTCCGCTTCCTTGGATTGGATGATGTGCTTGAAGTTCGGGATTCACGGCTGGAGGAAACGGTTCTCGAACTTCGCCTACGCACCCGCGCTCACTTCCCGAGCGCCGGCAGCACCGCGTGCAGCCACTTCAGCGTATCCTCCGGCCAGGCTTTGGCTTCACCCTGGCAGTGCAGGCCGTAGCCGTGGCCACCGGTGGGGTAGAAGGTAAATTCATGCGGCACCTTCGCCGCGGTGAGCGCGGCGTCGTAGATCTTGCTGCCGACCACGTGGGTCTTGTCGTCCGCGTTGTGGACGATGAGCGTGGGCGGGATCGCGGCGGTGAGCTTCAGCTCCGGGGAGACGCCGCCCGCCTTATCGTCGAGGTAAGCCGGGTAAACGAGCACGGCAAATTCCGGCCAACAGCTCTTTTGGTCGATCGCATCGATGGCCGGGTAGCTGTGTTCGCCGAAGCCCGTGCTCGTCCGCGCCGCGAGATGGCCGCCGGCGGAGAAGCCGATGATGCCGAGCCGCTGCGGATCGACGTTCCATTCCGCCGCGCGCTCCCGGGCGAGGCTCAAGGCGCGCTGGCATCCTGCAGCGCCCCTGCGCGGTTGTTGGGCGTGCGATACTTCAGCACCAGCGCGCTGATCCCCGCCGAGTTCAGCCACGCCGCGATCTCGGTGCCCTCCTTGTCGATGACCGTGTAGCCGTAACCCCCGCCGGGACAGACGATCATCGCCGGCGCCTGGGCTGAGCCTGTCGAATGGCCCGCCGCCGCGCCGTCTTTCCGCTGCGCCGGAAACAGCTTCAATGTGGGCCGGCTGACATTGGTGATGCGGTGAAAGCCGTCATTCCGCGGCACCTCCGCCTCGGGTTCCTTCGCGCCCTTGCCCGGCATCTTCCCCTCCGGCCAGACCTCCACCGTCGCAGTCTGCGGCGGAGTCGTCGTCTGCGCGAAGGTGGTTCCGACAAGGACGAAGAGGGCGAGGAAACGGGAGAGCATCGAAAGCGGATGGGAGTCTTTTACAGCATCGGAAAAAAGCCGTATCTTCCGGCGGAAGAATTTCCGGTGAATTGAATGTAGTTAATCTGTGACAAGAGATCTGCCGGCGGTTCGGTATTCTCAAAAATTACATACTGACTGCCGCTAACATCGGCAGCGAGATCCCGATAAAAGCACTCTTTAATCTCCTCATTGATCGCAGCATCCGGACCAGTCGACATCGCCTTCCCTCTGAAAGGGTTTAATGGGCTATCAATAACAACGAACCCCGTATGGGGCAGATCTTTTTGCCAGCAGTAGCGCATCAAGCTGATCACAAATGCAGCGTGGGTGATCGCGCGCAATCCCTTTCCCATGCTGCCTCGGTTTTGATTTCCGATGACAAGGTCGAACTTCGTCGGATCAAAGGCCACCGTGCCGTCCAGCGGATACTTCCAAGCGCGTAAAGTATCCGCAACCACTTGGCAGAATTCTTGCGCAACTCTCGTATCCACGCGAACTCCCCCCTTTACAGCCGAAAGCTTAGCCGCTCTTGCTGCCTCGGCAGTAGCCAAATCACTCTTCAGAATTCGAAGTTCATCGCTAATGTCCTTGGCCCTCGAGAGATCATTTTTGACCCGAATCAATTCATTTAGAGCGTCTTCTGCACTTTACCGGAGGAGGGATTGGAGCATGAGGGTCATGAAAGCCAGGCAATGGAGGCCGGCAACTGACGAGGGTAATCGTTCATAGTCCCGCGCCAGGCGGCGGAAGCGGCTGGCCCAGGCAAAGG
>JANNWY010000282.1:0-8130 GCA_031409335.1 Chthoniobacteraceae bacterium | reverse complement strand
AAAAGGCAGAAGGCACCGCCGCCGGCAGCTGAGAGGTCTGCACCCAGAACTCACTTTGTTCTTCGTTAGCTTCGCGTCGTTGGAACATGTCAGTTTAGATCTTACTGCCATCAAAGCCTTGGAGGGTTTTTCAACAGGCTGTTAATGCGCAGCGTTGAGCGGAATGCCGAGGTTGCGCTGAACCTCCCCATTCCCCGGGTGTGATTTAGTGTCGTGCGAAAGAGAGTGGTCCGCGCAAGTAGGGCAGGCGCCCCGCCTGTCAAAAGTCCTGCGGGCGCCCCGCCCGCTGACGCTTCCGACTCTTCTGTCTCCGGGCGAGGCGCCCGGCGGACTTTGGCAGGCGGGGCGCCTGCCCTACTTGCGCCGCCCGGCCTTTTTTGGTACTACTTTTAACACACCCCCTTTCCCCCAAATAATGACACGCGCCATTGCCCGACGGGCGGGAGTTGTGTCTGATTCTGCGGCAAAACCATGCGCACACTCGTCACGCCCGATCCTGATTCTTCCCGCCGCCAGTTCGCCAGCGACAACTATTCCGGCATCTGCCCAGAGGCTTGGGCGGCACTGGCGGAGGCGAATCATGGACATGCACGATCTTACGGCGACGATCCTTGGACGGCGCGCGCGGCGGATTTGTTCCGGGAGATCTTTGAGACGGATTGCGAGGTGTTTTTTGTGTTCAACGGGACGGCGGCGAACTCGCTCACGCTGGCTTCGTGCTGCCAGAGTTATCACTCGATCCTCTGCCACGAACTC
The DNA here is from genome assembly GCA_031409335.1 of Chthoniobacteraceae bacterium. Classification (GTDB taxonomy): domain Bacteria; phylum Verrucomicrobiota; class Verrucomicrobiia; order Chthoniobacterales; family Chthoniobacteraceae; genus JANLQB01. Next base: position 7,374 of record JANNWY010000282.1, on the reverse strand, counting down.
GCGCATGTGGAGACGGACGAATGCGGCGCACCGGAGTTTTTTTCCAATGGAACGAAGATCCTGATGCTGCCCGGCGCACTGGGCAAAATCTCGCCCGCCGCGATCGAGCAAACCGTGAAGAAACGCACCGACGTTCACTTTCCAAAACCGCGCGCGGTGAGCGTGACGAATGCCACCGAGGTCGGCACGGTGTATTCGCCGGATGAACTCAAGGCGATCTGGGCGAAGACGAAGGCGTTTGATTTGAAGCTGCACATGGACGGCGCGCGATTTGCGAATGCGGTGGCCTCGCTCGGGGTCGCGCCGAAGGAACTGACGTGGCAGGCCGGAGTCGATGCGCTGTGTTTTGGCGGGACGAAAAACGGGATGGTGATCGGCGAGGCGGTGGTTTTTTTCAATCGCGAGATGGCGCGGGAATTCGACTACCGCTGCAAGCAGGCCGGGCAGCTCGCATCGAAGATGCGGTTCCTCAGCGCCTCGTGGGTCGGGATGCTGCAAGACGGCGCGTGGCTGCGGCACGCGGCGCACGCGAATGCGATGGCGGCGCGACTCGAACAGGCGCTCGGGAATCTGCCGGGCGTGACGCTGCTTTTCCCGCGTCAGGCAAATGGCGTCTTCGCGGAACTCCCCGCCCATGCGATCGACGCACTGCGCGCGAAGGGCTGGCTGTTCTACACTTTCATCGGTGCGGGCGGCTGCCGCTTTATGTGTACGTGGGACACGCAGCCGCAGGATGTGGATGCGCTTGCCGCGGATTTGCGCGCAGTGCTTTGATGCCCTTTCCCATGACCATTCCCTACTACCAAGTCGATGCCTTCACCGATCGCGTTTTCGGCGGCAATCCCGCGGGAGTTTGTCTGCTGCCAGCGTGGCTGCCGGACGCGATGCTGCAAAGAATCGCGCTCGAAAACAATCTGTCGGAGACCGCGTTTCTCGTCCGCAAGGGCGACGATTTTGAACTGCGCTGGATGACGCCGTCAGTCGAGGTCGATCTCTGCGGACACGCCACGCTGGCGTCCGCGTTCGTGATTTTTTCGGAACTCGCGCACACGGCGGCAGAGGTCCTTTTTCATACGAAAAGCGGTGTACTCGGTGCGCGTCACGACGGTGCGCGGATCACGCTGGATTTCCCCGCGATGAAAGCCGCGCGCTCGGAAGTTCCCGCAGCGCTGGCGGGCGGGCTGGGCTGGATTCCGCGGGAATGCTGGAAGACGCGCGATTATCTCGCGGTCTTCGAGAAGGAGGAGGAAGTGCTTTCGCTCGCGCCGGATTTTTCACAACTCGCGGTGCTGGATTGCCTCGGGATCATCGTCACGGCACCGGGCAGCGACTGCGATTTCGTGTCGCGCTTTTTCGCGCCGGGCGCGGGAATCCCCGAGGATCCCGTGACGGGTTCGGCGCACTCGACACTCACGCCGTATTGGGCGGCGCGTTTGGGAAAAGCGCACCTGCACGCGCGCCAACTCTCGGCGCGGCGCGGTGAATTGTGGTGCGAAGATCGCGGCGAGCGGGTGGGGATTGGCGGCAATTGTGTGCTGTATTCGCGCAGCCAGATCGAAGTGCCGGAATAGACAAAAACGCCGCGAACCCGAAGGCGCGCGGCGTTTTGAAAAGAGAATCGACGGGCGGACTACGCGAGCGCGTCGAGCTTGGCGAGCAGCCCGGCTTTTCCGGTGCCTGCGCCGACGAGTTGGTCGCGGACTTCGCCGTCCTTGAGGAACAACAGCATCGGGATGGAGCGGACCTGAAAGCGGGCCGCGAGCTCCTGATTGTTATCCACGTTGATCTTGCCGATCTTGGCTTTGCCGACGCGTTCGTTGGCGATTTCCTCGATGATCGGCCCGATTTGGCGGCACGGGCCGCACCACGGCGCCCAGAAGTCGAGTAGTACGGGGAGCGTGGATTTGGTCACCTCCGCGTCAAAATTCGCGTCGGTGATTTCGGTGACGTTTGCGCTGGCCATGTCTGATTAACTGATGGAGGCAGCACTGAAGGCGAGATACGCCGTGGCGAGGGCGGCGAGCGCCAGCACGAGGGCGGCGATGGCCAGCGGGTTGATGGCCGGATCTGCGGAGGAGGAGGATTGCATGGAAAGCGGAGCTGCCTGGAAGGTGGGTGCGGCGGTGATCGCGGACTGTGGTCGCGCCTGAAGAGGTTGGGTTTGCTGCATCTTCACCGTCGCTTTGGGAAGCGTCGGTTTTGCCGCGCCTTCCGGCGGGAGAGTGATGCGCGCGGTCTCCTTCTTTGGCTGCGCCGACTTTTGCACCACAGGCTCGGCTCCGGCGGGCGGCGCGGCGGGCATGGGCTTCAGCGGGACGGTGGGGCGCGCGCCGAGCGAGGGTGGCTTTGGCGGCGGCATTCCCGGTGCCATGGGTTTGGAAGGGGGTGCGCCGATCGCGGATGGCGGACGCGGCGGGCCGGGAGGCATTGGCGCGGGACCGCCGCTGGATGCGGTGGTGGGCAGCTTGGTGGTTTCCTTCTTTGGAGCGGTGCCGATCGGCGCGGCTGGCTTTCCGGGCACGTTGATGCGGACGGTCTCGCGCTTCACGGCTGGCGCCTCACTTTTGGGAGGAAGGGTGATGCGAATCGTGTCGTTCTTTGTCGCGTCGTCGTTCGGGTCGGAGGAAGTTTCGTCGGCCATGATTTATTGGGAATGTTTCGGCTGTATCTCACCCGCCCAAAATCGTGTCAAACCATTTCCCCGTCACGACGTCTGAATGCGCGCGGGAACTTTCTCTTGCCCGGATTTTTCCTCCGCGGATAGCGTGTGCGGATGAATATTCTCGTGACCGGCGGCGCTGGCTTTATCGGTTCTCATCTCGTGGAAAAATGCCTCGCGCTCGGCCACTCCGTCAGCGTCCTGGATGACTTCAACGACTTCTACGATCCGGCCATCAAACACGCAAACCTCGCCGCGGTGCGCGATGCCATCCAGCTTCAGCAGGCCGACCTGCGCGACGCGGGCGCGATCTCACGGATCGTGCATGGCGGAAAGTTCGACACCATCGTGCATCTCGCCGCGCGGGCCGGCGTGCGGCCATCCATCAAGGATCCGAAACTTTACATTGACACCAACATCACCGGCACCTGGCATCTGCTCGAGGCGGCGCACGCGGCTGCCGTCCCGCGTTTCATCTGCGCCTCCAGCTCGAGCGTTTACGGCATTTTGAAAAGCGCGCCGTTTCGCGAAGACATGGCGCTCACCGCCACCATCTCGCCCTACGCCGCCACGAAGCTCGCCGCCGAGCAGCTCTGCTCGAACTACGCGCACCTTTACGGAATGCGCACGATCAACCTGCGCTTCTTCACCGTCTATGGCCCGCGGCAGCGCCCCGATCTCGCCATCCACTCCTTCACAAAATCCATCGACGCAGGCCTGCCGATCCATCAGTTCGGCGACGGCACCACCCGCCGCGACTACACCTACATCGACGACATCATCCAGGGCGTCGCCGCGTGCCTGACTTTTGAGGGCGAAAAGTGCGAGGTTTTCAACCTCGGCGAAAGCCAGACGACGACGCTCAATGATCTCATCGCCGCGATCGAGCGGGCGCTCGGAAAAAAAGCGGTCATCCACAAAATGCCCGAGCAACCCGGCGACGTGCCGCTGACCTACGCGGACATTTCAAAAGCGCGCGCGCTCCTCGGCTACGATCCGCACACGCAGATCGCGGAGGGCATTCCGAGATTCGTCGAGTGGTTCCGCGGACGCGGGAAGTAACGCGCGAGCGAGCTACGGAATCATCAGCACCTGCCCCGCGCGGATCGGCGGCGTTCCTTTCACACTCTCGAAGTTCGCATCGCGGATCTGCTGCCAGCGCGCTTTGTTTTTGTAAAATTTCGCCGCGATCGAAGCCAGCGTGTCGCCCTTTTGGACCGTGTAAGTCCGCGCGCCGGCCGGGATCTCTTTCTTCACCAGCGCACCCTTCGCCGTCGTCCCCGACGCGGGCGCGGGCGCGGCTTTCTGGGCCTTGAGTTTCACGAGCAGCATTCTCAAATCCAGATTCTCCTTACTCAAACGCGCGGCCTCCGCCTGGTTCATGAAGCCCCCGCTCTTCAGCGTTTCCGCGAGCCGGAGCGACGCCTGTTTCTTGCGCTCCTTCACATCATTCGCACGCACGCCCTGCGGCGCGAGTTGGAGATAGCGCTCGAAGTGATGCAGCGCGCTCACCGTTTCCCGAAGTTTATCGTCGTAGATCAGCGCGATCTTGTAATGCACCTCCGCCGTCCGCGCGGTGCCATCCAGCGCTGCTTCGTACAGTTTGATCGCCATCCGCACATCACCCGCCGCCGCTTTTTTGTCACCCGCATCGAGCGTCCGCTCGGAGTCTTTCTGAAAAAGTTTCTCGCATCCGGCGCCCGTCACGATCATCGCCGCGACGGCCGCCAGTGCCCATGCCCGCATCGTGAACGCCTTCACTACTTGATGCCCGCCTGTTCGATGCGATCGACCACGGCCTTCACCACTTTCACGCGGGCAAACCATTTGAAATTCGCCGGCACGACGTGCCACGGCGCGATGCCAGTCGAGGTCTTGTCAAACATCGCCTCAGCCGCCTGATTGTGCTGATCCCACTTGCGCCGATTGCGCCAGTCCTCATCGCTGATCTTCCAGTGTTTGTAAGGATCGCCCTCGCGCCGCTTGAATCGCAGCAACTGCTCGTCCTTGGTGATGTGCAGATAAAATTTGATGATGATCGCCCCGTCATCCGTCAGCAGCCGCTCGAATTCATCAATCTCCTGATAGGCGCGTTTCCACTCCTTGTCCGACGCGAAATTTTCCACCCGCTCCACCAGCACGCGGCCGTACCATGAGCGATCGAAAATCACCATCTGCCCATCCTGCGGCAACTTGTTCCAAAAACGCCAGAGGTAGTGATGTTGATACTCCTCCGCCGTCGGTTTCACGATGGAATGCACCCGCAACAGGCGCGGGTCGAGCCGCTCGACGACTCGTTTGATCGCGCCACCTTTTCCCGCCGCGTCCGGCCCCTCGAAAACGATGATGATCGACCGCTTGGAATCATGCAGCGTGAGTTGATGATTCAGCAGCCGGAGTTGCTGCTCCTTGAGCTTCGGTTTGTATTCATCCTCGTCGATCGCCTTGTGTTCGAGGTCGTCGAGATGCCGTCCATTTTTCAGACCAAAAGGTTCGATTAGTTCCGGAGACGACATTGGGGAGAGTTATAGGGAGCGCACTGGCGGTGGCAAGGCAGCGCGTATGGCGATGATCGAGTTTCGCGAAATTGTCGGACGCATTCCCCCGGTGGCTGGCGGCGCTCAGTCGCGCCATGGGTTTCGAGCGCCGAAGGCCACACAGGAAAGCAGCGCTGGCGCGCGTAATTTTGGGCAGCGTGAAATCAGTGGTGTCCGCTCCACGGGCAAGGCGCGGGACATTCGACGCGATGGAACGCAGTTCGAAAGGAATCGGAGCTTTAGCCGCCGTGCAGCGACGCGAAGTGGTGCAGCGCGTCAGTCGTGCGGCCGTCTTTTTCCCAGCGCAAATAGTGGGTGATCGCTTTGCTGATGAAGCGTTTCGCAGTCGCGACCGCTTGCACGAGTGACTCACCGTGCGCTAGCGACGCGGCGATGGCCGCGGCGTAAGAGCAACCCGTGCCGTGAGTCGAAACACCGGGGACGAATGGCGCGGTGAACTCGTGGATTTCGCCATCGGCGAAAAGCAGATCGGTCGCGATGGCTTCGCGGAGATGACCCCCTTTTAGGAGAAAGGCGGTGCCAAAAAGCTCCTCGAGTTCGCGTCCGCCGATGCGCATTTCATCGAGGCTCGCGAGCGGGTGCCCGAGCAGCACACCGGCTTCATCCAGGTTTGGCGTGATCACGTCCGCCATCGGGAACAGCCGCTCGCGATAAAGCGCGATGGCATCGTCGCGCAAAAGCGGATCGCCGCCAGTCGCCACCATCACCGGATCGACGATCAGCGGAATTGCGGATTGCGGATTGCGGATTGTGGATTGGAGCGCGTCGCAGACGGCTTCGATGATTTCGCGCGAATACAGCATCCCGGTTTTCACCGCCGCGACCGGAAACGCCTCGAACAGCAGCCGAATCTGCTCCGCGACGATCCGCGGCTCGATCGGCTGAATCGCGCTCACTTTCCCCGGAACCTCCGCGACCACGCAGGTGATCGCGGTGACCGCGTAGGCCCCGAGCGCGCTGATCGTTTTCAAATCCGCCTGCGCCCCGGCTCCGGCGCTGTTGTCCGAGCCGGCGATGGACATCACGACAGGGAGATTCATGCGTGCCTACGATTTCGGTTTGTCGATTTCGAGGTAAGTCGGCGTCGCATCCGCGCGCCCGCTCAAGGTCGCTGCCTCAATGCGCATCTGCTTCAGCATCCACAAACCCTCGTCTATTTTTTGCCCGCTCAGAACTTTGAAACGTCTCGCGAACTTCCCGTCGTGACCGTAAGCCTCGGCCTGCATCAGCGCCCCATCCGCCTTGGAAATCCACAGCTTCACTTTGCTGTATTGCGAATCGTTTTTCGCGGGCGGCTCCACCCGCACGATCCAGCATTTCGTCAGCACCATCGTCTGCTCGCCCTCGACCTCCGCCGTCGGCCAGTAAAGAAAGCGCATCGACAAATCCTCATAGCTCACATCGCTGTCGCGCACCTTGTCGTCGAACTTCGCCCCCGTGACTTTCGTCGGGCCACCCTTCCCGATTTCCTCCAGTCGCGCTTCATTTGCCCCGAGCCGCAGCAGCAGCGTTTGCGCGGGATCGGTGAAATCCCACCGCATCGTCTCGCCATCGAATTTCAGCGTGAAAGGGATCGCCTTCCTGCCCGTCCGCAGCTTCCCGGTCACGGTGCGATTCTGCGCCGACTGCGCGACGCGCACGGTCTTCAAGATCATCTTCGCATCCGGCACGTCCTGCGCGTGCGCAAGCGACACCGCGAAAAACGCGGCAGCCAAAATCAATCGTCCCGTCAAATGGAGAAGCATCGTCATCACATCGCCGACAATCGCTGAAAGAGCCATGCACTGTCGCGCGTTTTTTCCATTGGGAATTGGAAGCGGCCAAGTAGCCGCGCGCTGCTGCCACTTTGCATCACACCCGACGGCGCGGATCGCAATTGCGAGCGCTGGACGAACACGGTGCCGCCAACTATGTAGCGCAGGCATTCCGTCCGCGGACTTTGGCCCGCGCTTTTCCCATGAAAAAAAACGCCTCCGATTACTTCGTCGCGCTTTCCGTCATCGCGTGCAGCCTCGTGCTGCTCGGCGTACTCGCCTATGCGCTCGGCGGTTGGAAACCCGCCAGCAAAGGGCGCACGCTCGAAGTCGATTTCGCCGATGTCACCGGCGTGAAGCAGCACTCCGAAGTCCGCTACGCGGGAGCACCCGCGGGCACTGT